>NZ_QNUG01000015.1 GCF_003385395.1 Epilithonimonas hispanica | reverse complement strand
AGATAATTTTGGTTTAATTGGTTTGAAATAAAAATTTTCTTTGATGGTTAATTTTCTTAATTCCTTTAAAATAAAATCGTAAATTGCATCTAGGTTATTCATAACGTATTAGATTGATAGTCAATACAATATACGAAATTTCCGTATTATGAGTAACCTTTTTTATAATGCACTACGGGTTTTCATATGTAGATTGTATTTTTTTGAATGAGTGAATTAATCACTTTATAAAGATGCATCATTTTATTGTAAGGTTGGAAGGGAAAACAATTTTTTTTTAATTTGAATTAAAACCACAAAAGTCACAAAAGCTTCTGTTTTCTTAAGTTTATCAAAAGTTCAAAAAAGGAATTGCTTTAAAAAAAATATCTTTTTTAGTCTTTATGGAAATTATTCTTTTGTGACTTTTGTGGTTTAATGTTTTTCAAGATTTTAAACTTCATTTATTTAGAACAATTTTTCCGACATTTGTTAAAATAAAATGTCGATTTTAAATTTAGCAAAAAAATATCTCATTGACAGTCAGGTTTATGTTTCATTAATGGGAACTTTTCTGGCTGGTTTTTTTATGCTGGAGCAAAAGATATTCCGATGGCCGACTTTGCTTTTGATTTTCATCACTTATTTCAGCGGTTATCTTTATACTAAATATCAGTACGACAAAAAGAAGTTTCTCAAGATTCTGATTTTCAATTGTATTTGCGGAATTATCAGCGTCATTCTCATTCTCAAAAATCATAACGAATACAGACTTCTGAAATGGGCAATTATTGTCATTCTTGGTTTGCTTTACAATTCTTTCTTCTTGGAGAAATTCATCAGGAAAATCCCATTACTAAAAATTTTTTACGTTGGATTGACTTGGGCTTTAATCAATTCTTGGTTGATTCTTCCTGAATTTAATTGGCCGATTTTTTTAATTTCTTGGCTATTCATTTCGGCTTTGGTTTTACCTTTTGATATAAGAGATATGAAAAGTGATGATGTTGTGACTTTTCCGATTTTGATTGGTGTTCAGAAAACTAAATTTCTGGCTTATATACTGATTTTCATTTCTGGTTTATTGAGTGTTTTTTACCTTGATTTGGAATTCGGAATTTATTTTTTCTTGACGGTAATTATCACATTTATATTGATTTATTTTTCTGAAAATAGCAATCAAGAATCATACTTTTCTTTTTGGGTAGAGAGTTGTAGCGGATTACCTTTGTTATGGCTTTTCGTGCATTGGCTTATAAATTGCTAATACAGATTTTGTTGAATTTTACTTTAAACCACATAGACACATAGTTTAATAATACTTGGTTGATTGATAATTTAAGATTAAATAGTTGCAACTATTTAATCTTTTTAATTAGATGAAATAAATCTATTGTGCCTATGTTGTTTATTTATCTTTAAAATATTTTTCCGATTATTGATGAACAAATCGATTCTGATTTTTATTTTCGTTTTAAGTTGCTTTTCTTTTGCTAATGCTCAGGAAGGAAAAGATTCGCTTTATTATAAAATTGAAGAATTTTCGGATAAAAGAGAATTTACAAAATTCATTCATCGTTTTATATTTCGTCGCGAAGCAGATTCGGTTTCCGTAAAAACTCGAACCGAGAAAGAAACGCAAGCATCTTATGATGGAAGATATATCCGAAATATTAAAATTGAAACGATTGACCCTTTTGGATATGGTTCTAAAGACAAAAAAGAAAAGTCCAAATGGTACGATTGGTTTACAAATCATCTTCATTCAAATACTCGAGTTTCAACAGTTAATAATTATTTGCTTTTCAAAAAAGGCGAAGAATATAATGCGCAAAAACTCTATGAATCCGAACGTTTGCTAAGAACAATGCCTTTCATCAACAGAGTTAATATCAGCATTTCTGACAGCACTTCTACCAAGGATTCTATTGATGTTGTGATAAAAGTTCTCGATTCTTGGAGTTTGAAGCCGAGAGTGAGTTATTCTGGAAGTAAAATCGGTCTTGGAGTTACAGAAGAGAATTTTCTAGGTCTTGGTCACGAAGCGGATTTCCTTTACAGAAACGATTCTAAGGAAAAACAAGATTATATGTACGGAAGTTATACGGCTTATAATCTCTTTGGTTCTTACATCAATGCTCAAGTTTTGGGAGAAAGAGATTTTGTGAAAAATGAAAGAATTAATTTTAATGTTAAAAGAGACTTTTTCTCACCATTGACTAAATGGGCAGGCGGATTCACTTTTGAATATTTTATGCGAAATGTTTTACTTCCGATAGAAACAGACACAACTTTTCCTGAAGTTCAAATCAAAGTTTACAGTCAGGATTTGTGGGGAGGTTATCAGATTCCGGTTTCATCTAATCCAGAAGAAAAAGTATCGAGTAATATTGCATTGATAGGACGTTTTCAGAATTATCAGTATAAAGATAGTCCTTATATTGACCAGTTTGGATATTTCCGTTCGTACAGTAGTTTTTTGATGTCTGCGGGATTTATTCAAAGGAAATTTGCAGTTGAAAAAAACATTTTTCAATACGATTTGCCAGAAGATATTGCTTACGGAAATACATTCAACTTAACTGCAGGGTTTTTGTCAAGAAGTAACGAAGTGATGCCTTACGCCGGTGTTGCTGCATCTTACGGAGATTTTACGAAAATCGGTTATTTCAATATTATAGCTCAGTTTGGTCGGTTTTTTAATGAAGAAAGAGAAAACCGCGAATCTTTTCGCCTAGATGGAACTTATTTCACAAATCTGATGGATTGGAAATTTGCAAAAGCCAGACATTTCTTTTCACCGACTTTAGCACTTGGAAATCCTCAACATAATTATTCTTACAGAGATAGGATTAATCTTTCCGCAGCAGAAGATTTTCCTGTTTACAATGCGGATTATATCGGCACAAAGAAGCTGGTTTTGAGATATCAGCTTCAACTTTTCGTTAATAAAACTTGGAAGAATTTCCACTTTAGTCCTTATTTAACGACTGCTGTTGGTTGGCTTGGAATGCCAGATGATAAATTGCTGAAAACCAATGCTAATACAAAAATTGGAATTGGAGTTTTGATTAACAATCCTTATTTGGTTTTCAACAGGATTCAGATTTCCTTTACTTATTATCCTCGCGTTCCTTTTGATAATAATTCGGTTTTTGATTTTAACAGCAACCGAAATAATGTTTTACCATTGAACAATTTTGGAACAGACATTCCGCACTTTGTGAATTTCGGAAATTGATTTTGTTGTTATTTAGTTTTATCTTTACTGAAATTTTTGAGTGATGGAAAACATTAATGATATTAAAATAAAACTAATTCAGAAAATCTGTGAATCCGATAATTATTATTTGTTATCCGCTTTCCTCAAGAATTTTGAATCAAAATCTCCCAATATCGTCGCAGAATCTCCATCCATCTACGAATCTGAAAAACCAATGACAGAAGAAGAAGTTGATGAATATTTTAAAGAAGAAGTAGTAGTTCTTCCAGATTATGTGATGAAAATGATAGAACAAGGTATGGACGATGTAAAAAATGGTAGAGTTTACACAGAAGAAGAAATGGACAAAATGGATGAAGAATGGTTGGGTTAAAGGTAGAATGGACTCATTTTGCTAAAAATCAAAGAGATAAAATTTTTGAATATTGGAATAATAGAAATAAAAGTAAATCTTATTCTAAAAAGCTAAAAATTGCGATTAAGGAAAAAACAAATCAGTTAAAAATTCAACCGTTATCTGGAAAAAAAACTATCAATGAAACTACAAGAATGTTGGTTTTTAAAAATTATAGTTTGATTTACAATATAGAAAAAGAAACCATTTCAATTATTTCATTTTGGGAGAACCATCAAAATCCTAAAACACTCGAAAATTTTTTAGGATTATGATTATCAACAAACTTGCGCTCATCAATTTCAAAAATCACTCGGAACAGTCTTTTTATTTTTCGCCTCAAATCAATTGTTTTGTGGGCAATAATGGAGTAGGGAAGACCAACATTCTGGATGCGCTTCATTATTTGTCTGTTGGAAAGAGTTTCCTTGGAAATTCTGACCTTAATAATGTGAAATCTGACGAAGATTTCTTCGTCATTGAATCCGAAATTCAGAATGAGGAAAAAGAAGATATTATCAAAATTCTCCAGCCAAAAGAATCCAAAAAAGTCATTAAGAAAAATGATAAATCATACGATAGATTAGCTGACCATATTGGTTATCTACCGAGTGTGATGATTTCGCCGTATGATTCCAATTTGATTTCTGATTCTGGAGAGAGTAGAAGAAAGTTTCTGGATGCAATGATTTCTCAGACCGATTCTTCTTATCTTTTTGATTTGATTCAGTATCAGAAAACGATTCAGCAGAGAAATGCTTTGCTGAAATATTTTGCGAAGAACAGGACATTTGACAAAGATTCTTTGGAGATTTATGATGACCCAATTTCAAACTTCGGAACTCGAATTTTTGAAAAAAGAAAAGACTTTGTAGAAAAACTAAATCCAATTGTTCAGCATTTTTATGAAATCATTTCTGGAGGAAAAGAAATCGTGAACGTGATTTATGAATCTCATCTTTTGGATGGCTTCGACTCCGCTCAGCCTAACAGTTTTTTTAAGGAACTTTTATCCAGTTCAATTGACAAAGACAGAGCTTTAACTTACACTTCCAAAGGAACTCACAAAGATGATTTGTTGTTCGAAATGAACGGGAATTCAATCAAGAAAATTGGTTCGCAAGGTCAACAGAAATCATTCTTAATCTCTTTAAAATTAGCTCAAATCAACCGAATCAAAGAATTGACAGGAAAATCTCCGATTCTCCTTTTAGACGATATTTTTGATAAGCTAGATGATTCAAGAGTTTCTCAATTGATTGAATTAGTCAATAAAGAGAGCTTTGGGCAAATTTTCATTACTGACACTCATAAAGAAAGAACAGAAAACGTTGTGAGACGTATCAACGAAGAAAGTAAGGTTTTTGAAATTTAGAAAAAGCTTAGAGATTACAAAACGTCAACATAGCCCTGATGGGAACGGCATCCTTTTTTGTTATTGCGATTGCTGAAAAGTTCAACAGATTGCTTCACGGTGTTCGCAATGACAAAAAAGATATAGTGGACAGCAGGTTGGAAAATTTCTAAAAATAGACCAATCGTCTTGCTCCTAAAAATTATAAAAAGCTCCCGTCAAATGAGAATGGCAACAAGTCTCGGATAGATTTTGTTTTGATGATTTCTCCGTTTGGTGCGGCAAAATAGATTTCGATTTGTTCTTTTTGCTTAGCTTCATATTCCAAAATTGACTGTCTGCAACCGCCACAAGGTGGAATTGGAATAGAACTTAGAGCTCCTTCTGGCCCGCCAATCACAAATATTTTTTTGATTTTTACATCGGGATAATTGGCAGAAGTCCAAAAAATCGTCGTTCTCTCGGCACACAATCCAGAAGGATAAGCGGCGTTTTCCTGATTGCTTCCAGTGATTATTTCGCCGTTTTCCAGAAGCAGAGCACATCCAACAAAGAAGTGGGAATAAGGCGCGTAGGCTTGTTCTCGAATGGTTTTAGCTTTATCAAATAGTGTTTTTTCTATATCGTTGAGTTCTTCGTAACTCGGGATGACTTCAAAGTTGATTTTTATCTCTTTTTCCATTTTTTAAAATGCAGGGAGGTAAAAATACAAGTTTTGTGGAAAATAAAAAGATTTTTTTGAAATTTATTTGAAGATTGATTAAAATCTGAATTTTCGGTTTTCCTTTTTCTCGGACAATTTCTTTTTGTTATCGATGCGTTTTTGGATTTGACCTTTCGAAGGTTTTGTAGCGAGTCGTTTCTTTGGAACAAAAAGTGATTTTTTAACCAGTTCCAGCATTTTCTCAGTCACAATTTTTTTATTTTGGAGTTGCGTTCTGCTTTCAGAAGAAGTCATTTGCAGAAGACCTTCAGAATTGATTCTGTTTTTGAGTTTTTCCGAGATTCGGAGTTTCTCATCAAAAGAAAAAAACTGACTTTCCATCACGTTCCAAATTCCGGTAACAGCTGTTTCCACCTTGTTCACGTTCTGTCCGCCAGCTCCAGAAGAGCGGGAAGTTTTGTAACTGATTTCGGTAGAAAAATCTTTCATTTTAGTTTTTGATTAATTTTTTTAATTCAAGACGATTCACTTTTCCGTTCGGCGTTCTTGGGATTTGTTCTACAAAAATAATCTCTTTTGGTTTATGAAACGACTTTTGAAATTTTAAATTATGGATTTTAAATTTTAGATTTTCATTAGATTCTCCTTCGATTACGAGAACTAATTTTTGTCCGAGTTTTTCATCTTGGATTCCTAGAAAAACGGCTTCATTGGGAATTTCTTTTTTAACTAATTTTTCTAATTCTTCAGGAAAGATCTTGGCGCCTCCTGAATTAATTACATTATCGATTCTTCCCAGAAACCGGAATTGTTTAATGTCATTAATTTCAACCAAATCATTGGTCTGTAAAACTTCAGAATTCAATTTTGGAGCAAATATTTTCAAACAATCTCTTTCGTCCAAAGAAATCTCTACGCCTTCAAAAACTGTAAACCAATCTTCTGGATTTGGGAAAATTTGTTTTAATGCAATGTGAGAAAGGGTTTCGCTCATTCCGTAAGTCTCGAATACTTTGGGTTGAAAATTATTTGTCAGGCTGAGGCTCTCGAAGCCTTTTTCTTTTTTAGTTAATGATTCTTGAATTTTTTGCTTTAAAGTTTCAGAAACAGATGCGCCTCCAATAATCAAATTTTTAATCCAATGAATTTTGTCCAAAGAATTTTCAACTTGCAAAGGTGTCATTGCACAAAAATCAATTTCTTCATTATTATTTTCTAAAGGATTAAGAGAAGTTGGAGCAATTTTCAGTTTTAATTTTCTCGAAATACTTCTTACGACCATCATTTTTCCTGAGATATATTCAATCGGAAGACAAAGTAGAGCCAAATTTCCTTCTTTCAAACCTAAAAAATCACAAGTCATCTCTGCCGAGTTCAACATTTTTGATTTTTCTACGTAAAAAACTTTCGGAATTCCAGTAGAGCCAGAACTCTGGATTTTCACCGTTTTTGACTCCGAAAACCATTCTTTTATGAAGTCTAAAACTTTGGATTCAAATTCGTTAGATGAGGTTTGGTTGATTGGTGATGCTTTGGAAAGGTCGATTAACATTGAGTTGTTTGAAAAATTATTTTATAAAAATATGTAATTTTTTTTGAAGAAAGTTTGGAAGTTAAAAAAAAAGCTGTACATTTGCACCACAATAAACGACAGACCCATGGTGTAACGGTAGCACTTCGGTTTTTGGTACCGCCTGTCGGGGTTCGAATCCCTGTGGGTCTACAATCGTAAGTTAATAACCAGCTGAATTTCAGTTGGTTATTTTTTTATAATATATGCAGAAAAAAATATAAGACTTCAAAATTCGAAGCCTCATACTTGGTTAATATATAAATTTTGTTTTAATTGGATTCCATTGTGAAATCTCCTTGTTATTTTTGCAAAAATACTTCAATTTTAATTTTTACGGATTTCCATATTTATTAAAATAAATTTCATTATAACTTTAAAAGTTTTAATAAAAGTCTTTTAGTTGGAGGAAGTTATACTTTGTTTTCGTCAAAAAAAGTTAATGCGCTTATAGATTTTTCCTGGCTGCCAAAGTTATCTCCCAATTGTTCTTGGATGATTGCGATGTTCATAAGGCATTTTCCTACTCCTAAATCATTTTTATGTTTAAGAAAAATCCTTGGCTTTTTCAAACTATATGAAGGCTTTGATATTGTCTTTTTTATCCAGATAATCCCAAGCTTTTTAGTGTCGATTATTCGTTGTTATTTGATTTGAAGATTTTTTTAGGAACAAGAATAAATGATTATTAGTAATAAAAATATTAAGATTTTCTTTTTTTTTAGTTTACGTCTGATTTAAAAAAATGGGCAAAAGATATATTCTTTCGCCCGTCAAATCATTTATTTTTTTTGAGCCTGTCTGCCTTCTCCGCCAGTCTCTCATTTTATTGAATAAAGTAATTTCAAATTTAAGCATCATAATTCCAAAAACAAAAAACTCCGCCTTTCAGCAGAGTTTAATTTTATTTAAAAGAGAATTTTACATTCTATTCACTACATTAATTCCAAGAAGAGAAAGCCCTTTCTTAATCGTTTTTCCAGCCAATTCGGAAATCTGAAGACGGAATTGTTTCGCATTCTCATCATCTTGATTCAAAATTGGATTGTTCTGATAGAAAGAGTTGTAAGCTTTCACCAATTCATAAACATAATTCGCAACTAGAGCTGGACTCAAAGATTCCGAAGCTTTTGCAACCACATCTTTGAACTCCGAAAGAAGCATTATCAAATCTTTCTCACCAACGTTCGGGAGATAAGCATCAGAAAGTCCTTTTGCGGAATAATTTGCCTTATCCAAAAGCGACTGAATTCTCGCATAAGTATATTGAATAAACGGACCTGTATTTCCATTAAAATCGATACTTTCTGCTGGATTGAAAAGCATTTTCTTTTTCGGGTCAACTTTCAAGATAAAATATTTCAAAGCGCCTAATCCAACCGTTTCGTAAGATTTCTCTTTGTCTTCGGCAGAAAGATTTTCCAGTTTGCCCAATTCCTGAGATTTTTCTTTTGCCGTCAAATACATTTCCTGAACCAAATCATCTGCATCAACCACGGTTCCTTCACGGGATTTCATTTTTCCTTCTGGCAATTCGACCATTCCGTAAGACAAATGATAAAGATGGTCTGCCCAATTATAACCCAATTTTTTCAAGATTTTGAACAAAACTTGGAAGTGATAATCCTGTTCATTCCCAACAGTGTAAATCAATCTTTGGATGTTATTATCTTTGAAACGCTCAACAGCGGTTCCCAAATCCTGCGTCATATAAACCGAAGTTCCGTCAGAACGCAACAATAGTTTTTGGTCAAGACCTTCGTCCGTCAGGTCGCACCAAACAGAACCGTCTTCTTTTTTGTAAAGAACGCCATTGTCCAAACCTTGCTGAATCAAATCTTTCCCCAAAAGATAAGTATTGCTCTCGTACTGAACTTGGTCAAAATTAACGCCCAATCTCGCATAAGTCTGATTAAATCCTGCATAAACCCAAGAATTCATCATCTCCCAAAGTTTACGTATGTCAGCATCATTTTGTTCCCATTTCAAAAGCATTTCCTGCGCTTCGATGATAGAAGGCACTTGTTTTTTCGCTGTCTCTTCGTCGATTCCGTCAGCAACTTGCGCTTTGATTTCGGATTTATATAATTTATCGAATTCCACATAATAGTTTCCGACCAATTTATCGCCTTTCAAACCTGTAGATTCAGGAGTTTCCCCGTTTCCGAATTTTTTCCAAGCCAACATCGATTTGCAGATGTGGATTCCACGGTCGTTTATGATTTGCGTTTTGATAACATTGTAACCGTCTGCTTTCAGGATTTCAGCCACAGAAAAACCGAGAAGATTATTTCTGATATGTCCCAAATGGAGCGGTTTGTTGGTATTTGGCGAAGAATATTCCACCATTACCGTTTCGTTTTTGGAAGGAGTAGAATCGAAGTTCTTTTCCGTTTCAGAAAACTCTTGTAAGAAAGCCGAATCTTTAACTTTTAAGTTCAGGAAACCTTTCACGATTCCGAAGTTTTCTATGAAATCGATTTGATTTTTAATTTCTTCTCCAAGTTCATTTCCAAGAACATCAGGACTTTTTTTCGCCAGTTTTACCAGCGGAAAAATCACGATGGTGAAATCGCCTTCAAACTCGGTTTTGTTCTTCTGGACTTCCAGCGTCACATTCTCGATGCCGTATAATTTGGAAACGATTTCCGATATTTTAGATTGTATATGTTGTTTAATCGTCATTATAAAATATTGAGTTGCAAATTTAAAAATTTAAAATAGGTTTTGAAATAATTTATTAACCACATAGACACATAGTTTTTTTAAAATTCTTTTAAATTTAAATAGAATTCTATTTTAATCTTTTAATGATTTTCCTATTGTGCCTATGTGGTTGTATTAGCGTTTGAGTATAATTAATTAGCCAAAGCTTTCCTTTTACTTAATCTCAAAAATCTAATCACCAAAAGAACAGCAGAAATCGTCAATCCAATTCCCAGCGCAATCCACATTCCAAATGCACCCATTTTCATCGTCACACAAAGGAAAAATCCAACAGGAATTGTGAAAACCCAATAAGCAACAAAAGTGATAATGCTTGGGATTTTCACATCTTGGATTCCTCTCAGGCAACCTAAAGCCGTAACCTGAATTCCGTCTGATAACTGGAAAAGCGCCGCAATAATCATTAATTTCGAAGCTAAATTGATAACTAAAACATCACTTTCTTTCGTGAAAAAATGTGGTAGAACATTTCTGAAAAGGATAAACATCAATCCACAGAATCCCATATAAATCAGAGTCAGTTTAAAGTTATTAATTCCGATTTTTCTCAAACCTGCATAATCTCCAACACCCATTTTGTTTCCAATCATCACCGTAGAAGCCACACTGAAACCAATACAAAGGTTGAAAGTAAATGAGGCCATAGAGAGCGCAATCTGATGTGAAGCAATATCAGTAGAACTGATTAATCCACAGATAAAAGCTGCTGCAGCAAAAGCAGTAACTTCAAAAAACATTTGTAGAGCAGTTGGTAAACCAAGTTTGAACATTTTATTGAACATCTCTTTTGTGAAAAGACTGATTTTCAAAGAAAATTCTTTGAGGTAACGTCTTGTTTTTGGCTCTTTTACCAAGACAAAGTAAAGGAAAACCACCATAAAAATTCTGGCAATCAAAGTTGCTAAAGCCGAACCTTGAACGCCCATTGCGGGCAATCCGAAAAGTCCTTTAATGAAAACGTAATTCAATGCAATATTAATAACGTTCGCAATAATAGTGGCTTTTGTCACACCTATTGTAAATGATAATCCTTCCGAAACTTCTCTTAAAGTCTGGAACATCATAAACGGAATCATCGTAAAAGCCATTATACTCAAGAAGCTAATCGTGTTTGGAATAATTTCTTTTGGCTGGTCAAGATGATAAATCAATGGAAGTACAGATAACAAAATTATCATCAGCAAAATCCCGATTCCCAGATTAATGACAAATCCATGTCTGAAAACCGAATTAATAGTATCGTGTTTCCCTTGAGAATTAGCTTCGGAAACCAAAGGCGGAATCGCAAAAGAAAATCCTAAAGCTAATACAAAAATCGAGAAAAATAAGGCATTACCCAGAGAAACCGAAGCTAAAGCCTGCGCTCCTAAAAGTTTTCCAACGATAATGTTATCGAACAGGTTTACAGATACTTGTCCAACTTGTGTCAGCATTACAGGAAGTGCTAATTTCAGTCCTTCCTGCGTATATTGTTTATTTAAAAAGTTCATTTTGTTTCATATATTTTTATTAAAAGAAAAATCATAATTAATAAATCTTCATTTTTATTCAAAAAAAAAACCGCAGAAAAAACTGCGGTTAAATATAATATTTAATTAAGTTTACTTCTTTACAAAATTCGAGACGTCATCAGCAGTCACAGGGTCAGCACCCAAAATGATTAATCTTTCTACAACGTTTCTAAGTTCTCTGATGTTTCCTGTCCAGTCAAATTGCTGTAATGCTTTGATAGATTTCTCATCAAATTTCTTTGGCGCAGAACCATTTTCGTTTGCAATGACTTGAGTGAAATATTCCACTAATAATGGGATATCTTCTTTCCTGTCATTCAACGATGGAACATTGACTTCGATTACAGAAAGCCTGTGAAACAAATCTTCACGGAATTTTCCTTCCTCAATTTCTTTAGCCAAATTCTTATTGGTTGCAGCGATGACACGGACATCCACTTTAATTTCTTTGTCACTTCCGACAGGGGAAACCTTGCTTTCTTGCAATGCTCTTAGAACTTTGGCTTGAGCGACCAAACTCATATCACCAATTTCATCCAAGAAAATAGTTCCACCATTTGCTTGCTCAAACTTTCCAGATTTATCTTTGATTGCTCCAGTAAAAGATCCTTTTACGTGACCGAATAATTCACTTTCAATCAATTCTGAAGGAATCGCAGCACAGTTAACTTCTACCATTGGTCCACGGGAACGTTCGCTTTGTGAATGGATGGCGTGCGCTACCAATTCTTTACCTGCTCCGTTTGGTCCTGTGATTAGAACTCTTGCATCGGAAGGAGCCACTTTATCAATGATTTCTTGAATTCTCTTAAGGGCGGAAGAATCACCAATCATTTGGTATTTTTTGTTAACTTTTTTCTTAAGTTGAGAATTTTCCTGCTTCAGATTGGTGTTGGCTTTTTGAAGATTTCCTTTGTCAAGCGCATTTTTTACACTTGTTATCAATCGATTGATGTCAATCGGTTTGGAAATGAAATCATACGCACCTTCTTTCAAACAGCTGACGGCAGTGTCAATATCTGCGTGACCGGAAATCATTACAAAAGTAGTTTCTGGTTTTATCTGAAGTGTTTGTTTTAGTAATTCGGTACCGGAGATTTTTGGCATTTTGATATCAGAAATCACTAGAGCGAAGTCTTCCTTCTCTAGAAATTTGAAACCTTCCAAACCGTCCTCGGCTATTTCGAAGTGGTAATCTGGTAGTTCATCTGATAAAATACTGTGTAGAACTCCGGAAATTGCTTTTTCGTCTTCTACTATTAAGATTTTTTGCATAGGCACAAAGATAGTGATTTTAGATTTCGTAAAACGAATTATTACTATTGATTATTTAAAAATTTGAAAAACTTCATAGCAAATTACCTGCCGAATTTTTGACTTGTTTTAAAACCACAAAAGCCACAAAAGCTGTTGTTCTTTTTAAGCTTATCAAAAGTTGAAAAAGTTGTTTTATAAAACTTGGTTTTGCTCTTTTGGATGATTTTTTTGTGGTTAAAGAATGTTTGTCATTTTGAACAATCTTTTATTCAACTATGATTTTCTTAGTAATCTGTTGGTTATCCATTTTAAAAGTTCCAAGATAAACACCTTTTGGAAGTTTGGAAATATCAATCCTTATTTGATTTTCGGTTTTACTGACTGTTTTTCCTTCAAGACTTGTTATCATAAAGCTAAACTTTTGATTTTTATTACTCGGAATTTCCAGTTGAAGATAGTCTTTTGCCGGATTTGGGGAAACTTTGAAATTTTTCAAAGCTTCTTTTGCAGTATCTAAGCTTAGCATTTGACTTGCAATTGCAAAATGTTGAACTGCTCCAGTTGTTGCCTTCGCAATATTGTAAATGTAAACTGGGTCTACATTAGAATAAGTGTCGTTAACCGTGTGTGCATAAGGCGTTTCGTTGTACTCGAACAAGCCGGTGATGATTTCTCCATTCGATTGGAACGGCATATAATCGGAAGCGTAGGCGTAACTCAAATTGGTTTTCAAATTGGAATAAAGCGTCACACAATTCATCAATTGTTGTGTGAAAGTATTGGACGCCGAGTTGTTGGAACTTGGATTATTAGATTCGTCTCTCTCGCAAGTAATCGTGTCGTTGGTTTGACCTTTGATTCCACCGACTTCATCGATATTAAGAACCAAACGGATGCTCATTTTCGGAGAAGTTGCATTCACAACATTGCTTACATAATGAGCTGAGCCAAGCAATCCTTGTTCTTCTCCAGAGAAATTGATGAATTTGATTGAATATTCTGTAGGAACATTTTTGAGTAGTCTCGCCAATTCCAAAATGACTGAAATACCGCTTCCGTTATCATTAGCCCCTGTTCCTGTAATTGTATCGTAATGTCCGCAAACAATAATGTAAGTGTTAGGATATTTGGTTCCCGTTTTTGTAACAATAATGTTGGATGTTGATTGCGCGCCGTAATTAAAAGAATCTTTTGTGATTTCAGTTTCGGAATATCCGAAAAACAGATATTTGTTTCTTAACCAATTATAAGCATTGTTGTTGGCTATTGAGCCTGTGGTTTTCACGCCCAAAGCTTCGAAATCCTGTAAATAAGTGTTGATATTGGTCTGAGAAACCAAATTAGCGACATTCGCGTAATCTTGATTGAATGTTTGAGAATTTGCAAAAAATCCTAAAAATAAAACCGAAAATAGTAAGTTCTTCATCTTCATTATTAATAATTGGTAAATATAATTAAAAAGGAGAAGCCAAATGATTGACTTCTCCTTTTCTTGAAAAACTATTACTAACTTAAAAACTAATTCGTTGCTTTTCTGAATTCTGCTTTCACATCTTCAGCGGAGTCCTTGGTTTTTTCCCAAGCATCAGAAGCTGTGTCTTTTGTTGTTTCCCATGCTTTATCTGCGAAGTCTTTTGTGTCTTCCCAAGCATCGGAAATATTAGATTTCAGATTTTCGAAGAAACCATCTTTTGTTGGCTCCTCATTTTTTCTTTTCTGCTCATCTATATATGAGCGAGCTCTGTCTGCATACTCATTTACTTTGTTTTTAGCGTTATCCGCTGCACTTTCCAAAGAATTTTCTGTTCTGTTTAAAGCTCTTTCTGCGTCATTGTATTTTTCGTCGTGCGTACTCATAATATTTTGTGTTTGGTGATTGATATTGAAAAATTTGATTTGATGTTAATCAATTATTCAATTAGAATGCCGAGAAATCTTAATGAACGTTAATTAAATTATAAAAGTTCTTTAATTAATTTATCGCAAAGTTTTTTGAAGAAATAAGCTTTTTTAAGATACCAAAGAATCAACAAGTTGATTATAAAAGTAAATGATTAATTATATGCTTAATAAAAATATCAATTTATTGATAATTTGGAAACTTTGAACTTTAAAAAAAACTTTGCAATAAAATTTTCTCGGAGTAAATAAATTCAAGTTACATTGAAACAAAAAAAGCAACATTCATTTCTGAATATTGCTTTTCTAATATCTAAAGTCTAATCTCTAACTTCTACTTAATAATTCTGTCAAGAACCCACTCAATCATCATTTTTTCTGATGCGTGATGGTCGCTTGCAAATTCGCCACGTCTTCTGTTGGCGATAACGCAGTTCACAGTGATTGCTTTGTGTCCTAACAATTTGGATAAACCATAGATTGCCGAAGTTTCCATTTCGAAGTTAGAAACACCAAGGTCATTCAAAGTTTCAAGGAATTGGTCATCCAAAGCTTTTAGTCTTAATTGACGACCTTGAGGTGCATAGAATCCGGGGAAAGTCGCAGTGTTTCCTCTGTATTTTGCATCAGCATAATAACCAGCGATATCTTCTGCCCAATCTGAGAAATACAACATTGGCTTGATTCTCTCGTAAGGAAACTTCTCCAAGAAATTCTTACTAAACTCATTCTCAAAGTTATAATCCTGATAAAAATGCATCAATCCATCCAGACCAACTACATTTTCTGTAACCAGCATATTATTAACCTCGATGTCAGGATTCACACTTCCGCAAGTTCCCATACGGAAAAGCTCTAGCGACTTGTGCTCTTTTTTGAATTCTTTTGCCTTCAAATCGATGTTGACCAAAGCGTCCAATTCGTTCATCACGATATCGATATTCTCTGTCCCGATTCCTGTTGACATTACCGTGATTCTCTCGCCACGCAAAGTTCCCGTATGGGTGTAGAATTCTCTTTTATTCTTCTTGATGTCAATCGTGTCGAAGAACTTAGACACTTTCGGAACTCTGTCTGGGTCGCCCACAAGAAGGACTTTGTCTGCAAGGTCTTCCGGAAGAAGATTCAAGTGGTACACACTTCCGTCGTCATTAAGAACCAGTTCGGAATCTGCTAATTTGTTAATCATATTTATAATTTATTTTATTTGAATATTTTGAAAATAAAAAGGTCTTAAAGTTAACAAAATTCTTCATCCGTAAAAGGATAGATGCTTTTTAATTTTGAAAAAAACATTTTCATTTCTTTTCAAACTTCTTTTCACCACATAGTCACATAGTTTTGAAAGAGGAAATAGTGTCACGAAATTTCTATTTTCTCTTTATTATAAGAAATTTCTATGTTTCTATGTGGTTTGATTAAATTTTGAAATCTCATTTGCAACCCAAAATCCTGTACTGAAACAGGCTTGCAAAAGATAACCGCCCGTTGGCGCTTCCCAATCTATCATTTCGCCAGCGCAGAAGACATTCGGGAAGTTGCGAAGTTCCAATTTATGATTCAAAGCTGAGAATGAAACACCTCCTGAAGTCGAAATTACTTCATCAATTGGTCTGTAACTTAGAATCTCGATGGGGAATTTCTTTATTGTTTTTGATAAATTTTCTATGTTGGTGTAGCTTTCTTTGTCTAAGGTTTTCAGAAGATTGAGTGCGGTTGTTGAAAGTTTTAATTTTCGTTTTAAAACCTGACTTATCTTTTCAGTTCCGTTGAGTTGTTTTAATATTTCTGCTTCTGAGAGATTTGGTTTTAAATCTATATATAAGGTTAAAGGAAAATCGTGTTTTCTTGTGAAGCGATTCAAATAGTAGATTGGACTTCCTTCAATTCCATATTTTGTGAAAACTACTTCGCCGATTTTATCATTATTCTCAAAAGAAACTTTGATGTTTTTAAGATATTGACCTTGTAATTGATGAAATTTCGAATCTGTATTATAACCAGAATTGGCGGACTCCAAAGGTGTGATGTCTATGTTTTTTGATTTTAAAATCTCAATCCATTTAGCATCAGAACCTGTCTTTTTCCAAGAACCTCCACCCATTGTTAAAATCAATTTTGAATATTCAATTTTAAGTTCTTTCTCTCTGTTTTTAAGCGTGATAGAATTTTCGTCAAAATCTAAAAAAGTATGCTCATAATGAATTGTAACGCCCAATTGTTCCAATCTATCCAGCCAAGCTTTCAAAACCTGAATCGGTTTAAAATTCTTCGTAGGAAATATCTTCCCAGAACTTCCAACATAAGTCGTAACGCCCAAGTCAGAAAGCCAATCGATAACTTTTTTGTTATCAAAATTCTTTACGATATTTCGGATTTCTGGCGCATCAAATTTTTCGATAAAACTTTCTAATTCTTCGCTATGTGTGAGATTGAAACCACCATTTCCTGCAACCAGGAATTTTCTTCCAGAGGCTTTGTTTTGTTCGAATATTTGAACTTTGAAACCTTTTTCGGCAAGAATTTGAGATGCCATCAATCCTGCTGGACCAGCGCCAATGATGATGATTTGATTGTCAGGAATTTGTTTCAAAGATTGTTTTTTCTGAAGAGATTATTAGAGGATTGGAAGTTACACAAAGGCACAAAAGGTTTATTAATGAATAGGATTGTGTTTTTAAGGCACAAAGTTGTACGTCAAAAAAAATCAATGATTCTCCTAGTGCCTTAAAAAAGTAATTTATAAATCAACGATTCCTTGTGTCTTTGTGTTTTACTTACAAGTATAAAATCATTCATCATTTATCATTAATAATTATTCTCATCCTCCAACACGTTTTGTTTTGTAACCCATTTCTTTTAAGATGGTCATTATTTTGTCACGGTTGTCGCCTTGGATGATAATAACACCGTCTTTTTCCGAGCCACCGATTCCCAATTTGGTTTTGATTTTTTTTGAGATTTCTTTCAAGCCTTCATCGTCGCCTTCCCAGCCTTCGATTAGGGTAACAGGTTTTCCGTTTCTGCCTTTCTTCTCGAATTTGCAGACCAAAGGTTCTTTCTGTTTGAAGTTTTCTTTTGCTTCATCGGGCATTTGAAAATCCTGTTCTTCGTGTTCGGGGAAAAGGTTTTTTAATTGG
Organism: Epilithonimonas hispanica; assembly: GCF_003385395.1. GTDB lineage: Bacteria > Bacteroidota > Bacteroidia > Flavobacteriales > Weeksellaceae > Epilithonimonas > Epilithonimonas hispanica. The sequence continues at coordinate 81,442 of NZ_QNUG01000015.1, read as the reverse complement.
TCTCTTAAGTCCATTTTGTATCTTTAAATGAGGCTTTAAAATTACAGATATTAGTTGAGTGGTGAAAGTTAAGATTTGGAATTGTTTTTAATGAAATTTTATATTATTATATATAAGTTTAAATTTATATTTTTGGTAACTAAATTTTTTTAAAAACATTAAATTAATGAAAAAATACTTTACAATTTTTACACTCATCTCATTTCAGTTCTTCTTTTCTCAAAATATGACAAAAGAAGAAACTATTACTTATATTAATAATAATTTAAATAAAAATATTTTAAGTGTTGATAATCAGGGTAATGTTGTGATTACAAAAGTTGGCAAATTTTATTATAAAGAGATAGAATTAGGATGGTATCCTTTTGACCCATTTCAAATTCAATTTAAATGTATTAATAGCAATGAATGTATAGATAATCCAAATTATAATACTAGCTATGAAACAAGATACTCTAATATAGGACGATTGTTTTTTGATGATAAAGACCAATATAGATAGAAGAGTTTTAAATGCTTTTGATTATTTATTAAAAAAGTTAAAAAGTGAAAATCTTGTTAAATCAAATAGCGACCCATTTTCACCAGAAAATTATAAAAAATAAAAGACAGATATTATATTATGATGGAAAATATTAATAGATTTCAATTAATTGTGGAAGGTAAGTTGTTTAATTGTGAAATTGATGAACAAAATTATGTTTGGATAATTGAATTAGATGGTAGCAGAAGTAATTATGGACAAGTAAGACCTTCAATGAATTTAGAGGACGCAAAAGAAATTGCAAAACAGATGATTCACGCTTCAAACAAAACAAAAAAAGGATAAAAAACACCCACCAAAATTCCCCAATCACTTTTTCATTTCGTAAATTTGTAGTAACAAAACAAAATTAAAAATGTCAAAAAAAGCAATTCTTGCAATATTAGATGGCTGGGGAATCGGTCTTAATGACAAAGTTTCTGCCATTGCTCAGGCTAATACGCCTTTCATCGATTCGGCACTTAAAAACTTTCCTAATACAACACTTGAAGCGAGCGGTTTGGCGGTTGGTTTGCCGGCTGGACAAATGGGGAACTCGGAAGTAGGACATATGAATCTTGGTGCAGGTAGAGTCGTTTACCAAAACCTTGTAAAACTAAATATGGCTGTAGAAAACGGAAGTCTTGGAAAAGAGCAAGTCATCCAAGATGCTTTCGAATATGCTAAAGCCAACAACAAAAAAGTACATTTCATTGGGTTGGTTTCCAATGGTGGTGTGCATTCTCATATCAACCATTTGAAAGGATTATTGACGGCGGCGCACGAATTTGGATTTACAGACCAAGTTTTCGTTCACGCTTTCACAGATGGACGTGATTGCGACCCAAAATCCGGAAAAGGTTTTATTGAAGATTTATTAAATCATATGAAATCTACAACCGGAAAATTGGCTTCTTTGATTGGCCGTTATTATGCGATGGACAGAGATAAGCGTTGGGAGCGTGTGAAGCTGGCTTATGACGTGATGGTAAATGGCGTAGGGAAGGAGTCGAAAGATTTTGTTCAGGCGATTCAGGATTCTTATAACGAGGATGTTACGGATGAGTTTATCCTTCCAATCGTGAATGTTCAAAACCATTTCCCAATTGCAAAAATCGAAGAACACGATGTTGTGATTTCTTTCAACTTCCGTACAGACAGAGGTCGTGAAATTACAGAAGTGCTTTCTCAGCAGGATTTTCCAGAGTATGGAATGAAAAAGTTGGATTTGTACTATGTGACTTTAACCAATTATGATAAAACATTCCAGAATGTAAAAGTTGTTTTTGATGAGAATGTTCTTCAGAAAACAATGGGAGAAGTTTTGGAATCTGCAGGAAAATCTCAAATCAGAATTGCTGAAACTGAGAAATATCCACACGTGACATTCTTCTTCTCAGGCGGTCGCGAAGCAGAATTCGTTCAAGAAAGACGTTTGCTTTGCCCAAGTCCGAAAGATGTTCCGACTTACGATTTGAAACCTGAAATGTCAGCTTACGATATTACCAACGCCATCGTTCCGGAATTGGAAAAAGAATCAGCAGATTTCGTAGTTCTTAACTTTGCGAACACAGATATGGTAGGTCACACAGGTGTTTTCTCAGCGGCGGTAAAAGCGGCGGAAGTTGTGGATGCTTGCATTCAAAAAGTAGCGGAGACGGCCTATGAGCACGGTTATGCGGTTTTCATCTTGGCAGACCACGGAAACTCTGATGTAATGATAAATCCAGACGGTTCTCCAAACACGCAACACTCTACGAATTTGGTTCCGTTCATTGTGATGGACAAAGACCACACTTGGAATTTGACACCAGGAAAATTGGGCGATGTAGCTCCAACTATCTTAAGTGTGATGGGTGTAGATATTCCTGAAGAAATGACAGGGAATGTTCTAGCTAACTAAGAATTTGTTTAGGAATTAATCAAATAATTATTTAACACTTAAGTTTATTTAAAAGTCACATAAGAACGCTTAAGTTTCAAAAATCTTTAGATTTTTAACTTAATTAAACTTAAATCAATATTCATTCTAATCTTAAGTGACTAAAGTGTTTATAAAAATTAAAAGGTTAAAATTCAAATATAAAATAAAATAGGAAAGTCGGTTTTTTACCGACTTTTTTAATGTGTTTAATGCAAAGATTTTATGAGAATGAAGATTTTTTAAGAAACCAAAGAATCAACAAGTTGATGAAAAATTAATGTTTTAAGTAATGCCTTTGAAATATCAATTTATTGATGCTTTGGAAACTTTGAATTTTGAAAAAACTTTGCGATTAAAAAATATTGCTTTGGAACTGTGGTTATTTATGTAAATTAGTTTCGTTAATTTGAGAATGGATATGTTTCGCAGATTTTTTTTCTGTTATTTTTTGATTGCTAGTCTTGTTTTTGGGCAGAATATTTTGTCCAATGATAATGACTTTAATAAAAAGAAAAGTGAAGAACTGGCTTCTTTAGCGGTTTCTTATTTCAAAAATAATGACCTTAAAAAATCAACGGAATTACTTTTCAAAGCCAAAGAATATGCAGAAAAAACCAATGATTATGCATTGATTGCCAGAATGAATGGTTCAATTGCTCATCAATATATTCAATTGAATCTCAATGATAAAGCAAAATTTTATCTTGATAACGCTATCAAACAAATCAACAAATTACCTGAAGGTGACAAGAAAAAATTGCTGAAAACTTTATCTTATCTGGAAATTGGAAACATCGATTTTGATGAAGAGAATTATCAAAAAGCCAGCGAGTATTACAAAAAATCTCTCCGCGAAATTGAATTGGTTAAAAACCCTGACGAGCAAGCGATTTATCATCACAGACGTTCGCTTTACAATATCGGGAATTCCTATTATTATATTAAAAACGATTCGGCGGAAATCTATCTGAATAAAGCTTTGGCTATCAAAAGTAATTACAACAAGGAAATTAATTATTTCATTTACAATGCTTTGTCTCAGGTTTATGCTGGGAGAAAAGAATATCAAAGAGCAATTGATACTTTGAAGATTGTCCTGAAACACAAAAATGATTTGGACACGCGCCTGCTTTCCGATGTCTATTACAATCTTTCGAAGGATTACAAAGCTTTGAATAACCAATCTCAATATTCGCTTTACAATGAGGAATTCATAAAGCTCAACAGAAGCATTAGAGAAAGTGAGATGAAAGCCATTTCGTCCGCAATCAATGCAGAACAGAAAGATTATAAAGATGCGATTTCTGATGCAGATAGTTCTAAGAAAAATATTGTGATTATTGCGACAGTTTTTGTTCTGGTTTTGGCTGGTGCAATTATCTTTTTGCTTTATCGAAGAAAAAAAGAAAGAAAAGTTTTTGAGAATATCATCTATAAACTCGAATCTGATAAAATCGTTTCCACCGAAAATAAATTGGAACCCGCAGTGGAAATTCAGAAAGATTCATCTGTTCAGATTCCTAATTCTGTAGAGCAGGATTTGCTGGAGAAACTTCAGAAGTTTGAAGAGTCGGAGAAATTTACCAATTCAAAATTGACGATTGCAAGTCTCGCACTTCAACTCAAAACCAATACAAGCTACCTTTCCGAAGTCATTAATAAATATAAAGGAAAGAATTTCAATACTTACATTAATGAGTTGAGAATTGCTTACATCTGTCAGAAAATTTATAATCATAAAGAATATTAGAATTATAAAATAAGTTACTTGGCGGAAGAATGTGGCTTCGCTTCGCACAGTTCTTTTGCAACTGTTTTCCGAAATATTACAGGAATTTCGCCTTCCGTTTTCATTCGTGAGGCTTCTAAAAATCAATCTTCATAATATCTGAATTTTAAAATTCAAATTGTTGATTTTTAGTATTTTGAATTGTTTTTTGTTGTTTCAAAATCAAGGATTTCGAAAGTGTTACAGTTGGATTTGCCGATATTGTAACATAGTTTAGCATCCCATAATTATAATATGTTTTTTATGAAGAAAAATTTGATTTTTTTGATGATGATGTCCGGAGTGATGTCTTTTTCTCAAAACTGCAATTATGGCGTTGTGTCAGACGGCATTGCAATCGGCGAAAATATTTCGACAGGCGGAACTTACGAATATACATCTGCTTCGGATTTTGATGTAGAGTTCGGGAAAATTCTAACAGTGAACAATGTGAAATTCAATGCGCTGAAAGGAACTGCTGATCTTAGTTATGTAAATGTTTATTTTTATGCAGATAATGCAGGCAGGCCAGGAAATTTGATAAAGTCTTTTGAAAGCATATTTCCGACTTCTCAAACATTCAAATATACTTTTGAAGGTAATTCGGCTTATGAGATCAATGTGGATTTGCCATCAACTTTTGATTTGCCCAAAGGTAAATATTATCTATCTGTACAAGGTAAACCTGGAGATTCTACACCTGCAAGCTGGGAAATCAACAAGCAGGACACAACAAAATTAGGCAGGTTCGGTTTTTCAAAATTTGGTTCTGAGGATTGGTTCGGCGGTTTTTCTTATTATGATCACGTGTTTAATATTTCCGGAAGCTGTAATGATACAGGAGAACAAGCTCCGGATTATGGATCTCCTATTAGCCAAGGAAATCTGAGTAACGATTACGAGGCGGGTGGAAGTATGCCTTGGAGATCTCAGGCAGATGACATTATTGTTCCGGAAAATACCAAATTTACATTTACAAGCTTCAAGATATCAACATTGCAATTAGGAAACATCAGGAATGCGACAATCAATATCAGATCTTCTGTAGATGATGCACCGGGAGAGATTCTCCATTCTTTCCAGAATATTGGTCCCAGAACAGAAAACTATTTTGGATATTGGCCGGTTCCGGGATATCCGTTGGATGTTGTAGCTGTGGATTTGGAATTTGATTTTGATCAGCCAGCTGAGTTATTACCAGGGAAATATTTTGTAGAAGTAATAGCTGTTCCGGTTCAGTTTACAGATTATCTTACTTGGGAAGCAACCTCTCAGCCAGGCACAGGAAGCTATTGTTATACATCGGATGATGAAGGCGAAACTTGGGAAATAAATGATGGATATAATTTTGTTTTTGAAGCAAGAGGTTTTTCAAAATCTATTCTGGTTGTGAATGATGTTGATAAAAATAATTTCAGTTTTTATCCAAATCCGGTTAAAGATGAATTGACAATTGTTTCTAAAAATGAACCAAGCAGAATTTCAATTTATAACGTTGCAGGACAACTGGTAAAAGATTCTGAAATCAAAAATAATAAAGTAAATATTTCTGATTTGAATACTGGAAATTATATTGGGAAAGTTACTTTGAAGAACGGGCAGATACAAACAATTAAAGTTATTAAAAAGTAAAAATATCTTCACTTTTAAGTTTAACTAAATCCTATTCAGGTGATTAAAAATCTACTGAGTAGGATTTTTGTATTAAATTGATCTAATTTTGAGTCATTTTAGAAAGATATTTTTTAAATTAATTGGGCAGGAAAATTGAATTTTAGTGAATGTTATCTCAATCTAATATTTCGTATATTTGCGGACATTTTTAACAACTATTTACTCAAAAACAGATGATAAAAAGTAATAAAAAATTAGCAATCGATTTCGATGGAACTATTGTAGATGATGCGTATCCGGGAATTGGAAAGGCAAAAACATTTGCTTTTGAAACTTTAAAAAAACTACAAGGAGAAGGTTACAGATTGATTCTTTGGACTTATCGCCACGGAAAATCATTAGAAGAAGCAGTAGAATTCTGTAGAAAAAACGGATTGGAGTTTTATGCTGTTAATTCCAGTTTTGAAGGCGAGGTTTTCGATTCCGAAACACAATCCAGAAAAATTGATGCTGACCTTTTCATTGATGACAGAAATCTTGGCGGATTCCCAGGTTGGGGAGAAATTTATCAAATCATCAATGAAAGAATAGAATTTCAAGTTGCAGGAGGCGAAGTTCACGCTTACTCCAAAATGAAAAAAGAAAAGAAGAAAGGCCTTTTTTGGTAAAGCTCAAGACTTATAGATAATAGACTGATAGATAATAGATTTAGAGGTCTATTATCTATCAGTCTATTATCTCAATATCTAAATAAAAATGATTCAACTCAAAAATATAGAAGAGCTTCGATTGATGAAGCAAAGTGCAAGATTAGTTTCCCAAACTCTAGGTATGTTAGCTAAAGAAATAAAACCTGGAGTTACAACACTTCATCTTGATAAATTGGCTTACGATTTTATCAAAGACCACGGCGCAGAACCTGCGTTTCTTGGTTATGGCGGTTTTCCTGCCTCACTTTGTATCTCTCCGAATGATCAAGTCGTTCACGGAATTCCGAATGCTGAACCTATTAAAGAAGGTACAATCCTATCCGTAGATTGTGGTGTTTTCTGGAATGGTTTTGTTGGCGATCATGCTTATACTTTTGAAGTAGGAGAAGTTTCTGATGAGGTTAAAAAACTGTTGAGAGTTACGAAAGAATCTTTGTATAAAGGAATTGAACAATGTGTGAGAGGGAAACGTGTAGGAGACATTTCTAATGCGATCCAAAAACATTGCGAGAAAGAAGGTTATGGCGTTGTTCGCGAGCTAGTTGGTCACGGTGTTGGAAGACAAATGCATGAGGATCCGCAAGTTCCCAATTATGGAAGATCGGGCAGTGGGAAAGTTCTGAAAGACGGAATTTGTCTTGCCATCGAACCGATGATTAACCTTGGAACAGAAAAAGTGAAGTTTCATAATGATGGTTGGACCGTTACAACGCTTGATAACCAACCGTCTGCACACTTTGAACACGATGTTTGTGTTTACAATGGTAAGCCAGTTTTGCTTTCTACTTACGATTATATTTACGAAGCTTTAGGAATTAAATCTGACGAAGAAAAAGCTTTCCAAGTTGATTTTTAATTCTTAAAATATTGTATAAAAGCGACGAAGTTGTAGAATGTTGGTTGATTCTATTAACTAAAATTCAATTGCTATCGCGGATTCCAACGCAACTTATTCTCAAATTCATATTCAATTGGTTTTCGCAGTTAAATTTCGAGAGGCTTTGATTCAAAAAAACTGGAAAGAAGAACTCTATAAATATATCACAGGCATAAGTTATTATCTATAAATGGAATGCCAGACTATATTCACATTTTAATTGGATTGAGACCAAATCAAGCGCTTTCTGAATTGGTGAATCAAATTAAGAGTAATTCTTCAAAATGGATAAATGATAAACATTTTTTATCAGTAAGGTTTGAATGGCAGAAAGGCTACGGTGCGTTTTCGTATGGAAAATCTCAAATTTCAGATGTCATTAATTATATCAATAAGCAAGAAATTCATCATCAAAAAAAATCTTTTAAAGAGGAATATTTGGATTTTTTGAATAAATTTGGTGTAGAATATAATGAAGAATATATTTTTAATGAATTAATGTAATACCAAATTGTCGGGGCTTCGCAATTCTTCCAACATTTCGGTGCTTCGCACCTTTGTCTTGATAATGAATATTTCTACCGACATTTCGCGACTTCGTCGCTTCCTATAAAAATACAAATTGAAGAAACTAGCCCAATTCCTGCTCAATAAAATTCCGAGACCAATGCTTATTAATCTAAGCCTATTTTTGCGTCCTATAATTGTTTTGTTTTTCAAAGGGAATAATTTTACAGATCCAATCGACGGAAGGTCTTATCGCAAATTTTTGCCTTATGGTTACGGAAAACAACGAGCAAATGCGTTGTCTCCGGGAACTTTATCTTTGGAAAGACATCGTCAAATGTGGCTTTATCTTCAGAATGAAACTAATTTCTTTACCGCAAATTTAAAAGTCCTTCATATCGCTCCAGAGCAAGAATTTCTTAGAAAATTCAAGAGAATGAAGAATTTGGATTATACTTCTGCTGATTTGTTCTCTCCGATTGTGGACGTAAAAGCGGATATTCTGGATTTACCTTTTGAAGATAATAGTTATGATGTGATTATCTGCAATCACGTTTTGGAGCATATTATTGACGACAGAAAAGCAATGTCCGAACTGTACCGAGTAATGAAAAGTGGAGGTTGGGGAATTGTTCAAGTTCCCATGAAAAATTCTTTAGAAAAAACATACGAAGATTTCACAATCACGGACCCAAAAGAACGTCAGAAACACTTTGGACAGTATGATCACGTTCGTTGGTACGGAATGGATTATTTTGATCGTCTAAAAAGTGTAGGTTTTGAAACCGAAATTAATTTCTATTCTCAAAAATTCTCAGAAGCTGATATCAAAAGATTTGGTCTTAATAAGAATGAGATTCTTCCTATTGTGAGAAAGTAACAATTATTTTTCTGTCAAATATTTAGATTTATTGACATAGTAATCCAAAATTGCTACGCCGAGATAGTAGATTCCGCCAAACATCATATTCATCTTTATTTCGTTGTCGTCAAACAAAAAGTAAGATAAAGAAAAGAGTAAAAGGAAAACCATAATAATAACTTTCCTGCATAAACACTTGCAAATCTTGCTGTCATTTCTCCATCTTTATTTTTTGAGATTGTATCAAACATTGAATCAGAACTACCAAATATCCACACAAAAGTTCCTCTTCTTTGAACAAGTCGAAGGAATAAAAATATAAAACAGACCCTGATAAAACCAATCCAAAAATCAAAAATTTAAGAAACATATTCGCTTTTGTCATCTTTGAAAAAATCAAAGTTGAAAATATGAATAATGGATAAACCAGAAAAACCGAATACAACATATATTTGTAAATCAATAGTTCAGGTGTTTCTTCTCCCTCCGAAATCCAAAATAACCTAAAGTACAGAAACGATAAGTAAAGCGAATTGAAACTGAATAGAATTGGAAGCGGTTGAGGTTTCATATTACTATCAAATTTGCAAAAAATATTTTATTCTGGAGGTTAGTAATGAAAGTAAAATTGGTAATTCTTGCCGTAATTCTGGTAATAGTTTTTTGCAAAATGTGATGTAAATTTGCTTCAATATGAATCTTTAATTTAAAGTTCTATCATATCAGCTTCAAAATATTATTATTTTTTATCAACTTCCAATGTTTAATTCAAACGTTTGTTTGATTGGATTATGTTAAATATTCTTTAAAATTGTTATTTAACTTATTGTACATCAATGATAATAGTTTTTGTTGATTATCTTTGATAGATATTATTATTAATTACATAACACAAGTGTTGAAGATAATTAATAAATTTGAACGTTTGTTTGAAAACATATCTAAAAAATTAGTATTTATGAGGAATATCGCGATTAGTTTTTTTGTTCTTTTAGGTTTTTTGATATCTTGTTCGAAGTCTGAAAATAAAGATGACAAAAAAGAATTGCCACCACAACCATATCAATATATTGTTGCGAAAAGTGGTCCTGCTGAAAATCTTACACAATATCCTGCAAGATTAGAAGGCATACAGAATGTAGAAATTCGTCCGAAGATTGACGGATTTGTTGAAAGAATTTATGTAGATGAAGGTAGCCAAGTGAAGCAAGGACAACTTTTGTTCCTTATCAGAAATCCACAGTACGAGCAGTCTGTTTTGGCTGCCCAAGCGACTGTGAACAGTGCAAAAGCTCAAGTTGCTACAGCACAAATGCAAGTGACGAAAACCAAACCTTTGGTTGATAAAAAAATCATTTCTGCATATGAATTAGAAGCTGCAGAATTAGCACTTAAATCGGCAAAATCGGCTTTGGCTGAGACGCAAGCTCAGTTGACAAATGCCCAAGTTAATCAAGGTTATACAAAATTATTCAGTCCTGTAAGTGGAGTAGTTGGTACACTTCCTTACAAAGCTGGTAGTTACATCAGCAGCGCAACTGCACAACCTTTGACTACGGTTTCTAATGTTTCAAAAGTGTTCGCTTATTTTTCAATTAATGAAAAACAACAGCTAGACTTTTTCAAGCACGCAACCGGAGCTACAATTCAGGAAAAAATCAACAACTCACCTTTGGTAGATTTGATTTTATCTGACGGAAGCAAATACAACGAAAAAGGAAAAATAGAATCCATCAGTGGTTTGGTTGACCCCAATACAGGCTCTTTCTCTATGAGAGCAACTTTCCCCAATCCAAATGGACTTTTGAGAAGTGGATATAGTGCAACTGTACAGTTACCAAACAATATGGAAGATGTAATCATCATTCCGCAATCTGCAACTTATGAGCTGCAAGGTAAAGTTTTCACTTATGTTATCGGAAGTAATAACAAAGTAAAATCTACCGAAATCAAAGTTGAAGATCTTCCGGATGGATTGACTTATGCCGTGACTTCTGGTCTTAAACAAGGCGATAAAGTTGTTGTAGAAGGTACTGGCCTTCTTAAAGATGATACCGAAGTTGTTCCGAAAGAAACGACATTACAAAACGTTATCAACAAAAAATAGCATTAGTATTTAATTTGAAAGATGAGAGAACTGGATTCTCATTTTAATCTTTTTCTTTCATCTTTTCTCTATTATCTCAAATAATATATGTTTAAAAAATTTATAGAAAGGCCAGTTTTATCTACGGTTATTTCCATTATCATCGTAATCCTCGGTGTTTTGGGAATCGTTTCGTTGCCGGTTTCACAATATCCCGATATTGCACCACCAACAGTAGTGGTAAGTGCAAGTTATCAAGGTGCTAATGCTGATGTAATTCTTAAAAGTGTTATAGTCCCATTAGAAGAACAAATCAATGGGGTTGAAGGGATGACTTATATGACATCTACGGCAACCAATGACGGAACGGGTTCGGTAACAGTTTATTTCAAACAAGGAGTTGACCCGGATATTGCAGCGGTAAATGTTCAGAACAGGGTTTCCAGAGCAACGCCATTGTTACCAGCCGAAGTTACTCAAGCCGGTGTTACTACTACGAAAAGACAAAGTTCCAATGTTTTGATTTTCTCGCTTTATAGTGAGAATCCGGAATTTGATATGACTTTCCTTCAAAACTACGCGAATATTAATATCATTCCACAGGTCAAAAGGGTAACGGGAGTTGGAGATGTAATGGTTTTCGGAACCAAGGATTACTCAATGAGAATTTGGTTGGACCCAAATAAAATGGCTTCTTACGGATTGATTCCTTCTGATATTAGAACAGTTTTGGCAGAACAGAATATCGAAGCTGCGCCGGGAAGTTTAGGTGATGAAAGTAATCAGGCTTTCCGTTATACATTAAAATACAAAGGAAGATTGACTGAGATTCCTGAGTTTGATAATATCGTTATCAAAGCTACAACAACCGGTCAAATCCTAAGATTGAAAGATGTCGCAAAAGTAGAACTTGGAGCTCAGGATTATACAAGTAGTAGTAATACAGACGGACACCCATCTATTGGTATGGCTGTTGCGCAAACCGCAGGTTCCAATGCGCAGGATGTAATCAATCAATCGATTGCTGTTTTGGATAAGGCACAGGCTTCTTTTCCAAAAGGTGTAAAATATGTGACTCTTGTTAACGCAAATGACTTCTTGGATGCGTCTATTGAGAAAGTAATTCATACACTATTTGAAGCTTTTATATTAGTATTTATTGTTGTTTTCTTATTCTTACAAGATTGGCGTTCTACAATGATTCCGGCAATTTCGGTTCCGGTTGCGATTGTCGGTACGTTCTTTTTCCTGAGTATATTCGGGTTTACAATTAACTTATTAACGCTTTTCGCATTGATTCTGGCAGTTGGTATTGTGGTGGATGATGCGATTGTGGTTGTAGAAGCTGTTCATAGTAAATTAGAACAAGGTGAAAAATCACCACTCAGAGCATCTATTAATGCGATGGATGAGATTAGTGGTGCTATTATCAGTATTACGTTGGTAATGGCAGCGGTTTTCATTCCTGTGAGTTTTATTACAGGTTCTGCAGGGGTTTTCTATAAACAATTTGGATTAACACTGGCAATTTCAATTGTACTATCTGCTGTTAACGCATTGACTCTGAGTCCTGCATTATGTGCTATTTTCTTGAAGCCTCACTCTCACGAAGAAGCGAAAAAGAATTTTATACAAAGGTTCTTTACTAATTTCAATATTATTTTTGACGCTTTTACCAAAAGATATTCCCGAGGTGTTTTATTCTTATTAAGAAAAAAATGGATGGCTTTTGTTGGACTTTTGGCATTTACAGGACTTTTTGTTTGGTTGATGAATACAACGCCTAAATCATTCGTTCCAAGTGAAGATATGGGTGGTATTTTTATGGATATTTCGCTTCCGATTGGTTCCAACGAGAATAGAACAAAAGAGGTTCTTGCCAAAGTTGAAGAGATTGTAAAGAAACAACCGGAAGTACTTCATATTTTCAAAGTTTCCGGACGAGGAATGATTAGTGGTACAGGTTCTAATAACGGGATGTTGATTGTAAAACTGAAGGACTGGAAAGACCGAACCAAAAAAGGAGAAGATTTGCAGTCATTCGTTGCAAGAATGTACAAAGAAACTGCGGGAATCAAAGATGCAAAAATGACATTCTTCGGAAGACCAACTTTGCAGGGGTTTGGTAATGCAGCAGGTTTCGAATTACAAATTCAGGATCAAAAAGGTGGAAATATTAGTGACCTTAATAAAGTAACAAATGATTTTATCGATAAGATGAATCAGCGTCCGGAGATTCAGAGGACGTTTACTTCTTTCAACCCAAATTATCCTCAATATATGATTGATATTGATATTCCTGCTGCAAAAGCGGCTGGTTTCTCAGTCTCAGATATCTTGAGTACGATGCAAGGTTATTATGGTGGAGTATATTCATCCAACATCAACTTGTTTGGGAAACAATACCGTGTAATTTATCAAGCTCCTTATGAAGCAAGAGAGAACGTGGAAAGTTTTAATATGATTCAGGTTCGAAATGCGAATGGAGAAATGGCGCCTTTAAGCAGATTCATTACAGCAAGAAGAGTTTATGGACCTCAGGCAATTGGACGTTTCAATCTATTTACCGCGATTTCTATAAACGGAACACCAAATCCAGGATTCTCTTCTGGAGATGCTCTGAATGCGGTTCAAGAGGTTGCATCTCAAACACTTCCACAAGGTTATGGTTTCGAATATTCTGGTTTAACGAGAGAGGAAGTAAGTGCAGGAAGTCAGACAGCTCTTATTTTTGCACTTTGTTGTGTATTTGTTTATTTCCTTTTGGCAGCACAATATGAGAGTTATTTGTTACCATTTGCGGTAATGTTATCACTTCCTGTGGGTTTGGCAGGAGCAATGATGTTCAGTGCTTGGATTGGAGGTTCTAACAATATTTATACGCAGATTTCACTCATTATGTTAATTGGTCTCTTGGCGAAGAACGCAATTTTGATTGTAGAATTTGCTTTGGATGCAAGGAAAAAAGGTTACACCATTGGGCACGCTGCAATTAGTGGTGCAAAACAAAGACTTCGTCCTATTTTGATGACATCTTTTGCCTTTATTTTCGGTTTGGTTCCGTTGGCTATTTCAACTGGAGCAGGAGCTGTAGGTAATCAATCGATTGGAATTGGAGCAATTGGAGGGATGTTAATCGGAACGATTTTCGGAGTGTTCTTTATCCCAATTTTATTTGCAGTATTTATGTATTTGCAGGAAAAAGTGAGTGGCAAAAAAGACCTTGAAAAATACGAAGGAGAACTTAGCGAATAACCAATAAAAGTTAAAGAGAAATGAAACGCAAAGCGTTCCATCTGACCTTTAAAAAAAAATTAAATCTTACAGATGAAAATTAAAATCATAAATTTAGTTCTATTGGCTGGTATCGCTGGTTTCTTTTACTCTTGTAAAGTAACGGATACTTACAAAGACCCCGAAATAGAACAAAGCAGGCAGGATAATCTGTTCCGTCAGAAAACAAGTAACGACACTGTTTCTACCGCTAATGTAGCGTGGAATCAGATTTTTACTGATGATAAACTACAGAATATCATTAATAAAACGATTCAGAATAATCTTGATTTAAAAGTTGCTGTTGCAAGAATCCAAGAAGCTAGTGCTGTTTTCAAACAATCGAAATTACAAAATCTTCCAAGTTTGGACATTGCAGCTTCTACTACCGAGACAAAAAATAGTGGAGCAGCACAAGGTGGTAATTTTGTAATGCCAGATTTATTGGTTTATAGGTTGGGACTTTCTACGGGTTGGGAAGTGGATATCTGGGGAAGAATCAAATCGGTGAAAAAATCTGCCTATGCTGGTTTACTTCAAACAGATGCCGCAAAAAGAGCGGTTCAGACTCAGATGGTAGCACAAGCGGCAACGTTGTATTACCAGTTAATTTCTTTGGATAAACAATTAGAAATTACAAAACAGACAATTGAACTTCGTAAACAAGATGTAGAAACTGTTCAGTTGTTGATGGATGCAGCGTATCTTACAGGAGCAGATGTGGAGCAGAGTAAAGCCAATCTTTATTCGGCACAGTTGTCGGTTCCGGATTTGGAATTGCAGATCCAGCAGACGGAGAATTCTTTAAGTATTTTGATGAATGATAATCCGCAATCTATCGAGAGAAACTCTATCGATTCTCAGGTGATTTATACGGATTTGAAAACTGGTGTTCCTGTTTCATTATTGAAAAATCGCCCAGATGTTCAAGCTGCTGAATTCACTTTCCGTCAGGCATTTGAAAACAAAAATATGGCGATGGCTCAGGTTTATCCGACATTGAGTATTACAGGAACTTTAGGATTGTCATCTAGAACTTTGGAAAACTTTTTCAGCAATTCTTTATTCTACACAGCAGCAGGAACCTTGACACAGAATATCTTCCAGATGGGAAATAGAAAAGCGCAAGTTAGAATAATGGAAGCTCGTAAAATGCAAGCGTATTATACCTTCGAAAAGACTTTGTTAACAGCAGGTTCCGAGGTTTCCAATTCTTTATTGTCTTATCAAAAAGCGAAAGAGAAAGAAACAACAAGACTTCTTCAGATTCAATCTTTAGAAAAAGCAGTGGAGTTCAACAAAGAATTATTGACTTACTCTTCTAATACAAATTATGTAAATGTTTTAACTTCAGAACAATCTTTGCTAGCTGCAAAATTATCTGCTGTTAATGACAAATTACAACAACTTCAGGCAGTAACCGAGTTTTACCGTGCGCTTGGAGGTGGACAATTTTAGACACTAAATTTTTTTACTATACTTGTAAGCCCAGCAATTTTTGTTGGGTTTTTTGTTTTAATAATAAGTTCTCCAAAAAGTTGATTGAAAATACTATTTTAAAATTATAAATTCATAAAACATTAAATTTGCGAAATGACAGCTTTAGAACAATTTTGGGTCGAGATTTTTACTCAGGAAACAATTCATCAGAGAATTGCGACAGACAAGCCATTTCGGCCAGAAAATCCTGCTTTTCTATTTATTAAAAGTGGAGTAATCAAGCTTCGTCAACATCTCAGCGACCTAGAATTGACTGCCAATACTTTTATCGTTACAGATCCGCAAAGTGTCTATGAATTGATTTCTGTTAGTGATGATTTTCAGTCAAGGATGGTTTCTTACAAGAGAGAATTTATCTCTACATTATCCTTAAAATTCAATAGGCTTATTACTTATCGCTATTTTCGTCAGCAGATGAATGTTGGCGTTCCTTTTCATGCAGATGAAATGGAGGTAGTCTGGAAATCGGTTAATTTCCTCAAATATATTCTCGATTCCGAAACTGAGATGACCTATAAGAAAGAAATGGTGGAACACCTTTTTTCTGTTTTTTGTTACCAAATGGCGGGAATTATTGCCAGTGAAGATAATAAGTCGATGAATCAGATGTCGAGACAAGAAGAAATTGTTTTTCTTTTTTTGAATGACGCCAGCAAATATCATCTCAGCGAGCATCAGATAGAGTTTTATGCAGAACGGCAATCTATTACAACTCGACATCTTTCATCTGTGATTAAAAGTATAACCGGTCGCTCGGCAAGTCAGATTATTGCTTTGATTTTAATTAATGAAGCAAAAGTTCTTTTAAACTCTTCCAAAAAGCCTGTATCAGAGATTTCTACAACTTTGGGTTTTAGCGATCAATACTCATTTTCTCACTTTTTTAAGAAGCATTTGGGCGAAAGTCCGAGTCATTACAGAAAGCAGTTTGAAGGCTGAATCTTACATTTGAACATCTTTTTCCAAAAATCAAACATTTGATTGAGTTGTTGCTTGCCATAACTTTGCAACTGTAAAACAAGGTAAAATGATTAAGCAAATCAAAACAGCACTATCAGTTCTGATGGGGTTATTCCCTGTGCTGTTTTTTTCTCAGAACATAAAACAGATGACCGCTGATGAGGTTGCCAATTTGGCGCTTCAGAATCAACAGCAACTTAAAGTTTCTGCCCAAAATATTGATATTGCAAAACAGCAAATTGATATAGCTAAACTACAGAAACTTCCGACAATTACCGCTTCCACAAGCCAGTTTTACTTGGGAAATGCGATAGCAATTGATAAAGATTTTTCCAATTCTACCACGATCCAGATGCCGCATTACGGGAGTTCTTATGCGGTACAGGCAACTCAGCTTATTTTTAAAGGTGGATTGGTTAACAAATCTATTGAGTTGGCGGGACTTCGTGAGCAACTTTCTAAATTAGATTTAGAAAAAAATCAGCAGGATGTAAAACTTTTGGTGATTTCAAATTATCTTGATATTTATAAAATCATCAATCAGGAACAGGTTTTTCAAAACAACAAAAAACTGGCTCAGAAAAGATTAGAAAACATCAAAGATTTTTACAAACAAGGGATGATTACCAGAAACGAGGTTATTCGTGGAGAATTAAACATCAAAAATCTGGATCAGGGAATTCTTACGTTAACCAATAATAAGAAAATCCTTAATTATAATCTAAGCACAGCTCTCGGACTCCCTTTGGACACAGAAATCGTTCCGGTTGAAAGTTTAGAAAACAAAGAAGCAGGAATTGGAATGGACTATTATATTAATCTAGCCCACGATTCTAACCCGCAAATGAAGTCTGCTAAAACCAATATTTCGGTTGCTGAAAAAAATATCGAAATCATCAACACCGATAAAATGCCGACGCTTTCCGGTTTTGGAGGATATACTCTACAAAGACCGATCACGACGAGAAATCCTGTTCTGGATATGTATTCTAGCGGTTGGCAAGGCGGAATCTCTTTAAGCTACAATATCGATAATTTGTATAAAACCAAAGAAAGAGTGAAACTGGGTGAGTTGCAGAAAAATCAGGCTAGCGAATCACTAACTCTGGTACAACAAAACATTGATATGACAGTGAATGCTGCGTATGTGAAATATCAGGAAGCCATTCAGCAAGCGGAAATTTTAAACGATGCTAAAAATCTGGCAGATGAAAACTACAAAATTACAGAAGCAAAATACCTCAATCAATTAGCAGTACAGGCAGAAATGCTGGATGCGCAAAATCAGAAACTGCAGTCGGAATTGGATTTTGCTAATGCTGAAATCAATGTACTGTATCAATATTATAATTTATTGAAATCAACAGGTACGCTTTAATTTAAAACTGAAAATCAAGATAATGGAAAACAAGGAACAAAATACTCAAGATAAAAAGCCTGCAGTTTCAAGTGCAGAAGCTAAGAAAAAACAAAATAGAAAGAATAAAATAAGAGCCATCATCTCAAACGTGATTGTTTTTGCTGTAATTGGTTTCGGTTTGTGGTGGTTGGTGAGAGAATATTTTCACATTGGAGATAAGACTTACACTGAAGCAGCTCAGGTGGAAGAGTTTATTAACCCTATCAACACAAGAGTTTCGGCTTATATTAAAGAAATTAAATTCATCGAACATCAACAGGTAAAAAAAGGAGACACTTTGGTCGTTTTAGACGAAAGAGAAATCCTCACCCAACTTGGTCAGGCAGAAGCAGCATATCAGAATGCTTTGGCTCAAAGGTCAGCAACCAGTTCATCTGTAAATACTGTTTCGAATAATGTAAGTGTGATGGAATCTAACATTGCCGGAGCAAAAGCCCGACTTTGGAATGCTGAACAGAACTTAAACCGATACAAAAATCTTTTAGCTTCAGAAGCCGTTACCAGACAACAATTTGATCAAATGAAAACCGAATATGATGCCCAAAAAGCAGCGTACGAAACATTAGTCAACCAAAAACAGTCTGCTAATCTTTCGACCACTGAAGTAAAAAGCAAATTAGGAATCAACGATGCGGAAATCAAGAGAACAAAAGCGGCTTTGGATATGGCGAAAATTAATCTTTCTTACACCGTAATCACTGCACCTTACGACGGTGTGATGGGAAGAAGATTGATTTCTGAAGGTCAGTTGATACAGCCGGGACAACAGGTGGGAACGATTGTTTTAAATAATCAAAAATGGGTTACTGCCAATTTCCTAGAAAGCCAGATGCCGAATGTAAAAATAGGAGAGAAGATGACAATGACAGCGGATGCTTTAGGCGGAAAATCTTTTGAAGGAATCGTTACCGCAGTTTCTGCTGCCACCGGTTCAAGATACTCAAGCGTTCCGACAGACAATTCAACAGGGAACTTCATCAAAGTTCAGCAGAGAATTCCCGTAAGAATCGAGTTTACAGATTCCAACAAAAAAGAAGATGTAGCGAAACTGAGCGCGGGGATGAATATGAATGTTTCTATTAAAGAGACTAGAAGATAATAGACGAATAGATTATAGATTTTTTTCTTTATTAAAATTTTAATCTATCAAAAATTCAAATTGTCTATTGTCTATCAGTCTATCATCTATTAGTCAAGAAAAATTATGTACAATCAAGGTCTTTTCAGCCACTGGGTTCCGAAGCCGTTACAGCTTTTTGTGATCTTTCTTTTGACGCTTATTGCTATGCCAATAAGTGGGGTTTATACGGGAAGTTTAAGCTATATGGTAGGAGATACCGGAGTGATGAGCGAATATTTTATGTGGGCAAACTATGCCACAACGGTTGGGATGGGAGCGGCGATGCCTATCGTTTTGCGGGCTAAAATGCGTTTCAAAGTACGGGATAAAGTTGTGATTTTACTCTTGATATTGGGGATTTTAAGTTATATTAATGCGACGAGTTCAGAGCCGATGGTGATTGTATTTGTGTCTCTTATTTTAGGTTTCTGTAAAACGTTTATTACCATCGAGGTATTTCTACCGTTGATGGCAATGATGGGAGGTAGAGGTGTTTTCTATGGCGTTTTTTATACTTTTATTCTAGTGATTACGCAAGTTGCCAATTATTATGCAACCGACTTTTCGATTGAGTACAATTGGCGACAGTTCCTCATTTTCGTGTCGATTCTGTGTTTCGTTGTAGCGATGATTTGTTGGATGGTAATGCACGATAAATATTTTGCCCTAAAAGTTCCTCTGCATTATATCGACTGGCTGAGTATTCTTCTGTTTATCTCTACTTTTATGTTTTCGGCGTATGTTTTTTCATTTGGAAAACAGCAGGATTGGTTTCATTCTAAAAATATTCTCAACGCAAGTATTGCCGCTTTTGTGAGTTTTGCTTTGATGGTCGTTCGTCAGTTTACTCTCAAGAGACCTTATTTGTCATTTGAAATATTCTCCAGAAACAACGTACAGGTCGGGCTTTTCCTCTTGTTGTGTTTAGGAATGTTTATGGCAACGGCGATTATTCAGAATATTTTCACAATCGGGGTTTTGGGTTACGACCAATTAACGAATGCAAAAGTCAATCTGATGATGATTCCAGGAATGATTGCAGCGGGAGCGCTTGCGGTGTATTGGTTTAAAAAAGAAAAAAAACTGAAACTCTTTATCTTCTTTGGCTTCTCGGCGATGGTGGCGTATTGTATCATTATGTACTTTTCGATGGTACTGGAGTTTAATTACGAAAGCTGGTATTTTCCAATGATTTTGAAAGGATTTGGGATGGTGGCACTTTACATTTCGGTTTGGTATTATGCTTTAGATAAAATTGATATTAGCCAAATGTTGCCTGCGATTGGTTTATTTCTGTTGTGGAGAACTTTCGTAACGACTGGTTTTTTCTCTGCCTTATTTTCATGGACTCAGTATCAGTTTCAAATCGAAAGCTTAGGTGATTTAGCCGTTTATATGGATGGAATGACACTGAGTGCACAACCTAATCTCACCATGAAAGCCATCCAACTAAACGCAATGATTATTGCCAGCAAAAAACTTTTTGGCTACATTATTCTTGCCGGTTTTGGAGTGTTAGTTTTTGTAATGACGCACCATTTCGGATATCCGAGATTCACTTTAGACAAATTGGTCAGAGTTTTTGGCGGTAAATCTGTTGTCGCCCGAAGACGTTTAAGAGAAAGAAAAAAACTCGCAGAAAGCCTGAAAGACGGCGTAGGTTCTGCGGTATAAAGAAACCTTGTTTTTACCTGTGAAGTCCTGTTTTGTTTTCAAAGCGGGGCTTTGCTTTTTACTAATTTTGGCTAATTCATTTTTGGACTTCAATATGAAAAGAAAAACCCTTTCAAAGTTTTAAACTCAGAAAGGGTTTTTGTTTTTTATATGAATGATTATCTAAAACATATTTTCTTGATAAAAATGCTTCGTCTCTTCGATGATTTCATCAATTTGTTCAAGAGTTAAAGCCTGCAAAAACTTAGTCTTGAATTCTTTGAAATGTGGAATTCCACGGAAATAATTGCTATAATGTTGTCTCATTTCCACAATTCCGGGACGTTCGCCTTTCCATTCTACAGACCAAAGTGCGTGGTTTTTCACTGCTTCCAATCTTTCAGCAATGGTTGGTTCAGGTAAGATTTCTCCAGTCTCAAAAAAATGTTTGATTTCGTTGAAAATCCAAGGATAACCAATCGCGCCACGACCAATCATCACGCCATCACAACTATATTTGTTTTTATATTCCAGAGCTTTTTGTGGAGAATCAATATCGCCGTTCCCAAAAATCGGAATTTCGATATTTGGATTATTTTTGATTCTTGAGATGTGTTCCCAATCTGCTTCGCCTTTGTACATTTGAGCACGTGTTCTTGCGTGGATGGTTAAGGCTTTGATTCCAACATCCTGCAACCTTTCAGCAACTTCATCAATATTGATTGAATCATTATCCCAACCTAATCTTGTTTTTACAGTTACTGGCAAATGTGTAGAACTCACTACAGCTTTTGTTAATCTGACCATCAAGTCAATATCTTTCAAAACACCAGCTCCAGCTCCTTTGCAAACGACTTTTTTTACAGGACAACCGAAATTAATATCCACCAAATCTGGCTCCACAGTCTCCACAATTCTTGCAGACATTGCCATTGCTTCTTCATCTCCACCAAAAATTTGGATTCCAACCGGTCTCTCGTAATCGAAAATATCAAGCTTTTTTCTACTCTTAATCGCATCACGAATCAGTCCTTCCGAAGAAATAAACTCCGAATACATCAAGTCTGCGCCGTGCATTTTACACAATTTTCTGAACGGTGGATCACTTACATCTTCCATTGGTGCCAACAAAAGTGGAAAGTCAGGAAGTTCTATGTTGCCAATTTTTACCATTCTGCAAAGATAATAATTCCTATTCGTACTAATTTAAAATCAGTCTTAATTCCTTATTTAATAAATTTGTAATATAATAATCAATATGAAAAGAGTATTTCTAACAGTTGTTTTAACTGTAATATTTTCTTGTTCCAAAAATGAAAATTCTGGTAATAAAGATTTAACGACTTCTGAACCAGAACCAGCTCCAAAAGTTGTAACAGATCCAATTGCAGAAGGACAATCTTTAATTGAGGGGTCGGACTGTCTCGGTTGTCATAAATTAGATGAAAAAATGATTGGTCCCTCTTATAAAGAGGTTGCTGCTAAATATGAAAATACACCAGAAAATGTAGAAATGCTGGCGGATAAAATTCTTAAAGGAAGCTCTGGAGTTTGGGGCGATGTTCCGATGCCAGCTCACGGATTCAGTAAAGAAAATGCGAAGTTTATGGCGCAATATATTCTCTCTTTGAAAGAAAAATAATGTCTGAAAAATCCAGTCTTCATCCAAGAAATCTCCATCGCAATTCTTATGATTTTGAAGAATTGATTGTCTCAGTTCCAGAACTCAAACATTACGTTTTCAAAAATGATTACGATACTTTGACGATTAATTTCAGTATTCCGAAAGCGGTTAGATTATTGAATAAAGCCTTGCTTCTGAAATATTACAATGTCAAAGATTGGGATATTCCGGAAGGTAATCTTTGTCCACCGATTCCTGGTAGAGCAGATTATGTTCATTATTTGGCAGATTTGTTGGCGAGCGACAATGGCGAAATTCCAATTGGAACTTCGGTCAAAGGTTTGGATATTGGAACAGGAGCCAATCTCGTTTATCCTTTGATTGCCAATTATTCTTATGGCTGGGAAATGTTGGGAACGGATATCAATCAAGATTCTCTGGATAATGCTCAAAAGATTTTAGAACGCAATTCCGATTTAAAAGAAAATATCCAACTTAAATTTCAACCCGATTCTGATTTGATTTTTAAAAATATCATTTTGTCGAAAGACCGTTTCACTTTCTCGATGTGCAATCCGCCTTTTCACGAATCGGAAGAAGATGCGATTCTCGGAAATCGGAGAAAGAATAATAATCTCAGAAAAAAGAAGGTAGAGAAAACTAATCTCAATTTCAGTGGCAACGCGTCGGAATTGTGGTGCGAAGGTGGCGAAATGGCTTTCATCAAAAATATGATTAATGAAAGTGTTCAGTTTTCATCACAAGTTCTTTGGTTCACGAGTTTGGTTTCCAAAAAAGACAATCTGCATCAGCTGACAACACTTCTCAAAAACCTCAACGTGCCGGAATTCAAAACTATAGATATGGCGCAAGGTCAGAAAATCAGCAGGATTTTAGCTTGGACGTTTGTGCCAAAAGAAAGAAGGAAAGATTGGTTTTAAATAAATATTTTCAAAATGGATAGAATACAAAGAGGCGAAGAACCAATAATTTTTTCTTTGAGTGAAGACGATAAAGAAATGAATTCTGCTATTGAATTGGCAAATAAAACTTTAATAGATTTTGATGAAGCGTTGAAATTTTCAGAGAATGAAAACTTTGCTTTAAAGATTCGTTATGATATTAATAATAAATTGGAGCATATTTGGGCTGTTAATATTGAAAAGATAGATGATGATTATTTTGGGATTATTGATAATCTACCCAATTCGGTAATAGACATAAAATTAACTGATAAAGTTAAAATCGAAAAAGATAAAATTTCTGATTGGATGTTTTCGAAAAAAGGAAAGCTATTGGGAGGTTTTACAATTAGGGTTATACGTAATCGAATGTCACAATTAGAAAAAGAAAAATTTGACAAAGAATTTATTCTTTCCATTGATTAATTATTCTAAATTTTGCTGAGCAAAGCGCCTTTGCGAACCTTAAAATATCTTCAATAATTTCAAAAAAAACCTTGCGCTCTTTGCGTTTAAATTAAATCTAATAAAAGAGCTTTTACACCTTTTGACTCCGATTTTTGGTTGATTAAAATTTAACTTCCATAAACCTATAAAAATCACTATTTTTGCAATTCGAAAAAATTGAATTAAAATGTCATTATCAGAACAGGAAATTATCCGTCGCGAGAAACTACAGAAATTGACCGATTTGGGGATCGATGCATTCCCAGCCGCTGAATACAAAATCACCGATTCCACCAAATCTATAAAACAGGATTTCGAAGAAGGGAAGAAGGTGGTGATTGCTGGAAGACTGATGTCCAGAAGAATTCAAGGGAAGGCGAGTTTTGCAGAGTTGCAGGATTCTGAAGGCAGAATTCAGGTTTATTTTAACCGAGACGAGATCTGTACTGGTGAAGACAAAACTTTATACAACGAGGTTTACAAACATCTTCTTGACATTGGTGATATCATCGGCATCGAAGGTGAATTATTCAAAACTCAGGTTGGAGAGATGACAGTAATGGTGAGAAATTTCACTTTGCTGACAAAGTCTCTTCGCCCGCTTCCACTTCCAAAAGTTGATGCTGATGGAAACGTTTTTGATGGTTTTACGGATGCAGAATTACGTTACAGACAGCGTTATGCAGATTTGGTCGTGAATCCTCACGTGAAAGAAATCTTCGTGAAAAGAACAAAATTGTTCAATGCGATGAGAACGTTCTTCAATGATGCGGGATATTTCGAAGTTGAAACGCCAATCTTGCAATCGATTCCTGGTGGGGCGGCAGCGAGACCATTCATTACCCATCATAATGCTTTAGATATTCCTTTATATCTTAGAATTGCTAACGAATTATATTTGAAAAGATTGATTGTTGGTGGATTTGACGGTGTTTATGAATTCTCAAAAAACTTCAGAAATGAAGGAATGGACAGAACTCACAATCCTGAATTCACGGCGATGGAAATCTATGTGGCTTACAAAGATTACAACTGGATGATGGATTTCACAGAAAAATTGTTGGAATTCTGCGCGACTTCGGTTAACGGAACTTCTGAGTCTATTTTCGGAGAGCACACCATCAACTGGAAAGCACCTTATCCAAGAGTTTCTATGACGGAAGCGATTCAGAAATATACAGGTTTTGATATCACTGGAAAATCTGAGCAGGAGCTATTCGACTTCGCAAAATCTATCGGAATCGAGGTGGATGAAACGATGGGTAAAGGAAAATTGATTGATGAGATTTTCGGAGAAAAGTGTGAAGGAAACTTCATTCAGCCAACTTTCATCACAGATTATCCTGTTGAGATGTCGCCTTTGACCAAAAAACACAGAAGTCAGGAAGGTTTGACAGAGCGTTTCGAATTGATGGTTTGCGGAAAAGAAATCGCGAATGCTTATTCTGAGTTGAATGACCCGATTGACCAAAGACAACGTTTTGAACATCAATTATTATTGTCAGAAAAAGGTGACGACGAAGCTGGACAATTTATTGACGAAGACTTCCTTAGAGCTTTAGAATACGGAATGCCGCCAACTTCTGGTCTTGGAATCGGGATGGACCGTTTGATTATGTTCTTAACGAATAATCCGAGCATCCAGGAGGTTCTATTCTTCCCGCAAATGAGACCTGAGAAAAAAGCACCAACGGTTGAATTAGGAGAAGATGAAAAGGTAATTCTTGAAATCCTTAATTCTCAAGAAGATGCATTGGAACTGAATGAAGTTAAAATACGTTCTCAGCTTTCAGGAAAAAAATGGGACAAAGCTTCTAAAACTTTAACTAAAAATAATTTGGTGAAAGTGGAGAAAATTGATGAGGTTTTATTAATGAAATTGATTTAACGTTTTCTTAAAATTGCTATCGAAAACTATTCAAAATAAAACTTATTTTATTGATTGTTTAAGTAATTTTAGTTTTTGTTACGGAATTATTAAAATTGAATTTTGTCTTTCGATTTTACTTTCTAAATAATTAAAAATGGTTTCAAGTTGATTATTATATGAAAATATAATCTAGTTTCACTTGAAATTGTGTTTTAAAATATTGCACCCCTAAATTTTTTAGGGGTGTTTTTATTTTATCTGCTAAATTTTAGACTTTGCTGGGTTTTTAGAAAAATTAGATTTGTTTTCAATCTTTTTCGAGCCTAATTGAAATGTTGATTTTAACTAATGGTCTGATTGTTAATATTTTATGTGTTTTTAATATTAATTTAATTTTAACGAATAATTATTCAATATTAAATTAATGTAAATTATTAGCAAATAAAAGATGTTTTATTTGTTTTAAATCTTATTTATGGTTTTTGTAATTGCTGATTCGGTAATTTAAAATCATTTTTGACTCTTTTTTCATTAAGTTTGTTAGTATCCAAAATTGATGTAGATGAAAAGAGCAAGGAAAATTTCCCAAAAATCCATTCCCAAAAATCAAGGACTTTATTTACCCGAAACAGAATTCGATTCCTGCGGAGTCGGCTTTGTGGCTAATATAAAAGGAATCAAAAGTTTCAAAATCGTCAGCGACGCTATAACGATGCTCGAAAATATGGAGCATCGCGGCGCAACTGGTTACGAAAGTAATACGGGTGATGGTGCGGGTTTGCAGATTCAGATTCCGCACGAGTTGTTGTATGATGAAGCGCTCAATTTCGGTTTTGATTTGCCAGATCCTAATTTTTATGGCGTTGGAATGTTATTTTTTCCTCAGAATAATTTTATCCGCGAAGAGTGCAAAGAGATTATAGCGCAGTCTGCAGATAAACTGGGGCTTAAGATTTTGGGTTATCGGCCGGTTCCAGTCAATAACATAGACTTGGGAGATTTGGCAAAAAGTGTTGAACCTGTAATGGAAATGCTTTTTGTGGAACGTCCTTTTGATGTGGAAACGGATAAAGATTTTGAACGAAAACTGTTTGTTTTTCGCAATTATATTTCACATCAGATTACAAGTGTGACGAGCAATGACCCGATTGGTTTTTATGTGGCTTCGTTTTCTTGTAAGAAGTTGATTTACAAAGGACAATTGCGTTCTGTTCAGATTCGTAATTACTTCAAAGATTTGACGAATCCTAAAACACGTTCTGCGTTTGGGATGATTCATTCCCGTTTTGCGACCAATACATCTCCGACTTGGAGTTTGGCGCAACCGTTTCGATTTCTAGCGCATAATGGCGAAATCAATACAATCGGTGGAAATCTCAATTGGCTAAAATCTTCAGAAAAAACTTTTTCAAATCCCAATTTTACACCTCAGGAAATGGATATGATTTTGCCATTGACAAAACCGAATCAATCCGATTCTTCCTATCTCGATAATATGGTAGAATTGCTTTATCATTCTGGTCGCTCTTTGCCTCATACGATGATGATGTTGATTCCCGAAGCTTGGGACGGAAACAAACAAATGGAAGATTACAAAAAGGATTTCTATGAGTTCCACGCTTGTATGATGGAACCTTGGGATGGTCCTGCTTCTATTTCTTTTACGGATGGCGAAATGATTGGCGCGACTTTGGATAGAAACGGACTTCGGCCTTCGAGATATTGCGTGACCTCGGACGATTTGGTGATTATGGCTTCGGAATCGGGAGCTTTGCCTGTCAATCCAAAAAATGTCATCAAAAGAGGTCGTCTTCAGCCGGGAAAAATGTTCTTGGTTGATATGAAAAAAGGTGTTATCGTTAGCGATGACGAACTAAAAAAAGAAATTTGTACATCAAAACCTTATCGTGATTGGCTGGATAAAATGAATATCAATCTGAAGGAATTACCAAGTCCGAAAATCAGATTTAATAAATTACAATCCGAAGATATTTTTAAATATCAGAAAGCGTTTGGTTATTCAAGAGAAGATTTGGATAAAGTCATTAAAGAAATGGCGGTTCACGGTAAAGAACCGATTGGTGCGATGGGATTTGATGCACCGTTGGCAGTTTTGAGTGAAAAACCACAGCATTTCAGTTCTTATTTCAAACAATTATTTGCGCAGGTTACGAATCCGCCAATCGACCCAATTCGTGAAAAATTGGTAATGTCTTTGACTACTATTATCGGCGGAAATGGAAATCTTTTGGAGGATGATAAAAACTTTGCTCATTCTATAAAACTTGAACATCCGATTCTTAATAATGAACAATTAGAAAAATTAAGAAGTGTTGATACAGGGAAATTTCAGTCGAAAACAATTTATACATATTTCAAAGCAGATGAGAAAGAAGGAAGTTTAAAGAAAGCTTTGGATAGAATTTGTCGTTATGCGATAGATGCGGTGGAAGATGGTTTTGAGGTGATTATTTTGTCCGACAGGTCTTTGGATTCTCAACACGCATCGATTCCTTCTTTGTTGGCTTGTTCGGCTGTTCATCATCATTTGATCAGAAAAGGGGTTCGCAGAAGAGTTGGTTTAGTGATTGAAGCCGGCGATGTTTGGGAGGTTCATCATTTTGCAAGTTTGCTCGGTTTTGGAGCGACTGCGATTAATCCTTATTTGGCTTTGGCGAGTATCAGGCAGATGTTTTATGATGGCGAGTTCAAGCAGGATGCGGATTTAGAACAACTTAAATCCAATTATAAAAAAGCAGTTGGAGACGGATTGTTGAAGATTTTTTCAAAGATGGGAATTTCGACTTTACAATCTTATCACGGTGCGCAGATTTTTGAGATTATCGGTCTTAATAAGCCTTTAGTTAATACTTGCTTTACCGGAGCGATTTCCAGAATCAACGGAATTGGTTTTGATGAAATTGCGAAAGAAGCTTTAGCGAAACATTATCAGGCTTTCAAGAATGATTCAGCGTTTGGAATTTTAGATTCCGGAGGAATTTATCAATGGAGAAAAGACAGCGAATATCATCAATTTAATCCTCAATCCATTCATCTTTTGCAACAGGCAACTTGGAATGATAATTACGAAACATTCAAAAAATATTCTAGAGCGGTCAATCGTCAAACCGAAAATGCGTCGTTGTTAAGAGGTTTGTTGGAGTTTAAAAATGACCGTCAATCCATTCCTTTATCGGAAGTTGAGCCGATTGAAAATATTCTGAAACGTTTTGCGACTGGAGCAATGTCTTTTGGTTCGATTTCTTGGGAAGCTCATACGACTTTGGCCATTGCGATGAATAGAATTGGTGCAAAAAGTAATACAGGCGAAGGTGGCGAAGATGAAAACAGATATGTTATTAATGAAAACGGCGATAGTCTGCGTTCATCAATCAAGCAAGTTGCTTCAGGTAGATTTGGAGTAACAGCGAGATATTTGGCAGAAGCAGAAGAACTTCAAATCAAAATGGCGCAAGGTGCAAAACCGGGGGAAGGTGGGCAATTGTCAGGCGAAAAAGTGGATTCTTGGATTGGAAAAACGCGACATTCTACGCCGGGCGTTGGTTTAATTTCGCCGCCTCCTCATCACGATATTTATTCCATAGAAGATTTGGCGCAGTTAATTTTTGATTTGAAAAATGCCAATCGCCACGCAAGAATTTCTGTTAAATTGGTTTCGAAGGCCGGAGTTGGTACGATTGCCTCTGGCGTTGCTAAAGCAAAAGCTGACCATATTCTGATTTCCGGTTATGATGGCGGAACGGGAGCTTCGCCTTTGAGTTCGGTTCGTCATACAGGTTTGCCTTGGGAATTGGGATTGGCGGAAACGCATCAGACTTTAATCAAAAATAAATTAAGACAAAGAGTTACGGTTCAGGTTGATGGGCAAATGAAAACCGGACGTGATTTGGTAATGGCAACGTTGCTTGGGGCGGAAGAATGGGGAATTGCAACATCTGCTTTGATTGTTGAAGGTTGTATCTTGATGAGAAAATGTCATCTTAATACTTGCCCTGTTGGGATTGCGACTCAGAATGAAGAGTTGCGTAAAAAATTCACAGGAAAACCAGAGCATTTGGTGAGTTACTTTACATTTTTAGCGATGGAAGTTCGCGAGATAATGGCAAGTCTTGGTTTTAGAACGATTGATGAAATGGTCGGCCAATCTCAATGTCTGGAAAAGAAAAAAGAAATCAAATTCTGGAAACATCAAAACATAGATTTGAGTGGACTTCTTTTCAAGATGGAAACTGATTTACCAATTGTAAAAGCAGAGGAACAAGACAGTGGTTTGGATGAATCTTTGTCTTGGGAAATGCTGGAAGTGTCGCAATCAGCTTTAGAAAATAACGAAAAAGTAGAAGCTTCTTTTTTAATTAAAAATACTGACAGAACAGTTGGGACAATTCTTTCCCACGAACTCACGAAAATCTATCATTCGGACGGAATGCAAGAAGATGCTTTGAAATTTAATTTTAAAGGAACGGCAGGACAAAGTTTTGGTGCTTTTTGTAACCAAGGAATTACGATGATTTTGGAGGGTGATGCTAATGATTATTTTGGGAAAGGTCTGTCGGGTGCAAAACTCGCTGTTTTTCCGGATGAAGAAGCGGTGATTAAAGCTAATGAAAATAGCATTATCGGAAATGTGGCTTTGTACGGAGCAACTTCCGGAAAGGTTTTCATTAATGGAATGGCGGGCGAAAGATTCTGTGTTCGTAATTCAGGAGCGATTGCTGTCGTAGAAGGTATTGGCGACCACGGTTGCGAATATATGACGGGTGGAACAGTGGTGATTTTGGGCGGAGTCGGACGGAATTTCGGAGCCGGAATGAGTGGTGGAATCGCTTATGTATGGGATGTCAGAAAGGATTTGGAAAAGAATTTCAATCCTGATATGGCGGATTTGGAGCAATTGACAGATCGGGATAAAAATCTGGTTTTTGCCTTGATACAGGAACATTTTGAAATGACCAAAAGCCTTTTGGCGGAATATCTTTTAAGCGATTTTGAAAATAATCTGAAACACTTTGTAAAAGTCTATCCTCGTGAATATAAAAAAGTAATGGAGAATCAAATAAATGTAATGAAATAATGGGAAAGACAGATGGTTTTTTGATATATGACAGAGAGTTGCCTGCGAAGCTTCCGGTTTCGGAAAGGTTGAAGAATTATAAGGAATTTTATGAACCAGCTTCTGAAAAGCTCCTGAAAGAGCAGTCTGCAAGATGTATGGATTGTGGTGTTCCGTTTTGTCAGAGCGGTTGTCCGTTGGGGAATGTGATTCCAGAATTCAATGATGCAGTTTATAAAAAGCAATGGGAAAAGGCTTATCGTATTTTAACTTCAACTAATAATTTCCCTGAATTTACAGGCCGGATTTGTCCTGCACCTTGCGAAGGAGCCTGTGTTCTAGGAATTAATAATTTGCCTGTTGCGATTGAAGAAATTGAAAAAAATATTATCGAAATCGCTTTTGAACAAGGATTTGCAAAACCAAAAGTTCCTCAATTCAGAACGGATAAAAAAGTGGCGGTTATTGGTTCCGGTCCTGCTGGTTTGGCTTCTGCTTATCAATTGAATCAGGCTGGTCATCAGGTGACGGTTTTCGAAAGAGATTCTGAAATTGGTGGTTTGTTGAGATTTGGAATTCCAGATTTTAAACTTGATAAAAATATTGTTGAGCGTCGCGTTCGGTGGATGGAACAGGAAGGTGTTGAGTTTAGAACTAATGTCAATGTTGGTGTCAATTATTCAGTCGAGGAATTGAACAGAAATTTTGATGCGGTTGTTTTGGCTTTGGGAAGTACAGTTCCACGGGATTTAATGTTACCAAACCGTGATGCGAAAGGTGTTCATTTCGCAATGGATTTTCTGGTTCAGAATAATAAAAAAGTTAGCGGAATCGACTTTAATGAAGAAGAACTCAATGTTAAAGGGAAAAAGGTAGTTGTAATTGGAGGTGGAGATACGGGTTCAGATTGTATCGGAACTTCGAATCGTCAAGGTGCGGAAGTTGTTTATCAGATTTATTATAAACCAATGCAACCTACAAAACGAGACGAAACTATGCCTTGGCCAACAATGCCGATGACTTTGCAGATTACGTCATCTCACGAAGAAGGTTGCGAAAGAAGATGGTCTGTCAATTCCAAAGAATTTGTAAAAGATGAAAACGGAAATCTTACGGGTCTTCGTCTTGTGGAAGCTGAATGGACAAAAGATGCAGACGGAAAATGGAATCTCTACACAGAAAAACCAAACTCAGAATTTGTTATCGAATGTGATTATGCTTTCATCGCTTTAGGTTACACGCACGTTGAGCAAAAAGGTTTGGTGGAAGCTTTGGATATTAATCTTGACCCGAAAGGAAATCTGATTGGAAATAATAAAGAATTCCGAACCAATCAAACTAAATATTTCTCTTGTGGCGATGCCAGAAAAGGACAAAGCTTGGTTGTTTGGGCGATTGCGGAAGGCCGGGATTGTGCGAAAAAAGTGGATGAGTTTTTGAAAAATTAAAACTTTTATCAATATTTAAATTTTATAAAATCGAGCTTTTACAGTTCGATTTTTTTTATTCAAAATTCCCAAGCATCCCTGTTAAAAACTTGTCATTTTTGACTGATTTTAAGGCTTTCATATCTCGATTTTTTTAACGATATTTGTAAGCTTTAATGATATTTAATTAATAGAAAAAAAGAGATGTTTTTCACAAGGTTAATAATCTGAAATCTTGTGTCTTACATCTGTAATCTTAAATGATATGAGTCAAAAACAATATACAGCAAGTAGTATTCAGGCATTGGAAGGAATGGAGCACGTTCGTATGCGTCCTTCGATGTACATTGGTGATGTAGGAGTCAGAGGTCTCCACCATTTGGTTTATGAAGTAGTGGATAACTCTATCGATGAGGCTTTGGCAGGATATTGTGATACGATAACTGTCGCGATAAAAGAAGGTAACGCCGTAGAAGTTATGGATAACGGTCGTGGTATTCCTGTCGATTTTCACGAGAAAGAACAGAAATCTGCGCTTGAGGTGGTAATGACCAAAATTGGAGCGGGTGGAAAGTTCGATAAAGATTCTTACAAAGTTTCCGGAGGTCTTCACGGTGTTGGGGTTTCGTGTGTTAACGCACTTTCCAACGAGATGATTACAACTGTTTACAGAGACGGAAACATCTATCAACAAGTTTATTCAAGAGGGAAAGCGCAAACAGGTGTTGAAGAAATCGGAAACAGCGATTACAGAGGAACGAAGCAGTTTTTCCAACCGGATGATTCTATTTTTACTGAATTAGTTTACAATTACGATACATTGGCAAACCGTCTTAGAGAATTGTCTTACCTTAATAAAGGAATCACGATTACTTTAACAGACGAGAGAGAAAAATTGGAAGATGGCTCTTTCAAATCGGAAACTTTCCATTCAGAAGGTGGTTTAAAGGAATTCGTTGAGTATATCGATGGAAACCGCGAATCTATTATGGAGAACGTCATCTTTATGGAAGGCGAGCGCGATGATATTCCGGTTGAGGTGGCAATGCGTTACAACACGTCTTTCAATGAGAATCTTCACTCTTATGTTAATAATATCAATACACACGAAGGAGGAACACACTTAGCTGGTTTTAGAAGAGCTTTGACAAGAACTCTTAAGAAATATGCTGATGAATTAGGTCTTCCTGCAAAAGAAAAAGTTGAAGTTACAGGAGACGATTTCCGTGAAGGTTTGACGGCTGTGATTTCTGTAAAAGTAATGGAGCCTCAGTTCGAGGGTCAAACTAAAACGAAATTAGGAAACTCAGAAGTTTCGGGAGCGGTTGATAAAATCGTTGGAGAAATGTTGACTAATTTCTTGGAAGAAAATCCATTAGAAGCGAAACAAATCGTACAAAAAGTGGTTTTAGCTGCAAAAGCTAGACAAGCTGCGAAAAAAGCGCGTGAAATGGTTCAGAGAAAATCTCCAATGGGAGGTTCTGGCCTACCAGGGAAGTTATCTGACTGTTCTTCTAAAGACCCAGCTGAATCTGAAATCTTTCTTGTTGAGGGAGATTCCGCAGGTGGAACGGCTAAGCAAGGTCGTGACCGTCATTTCCAAGCGATTCTTCCATTGAGAGGTAAGATTTTGAATGTTGAGAAATCAATGCTTCACAAGGTTTATGATAACGAGGAAATCAAGAATATATACACAGCACTTGGGGTTTCTGTAGGAACAGAGGAAGATTCTAAAGCGTTGAATATTACAAAACTTCGTTATCACAAAATCGTGATTATGACCGATGCTGATATCGATGGTTCTCACATCTCAACTTTGATTCTGACTTTCTTCTTCAGATATATGAAAGAATTGATTGAGAACGGATACATTTATATCGCTCAACCGCCTTTATATTTATTGAAAAAAGGAAACAAAAAAGTTTACGCTTATAACGAAAAAGAACGTGAAGAGTTTACTCTGGAGATGTCACCAGATGGAAAAGGAGTAGAGGTTCAGCGTTACAAAGGTCTTGGAGAGATGAATCCTGAACAGCTTTGGGAAACTACTCTAAATCCTGAACACAGAATCTTGAAACAAGTTGCAATCGACAATGCCGTAGAAGCAGATTCTACTTTTTCTATGTTGATGGGCGACGAAGTTCCGCCGAGAAGAGAATTCATTGAAAAAAATGCGGTTTACGCAAGAATTGATGTTTAATTGATTCAAAATAAAATTATAAAAATCAAACCTTCCAATTTTGGAAGGTTTTTTGTTATCAATCAGAATATTATCAATTAAAATAAAACTATGAAAAATTTATTTGTTATTTTGTCTTTAGGCATTTTAGTGGCTTCTTGTTCTAAAAAAGACAATAAAGTAACTACAGAAGTTTCAAAATCAGACAGTCTTGTTACAAAGAACGAATTCGTGATAGATTCAGTTAGAGTTCAGGATTCTTTGGTAATTAATAAAAATCTGACAGCCAAATTTGACAGACAATTGCTTGTTTTCCCATCAATTCAAAACAAAGTGATTCTTGATAGTATTTATAAAGAATTCAAGTTCGACGGAACTTCTTACGACGCTAATTCTCTAAAAGCTGCTTTGATGAAACAAATGCAGAAAAGCTTTGCAGATAACAAGAAAAGTTCAGAAGAATGGTCTCCAGAATTCAAGCAGACTTGGGACGAGTCTTCTGCAATGAAGGTGGTTTCTCATAAGGATGATATTCTTACTTTGCGCTACTTTGGAAGTGGATATTCCGGTGGTGCACACGGTTATTATTTTGAAAATTACAAAACTTTTGATTTAAAAAATAATAAAGTGATTTCCCAAAATGACATTCTTAAAAATCCTGCGGATGCTAGTTGGGATAAGATATTGAAAGCTCATTTTGATGAACCGGAGCAAAAAGAAATGCTTTTGGAAGATAAAATCTCACCCAATAACAATTTCTATTTTGATAAAGATAAAATTACGTTTGTCTATAATCAATACGAGATTACGGCTTATGCAGCCGGTGTTGTTTATATTACTTTAAATTTTAAAGATATCAAAGACCAATTGAAACCGGGGTTTATCAAACAATATAATATCAAGTAAGATGAGTCAAAATTTGAAAAATCATAGGAAATATTATCCTTTACATCATTTTATTTTCTATCCGATAATGTTGATTTTATTAGTGTTGTCACTTTTTGAAT
Organism: Epilithonimonas hispanica; assembly: GCF_003385395.1. Taxonomy (GTDB): domain Bacteria; phylum Bacteroidota; class Bacteroidia; order Flavobacteriales; family Weeksellaceae; genus Epilithonimonas; species Epilithonimonas hispanica. The sequence goes on along the minus strand of NZ_QNUG01000015.1, from coordinate 46,055 downwards.
TTTGGGATAATGCGGTTGATGAAAGAGGTGTAAGTTTGATTTGGCTGATGGTTTCCGCAGTTATTATTTCAATAATTATATTATCATTTATGCTTCGCCAACATTATGCTTTAGGATTGCAAGACCGATTGATTATTAATGAATTCAAGTTCCGATATTTTGCTTTTACGGGTAATCGATTGGAAAGTTTACCATATCAATTTTCCGACTCTCAGATTTTTGCGTTGAGGTTTTCTGAAGACGAAGATTTGATAGAATTAATCAACAAAACCATCGAGAATGATTGGTCTTCTTCCAAAATAAAACAGAATATCAAAAACTGGAAAGCCGATAACAGAAGAATTTAAAAATATGAAAATCCTTTCAGCGCCTCAGGATGACAACTTTAATAAAAAAGACTGAATCGTTTGTATTTTCTGGCTGAGGCTCTCGAAGCCCAATAAATAAAATTAATTCAAATAATACTCTGAAATCCTCAGAGTATTTTTATTTTTGACAAAATGAAATCAGCCTTCATCATCAATCCTTTTTCGGCGAAGAAAAATTATCAGCCTTTTGTGGACGAGCTTCACAAAAAAGTTGATAATCCGCTTTATTTGGTTTCCCAATCTTTGGAGGATACCGATGAGTTTATCCGAAGAGTTTGGAATGATGTTGATGTTTTCGTGGCTGTTGGAGGTGATGGAACTATTTCGGTTGTTGCTCAAAAACTCATTAATACTAACAAAATTCTTGCAGTTTTCCCGGCAGGTTCCGGCAATGGCTTTTCTAATGAAACTAATTTCAACAAAAATATTTCCCGACTTTTAGAAAAAATTGAAGCTAAAAAATCCAAGGAAATCGATACGTTTATGGTCAACGAACATTTTTCGATTAATGTTTCGGGAACCGGATTTGATGGAAAAGTGGTGAAGGAATTTGAAAAAACCAGTCGAGGTTTTAAAAACTATATCAAAGTTTCTATCCAGACTTTTTTCAAATACAAGCCAATTAAAATCAAATTCCTAGAAGAAAACTACAAGCAATACAATGGCAAATATCTAATGCTAAATATCGCTAACACACGCCAATTCGGGAACAACGCTTATATTGCACCTATGGCGAGTAAAAGTGACGGTTTGGTAGATTTGGTTTTGGTTAAGAAATTTCCGTTGACGTATTCTCCATTTTTCGCTTTCAGAATGTTTACAAAACGCTTGAAAGACGATGATTACGTGACTTATCTTCCTGTTTCAGAAATTGAGTTCAAAGTGAATACAAAAACTTGGCACATCGATGGAGAATTCAAGAAAATTAAGTCTCCTATTCATATCAAAGTGTTACCGAAGAGTTTACGGATTTTGGTTTGAGAATTTATTCTTTTTTATTAATCCATTCTGTGTCAAGAACGTCGGATAGTTTGCTGATGCTTTGTTTGGATTGTATTTTAAAGAATATTCCAATGAAAAAAAATCTAATAATTAAAACTTGACCTATGCAAACTATTATGAATATTGGATTGAATTCAGCTGTTTTTGAAAATAATTGGATGAAAAATGCAACAAAGGGGAAAAGCATCAATATTGTAAGAAGTATTTTGAAGGGTTTATTGATTTCCACTAAAACTTTTCCTTTTTCTTCTTTTATAAATCCGGTTAATGTACAAAAAGCACCTTTTCCGATGTTTGATGAAATGATTCTAAAATTATTGTTTTTTACTTTTCCAATAAAAGACTTTTCTGTTACTTTTGATATAAGACTTTCGGATTCTTCGGTTCTTCTATTTAGTCTTTCTAAAGTTTCAGTTTGCCCATTAATAAGTTTGAATTCATAAATTGTTGAAGGAAAGATGCTCATTAGTTTTTTTATTAATATTAGACTCTTGAAAGAATCACGAATATACAATCAATATAATTAATTCTTTTATTCACGTCTTATTATTTATTACATAAAACCATTTTAATTTCCTTATTTTTGTATCAATCATCAATATTGAAAGGTGCAGAATAAACTCAAGATTATCAACGACCCAGTTCACGGTTTTATCAAAATTCCTCACGAGATTTTGTTTGATATTATAGAACATCCTTATTTTCAAAGACTCAGAAGGATTTCTCAAACCGGACTTCTTTCCCTCATTTTTCCTGGTGCAAAACATACCAGATTTCTTCATGCTCTTGGTGCAATGAATCTAATGTTCAAAGCTTTGGAAACGCTTAAACTAAAAGGCGTAAAAGTTTCCAAAGAAGAAGAAAAAGCGGCGATGTTGGCAATTTTACTTCACGATATTGGCCACGGTCCGTTTTCGCACGCTTTGGAAAATATGTTGATGGACGATTGGCATCACGAGAAAATCTCAATTTTGCTGATGAACCGTTTGAATAAAGAATTCAAAGGGAAATTAGATTTGGCAATCGAAATGTTTCAAGGCAAATATCACAGACCTTTTTTCAATCAGTTGATTTCATCTCAATTGGATGTTGACAGAATGGATTATCTGAAGCGAGATAGTTTCTACACAGGCGTTTCCGAAGGAAGCGTAAATGTGGAGAGAATCATCTCTATGATGAATGTGAGTGATGAAAAACTTGTTATTGACGCAAAAGGAATTTATTCTATTGAAAATTATCTGACAGCGAGAATGTTTATGTATTGGCAGGTTTATTATCATAAAACTGCGGCGTTGGGCGAACATATTCTGGTTCAGATTCTTAATAGAGCCAAATATTTGGTTTCTCAAAATGTAGATTTGGAAGCACCTTCTAACTTGAAATATTTTTTAGTTAAAAATAAATTTGAAGAAGCAACTGAAGAAGATATCAGAAGATTCACGATGTTGGATGATATGGATGTTTACCAAGCCATCAAAGAATGGGCTGAGAATGAGGATTTTGTATTGTCAAGACTTTGTAAAATTGTTATATATCGAGATTTTCCGAAAAGTATTATTTCTTCCAAGCCTTTTTCAGAAGACTTTATTAAAGATAAAATTGAAAAAACGAATAAATTTTTCGGAATTGATAATGGAGAGGAAATCGTAGGACAGATTTCTCGTTCGCTTTTACCTTATGATACAGAAAAACAACCGATTTATTTGATGAACAAAACAGGAGAAACGATGAAGTTGGAAGAGTCTGAAAATCAGATCTTATTTGGCTGTATGGAGAATGCGACGAAAAAATATATCATTTATTTTCCTAGAGAAATAATATAAGTAAAGTAAAAGTAACTTTGATTCGTCATAAAAAATTAAAAGATAATTAATAAAATATTTATCTTTGCAAACTATGGAATTTAGCGCAGAACAAATTGCAGAATTAATAAACGGCAAAATCATTGGTGACGGAAAAACTGTTATTACAGGAGTTTCTCCTATAGAAAATGGAGAACAAGGACATTTGTCTTTCGTTGGCCAAAGTCGTTTTTCTCATTTTATTGACGAAACAGAATGTGCAGTTTTAATCGTTTCTGAAAATCTTGTGGAAGACAGAGATTACAGACCTGTGATTATTGCTGTGGAAGATGCATATCTTTCTTTTCAGGTTTTGATGAATCTTTATCAAGAGATGCAAGGCAGAAGAACTGGGATAGAAGCTGGTTCATTTTTCCACGAAACTGCGAAAGTAGGCGAAGATGTTTACATCGGCGCTTTTACTTATGTTTCTGAGAACGCTAAAATTGGTGATAATACACAGATTTTTCCGCACGTTTACATTGGAAAAGGAGTAAAAATTGGAAAGAACTGCAAAATTGACAGTGGCGCAAGAATATATGATTATTGTATCGTTGGAGATAATTGTGTTATCCATTCCAATACAGTTGTTGGTGGAGATGGATTTGGTTTCCAGCCGACTGCTGATGGCTTCAAAAAAATTCCTCAATTAGGAAATGTTATCATTGAAGATGATGTAGAAATTGGTTCTAACTGTAGTATTGACCGAGCAACAATCGGTTCTACAATTATTGGAAAAGGAACTAAGATTGATAATCTAATCCAAATTGCTCATAATGTGAAAATAGGTCAGAACAATGTAATAGCTTCACAAGCAGGAATTGCCGGTTCAACCGTTATCGGAGATTGGAATCAGATTGGTGGACAGGTAGGAATTGTAGGTCATATCAAGATAGGAAATCAAGTTAAGATTCAGGCTCAAAGTGGTGTTAATTCTTCTGCAAAAGATGGAGAAACGCTTTATGGTTCGCCTGCAATCAACTACAGCGATTATAGAAGAAACTATGTACATTTTCGTAATTTTACGGATATTGTCAAAAGAATAAACGATTTAGAAAATAAAAAATCAGAGTAAAGGTATCAGGAGCCAAGACATAGTTCTTCCCGCCTCAAAACTATTACAATGAGTGATAAACAAAAAACAATCAAAGAAGAAATCCAGCTTTCTGGAATAGGTCTTCACACAGGAAAAGAGGTTAATTTGAGAATCAAACCAGCAAAAGAAAATACTGGATTTGTATTCGTAAGAACAGACCTAGAAGGTCATCCTCAAGTTGAGGCTGATGTCAATTACGTAACTACTACAGAAAGAGGAACTACTCTTGAGAAGTTAGGCGTTAAAATCCATACTTGCGAGCATCTTTTGGCAGCTTTGGTCGGGATGGACGTTGATAACGCAATTCTTGAAATGAACAGTGCAGAGCCGCCAATCTTGGACGGTTCTTCTAAATTTTTTGTAGAAGCGATAGAAAAAGTAGGCATTCAGGAACAAGAGCTTCCTAGAGAATATCTTGTGATCAAAGAAGTAATGAACTATATCGACCCTTCTACAGGTTCTGAGATTACTGTCATCCCTGCTGATGATTACGAGATTACAACAATGGTAGATTTTGGTACCAAAGTTTTGGGAACTCAAAATGCTAGTATGAAAAATCTTTCTGAGTTCAAGGATGAGATTGCTTCTGCTAGAACATTCAGCTTTTTACATGAACTAGAGCAACTTTTGGATGCCAATCTTATCAAAGGTGGTGACATCAGTAATGCCATTGTGTATGTTGATAAAGAGTTGACGCCAGAAACTCTTGAAAAACTAAAAGTTGCTTTCGGAAAAGACGAAGTTTCTATCCGTCCAAACGGTATTCTTGATAATTTAACCCTTAATTATACTAATGAAGCGGCTCGTCATAAATTACTTGATGTAATTGGTGATTTGGCTTTAGTAGGAGTTAGAATCAAAGGTAGAGTTATTGCTAATAAACCAGGACACTTTGTAAACACTCAGTTTGCAAAAAAACTAAACAGACAATACAAATTGCAAAAAAGAAAAAATGTTCCAGATTTTGATTTGAAGGCTGAGCCTGTTTTCGATATCAACGGAATTATGAGATTGTTACCACACAGACCACCCTTTTTGTTGGTAGATAAAATCTTAGAATTATCTGATACTCACGTTGTGGGTCTTAAAAATGTTACTATGAACGAACCGTTCTTCGTAGGACATTTCCCAAAAGAGCCAGTAATGCCAGGTGTTTTACAAATTGAGGCAATGGCACAAGTTGGAGGTATATTGGTTTTGGCAAACGTTCCAGATCCAGAGAATTATTCAACTTACTTTGTAAAGATGGATAATGTTAAGTTCAAGAAAAAAGTAGTTCCAGGAGATCAGGTTATTTTCAAGATAGAATTGATAGAACCAATCAGAAGAGGAATTGTACATATGCAAGGTTATGGTTATGTTGGAGACAGTGTTGTTGTTGAAGCAGAACTGATGGCTCAAGTTGCAAAAACTAAAATTTAATTTATGATTCATCAGCTAACAGCAGTAGATCCACGTGCCAAAATTGGTAAAAATGTAACCGTAGAACCGTTCAGTACTATCGCAGCAGACGTAGTTATAGGAGCAGGAACTTGGATTGGATCTAATGTCACCATTATGGATGGCGCTAGAATCGGAAAAAATTGTAAGATTTTTCCAGGAACAGTTATTTCGGCTGTGCCACAGGATCTTAAATTTGATGGAGAAGATACTCAAACCATTATTGGTGACGGGACAACTCTTAGAGAATGTGTTACCATCAACCGAGGAACAAAAGCACTTGGCTATACAAAAGTAGGAGAGAACTGCTTGATTATGGCGACTTCTCACGTTGCTCACGACTGTATCATTGGGAATAATGTGATTATTGCCAACGGTTGTGGAATTGCAGGGCACGTAGAAATAGGAGATTTCACAGTTATGGGAGGTTTGTCAGCAATTCAACAATTTGGGAAAATTGGAAAACATGCTATGATTTCCGGTGGTTCATTAATCAGAAAAGATATCCCACCGTATGTTAAAGTAGCAAGAGAACCTATCTCTTACGCGGGTATCAATTCTGTAGGACTTAGAAGAAGAGGTTTTACTAATGAGAAAATCTTCGAAATCCAAAAAATCTACAGAGCTATTTTCCAAATGAAAATGAATACCACACAAGCAATAGAATTCATTGAGAAAGAAATGCTACCTACAATGGAGAGAGATGAGATCATTACATTTATCCAGAATTCTCCTCGAGGTATTGTAAAAGGTTATGGTTCTGGAAAAGAATAATTTAAAATAATTACAAGTTTATATATAACTAATGGCAACAAGCAACGATATCAGAAAAGGACTTTGCATAGAATTCAGCAATGATATTTTCAAAGTAATCGAGTTTCTACACGTAAAACCAGGTAAAGGTCCTGCTTTCGTAAGAACAAAATTAAAATCTGTAACCAATGGAAAAGTTCTTGATAATACTTTTTCAGCAGGTCACAAAATTGATGAAGTAAAGGTAATCACAAGAAAATTCCAATATCTTTATGATGATGAGAATGGATTCCACTTCATGAATAACGAGGACTTCTCTCAGCTTTATCTTAACAAAGAAATGATCGAGAACTCTAACTTGATGAAAGCAGGGGAAGAGGTAACAATCATCTTGAAAGAAGCTGATGAAACGCCACTTTCTGCGGAACTTCCTCAGTCAGTTTACTTAGAAGTTATCGAAGCTGATCCTGGGGTTAAAGGAAATACAGCTACCAACGCTTTGAAAAATGCAATCGTAGAAACAGGCGCAAGAGTAATGGTTCCATTGTTCATCGAGCCAGGTGACAAAATTAAAATCAGCACAGAAGACGGCTCTTACTTGGAAAGAGTAAAATAAAATTAAAAGATGGAAGTCTGGAGTTGATCTTCAAACTTCCATTTTTATTTTAGATCAATTATTTTTTATTTGGGGCAGCTTAATCCGCCTTCCGTTCCCGCTTTTTTCTTTTTCTGTCAAAAAAGAAAAAGAGCTCCACTCAAGTCGGGCTGCAGATTCGTATTCATAAAGACGATTTTACCCAAATCTAATGTCTAAATTCTAACATCTAGTTATGACTTTCAATCAACCTCAAACACTTAAAGTTGTTGCAGATATCATTGGTGCAAAATATATCGGAGACGAAAATTTTCCGGTTCTAGGAACCAATGAAATTCATATGATAAAACCAGGAGAAATAGTTTTTGTTAACCATCCAAAATACTATGACAAGGCTCTCAATTCTGCTGCTACAATCATCTTAATCGATAAAGAAGTAGAATGTCCAGAAGGTAAAGCCCTTTTGGTTTCAGATGATCCTTTTCGTGATTTTAATAAAATCAATACGCACTTCACAAGGATTTCAAATTTCAAAGAAGAACTTCACGATTTGGAAGTAGGAGACGGGACTTCCATTCATCCATCTGTTGTTATTGGAAATGATGTAAGAATTGGAAAAAATTGCCATATTTTCCCCAATGTTGTGATCGGTGATAGAACTGTAATAGGAGATAATGTTATTATTCAAGCTAATACAGTTTTAGGAGGCGACGCTTTCTATTACAGAAAACTGAATGGTAATTTTGATAGATTAATTTCTGTTGGGAACGTTATCATCGAAAATAATGTTGAAATAGGGAATGGATGTACCATTGATAGAGGTGTTACCGATTCTACAACCATTGGAGAAGGGTCTGTTTTAGACAATCAAATCCAAATTGGACACGATACAATTATTGGAAAAAGATGTTTGATAGCTTCACAAACTGGAATTGCTGGATGTTGTATTATTGAAGATGAAGTAACAATTTGGGGGCAAGTTGGGATGGCATCTGGTGTCAGAATCGAAAAAGGAACAGTACTTCTTGCAAAAGTCGGTGTTAATAGAGATTTGAAAAAAGGTACTTATTTTGGTCCCATTGCGGAGGAGTTCAAACAGTATCTTAGAAAAGAAGTTAAAATCAAAAATCTGAAGTAAATCATATTTTTAATATTCAAAAAAAGTATTTTATAAAGAAAATTCTGAATAATTATCGTTATTTTTGCGAGTAACAAATGTTTATAAAATCAATAAATAATAATAAAAAATGTCAGTATTAGTAAACAAAGATTCTAAAGTTATCGTACAAGGATTTACTGGTAACGAAGGTACTTTTCACGCAGGTCAAATGATCGATTACGGAACCAACGTTGTTGGTGGTGTAACTCCGGGAAAAGGAGGAACTGAGCACCTTGGTAAACCTGTTTTCAACTCAGTTGCAGAAGCTGTAGAAAAAGCGGGTGCTAATGTGAGTATTATTTTCGTTCCGCCTGCATTTGCTGCAGATGCTGTAATGGAAGCTGCTGAAGCAGGAATCAAAGTTATTGTATGTATCACAGAAGGAATTCCTGTTGCTGATATGGTAAAAGTTAAGGATTATATCCAAGACAGAGATGTTCGTTTGATCGGCCCAAACTGTCCTGGTATCATCACTTCAGACGAAGCTAAAATCGGAATTATGCCTGGTTTCGTTTTCAAAAAAGGAAAAGTTGGTATCGTTTCAAAATCTGGAACTTTGACTTATGAAGCTGCTGATCAGGTTGTAAAAGCTGGTTATGGTGTTTCTACAGCTATCGGAATCGGTGGAGATCCAATTATCGGAACTACTACAAAAGAAGCTTTGGAATTGTTTATCAACGATCCAGAAACAGAAGCTGTTGTAATGATTGGAGAAATTGGAGGATCTCTAGAAGCTGAAGCTGCAAGATGGTACAAAGCTAGTGGTTCTACAAAACCAGTTGTAGGTTTCATCGCTGGACAAACTGCTCCAAAAGGTAGAACAATGGGACACGCAGGAGCTATCGTTGGAGGAGCTGATGACACTGCACAAGCAAAAATGGCTATTATGAAAGAAAACGGTATCCACGTTGTAGATTCTCCTGCAGAGATTGGTAAAACTGTTGCTGCTGTTTTAGCATAAAATTCTTTAGTTAGAATACTTTTAAAGATATTTTGAGAAGCTCTTCTGGGCTTCTCATTTTTTTTATTTAAATTTGAAAAGAAAAATATTTATAAAAACACAAGTTATGAAAAAAAACCTTTTTGGGTCCTTATTGTTAATGTCGTTTTTTTCTCAAGCGCAAATTGATTTCAGATCTACTGAGTTTGGTGTCGTTGCAGGAGGAACATATTCTAGAGTTATAAATGCTCACCATCCTTCGGGGCCAAGGTTCTCTGTGTTAGGTGGAGTTACAGCACAAGTGCCAATAGGTGTTGATGAACAATTTTACATTCAGGCAGAAGTTTTGTATTTTGGAGCTGGCGAAGGAGGAGACAGAAAATATGAAAAGACAGTTGGATGGGAGCACGCAGTTTATGCTAACAATTACTTGAGTGTTCCATTTAATTTTAAAGCTTATTTCTCTGAAGCAGAGTCTGAGTTTTATGGATTGGTAGGACCTAGATTTAATTTTTTGATTAGTCAAAAAGTAAAGAACGCACCAGCTGAAAGAGGATATTATGATCCAAATGTAACAAATCCAGATTACCCGGATATCAATGGAAAAGCCAATTCTTTCAATTTTGGAATCGGTGCGGGTATTGGTTATAGCTATAAAAGACAACTAGAGATTGCACTCAAATATGATATTGGACTATCAAATACTTATCCTAATCTTGTAGAGACTTGGACGATGGATCCTAATACACAAAAGAAAAAATCGGAGCATGTTCTAAGCTTAGGTTTAACTTACTTCTTCAAATAAAAACAAAGGCTGTGATAATTCACAGCCTTTTATTTTGATTACTTATTCTTGATGATTTCTTTGATTTTACCTTCAATTTCTTCCGATAATTCTGGGTTATCTCTCAATACTTCTTTTACAGCGTCACGTCCTTGTCCTAGTTTTGTATCTTCGTAGCTAAACCAAGATCCGCTTTTCTTAACTACGGCAAGATCTACAGCAGTATCAAGGATCTCTCCAACTTTGGAAACTCCTTCTCCATACATAATATCGAATTCTGCCATTTTGAAAGGTGGTGCAACTTTATTTTTAACCACCTTTACTTTCACACGACTACCAATAGCTTCGTCTCCATTTTTGATAGGTGCACTTGCTTTTCTGATATCGATTCTTACAGATGCATAGAACTTAAGTGCGTTTCCTCCGGTTGTAGTTTCAGGATTTCCAAACATCACTCCAATTTTTTCACGAAGCTGATTAATGAAAATGACAGTACATTTTGTTCTGTTAATTGTAGCTGTCAATTTTCTAAGAGCTTGAGACATCAATCTTGCATGAAGTCCCATTTTAGAATCTCCCATTTCACCTTCTATCTCTGCTTTTGGTGTAAGAGCGGCAACAGAGTCAATTACTACGATATCTATTGCTCCAGATCTGATTAGGTTGTCAGCAATTTCTAAAGCTTGCTCACCATTGTCTGGTTGAGAAATAATTAGGTTTTCTAAATCGATTCCTAATTTGGCTGCATAGTTTCTGTCAAAAGCATGTTCGGCATCTATAAAAGCTGCAATTCCTCCTGCTTTTTGAGCTTCTGCAATGGCGTGAAGAGTGAGGGTTGTTTTACCAGAAGATTCTGGCCCATAGATTTCTATGATTCTTCCTCTAGGATATCCACCTACACCTAAAGCAAGGTCAATCCCCAAAGAACCAGAAGGGATTACTTCAATTGTTGTATCAACAGAATCCTCTCCCAAAGTCATTACAGTTCCTTTACCATAGGTTTTATCTAGTTTTTCAAGCACCAATTGTAATGCTTTTTTCTTATCGTCAGCTGTACTCATTATTTCAAAAAATTATTCTCAAAAATACGGAATTTTAAAATCAAAATCCAATATTATTTTGTTTATGAGTTTTTATTGAATTAGCTAGTGTCTAAAGGAAATTGGAATTTTTTATGATACTTAGATAGTCATTAAAGACTTTCATTTAATCCTTATCTCCTTTTTTTATTCTATTTTTTCTACCGACTAATTTTGCGCAGATTTTATTGAAAATTATTTTTGATATTTGCAACAGTTTTTTGTTTTCTATATCCCAAGAATTTATAGGCTCTCCTCGGTTCTTGGTATCCCAGTTTTTATAATGTTTCTTGATAGAAGTCTAGCATAAGAATAAATTATTCTTGTTTTTATAGCGAATTCTTAGCATTTTATAGATTTTCAATTTCTGATGTAGGTCTCGATTTGCTTTAAAATTCCTGTAAATGATTGTGAAAAATAAATATCTTTTACAACTTGATCAGTATCATAAAAGTAATGAGAGAATTTTTCAAAATTTTCAAAACCAACTTTTGCATTAGGAAATCCTACTAGATGCATATCGTTTCCTATTTCTCAAAAATTTCTGAAATGAGTTTAGAGTCTTTAAAACGTGGTTGTAAATTTTTTTTTCCTTTCAGATAAAGTTATGGTTATTTGCTTCAGAGAATAATTGTGAATTTTATCATTTTAAAAATATAAAAAAACCTCAGAAAAGGTTCTGAGGTTTTATGTTTAGTAAAATTACTTCTAATTATAAAGAAGAAGAGTGTACCAATAGGTCTGTTAATTTGTTAGAATAACCCCACTCGTTATCGTACCAAGATACCAATTTAACAAAAGTTGGAGAAAGCATAATTCCAGCTTCTTTGTCGAAGATAGAAGTTCTAGCATCTGTAACAAAGTCTTGAGATACTACAGCATCTTCTGTATAACCAAGGATTCCTTTCAAATCACCTTCAGAAGCAGCTTTTACAGCAGCAGCAATTTCGTCATAAGAAGTTGGTTTTTCCAATCTTACAGTTAAATCAACTACAGAAACATCGGCAGTTGGAACTCTGAAAGACATACCAGTCAATTTCCCGTTAAGAGAAGGGATTACTTTTCCTACTGCTTTTGCGGCACCTGTAGAAGATGGGATGATGTTGTTAAGTGCAGATCTACCACCTCTCCAGTCTTTTGCAGATGGCCCATCTACAGTTTTCTGAGTTGCAGTAGTAGCGTGTACAGTTGTCATAAGACCTTCTGCGATACCAAAATTATCGTGGATAACTTTTGCTAAAGGTGCAAGACAGTTTGTAGTACAAGATGCGTTTGAGAAGATTTTTACATCGTCCGTCAATTCTTTGTGGTTTACACCCATTACGAACATAGGCGTATCATCTTTGGAAGGAGCAGAAAGAATTACTTTTTTTGCGCCAGCATTGATGTGAGCTTGAGCAGATTCTTTTGTAAGGAATAAACCTGTAGATTCTACGATGTATTCTGCACCTACTTCATTCCATTTTAGGTTGTTAGGGTCTTTCTCAGCAGTTACACGGATTGTTTTTCCGTTTACAACAAGGTTGTTCCCTTGTACTGATACTTCTCCTTTGAACGGTCCGTGAACTGAATCGTATTTTAGCATGTAAGCCATGTATTCAGCATCGATAAGGTCATTGATACCTACAACTTCGATGTTGCTTCTTTCCGTCATTGCTCTAAAAACTAGACGTCCGATTCTCCCGAATCCGTTAATTCCTACTTTAATTGTTGACATATTATTTTAAAATATTAAGGTTTTTTTTGTTTCTATAAATTTACGAAAAAAAGAATTACATCGCAAGTATTTCGGCGATTTGAAGTAGGTCTTTATCTATTTCGTTATGTTTTTTGATGGCTTCTTCTATTGGCGTGTATACAATTTTATTAGACTGCATACCAACCATTACCTTGTTTTGTCCTTCCATTAATCCTATTACCGCACCGTAACCTAGATGACTAGCCAAAACTCTATCAGCACAACTTGGCGATCCACCTCTTTGGATGTGTCCTAGCACTGTAACGCGGATGTCATAATTAGGAAATTTTTCTTTAGTTGCTTTCGCAAGATCATAGATATTTCCTAGCTCTTCGCCTTCTGCAACCACAACCACGCTAGAGGATTTTCCTACTTTCTCGGCAGTGGTAAAAGTTTCAAAGAGTTCATCAATACTATCCTTTCTTTCTGGGATTAAAATATCCAAAGCTCCTGTCGCAATTCCGCTATTAAGTGCAATAAAACCTGCATCTCTTCCCATAACCTCTACAAAGAAAACTCTGTTGTGAGAAGTGGCAGTATCGCGGATTTTATCAATCGCATCCATAGCTGTGTTTAGAGCCGTATCATAACCAATGGTTTTATCTGTTCCAAAGATATCATTATCAATTGTTCCGGGAACACCAATTACTTTGATACCAAACTCTTCATTAAAAACTTTGGCACCGGTAAAACTTCCGTCCCCACCAATACAAACAATGGCATCAATTCCTAATTTTTGACACTGTTCGTATGCTTTTTTTCTACCTTCGGGAGTCATAAATTCTTTAGATCTTGCAGACTTTAGAATCGTACCTCCTTGATTAATTATATTTTTTACGGAACGAGGTCCCATCTTTGTAACATCTCCTGCAATAAGACCGTTATAACCTTCTCTGATTCCATAACAGTTTATATTGTAGTGGTTTGCTGTTCTTACAACTGCTCTAAGTGCTGCATTCATCCCTGGAGCATCTCCACCAGAAGTCAAAACAGCAATAGATTTTATGTTGTTTTCTGACATATTTTTAATTTTTTTCATAGCAAATTTACGAAATCTCTATCACATTTTAGGAACGTACTTTAATAATGTATTATAAATTATGTCATGTATCAATTAATAATCACTTCATAAAAATATGACAAATATTAGAATTTAATTTATAATAGGCTTTCTAAGATTTATTATATTTACGAAAAAGAGTTTTAAAAAAATTTAAACAAAAAATAATATTATGAAAGTAACTGTAGTAGGAGCTGGAGCTGTTGGAGCTTCTTGTGCTGAATATATTGCGATGAAAAATTTCGCATCCGAAGTGGTTTTGGTGGATATCAAAGAAGGTTTTGCAGAAGGTAAAGCAATGGATCTGATGCAGACAGCCTCTCTTAACGGGTTTGATACCAAAATTACTGGTACAACGGCAGATTATAGCAAAACTGCGGATTCTCATGTTGCAGTCATCACTTCTGGGATTCCTAGAAAACCTGGGATGACGAGAGAAGAGTTAATTGGAATCAATGCCGGAATTGTAAAAGATGTTACAGCTAATCTTGTGAAAAACTCGCCAAACGTTATCATTATTGTTGTTTCTAATCCTATGGATACAATGGCATATTTGGTACATAAAACTTCGGGGCTTCCAAAAGAAAGAATCATCGGAATGGGCGGTGCTTTGGATTCGGCAAGATTCAAATATAGATTGGCAGAGGCTTTGGCTGCTCCAATTTCTGATGTTGACGGAATGGTAATCGCAGCGCACTCTGATACAGGAATGCTGCCACTTTACAGCAAAGCTACAAGAAATGGTGTTCCTGTTTCAGAATTCTTGAATGATGAGCAAAAAGCTTCTGTAATCGAGGAAACTAAAGTTGGAGGAGCCACATTGACAAAATTATTAGGAACTTCTGCGTGGTATGCGCCAGGTGCAGCTGTTTCTGTAATGGTTCAGGCTATTGCATGTGACCAAAAGAAAATGATTCCTTGCTCTCTAATGCTTGATGGAGAATATGGTGAAAGCGATATCTGTCTTGGTGTTCCTGCAATCATCGGGAAAAATGGTGTTGAGAAAATCGTTAATATTACTCTGACAGAAGAAGAAAAAGCAAAATTCGCTGAAGCTGCGAAAGCTGTAAGAGATGTGAATGGAGATTTGAAATTTTAATTGGTTGATTAACTTTTATATAAATGAAACCGCACTCGGAAAAGTGCGGTTTTTTTTTATTTATTATAATTTTTTTTTAATTATTACTTTACAACAGTTGCCTCAAATTCGACTTTTAAAGTTTCAAATAAAGTTTTTACTTCCATTACAGTTGTAGTTGGTTGAATTTCGTGTTCAGTAATTCAGTTTTGAAGTATATCAAAATTTTTGAATAATTCTTCGTGTTTTGTAGTGTAAATATTGAGTCGGATGATGTTTTTAATCTCAAAATCTGCCTGTAGAATTACTTTTTTAAGATTAGCCAAATAAAGTCTGTGATGTGTGTCACAATTTTTGCTGTTCTGAGAAAAATCGGCTTAATGTTTCTCTTGAGACCCCCAGGTATAAAGACAGCGTAGCTTTTGGAATTCTTTGAATGATCTGAGGATAAATGTTATAAATTCTTCATATTTTTTCTGAGCAGAAAATGTCATTATTGATAAAATTCTTTTTTGATTGGCGATGTGTCAGTTTACAGCTTTCATCAGAAAAAACTCTGTCAACTCGGGAAATGTTTTCAAAATTGTGAGATAATCTGGGTAAGACAAAACGAAAGTTTCTGTTTCTTCGATGCAATGCAGATTTTGAGTAGATCTTTTTTGGGTATAAAAAGCTTCAAAATCAGTTTCCCACTAATCTTCTCATGCAAAAGAAATAATATTTTCGTTTCCGTTTAAGTCATCCACATAAAGTTTTACCAAGCCGGATTTGATGAAATAAATTTCAGTTACAACTTCATCCTTGTTGATGATGTACTCTTTCTTTTTAAATTTTTTAGAATGAAAATGTTTAGAAATAAAATTCCATTGTTCATCTTTCAATGATATATTTTTAAGAAAGTGTTCTTTTAATAATGATTTCAATAGACTTATTTTTTTAAATTAAAAACTATCCGTTACCATCTCCATATTAACTATTGCTCCGGCAATATTACCTGTATAAACTGCATTAGCAACAGATCGCATCATTGACGAGTTATCGCCACAGACAAAAACTCCAGGAATGTTGGTCTTTTGCATAAAATCAGTTTTGATATGTCCCATCTCCGTCAATTCACAGCCCAAAATCTGCGGAATCTCCGAATGTTGTTTGAATGGAAAAGCTCCATAAACTGCTTCAAATTCAATTTCCTTTCTATCAGAAAAAATAAGGCTTTCAACCAGTCCGTTTTGATGTTTCAGTTCTGAGATTTCTGTTTCGATAATTTGAATATTATTCTTGGCTAGTTTTTCCTTTTGTTGATCGCTAATTCGACATTTCCTCTTATAAGTAAAGTAACATCGTCTGTAAGGTTTTTAACAAGTGAGGCGATGTGAAAAGCTCTGTCTCCATTTTATTGTATTAATCTGCAAAATTTGCCAAATCAGTGAGAACCTAAATCTGTTTAGTCATTCATACCTTTTCCGTCCAAGATATTGGGAATTGCTTTTTCGATTCTGGATTCTATGGTTTTGGGTTGTAAAATATTAGCGATGTCAGGCTGAGGCTCTCGAAGCCTTTTTTTATTTGAAGTCTATAAAAATCTTTGCGCTCTTTGCGTTTAAATTTCCAGCAAAAAAACTTTAATAAAAATTTCACATTCCAAAACTTTTGAAAGCCTTAAATTTGGGCTCAATAAAAAGTTATTACAATGTTAAAAAAATTTACGATTGCAACAGTTGCTTTTCTGTCTGTAATCACCATCAATGCACAGAAGAAAAAAAATACAGAACTGCAAAGGCCAAAGTTGGTTGTTGGTTTGGTAATAGACCAGATGAGATGGGATTATCTTTATCGTTATTATAACAAATTCGGGAACGATGGTTTCAAAAGACTTTTGAATACAGGATATTCTCTTAACAATGTTCATATTCCCTATGTTCCTACAGTAACAGCTCTTGGGCATACTTCAATTTATACAGGTTCTGTTCCTGCTATTCACGGGATTGCCGGAAACGATTGGACAGACAAAGAAACAGGGAAAAATGTCTATTGTACTACTGACGAAAGTGTAAAACCTGTTGGAACTACTAATATAAAAGTAGGAAGTCACTCACCAAAAAATCTTTGGTCAACAACTGTAACTGACGAATTAAGATTAGCAACTAATTTTCAAGGAAAGGTTATAGGTGTTTCATTGAAAGACAGAGCTTCTATCTTACCTGCCGGTCATACACCAAACGGCGCTTTTTGGTTTGATGATTCTACTGGGGATTTCATTACAAGTACTTATTATATGAGTGACCTTCCGGAATGGATTAAAACTTTCAATTCTCAGAATCTTCCTGATAAATTAGTCGCGAATGGTTGGAATACATTATTGCCAATCAATCAATATACGGAGAGTTCTCCGGATAATTCTCATTGGGAAGGACTTTTGGGAAGTGCGAAAACGCCAACTTTTCCTTACAATGATTTGCCGGCAGATTATCAAAAGAAAAAAGATAATATCCGATATACACCTTTCGGAAATACTTTGACTTTGAAATTGGCGGAAGCATCTATTGAAGGAGAAAAACTGGGAAGTGACAATATCACGGATATTTTGGCAATTAATATCGCTTCAACGGATTATGCAGGACACAAATTTGGTCCAAATTCCATCGAGGTTGAGGATGTTTATTTGAGATTGGATCAAGATTTAGCCAATTTTTTCAAATATTTGGATAACAAAGTTGGGAAAGGACAATATACAGTTTTCCTTTCTGCGGACCATGGAGGCGCTCATTCTGTTGACTTTTTGAAAGAGCACAAGATTGCCACAGGTTTCTTTGGCGAAGAAATGGATAAAAATATTACTTCAAAATTGAAAGAGAAATTCGGGGTTGATAAGTTGATTAATGGAGTCGATAATTACCAAATTTATTTTAATAGAAAACTAATTGCAGACAATAAACTTAATCTTGAAGAAATTAAAAGTTTTACAATTCAAGAATTAGAAAAAGACCCGACAGTTTTATACGCCGTTTCTACTACTAAAGTTCAGGAAGCTACAATTCCAGAACCGATTAAACAAAGAATCATCAACGGCATCAATAGAGAAAGAAGTGGTGATATTCAATTGATTTCGCACGATTCTATGTTACGAACCTATGCGAAGAAAGGAACAACGCACAGTGTTTGGAATTCCTACGACGCTCATATTCCTTTGATTTTTATGGGTTGGGGAATCAATCACGGAGAAAGTAATAAGCCTTATTTTATGACAGATATCGCACCAACGGTTTCTGCTTTGTTGCATATTCAGTTTCCAAGTGGGAATGTTGGAAATCCAATTACAGAAGTGATTGGGAGATAAAAAAAAGATATTAGAGGTTAGAAATTAGATATTAGATTTTAGCTCATTAATTTATTAAGTCGCAAAATGTTTTCAATATGAGAACTTTGCGACTTTTTACTTTTCTAAAATTAAAATTCTTACGCCTTGGCGATAAAAACAATTCGTATTTTTGAACAATGAATTTCAAAGAAAAAGACATCTTCGATTTGCTAAATGAAAAAGCAGAGTTATACAATTCTCCAGACTTTATTACCGATGACCCAATCCAGATTCCGCATCATTTTTCTTTGAAGCAGGATATCGAGATTGCCGGATTTTTGTCTGCAAGTATCGCTTGGGGAAATCGAAAATCGATTATCAATGATGCCAATAAAATGATGGAATTGATGGGAAATTCGCCGTATGATTTCATCATGAATTTCACAGATTCTGACTTAAATAGAATTCCACAAAAAGCCATTCACAGAACATTCAATCACGAAGATTTTATTTTCTTTCTAAAAAATTTTCGCCGAATTTACACTCATTTTGAAAGTTTGGAAGATGTATTTCTAATCCATGACAACGAAATCAATTTTTCTCATTCTATCGAGCGTTTCAGAAATCATTTCATTTCCGAAAAACATCGTGGACAAAAACACGTGAGTTCGCCCTATAAAAATTCCGCTTCCAAACGATTGATTATGTTTCTGCGTTGGATGGTTCGTAAAGATAAAAAAGGCGTTGATTTTGGAATTTGGGAAAAGATCGATCCGAAGTTTTTATCGGTTCCGTTGGATGTTCATACCGCCAATATCTCCCGTAAATTAGGAATTCTGAAACGAAAACAAAACGATTGGAAAGCGGTTGAAGAGTTGGATTTAGTGCTTAGAAAATATAATGCTGATGACCCTGCAGTTTACGATTTTGCATTGTTTGGATTGGGAGTTTCAAAGGAATTTGAATGATATTTAACCACAAAAGGCAAAAAGTTTTTTCACGAATAGCACAATTGATTTTATGTGTAAATGTGAAGTTTATTCTTATTTGAAAAGTAAACTTCAGAATAAAAATTGCGTCTATGTGGTTAAAAAAAACTTTCTTGATGTACATCAATACGATGTCAAAATTTAAGGTCTTATTTTTGCTGCAGGAAAAATCAATATTAATTTAAAATATTATCTATGAAAAAATTGACAGTATTAGCATTGGTAGGAGCAGCGTTGTTGTTCACAGCTTGTAACGACAAAAAAGAAACTGTAACAGCAGAGCAAGAAGTTGCAGCAAAAACTGGTGAAGTTTACAACGTAGATTTGGCAGCGTCTAAAGTAGATTGGAAAGCGTTCCACAAAGGTGGATTTGCGCCAAGATGGGGAATTCTTAACTTGAAATCTGGAGAAATCACCGTTGAGAATAATGCGGTAACTTCTGGAGAATTCGTAATCGATATGACGACTTTGAAAGTGGATCCTGCGTCTGTAACCGAGGCTGACAAAAAACCGGCTGACCTAGAAGCGCACCTTAAAAATGCTGATTTCTTTGATGTTGAGAAACAACCAACTTCTGATTTCAAAATCACTGCTGTAGCTGATTTGGCTGGAGAACTTCCAAAAGATGCAGTTGCTGGAGCTAACAAAACGATAAGCGGAAACTTGACATTGCTTGGAAAAACGCTTAATGTTTCTTTTCCTGCGAAAGTGACTGTTGCTGAAGGTAAAGCTAGCATAGAAGCTAAATTTACTGTAAACAGAGCAGATTGGGGAATCAAATTTGGGACTGATGAAACTGACCCAGCAGAATGGATGATTAGCAAAGACATTGAAATTGGCATCAATGTAACGGCTTCTAAAAAATAGAATCTGAAATGAAAAGAAAGACTGTTTCGAAAGAGACAGTCTTTTTTATTATAAACACTTCGACTCCGCTCAGTGCGACACTTTTAGTACTAAATGTATAATAAGAATTGTCAGGCTGAGCGGAGTCGAAGCCTTTGTGAAATAAAAGAACCGACTCTTTAGAAGCCGGTTCAGTAGATAAAACATCTCATTTTTTTTAGTTAGACAACAACAAAAAAGGATAGCCGACAATGCTATCCTTTAAATTTTTATATCAAATTTAATTTGAGTAATTCCGATGGAGTCAAAAGTAAATTTTGTGTTCATTTCCTAAATCTCTATTGTAAATTTAGAAAGAAAAATAATACGAAATGTAAACTGAATGTTAAAATTTCTAGGTTATCCACATTTTTTTGTGGATAAGTCTAATAAGCTTGGATTAACACTTCTGTAGGAATATGTAATTTTTCGCTCAGTTTTCTAATCATTTCGAGGGAAAGTTTCCTTTTCTTATTAAGAATTTCGCTGGCTCTGCTTTTTAATCCAATGACTTCTGCAAGGTCGTTTTGAGAATAATTCAATTGTTCCATCCGGAATTTTATGGCTTCAATTGGGTCTGGAAGTTCGATGGGGAAATTTTCATTTTCATATTTTTCAACAAGAATTCCCAAGATTTCCAATTCATCTCCTTCTTTGGTATTTGGTTTAGCGTCGAAAATTTGTGAAAGTCTTTCTAAAACCTGATTGTAATCTTCTTCCGTTTTTATTGGTTTTAATGTCATTGTATTAGATTTTGTTTGCATCTATTTTATCATATTCTGCGTGAGTTCCTATGAACCGAATCCACATCATTTGATAATGATAATTAATTTTCACAATCAGTCTGTAATTATTTCCTTTGATATTAAAACAAACCCGATTGTCGTTCAGAAGACTTGCGCTAGGAAAGTCACTTTTCAGTTCGTTAGGATTTTTCCAAGTTGCGAGATTGGTTTCCTGATACCAAGATTTTAATTGCTGTTCACAATCAGAATGAATATCCCAAAAATCTCTCAATATCTTTTTTGCAATAATTCGCACCTTTATGTTTTTACAAATATAAATAAAAATTCCCAATTTGGGAATAATTATTCCAAAATCCAACTTTTCGCTGTTTCTAATTCTAAATCCTTGTCTGGAATTGATTCTACAAAAACATCTGGATTTATTTTCTCGCGATATTCTTTTCCCGTTCTGTCCATTTCAAAAGAAGTTGCCAAGGCAAGACTCCTGCCATCGCTCAAAGGAAAAGAAGAGTTAGCCGAGGTCAAACCGGCAGTCGGTTGCCCGAACAGCTTCACATTGTTTTTACCAATGAACGAGATTACAGTAGCTTCACCTGCGCTTCCTGTCTTTTTTCCAATCAAAATGGCAATTTTAGAATTGAATTTTTTTAATTTATAGGGTTGCGGTATTTCATTTTTGCCAAATTTTCCTTTTTCTAATATCCAAGGAACATTTTTTTCTTTAGTAACAAAATATCCTAAAGTACCATCTCCCAAAAGGCTCTCGAGCCCCAGTATCATCGGATATATACTTCCTCCCGTATTGGTTCTCAGGTCTACAATCCAACCTGCGATTTCGTTTTCAGAATCCAGTTTTTTTATCATTTCATTGATTTTCGAGGCAAACTGATTTCCGATTTCTGTATTGGATGTGGCAAATCCCGGAACCATAATATAACCAATTTTGGAGTCGATTAATTTATATTCCGGTTCTATTCCTTTCGTATTTGATGTCTTTTTTGCCTCTGTACTTTTTTTCGAGACAATGAAAGAATGGATGTCTCCGGAACCTTTCAATACATTCATCATATATTGTATTGCAGGTTTTGTGTCATCAATGGTTTCCATACCTTCGGATAATTTTTTGATGTTTTCGTCCACAATGTTCCAATCTATTTTGTCTAGGAACATAGATTTAGTTTTAATTAAGTTTTTGAAATATTCAATATAATCTGAGGCGATTTTTGATGGTTTTGTATCGGATAAATCAATTACTTTCAGTTCAAAATTATCAAACCAAACATTACCTGAACCTGCTAATAATCCTCCGATTTTTAAATTTTTTGCATACTCATCAATGATGAATTGCAATCTGTATTTTGTCCAATCACTATTTATAACTATTGAGTTTTCTTGAGTATTAGTAGTTCCGGAATTTATTTTGTTGCCATCTTTATCCAAAACTTGAAACCAAAGGTTAATTTTTCCATCAATGTTTTCAGATTTTACATAAGCAGAGATTTCAATTTTCCTTCTACCTTTTTCTTCAATAGGGATTTTTTGATAAAAAGATTGAAATGTTTTGGTATTGTTAGAACTTCCTACTATCTGAAAAGAATTTTGCCCTTGATATTTCTGACTGTTATCAATTTTCCAGTCATAGGATTCTGTTTTTTTTATACTCCAATTATCAGGCAGATTATTTGTTGAGTTTTCAAAACCTAGATTTTGTAACTGTGCATTTGAAAAGTTGATGAGAAGAATTGTTAGAATGCTAAATTTAAGTTTCATCATAATTTTCTTTTTGTACTAAAATATAGAAACCGACAATCAGATTCTAACCAATTAACAGAATTTATAAAATATTTGGAATGATTAACAAAAACAAAAACCAAAGCTTTCGACTTTGGTTTTATTATTTACTTAGATTCTATTACTTCAACTTCTCCGCAATATACTTCGCAGTAAAAGACTTTTTCTCTTTAGCCAAATCTTCCGGCGTTCCCGTAAAAACAATCTCTCCACCGTATTTTCCGGCATTTGGACCGACGTCGATAATGTGGTCGGCACATTTTATAATGTCAGGCTGGTGCTCAATCACAACCACCGAATGTCCCAATTCTATCAATGCCTGAAGCGATTTCAACAATTTTTGAATATCGTGGAAATGCAATCCTGTTGAAGGTTCATCAAAAACAAACAAAGTTTTTTCCGTCGTCACACCTTTCACAAGGAAAGATGCCAGCTTAACTCTCTGCGCTTCTCCACCGGAAAGAGTAGAAGAGGACTGACCCAACTGAAGATAACCTAAACCAACATCTTGCAAAGGTTTCAGTTTTGTAGCGATTTTTTCTTCGTGGTTTTCTTTGAAGAATTCCAACGCTTCATCTACTGTCATATGAAGAATATCGGAAATGTTTTTTTCGTCGTATTTGATTTCGAGAATTTCTTTTTTGAAACGCGTTCCGTGACAATGTTCACATTCCAGCTCAATATCTGCCATAAACTGCATCGAAACTGTGATGATACCGTCTCCTTTACATTCGTCACATCTTCCGCCATCCACATTGAAAGAGAAGTGTTTCGGCTTCAAACCTTGAACTTTCGCTGATTTTTGTTTGGCGAAAAGGTCTCGGATGTCATCATAAGCTTTTAAATACGTTACAGGATTGGAACGTGACGATTTTCCAATAGGATTTTGGTCAATTAATTCGATATTCTGAATCAATCTTGAAGGGAAAGTCACAGAATCATAATCCGCTTTTTTTCCACCCATTCCCAACTGAATTTGGATGGCATTTGTCATCACTTCTTTCATCAAAGTCGATTTTCCACTTCCTGAAACACCTGTAATCACCGTCAGACATTCCAAAGGAACATTGACGTCAACATTCTTCAAGTTATTTTGACGAGCACCTTTTATCTCTATGAATTCTTTTGTTTTTCTTCGTTTGCTTGGAACTTCGATTTTCAAATCGCCATTCAAGTATTTTGCGGTCAAAGTATCAGCTTTCAGCATTTCTTTATAATTACCACTGAAAACCAAATCACCACCAAGATAACCCGCTTCCGGACCAATGTCGATGACATAATCTGCTTCTCGCATCACATCTTCATCGTGTTCTACAACGATTACGGTATTTCCAAGGTCTCGAAGTTGTTTTAAAACGCCAATCAGATTTTCAGTATCTCGGGAATGCAAACCAATACTTGGCTCATCCAGAATATATATCGAACCAACGAGCGAGCTTCCTAAACTTGTTGCCAGATTGATTCTCTGACTTTCTCCTCCGGAAAGTGTGTTCGATGTCCGGTTTAAGGTCAGATAACCCAAACCAACTTTAGTCAAAAATTCCAGTCTTGTTTCAATTTCGTAAGTCAGACGTTTGGCGATTTCTTTATCGTGGTCGTTAAGTTTAAAATTTTTGATTAATGGAAGCAATTCGTCCAAAGGTAATTCAATCAAAGACTGAATATTGTGTCCGTCAATTTTTACCCAGCTTGTTTCTTCTCTCAATCTTAATCCTTCACAAGTTGGGCATCCTGTTTTTCCACGATAGCGAGAAAGCATTACTCTATACTGGATTTTGTAAAGATTTTCCTCCAGCATTTTGAAGAAGTTGTCAATGCTTGGAAAACTTCTGGTTTTATCGCCTCTCCAAAGCAATTGTTTCTGTTCTTTGGTGAGTTGATGATAAGGCTTATGAATAGGGAAATCTTTGGCTTTTTTCATAAATTCCTTTTTCCACTCGCTCATACTTTCTCCTTTCCAAGAAGCAACAGCGTCCTCGTGAAGCGACAAATTTTTATTCGGAATCACCAAATCTTCATCAATTCCAATCACTTTTCCGTAACCTTCGCAAGTTGGACAAGCGCCATAAGGATTGTTAAAACTGAAATAATGAACATTCGGTTCGTTGAAAACAATGCCGTCCAATTCAAATTTATTAGAAAATTCACGGATTTTTCCTGTGTCTGTATTTTTAAGTGAACAATAGCCGTGACCTTCGTAGAAAGCCATTTGGATAGAATCTGCCAATCTTTGCAAGAAATTCTCATCTTCCTCATAACTGAATCTGTCAATCACGAGATTGATTGTCATATCTTTTTCCGGCGTGAATCCGAAACTTTCCAAATCCTCGATTCCTGCAACATTGCCGTTAACTTCCAATCTTGTAAATCCTGAAACTTTAAGGGTTTTCAGTAATTCTGCAAATGTTTTAACTTCAAATGTCAAAGGCGCTAACAGTAAAAAAGTAGAGTCTTTTTTAGAATTCTTGATGAAATCAATCACGTCGGTTACGCTGTCTTTCTTCACTTCTTCTCCCGAAATTGGCGAAAAAGTTCTTCCAACTCTGGCGTAGAATAATTTAAGATAATCATAAATCTCCGTAGAAGTTCCAACTGTAGAACGCGGATTGGACGAAATTACCTTCTGCTGAATCGCAATAGAAGGTGCTAGACCTTTGATATCATCGATTTTCGGTTTTTCTAATTTACCCAAAAACTGACGTGCATAGGAACTCAAACTTTCCACATATCTTCTCTGTCCTTCAGCGTAAATCGTGTCAAAAGCGAGCGACGATTTACCACTTCCGGAGACACCTGTGATAACAATCAGTTTGTTCTTTGGAATCAGAACGTCGATGTGTTTCAGGTTGTTAAGATGTGCGTTTTTAACGAAAATATATTTTTTGATATCGATTTCAGAAGCTGTAGCCATAGTAAAAATAAGACCAACAAATTTACGAAAAATTAAATCGATTTGAGATAAGTTTTCAAATTAACATTTTAAGTTTTCTCAATTAATTTGATTGCAGATTAATGTTAATTTCTAAATTTGCGCCCAATTATTCAAAAGGGAAATTTAAACTGTGAGAATAATCTTTTGAACTAATAAAAATTAAATATGAAAAGAACTATTACAGCTTTGTCAATTTGCGTATTGTCTATTAATACAATAGCTCAGAACAAGGAAAAAGAGATTGATGAAGTTAATTTACAAGGTCGTTTTTTATCAACGCCTTATAACGATGTTAATGAAAATGTAGTCGTTATAACGAAACAACAAATCCAAAATAGTCCGGCAACTAGCATTGATGAATTGTTGCAATTTCATTCCGGGTTGGATATCAAAAGACGAGGTTCTAATGGTGTTCAGAGCGATATTACGATTAGAGGAAGTTCTTTTGAACAGGTTTTGATTTTGGTAAATGGCATTAGAATGAACGATTCGCAGACTGGTCATAATACGTTTAATATTCCGTTTGATATCTCAGCAGTTGAACGAATTGAAATTATTAAAGGCTCATCGGCAAAACTTTACGGACAGAATGTTTACGCTGGTGTAATTAACATCGTTACTAAAACTTCTTCCGAAGAACAAGTAACGATAAAAGCGCAAGGTGGCGATTTCAAAACTTATGATTTGTCAGCTTCTGCAACCTTTGGTTCGGAGAAATTCACGAATCTTTTCTCAATAAGCAATGGTGCTTCCGACGGTTATCGTTTCAATACAGATTATCAAATCAGAAACTTCTTCTATCAAAATAAATTAAAATTGAATGATGGAAGTCTTAGTTTGCAAGCTGGTTTTTCTGAGAAGAAATTTGGTGCGAATGGTTTTTATGCATCGCCATCGGCTATTAATCAATATGAAGAAACGCAGGCTTCTGTTGTAAGTTTACAATATCAGCAGAAGTTCAATAACTTATCAATTAATTCGAGTGTTTATTGGAGAAGAGGACAAGATATGTATCTCTACACGCGCTCAAATCCGGCTGGTTACAGAAATATGCACATCGGAAATAATGTTGGTGGAACTGTGAATGCTTCTTATGAATCTTCGGTTGGGACTACAAGTATTGGGGTGGATTACAGAAAAGAATTTTTGGTAAGTAGTAATCTCGGAGATAGAGAAAGAGATGTGACGCAGGTGTTTTTTGACCATCAATTCCGATTCTTTAATCAGAAATTAGAAATCAATCCTGGGGCGAGTTGGGCGAATTATTCTGGTGATAATTTTCTTTATCCGGGAGTGGATGTTGGTTTTATCTTTAATCCGAATCATAAGGTTTTTGGAGCTGTTTCTAAAGGTTTCAGAATTCCAACTTTTACCGACCTTTATTATGTGAGTCCGACAGAAATTGGAAATCCAAATTTGGTTCCGGAAAGTGCTGTTTCATCAGAATTAGGCTATCGATTCCAGAATGAAAAAATCTTAGCGAAAGCGAGTGGTTTTATTAGAAATACCAACGACGGTATTGATTGGCTTAAACCAACAGAAGAAAGTCCTTGGACAGCGGAAAATGTTGGAAAGATTCATCTCAAAGGTTTCGAAACAGAATTCAAACATCAATTATTTCCGTTTCTAAATTATAGATTGAGTTATACCTATCTTGATAATCAATATAAAAATAAGGAGCTTTCCAGATATGCATTGCAAAATCTGAAACATCAGTTTGTAGCGCAATTAGATGTTAAGTTTTTGAAATTTTTCAGCAATCAATTGATTTATAAATATTCGGAACGTGTGAATCTTGGAAGTTATAATGTTTTGGATGAACAACTTAATTTCCGAATCAAAGACCTTAATTTTTATGTTTTAATCAATAACCTGACGAATACAAAATATGTAGAAACCAATCTGGTTCCAATGCCTGGACGATGGTTTCACTTAGGATTTACTTATCAGATTAAAATGAAATAAAGCTTATTAACCACATAGACACATAGGGAAAACTATTTGAACTGTTTAAAAACTATGTGTCTATGTGGTTTAATTTTTCAAAGAAGTTTAAATAGTTTCTAAAATGAACTAAATTTGCAAAAAATCAAAAATGGCAGCTTACTTAGAATTTAATTTCAAAATAAAACCTCTCCAACCTTGGAACGAAATATTGATGGCAGAACTGATAGAAATCGGTTTTGACAGCTTCACCGAAGAATATGACGGGATTTTAGGGTATATTCAAAAAGACCTTTTCAAAGAAGAAGAATTGAAAAATATTTCACTATTTCAAAATCCGGATGTTGAAGTACATTATTCTTACGAAGAAATGCCAAATATCAACTGGAACGAGGAATGGGAGAAGAATTTCTCTCCAATAAATGTTGAAAATAAAGTCCTTATCCGAGCAGAATTTCACGAACCAAACCCCAATATGCACGAGATTGTGATTCAGCCAAAAATGTCTTTCGGAACAGGTCATCATCCTACGACGCATTTGATGATTCAGCAGATGTTGGATATGGATTTGGAGAACAAAAAAGTTCTTGATATGGGTTGCGGAACTTCGGTTTTAGCGATTTTTGCTAAGCAGAAAGGAGCAGGAAGAACTGTAGCCATCGATATTGACGAATGGTCTGTAGAAAACTCTAAAGAAAATGCAGAACGTAATAATGTAGAATTAGATATTGAACTTGGAACTGCTGATAATCTTGGAAAAGAAAAATTCGAAATTATCTTAGCTAACATCAATAGAAATATTCTGATTTCCGATATTCCGACTTATGTTTCCGTTTTGGAAGATGGCGGGAAATTATTGTTGTCAGGATTGTGTTTCTTTGATGTCGATGATATTTTGGAAGTCTGTACAGAACAAAATCTAAGACTCGAAAAGAAAATCCAAAGAGAAGAATGGGTTTCTTTGTTGTTGAGTAAGTAAGATTTCTTAATGTAATAAAGCCTCGAAAATTATTTTTCGAGGCTTTTCTATGCTATGCTTCTCCGTGGGTTCCGAAATATTCTATTTTATTTTTAGTAATATTAATTGTAATGTTCAAATAGCAATTTCCACCATCCATTACATAGACTTGATTCTTTCTCCAATCATCATCGTAATAAACACAAAAACAAAACACATTTACAATTTTATCTCCTGATTCGTTTGTGGAAACAAAATACTGTCGATAAAAATATCTTAGATTTAGTTTTTCTTTTTCGAAATCTAAAGTTGATGTTTTGCTCTCTTTATTCCATTTCTCTAATCTGATTTTTAATTTATCGTTATAATCATTAACTCCTTTAATTAGATTATGATTGATAATTCTCAGTTCGTTTATTGAAAGTTTAGTTTTTTTCTTCGAATCTTGGTCAAATATTGCGATATAATTTGGTTCTTTTAATGTGTCAGATTGATTTTGTTCAATATATTTTGATGGGACAAGCTCGCTTTCATCATTAACTTGTTTTTCAATCTTATTACAACTGAATATGGATGATGTTATCAATAGAATTGAAAAATTAAAGAAATGATTTCTCATAAAATATATTTTATATGACTATTTCTGCGGATATTTCTGAATCAAAGCCTGCAAAATAGCCCACGTTTCTGCATCCATAATACCGCTGTAATTGCTCGGGCGGAAATGAAATTGGAAAGCCTCAATTGTTTGTTTGGTTGTTTTATCCCAAACACCATTCACCGTTAATTTATATCCAAACTGGACTAATTGCTGCTGGATTTTAGACACAAATTCCGGATTATAGTATTGTAAGCTAATATCGTTGGTTGTTAGTATTTGATTGAGGAAAGTATGTTTCGCTGTTTCGTCATACCACATTCCCACTTGATACTCGTCGTACAATCTTTTCCAAGGGAAGAGCGGTCCTGGATCTTGCTTTCTAATTGGTGCAATATCAGAATGCGCTAGAATATTAGTTGGCGGAATATTATATCTGGTCACGATATTCTTTACCAAAGCTCCAACTTTCTTGAACTGCTCCTCGGGATAAGGATAAAAGACACGGTTGTTCAGAGAATCCGTTGTGTAACCCAGATTCACGATTTCTATTCCAATAGAAGTATCATTCAGGTTTTGATCTTTTCTCCAATTACTAACGCCTGCGTGGTAAGATCTTTTGTTTTCATCCACGATTTGGTAAATTTCTTTATCTGGTAGGGTGCTTACAAGGTAATGTGCACTCACAGATTGCTGGGTCAATGTGGAAATTGATTTCTCATCATTAAGTACAGTATAATGAAGAATCACATATTTCTGGCGGAAGTTTTGTCCAATGGCAGGAAAATAATTCTTTGTGACTTTGTAACCTGCAGGATTTGCGCTTACGATAGAGCCATAACTTATCGTATTATCATTTTTTGTAATGTCCGCAATATTGACTTTGTAATATTCACCTTCATCTTCCTTGATTTCTGGTTTTTTCTGAGTAATCACCGGTTTTGGAGCACTCGGAAGAGCTGGAGTTTTACTTTTTACAATTTTTTGTTGAGAACCACAGGAAATAATTAATGATCCTAAGGTTATGAGATATAATGAATTACGCATTCGTGTCTATTTTAGGTTATATTTTCGATTCAAAAATATGAAAAAAAATAAATAATTTTTTTTGGTAGTTACGCAAAAGTCTTCTATATTTGCACTCGCAATAACGGAATAGAATATATCTCGGAAACTGCAAGGAGAGTTGCCTGAGAGGCCGAAAGGACTTGTTTGCTAAACAAGCGAACTGGAAACGGTTCCAAGGGTTCGAATCCCTTACTCTCCGCAACAAAAGATGACTACTCGGGGCGTAGCGTAGTCCGGTCATCGCGCCTGGTTTGGGACCAGGAGGTCGCAGGTTCGAATCCTGCCGCCCCGACGATTTTTAGTGATTTTTCGAAAAAAAATTGCAATGGGTGCGTAGCTCAGCTGGATAGAGCATCTGCCTTCTAAGCAGACGGTCAAAGGTTCGAATCCTTTCGCGCTCACAAAATGGAGGTCATTCTTGATCTCTTTTTTTATATCGAAAGCTAATATTTATTTATCAATTTGATTTAAAATATTAACTTAATGCTCGGGGCGTAGCGTAGTCCGGTCATCGCGCCTGGTTTGGGACCAGGAGGTCGCAGGTTCGAATCCTGCCGCCCCGACAAAGTTTTAGTAATTTTTGAAAAAATTACAAATGGGTGCGTAGCTCAGCTGGATAGAGCATCTGCCTTCTAAGCAGACGGTCAAAGGTTCGAATCCTTTCGCGCTCACAAAAGACTCACAATTATTTTAGTTGTGAGTTTTTTTTATATTTCAAAACTAGATTTCTATTTTCTGTTTTCAAATAATTATTTGTTAATTATTTTTTAATAATATTTGGTACTCATGTCTTCTTTAATTACCTAATTGATTTTGATGAGACAGAAAAATTGTTTTATTTCGCTTAAAATTTCTTTTAGCAATGTGGAAGCTTGTCAAAAAATTGTTTTTATTCTTAATCTTAGCGAATATACTTTTCGTTATTTTCGGGATATTCTTTAATCCACCAATAACCTTTACACAAATAGGAGGATTGGTAAAATATGGAAAATTAGAGCGTGATTATATCTCCTATGATGATATGGGTGGTAATATAAAAAAAGCTGTGATTGCTTCTGAAGACCAATTGTTTTTCACACATAATGGTTTCGATTATAAACAAATCGAAAAGGCAATGAAGAAGAACGATAAGAAAGGAAAAGTAGTGAGAGGGGGAAGTACAATCTCGCAACAAACTGCAAAAAATGTTTTTCTTTGGCAAGGCAGAAGTTGGATTAGAAAAGGTTTGGAAGTGATTTATACATTTATAATCGAAAAAATCTGGGGCAAAGATGTTATTCTGGAAAGGTATCTTAATTCTATAGAAATGGGACAAGGTGTTTTCGGAATAGAGGCTGCGTCACAGTATTATTATAATAAACCAGCAAAAGACCTCACAAAAAGTGAAGCGGCTTGGATTGCGACCGTTTTACCGAATCCTAAAAAGTACGACCCAAAAAATCCTACACCATATCTTAGAAAAAAGCATGGTTGGATTATGCGCCAGATGAACAATATTGTTCTGAAATGATTACTTTTGTAAGGATATGGCGATTAGATTAACTAAAAAAGACAGCTTCAGTACAATTCTGAAAAATTATTTTTCAGAACAAAACGAAACCCAATCTTTGTTACCTTTATCCGAAATTATTGTAAGCCTAAAGAAAGATGATTTAGGTGTTTTTACTGCGTATCTCAAAGATAATGACAAGATAAGGGAAAATCTGATTTACTATATTAATAATGTCTTCAAGGATAAACCTTTTAATTTGTCATTGACAGAAGCAGACATCCTTTCGGAAAATGCCTTCTATCCTGAGTTCAAAAAACGAGTTCTTAATAAAATTTTACCGCCAATCGAAAACGAAAATACTGTTTGGTATTTGGTAGATAATGTGTTAGTAACACCAAAAAAAGACCTCGAGTTTTTCCAAAATTCTGCAGAGGATAAAATGGATGAGCTTTTCAAATTGTTGAGAATTGACAAGTATATTAATTCCCAACACGTTAAAAACGAAATGCTCTTTTCTCTTAATATCTTGGCGTGGCGAGTAATCGGAAACGCACTGGATGTTGAGGTTGTGAAAATGGCTCCGGAATATAGGAATTTTGATAATCCATTTTTAGCATTACAAAACGAATTAGACATATTGAATGCTGATTTCAAGGAGAACCCTGATTTCAAATTCACTTCCAATGATGAAGTTTATAAACAAACCAAAGTCTATCTCGACCAATGTTTGGAATTCGTGAATATTGCTTTCAAGAACTCTTCAAAATATGGTATTTCCAGCAAGACCAATCAGTCATTACTGAAAATCAGACAACAATTACAAAGGATGTCTGATATTATCAAGTTGTTCGTGATTGACAAAGAAAAAGATTATTTGATTAATTCCAAGCAATTATTTTTCAATATTTTAAAGTACAAATCTCATAAGAATAATCTTCAGGATTTAGTTTCGGACAGTACAAGATTGATGTCGCATCTCATTACCAATCACACAGCAGAGATGGGAACGCATTATATTACTTCGACTTTCAAATCTTATATGAAGATGTTTTGGAAAGCATCGGGAGGAGGTGTGATTGTTGGAGCACTTTGTGTTTTGAAAATGCTTTATGGTTATATTGATACGAGCGATTTTGCGCATGCATTTTTGTATTCTATGAACTATGCGATGGGATTTGTGATGATTTATCTGATGCACTTTACTCTAGCGACCAAGCAACCTGCAATGACGGCTGCTACAATGGCGAAAGTTCTCTCGGAAGGTAGTAGTAGAAGTACGTATGTAGAGTTTGCTCATGTTGTTTCACAATTGTTTAGGTCACAGTTTATTGCATTTGTTGGGAATGTTCTGTTGTCTTTTCCGGTTTCTTTGATTATCATTTATGGTTTAGAAATACTTTTCAAACAAAATTTTGCCTTCGATAAATCGACTAAGTTACTGTATGACTTAGACCCGTTCCAATCCAAAGCGATTTTACATGCTTCTATTGCTGGAGTTTTTCTCTTTATTTCGGGTGTGATTTCCGGGAATATCAGTAATAATTCAGTGTTTTTTCAAATTCCGAAGAGAATTGAAAAGAATCCTTTTATCAATTATTTCTTTGGACAAAAGATTGCAAAACGTTTATCCGTTTATTATTCTAAAAATTGGGCAGGAATTATTTCTAATTTTTGGTTCGGGGTTTTTCTTGGTGCAACCGCTCCGATTGGACTTTTTCTAGGTCTGGATTTAGATATTCGTCACATTACGTTTGCGGCTGGGAATTTTGCATTAGGACTTTATGGGAAAGATTTTGTAGTAACTTCTTACACATTCTGGATTTCCTTTGTTACAGTTTTTATTATTGGATTCTTCAACTTTATTGTCAGCTTTGGGTTGTCAATGTTGTTGGCATTCCGTTCCAGAAAAGTAGAAATGAGTGAGGCTAGAGAGATTTTTGGAGAGATTTTTCGATATTTTATCCGGAATCCATTCAGGTTTTTCTTTCCTCTAAGGTCTTTGCTTGATGAAAAAAGTAAGAAGATGATTGAAGAAGTTTCTACAAAATCAGAAGGTCATTAATCAAAGACTCATCTTTCAATACTTCTTGGAATTTTTTCAGAAAGAATGATTTTCTCATCCGGAAATCATTTTTCAATAGAGGAGATTTGATTCTCAAAACCAAAACTTTTTCTTTTAGGTTGACGGTTTCAATTTCAGAAAAAAGCGCATCCGAAAGATAATTTTGTAAAAAATCCTTGATTTCGAAAGCTTTCAATTTATCTTCAAAACCATAGATTTTAGCAAAAGAATTCAGTAATTCCGAAGATTGAAATTCGCGTTTTTTTCTGCCCATTTTTTGATTTTAATTAAGGATGTAAAAGTAGAAAATTCAAATTCAAAAATAGTATATTTGCACGCTGAAAGTTCAAAGTTTAAGGTTCAAAGTTAATGACATCAAAACCTTAAACTCAAAACTTTAAACTTTAAACCTTTTTTTATGAAATGTGGAATCGTAGGTCTTCCGAATGTAGGAAAATCAACTCTTTTTAATTGTCTTAGTAATGCCAAAGCACAGTCTGCAAACTATCCGTTTTGTACGATTGAGCCTAACTTAGGAACGGTTTCTGTTCCAGATAAAAGACTTTTTGAACTTGAAAAATTGATTAATCCGGAAAAAGTAATTCCTGCGGTTGTAGAAATTGTGGACATTGCTGGATTGGTAAAAGGAGCAAGTAAAGGTGAAGGTCTTGGAAATCAGTTTTTGGCTAATATTCGTGAGTGTGAAGCAATTATTCACGTTTTGAGATGTTTCGATAACGGAAATATTGTTCACGTAGAAGGTTCTGTTGATCCACTTAGAGATAAAGAAATCATTGATATAGAACTTCAGTTGAAGGATTTGGAAACGATTGGAAAAGCTGTTGAAAAGGCTAAAAAATTCATCAAATCCGGAAAAAAAGAAGATGTTCTGACTTACGAAACTTTACAAAATCTTCAAAAATTTGTTGAAGACGGAAAAAACGCAAGAGAATTTGCAACAGATGATTTTACAAAAGCAATTATTGGAGAAGTTCAATTGTTGACGAATAAGCCGGTTCTTTATGTTTGTAATGTAGATGAAAATTCTATCAAAAACGGGAACGATTGGATTGTAAAAATCGAAGAAATGGCAAAAGGCGAAAATGCTGAAGTTGTTGTTTTGGCTGCTCAAATCGAAGCTGATATTAATGAATTGGAAACTTTTGAAGAGAGAGAAATGTTCTTGGATGAGCTTGGCTTGGAAGAGCCTGGTGTTAACCGATTGATTAGAAAAGCTTATGACTTGTTGAAATTACAGACTTATTTCACTGCCGGTGTTAAGGAAGTTAGAGCTTGGACAATTGATCAAGGTGCAACTGCGCCACAGGCTGCTGGTGTGATTCATACAGACTTTGAAAAAGGATTTATCCGAGCTGAAGTTATTGGTTATGATGACTTTGTGAATTACGGTTCAGAATCTAAAGTAAAAGAAGCCGGAAAAATGAGAGTTGAAGGAAAAGAATATATCGTGAAAGATGGTGATGTGATGCATTTCAGATTCAATGTATAAGTAGATTTTAATCATTATAAAATAGAAACTCCCGAATTTTCGGGAGTTTTTTATTTGTATTTTAGCGAGAATTAAAAATAGAATTTATGATTAGAAAATTACTTTTTGCTTCTTTGTTGATATCAAGTTTTGCTGTGTCTGCACAAACAGTGGTTTTTAACGAAGATTTTGAAACAGAAACCGGAAGGAATTCTTGGATTAATACCGATAGAGATGGCGATGAGCAAAAATGGGAATTTGATAATAGTACTGTTGATTCGTTTACTGGATATTATGCTACTTCTTGGTCGTGGTATTTTGAAGCTTTTACGCCGGATAATACTTTAACAAGTCCAGTGATTACCTTGCCAAATAATTCGGATAAACATTTGAATCTTAAGTTTGATGTTGGTGCTTTTGATGATGAAGTCTTTCAAGAGCATTATGCTGTTTATGTGATTGCTGCAAATTCTACTTTTACGGGAACTGAAAACCCTGTTTTTGAGGAAACTTTGGATGCAGGATATATGGATGAAGCGAAACATGTAAATGTAGATATAACAAATTTTGCAGGACAAAATATTCAAATTGTTTTCAGACATTATGATTGCACAGATCTTTTAGTTTTAATGTTAGATAATATTCAAATAGTTGAGGAGGGAAAATTAGCGGTTTCTGATGCTAATAAAATAAATGCTCAGGTTTATCCAAATCCAACATCAGATTTCATAAAAATCAAAGGTGTTGAGAATATCCTAAAAATCAGAATTTTTGATATGAATGGAAAAATGGTTCTTGAAAGTCAATCTTCCGAAGCAGACGTTAGAAAGCTTCCTGTAGGACAATATATCTTGAATGTCCATACAGATTCGCAAATTATTTCCAAAAAAATAATCAAGAAATAAAATTTAAGAACGCTTTCGCACACAGGAGCGTTTTTTTTTATATTTAATATTAAAATTCAGTCCAATTCGAGTAAAATTGTCTGAATCAATTTGTCTGAACTTTGTCCCATCAAAAAACAAGTAAAGAAATGAGTACAAAAACAAAATTGGCATTAATAACCGGCGGAAGTCGTGGTTTAGGAAAAAATGCAGCCATCAAAATTGCAGAAAAAGGATTGGATGTAATTATCACTTATAATATCAACAAAGAAGAAGCGGATAAAACAGTTGCGGAAATTGTCGTTTTGGGAAGAAAAGCAATTGCTTATCAGCTCAATACGAAAGATGTGAAAAGTTTCGATGCTTTTGTAAAAACAGTTGGTGACCATTTGGAAGAAAATACAGGCAGTCGAAATATTGATTTCTTAATCAATAATGCTGGAACTGCTTTATATCAACCTATTACACAAGTTACAGAAGAACAATTAGATGATATGGTTAATATTCATTTCAAAGGTGTGTTTTTCTTGACGCAGAAGTTTTTACCTTTCATTAATGATAATGGAGGAATCGTGAACTTATCTTCAGGTCTTGCTAGATTTGCATTGCCGGGCTCATCTGTTTATGGTTCTATGAAAGCGGCGATTGACCAATTGAGCAAATATATGGCGAAAGAACTGGGAGCAAGAGGAATCAAAGTGAATGCAGTTGCACCAGGTGCTATTGAAACAGATTTTGGAGGTGGAAGAACAAGGGATGATAAAAATATGAACGCTTTGGTTGTTTCTAATACAGCTTTGGGAAGAGCAGGTTTGCCGGATGATATTGGAGGTGTAGTTGCTTTCCTTTGTACAGAAGAAGCGAGATGGATTACAGCGCAAAGAATTGAAGTTTCTGGCGGAATGTTTTTCTAAAAATCAAGTTTTAAATTGAAATAAAAGATGGCTTTTTAAGTCATCTTTTTCTTTTGTGAAAATCCAAATAATAATTGAGATGATTTACGGATATTTAAAATAAAAAATTCGGATTTTTGGCTTCAATTTCCTAATTTTGTCTGTTTACTGATTTTTCATCTATGTCACAAGATTTACAACCGAATTACTCCGAAGATAACATACGAACGCTCGAACCTAGGGAACACGTACGATTACGCCCCGGGATGTATATTGGGAAGTTGGGAGATGGTTCATCTGTGGATGACGGGATTTATATTTTACTGAAAGAAGTTTTGGATAATTCCATTGACGAATTCAGGATGAAAGCCGGAAAAAGAATTGACGTAAAAATCAAAGACGGAACCGTAACTGTTCGTGATTACGGTCGAGGAATTCCTTTGGGGAAAATTGTGGACGTTGTTTCCATAATGAACACTGGAGGGAAATATGATGACGGTGCTTTCAAAAAATCCATCGGTTTGAATGGGGTTGGTACAAAAGCAGTTAACTTTTTATCGACATATTTTAGAGTTAAATCGGTTCGTGAAGGCAGAATGAGAATTGCCGAGTTCCGTGAAGGGAGATTGGATGTTTTACACGATGAAACCGAAACTTCCGAAAGAAATGGAACGGAAATCACCTTTACACCAGATAACAGCATTTTTGTCAACTTCAAATTCAGAAATGAGTATGTGGAGAAAATGCTCCGCAATTACACTTATCTCAATCTAAGCTTAAAAATCTATTTCAACGGAGAAGTTTTCGAATCTCAAAATGGTTTGAAAGACTTATTGGAAGAAGAAATTGATGGCGAAATTGTTTATCCGATCATCCACATTAAAGATGAAGATATGGAATTGGCGATTACGCATTCCGACAAATCTCAATCTGAAACCTATTTTTCTTTTGTCAACGGACAATATACTTCACAAGGAGGAACGCATCTTAATGCTTTTAAAGAAGCTTATGTGAAAACTATCCGAGAATTTTTCAATAAAAACTTTGAAGCTACTGATATTAGAAAAGCTATTATCGGTGCAGTTTACATCAACGTTGGTAATCCTGTTTTTGAATCCCAAACCAAGACCAAATTGGGTTCTACAACAATGGGACAGGATAAAGATGGGAAAGAGCTGGAGTCGATTAAGACTTTTGTTATCAATTATTTGAAGAATAAATTAGATAATTTTCTTCATAAAAACCCTGAGATTGCAGAAGCTATTCAGCGTAAAATATTAATTTCCGAAAGAGAAAGAAAGGAACTTTCCGGAATCCAAAAATTAGCAAGAGAAAGAGCTAAAAAAGTATCGCTTCACAATAAAAAACTGAGAGATTGCAGACATCATTATAACGACCAAAAGGCAACTAGAAAATCTGAGACAATGATTTTCATAACCGAGGGAGATTCTGCTTCTGGTTCTATTACAAAGTCTAGAGATGTGGAAACGCAGGCTGTTTTTTCATTAAAGGGAAAGCCTCTGAACTGCTATGGATTGACAAAAAAAGTGGTTTACGAAAATGAAGAATTCAACCTTCTTCAAGCGGCACTTAACATCGAGGAAAGCTTGGAAGACTTGCGTTATAATCATGTTGTAATAGCAACCGATGCCGATGTTGACGGGATGCACATCAGATTGTTGATGATTACATTCTTCCTTCAATTTTTTCCTGATTTGATTAAAAATGGACATTTGTACATTTTACAGACGCCGCTTTTCCGTGTTAGAAATAAAAAAGAAACTAGATATTGCTACTCCGATGCCGAGAGATTGAAGGCATTGAATGAACTTGGAAAAAATCCGGAAATCACACGATTCAAAGGTTTGGGAGAAATTTCTCCGGATGAGTTCAAACATTTCATTGGGAAAGATATTAGATTGGAGCCTGTGGTTTTAGGGAAAGATCAAACCATTACGCAGCTTTTAGAATTCTATATGGGAAAAAATACGCCAGATAGACAATTGTTTATCTTGGATAATCTAGTGGTTGAAGAAGGTGATATTGATAAGAAAGAAGCTCTCGAGATAGAAACTTAGAAGATGAAAATCAATTATAAAAACTAAAAACATAAAACACACACAAATGAGATTAAGTAATAGAAATAAAGTTCCTGTTTATAGTTTTATATATTCACTGGCAGGGATTGTTTTTATATTAGGAATTATTGCATACATTTTAGAGATTAATAAGTTTGATATTTTTGGAAGGAAAGCTTGGGTTTTATTGGCATTTCCAGCTTTGATGTCGCTTTTTCTTTATCTTCTAGGCAAACCGGTGTTCGAATATGATAGTGATGGGGAAGCACTTAATTTTAGAAATAATCATATCTTATATTTATTGTCCAAAAAGAATGCAAAAGATGAATTTCCGAAATATAAATTGATTAAGTTTAATTTAGTTAATGTGTTTTTTTTTAAGAAGTTATATATTTATATTAACAGTAAGAAATCACACGTTGTAATCTTAAAATATGATATTTCTTTTCTGAACAAAAAGCAGGTGAAAGATTTGAAATTTTCTTTGAACAAAGTCTTAAAATTGAATAAGGAAAACGTGCACGAAGATAATACAGCAACAGATTAATGGAAGAAAGTACACATAACGAAGAGAGCCTGAAAAAAGTTTCGGGGCTGTATAAAGATTGGTTTTTAGATTATGCATCTTATGTAATATTAGACAGAGCAATTCCATCTATTTTTGATGGTTTCAAGCCAGTTCAACGTAGGATTATGCACTCTATGCGAGAGTTGGAAGACGGTCGTTATAACAAGGTTGCTAATATAGTTGGTAATACGATGAAATATCATCCACACGGCGATGCTTCTATTACCGATGCAATGGTGCAAATTGGGCAAAAGGAATTATTAATTGATACTCAGGGTAACTGGGGGAATATCTACACAGGTGATTCTGCTGCTGCTGCGAGATATATCGAAGCTAGATTGACACCGTTAGCTTTAGATATTGTCTTCAACCCAAAAACAACCCACTGGACCAAATCTTATGATGGAAGAAATAATGAACCTGTTGATCTTCCTGTAAAGTTTCCATTGCTACTTGCACAAGGTGTTGAGGGAATTGGAGTTGGGCTTTCTACCAAGATTATGCCTCACAATTTTAACGAATTGATCACAGCTTCTATTCTTTATCTCAAGGGAAAAAGATTTGAAGTTTTTCCAGATTTTTTGACTGCCGGAATGCTGGATGTTTCCAATTATAATGATGGTAAAAGAGGCGGAAAGATCCGAGCAAGAGCAAGAATTTCGCAAAAAGAAAAGCATTTACTTACAATTACAGAACTTCCTTTTTCCAAGAATACCGGTGATCTTATTGATAGTATTTTGAAAGCCAACGAAAGAGGAAAGATCAAAATCAAAAAAATTGAGGACAATACTTCGGATAATGTAGAGATTAATATTCATCTCCATCCGGATGTTTCACCAGATAAAACCATTGATGCGCTTTATGCATTCACAGATTGTGAAGTCCCAATTTCGCCAAATGCCTGCGTGATTGTTGGAGACAAACCAATGTTCTTATCAGTTTCTGAGATTCTGAAACATAATACAGATCATACAGTTTCTTTACTAAAGAAAGAGCTAGAAATTGAACTTCATGAGTTGCAAGAAAGTTGGCATTTTTCTTCATTAGAAAGAATCTTTATCGAGAACAGAATCTATCACGATATCGAGGAAGTGAAATCTTGGGAAGATGTGATTAAAACAATAGATGAAGGTTTAAAGCCTCATACAAAACATCTTTTGAGAGATGTTACAGAAGAAGATATTATTAAATTAACCGAAATCCGAATCAAGAGAATTTCTCGTTTTGACTTAGATAAATTCAAAGAAAATATTCTAGCCTTGGAAGGTAAGATTGAGCAAGTGAAACATCATTTAGCTAATCTTATCACTTATGCCATAGATTATTATACTAATATTCAGAAAAAATACGGAAAAGGAAAAGAAAGAAGAACCGAGCTAAGAATTTTTGATACAATTGATGCATCAAAAGTTGCGGTTGCT
The DNA here is from genome assembly GCF_003385395.1 of Epilithonimonas hispanica. GTDB lineage: Bacteria > Bacteroidota > Bacteroidia > Flavobacteriales > Weeksellaceae > Epilithonimonas > Epilithonimonas hispanica. Next base: position 5,026 of record NZ_QNUG01000015.1, on the reverse strand, counting down.
AATGAAAAATTCTATGTCAATAGGGAAGAAGGATTTATAGGAACTTCTCTCAAAAAAGACGAATATCTCTTCGATTGTTCCGATATTGATGACATCATCACATTTCAGAAAGATGGAACAATGAAGGTGGTGAAAGTTGAAGCTAAAACTTTTATCGGAAAAAACATTGTTCACGTTGCAGTCTGGAAAAAGAACGACAAGCGCACGGTTTACAACATGATTTATCGCGAAGGTAGGGAAGGTCCTTATTATATGAAACGGTTTTCTGTGACAGGAGTTACCAGAAATACAGATTATAAACTAGCTTCGGATAAAAAATATTCAGAAATGCTCTATTTTTCGGCTAATCCAAATGGTGAAGCAGAAGTTGTTTCTGTTTTGTTGAAGCCAAATGCAAGAGTCAGGAAGAATAAAATTGATATCGATTTCTCTGATGTAATAATTAAAGGTCGTGATTCTAAAGGAAATCTTGTAACCAAGTATGCGGTCAAAAAAGTAGACCTAAAAGAAGAAGGGGTTTCAACATTAGCACCTAGAAAAATTTGGTTTGATGATTCTGTAAGACGTCTTAATGCGGATGGAAGAGGAACCTTGTTGGGAAGTTTCAAAGGGGATAATAAGATTTTGACTATCAATTCTCAAGGCGAGGCAAAATTGGTTTCTTTCGATTTGATGAATCGATTTGATGACGATTATCTAATCTTAGAAAAATGGAAACCAGAGCAGCCGATAACTTGTATCTATTTTGACGGAGAAAAAGATAAATATTTTGTGAAACGTTTCCTCTTGGAAAATACACCAAATGTCCAGTCTTTCTTTGCTAACGACAATCCAAAGTCTTTCTTAGAATTTGTAACAACAGAAGTTGGGGCCATTGCAGAATTGGTCTATCCAGTAATCAAAGGGAAACAAAAAGATCCAGAAACTTTTGATTTGGATGAGTTTATTACAGTAAAAGGTATCAAAGCGATTGGTAATCAATTGGCAAAAGACAAAGTCAAAAATATCAATATCACCATTCCTGAACCACCAGAAGTTGTCGAAGAAGAACCAGAAATAGAAGAAAGAATACAAGAGGATCTGGATGACGAAGGTGGAAGTATTGGCAGTCTTTTTGAAGAAGAAAATTAAAAACACAATCAATTTTTTAAACAATGAACATCGTTTTATTAATCATAATCATTATTACTTGTGTAATCAGTTACATAGGTTTTCAACAACCAGAATTTTTCCAAAAATATAAATTTGAGGTCGGAAGTGTTCAAAGACGAAAAGAATATCTGAGACTTTTATCAGCCGGTTTCCTACACGGAGATTGGATGCATTTGTTTTTCAATATGTACACGCTTTACATATTTGCGCCGATTGCATTAATTGGTTTCAAGGTTTACGGATTTTTGATTATTTACATAGGTTCCATTATTTTGGGAAATTTGTTTTGCTTGTATCATTACAGAAAAGTTCCTTTTTATTCCGCAATAGGAGCTAGTGGGGGAGTTTCAGGTGTTTTGTTTGCTGCCGTGGCTCTTGCGCCCAGAGAAATCGAAATCTGGTTTATCCCAGGTTTTTTGTTCGGTGCACTCTATTTCGGATATTCTGTTTATATGATGCTTAATCCAAGAATGAATGACAATATCGGTCACGCTGCACATCTTGGAGGTGCATTTTTCGGATTGGTTTATGCCGTTGCAGTTTATCCAGAATTTGCATTGCAAAATGCAATTTACATTGGGATTATGGCATTGCCACTCATTTATTTAGCTTACGAGATTATTGTTAAAAAAAGAATTGGATAATTTTATTAGGAGCAAGACGATTACCGTTTTTTAGAACTTATCTCACCCGCTGTCCGCTATATCTTTTTTTTGCAAAAAAGGATGCCGCTACCATCGGGGCTATGTTGAGGTTTTGTAATTCTTTTCCAGATTAAAAAATCCAAATAAAATCTCTTATAAGCGAAGCAATTTTGTGAACTTAAAGCAGAAAGTATTAAAAGCCTTTAGGAGCTTTGTGTTCACAACTATTTTCGTGCAAAAATCATCCGGTCATTTCCAGAAATGTCCTTAAGTAAAACTGACTCAGAAAAATTCAGAAACAACTCCAAAGTTTCTTTTCCCAGTTTCTGATTGATTTCCAAGAAAACCATTCCGTTTTTGGAAAGATGATTCTTGCAATCTTCTGCAATTTTTCTGTAGAAAATCAAAGCATCAGAAGTAGGAGAGAAGAGCGCCAAATTAGGTTCAAAACCTTTGACTGAATCTTCGATGTCTACATTTTCTTCAATTCCAATATAAGGAGGATTGCTGATAATGACATCATAAATATCATCAAGACTTTCATTCAGATAATCTTTATTTACAAAATTGATTTCAAGATTATGAAAATTAGCATTTCTCTTCGCAATTTCTAACGCATCTTTAGAAATATCAATAGAATTAACTTCAGCTTCCGGAAAATGTTTCTTTAAAACAATCGGAATAATTCCGCTTCCGGTTCCAATATCAAGTATTTTTAAACCTTGAACCTTGAATCTTGAATCTTGAATCTTTTGAATCGCTAATTCCAGCAATTCCTCAGTTTCTGGTCTTGGAATCAAAACGTGTTCATTGACAAAGAATTTCATTCCATAAAATTCTGTTTCGCCAAGAATTTGTTGGAAAGGTTTCCGGGTTTTCAATTCCGAAATGGTTTCTAAAAATTTATTAGAATCATTTTCAGATAATTCTTTGTCAAGATTTTGTCTCAATTCAATTTTATTCAGTTCAAGAAAATGTTCACAAAAAATAGAGAACAATTCCTCAATCTCAGATTTTGAATAGATTTCAGAAAGTTCGGTTTGAAAAATAGTTTTGATTTCAGAAAGTTTCATCATTATCTTGTAAAAACCAAGTTAGTTTCAGTCGAAAGTTTCTCATCAAATAAGTAATTCTCGTAATTGAAAGCTTTCAGTTCATCCAAAGTTTGAACTTGATTTTCTGCACAAAAACGTAAAACCAAACCACGAGCGTGTTTGGTATAAACAACAATCGTTTTTAGTTTTCCATCAGGCTGAATTTGTTTAAATTCAAAATCGATAACTTTTGCTTTTAAAGATTTTTTATTAATGACTTTAAAATATTCTGTACTAGCAAGATTAATGAGCAATTCTCCTTTTTTAAGCTCAGAATTCAATTGTTCCGTCACTTTGTCTGCCCAGAATTCATAGATGTTTTTATAAGAATCAAACTGGAAAGGTCTTCCCATTTCCAAACGATACAACATAATTTTGTCCGAAGGTTTCAAAAGTCCATAAAGTCCAGATAAAATTCTATAATTTTTCTGAAGATAATCAACCGCATTTTTGTCCAAAGTTGGTGCATCCAGACCTCTGTAAACTTCTCCTGTAAAAGCAAACATTGCAGGCGCTGAGTTTTTAGCGGTTGGTTTTGAAGTCCATTTTTGATTACGTTCCCAATTTTCGTCTGCCAGTTTTGGAGAAATTTCCATTAATTCTGCCAAGAACTTAGGTGATTTTTCTTTTAAAAAAGATTGGATAAATTCTGAATACTTGATGAATTTCGGCGTTGTACTTTTTAGGAATTCTGTAGAGTTTTCTACATTCATCAATTTTGCAGGCGATGTTATGAATTTCATTTTTGTTGTTATCGGTTGATAATTGTTTGTTGTCAGGCTGAGGCTCTCGAAGCTCTTTTATTTATTCTTTACAAAACTCCTTTCCCTTGTCTGATAATCTCGGGTTCTCCAGAAGTCAAATCTACAATTGTGGAAGCCGTGTTGTCTCCATAACCCGAATCGATGACGATATCAACCAATTTGTCATATTTTTCAGCAATCAATTCCGGATCTGTAGAATATTCCAAAATCTCATCATCATCGTGGATTGAAGTTGATACAATCGGATGTCCTAATTTTTCTACAATCAATTGCGGAACGATATGGTCTGGAACTCTGATACCAACTGTTTTATGTCCTTTATAAGAAGTAGGAAGATTTCTGTTCGCTTCCAGAATGAAAGTAAATGCTCCGGGAAGATGCGTTTTCAGAAAACGAAAAGTAGATGTTTCTATCGGTTTTGTAAACTCAGAAAGATGGCTTAGATCATTACAGATGATTGAAAATTTATGTTTGTCAATCTTGATTCCTTTTATCTGAGCAAGTCTTTCCATTGCTTTGTGATTATAAATATCACAGCCAATTGTATAAATCGTATCCGAAGGATAAATAATAACGCCACCGTTTTGAAGGACTTTTACGGCTTCGTCTATTAAATTTTCTTGCGGATTTTGCGGGTATATTCTTAAGATTTTTGCCATAATCAAAGGTACAAATTTAAAGTTATTTTAAAAAATTAGCAAAAAGTTTAAAAAATGGTGTTGATATTACTTTGGAGTTTTAAAATTAAATAAAATGAGAAAAATTCTATTTATCCTTATTACAAAGATTTTATTTACTGATTTATTACCAATTCAATATCTTTTAATATCTATTTTGCTTGACCTTTCTAAAAAAACTTATTTGTGAGGATGTAAAATATTATAATGAAATACAGTTTCGAAATGATTTATTAGAAAACTGTTGTTAAAATTTCAATCAAAATGTTGTAACAATTAACTAAAAAAAAAGAGAATCAAAATTTTTGATTCTCTTAAATTGTTGCGAGGACACGACTCGAACGTGCGACCTCCGGGTTATGAGCCCGACGAGCTACCTACTGCTCTACCTCGCGATATTGTTCTGCAAATATACGACTTTTTCAATATAAGTCAAGGGAATTGGAGTTTTATTTTTAGTGACTTGAATTATGAATTTAAAATTCTTGCAGATTAAGCAAATTTTGCTGATAATCAATAATCTGCTTAATTAGCAAAATCTTCGAGAAGATATTGTAACTAAATTCTACAGATGAGTCTTAGTTTTAAAATAAAAAAAAGAATCCGTCTCACAACTTGAGGCGGATTTTTTTTGGTTATAATTGTTATTTTTTGTATATTTATATCTGATAATCAGATATTTGTCTATGAATTTC
>NZ_QNUG01000014.1 GCF_003385395.1 Epilithonimonas hispanica | reverse complement strand
TAATAATTCGTTAAATATTTGAATTTCAGAAACTTAAATATACGAATTATTACTTTTCATTGCAAATTTTATTTCATTTCTTATCCCGAACTCAGGTTATTTATTATATTTGAATACTAATTGACACATGAAAAACAAGAGTTTTTATCAAAATTAAGGGTGGTCAATTTAAACCGAAATTACCTGGTCACTTTGATTTGAAATTGGGTGGTCAATATCACTGGAATTTACAAAAGGACACCCAAAATTTGTAAGAGAATAGAAAATAGGTAGAAATAAGAAGAATAGGCAAAACTCCAAATAATGAAGCAAACAAGCTATTTACGGTACTAAAACAAAAAAACCATCACATTTCTGTGATGGTTTGCTCCTCTTGCTGGGCTCGAACCAGCGACCCTCTGATTAACAGTCAGATGCTCTAACCAACTGAGCTAAAGAGGAATGTCCTTTGTTTTAAGTGGTGCAAATATATAACGTTTTTATATTTGCACCAAATTTTTTGACAAACTTTTTTTAATTTTTTTGACTTAATAATTGCGCTATCAGCTTAACTATGTCATTTCCAAATATTAACGCCATAAGCCCTAATAAGAAAATTACACCCACCATTTGTGCGTTTTCCAAGATTTTCTGTGGAACCGGCTTTCTTGTGATGATTTCCCACAATGTAAATAGTACATGACCTCCATCTAATCCCGGAATCGGAATTAAATTAAGGAAAGCCAACCAAACCGAAAACATTGCCGTAAAACTCCAGAAAAACTCCCAATTGATAGATAAGCTTCCGTCTTTGCTTTTATCAACGTGCATATTGTTGACAATCGCAATTGGACCACCCACTTTTTTATAACCTTGTATCTTCTTATGGAAAATCAGTTTGAATTGCTTTACCTGCTTTGTCAAAGAGGCAATACTTCTGTCAAAACCTCTTGGAATTGCTTGTAAGAAAGTGTAGCTTTTTGTTATCTCACTTTCTTTAAGAGAACTTTGAGCAAGTTTCAAATCCGGTGTAAAACCTAGTTTTCCTTCTTTATTCACATCTGAGCTGATAGCCAATGGTTGATTATTTCTAACAACGTCCAAAGAAATTTTTCTGCCTTTGTTTGCTTTAAGAATATCTCCAATCTGGTCATAGAATTCTATTTTTTGACCATTGATTCCAACTATTTTATCTCCTTTCTTCAATCCTGCTTGTGTTGCCGGCATATTCGGAGCAAGACTGTCAACTACAGCTGGGAATCTTGGCGTGATATAAGCTTTAGCTTCATTTGCACCTAAGATATGTGCAATTCCGTCTTCATTTGGAGCGAAATTAACTTCTTTTCCATCTCTTAGAACCGTGATTTCGTTACTTAATAAAATATCAAGGAAACTATCTTCCAATCTTTCTTCCGGTTTACCATCGATTTTCAAGATTTTATCTCCCGTTTTGAAACCTAACAATTGTGCAGGTTCAGAAACCGCGATTCCATTTTCGAATTTCGCATTATCGTGATAAGTTTCTCCATTGAAGTAAGAAAGCGAAGAATAAATTGCCCAAGCCAAAAAGAAATTAACCGTAACTCCACCAAGCATAATAATCAAACGTTGCCAAGCCGGTTTCGCACGGAATTCCCAAGGTTGCGCAGGTTTTTTCAATTGTTCGGTGTCCATACTTTCGTCCACCATTCCTGCAATTTTCACATAACCTCCGAAAGGCAACCATCCGATTCCGTATTTCACACCTTCGTGTTTTCTCCAGTCATCTTCCGGAAGTTTAGAAATATCGATTGGCTGAAGAACTTTTTTCCCATCAATTTCCACCTCTTCTTCAGTAGGTTGGTTTTTAGAAAGGAATTTATATTGCCATTTTCCATTGATTTTCTTCATTGCGAAGATGGAAAAATAAGGGTCAAAGAATAAAAAGAATTTGTCTACTTTGGTTTTAAACCATTTCGCCGGCAAGAAGTGCCCGATTTCGTGTAAAGTTACAAGAATAGAGATGCTCAGTACAAACTGAAAAATCTTTAATGCTAATTCCATTAATATGTTTTAAAATTATAGGTTCACAAAGGTAATCATTTCAGTCATAAACTGTACCAACGAAAAATCTTTGTCAAAAAGTCATTTATCGGCTTCGAGACATCAATTTTATTGGGGCAGCTTAATCCGCCTTCCGCTCCCAATCTTTTCACTCTACTTTGTTGCGTAAGAAGGATTTCCGCTCAAGTCGGGCTGCGAGTGATTCAGTATCAATTAAAATGAAAAAGTTCAATAGAAATTATTAATTTTAAGTCCAAATTAAAAATGAAAATATGTCAAATATTCAAATGATAATCGAAGAAAGAGCGGCCGATATCGGTAACTTTTTGGTTGGCAGATTGTTACCTTTTACTCAGAAAAGAAGCGTTGGACCATTTGTGTTCATCGACCATATGGGGCCAGCGGCGCTTAAAGATTATGAAAATTTGGATGTCCCACCTCATCCGCATATTGGACTCTCTACGCTTACTTTTTTGTTCGAGGGAGGCATTATGCACAGAGATTCTATGGGAACAGAAATCGAAATCAAAGAAGGCGCTGTCAATTGGATGACCGCAGGAAAGGGCGTTGCCCATTCCGAAAGAACTCCGGAATACCTCAGAACAACTGATAAAAACCTTCACGGATTACAAATTTGGGTCGCACTTCCAAAAGAATTGGAAACTATGGAACCCGAGTTTTTCCACATCAACAAAGAAGATATACCAAGTTGGATAGATAACGGGGTTAATTATAAACTAATCGCAGGCGAAATCCTAGGTCATAAATCTCCGGTTCCAGCTTATTCACCATTATATTTTCTAGAAGTTAAAAATACACTTCAGGAAGACAGAGAAATCATTCTCGGTGATTATCTTTTTGGAGAATCTTCTCTTTATATATTGGAAGGAAATATCGAAAGTGAAGGTAATCTTTACTCTCCAAAGCATATTCTGATTGCTAAGGATTCCAAACTTTGTCATTTTGTTTTAAAACCCAATTCCACAGTTTATATTTTCGGAGGAGAACCTTTTCCTGAGCAGAGATTCATTTATTGGAATTTCGTTGGAACTTCCAGAGAAATCATAGAAGACGCCAAAACAAGATGGCAAAACCACGAGTTCCCTAAAGTAATCAATGATGATGGCTACGTTCCGCTTCCGCTACAGAATAAGAATCTTAAATTGAAAGAATAAATTATCAAAAGCATTTCGAAATATCGGAATGCTTTTCTTTTTTTTCGGATTAAATTAAAAGTTACATTTCTGAAGTAATAAAATTTTTCTCTTAATTGTCACATTAATAACGAAAAAATCAGTTATAAAATGAAAAAGCTATATTTAATCATTATTTTGCTTTTATCCATAAGTACTTTTGCACAAACTGTGACAGACTTAAACAACAAAAACAATTTAAAAAAAAGAATCAATCTATGCGGAAAAGATGATTGAAAAAAATCGAGAAAGAAATCGGGAAATAACATTGCAAAAATCTACAAAAAAACCGTCCCAAAATTTGAAACGGTTGATTTTTATTACTTAAGGTTCTTTTTGCAATACCACAAATGCAGGAAAGTGATCGGAATAACCTCCGGTAAACTTGTCTCCTGACCATGATCTAAATGGATAACCTTTGTAATTTCCCTCTTTGGTAATTAGATAGTCTGGAGCGAAAATTTCTGCTTTGAAAACAGTATAGTCTTTTCTTAGCTCTTTATTAGGTGAATGTAGGTTGGATGATACAATGATTTGATCAAACAAGTTAGGTGCATCTTGGTAAGCCAAGGAAGCAATACCTTTTTTATACAAGGGATACATAAGGTTAAGATAATGGTTTTCTTCCGATAAATCTTTTGGGTTGCCTACTGCTTTAAGTCCATTTTTTAAACTTGGACTAACTGGATCATCATTGAAATCTCCCATTGCAAATAATTTTGTAGAAGGATCTAGTGCTCTTACGCTATCCATTTGTTGTCTTAAGACCTTTGCAGCAGCATTACGCTTAGAAAGAGAAATAGCTTCGCCTCCTCTTCTTGATGGCCAGTGATTTAGGAAAAATGCAACTTTCTCGTTGTCAAGAAAACCGGTTAAAACTAAAACATCTCTTGTGTATTCTCTTTTTCCTTCGCTACCAAAAATTTTGATTTCTTTTGTCCAAGATTTGGAAGGAGTGAATCTTCTTTTTTGATAGATAAAGGCTATGTCAATACCTCTGTAATCATAAGAGTTATAATGAACAACTCCATAATCATATTTTGCAATAGCTGGTTCTTTTACAAGGTCTTCTACAACTTGGCGGTTTTCTACTTCCAAAAGACCAACCACAACAGGAGCTGTTCCGGTATAAGATTTCCCCATTTCAGAAATCACTTTTGCTTCATTGGCTAATTTTTGTTTATAAACATCATAGGTGTAATTTTTTCCACTTTTGGGAGTGAACTCTTCTGAGCTACCTTGGATTCTCACGACTTTTTTGCCAATAAGGGACTCGTCATTCCATGGTCCTTTGTAATCTTTATCTGTTACTTCAAGATATTTGATAGAGTCTAAAGGCACACTTCTGTGGAAAGCGGGGTTGCTTCTGTCTTTTGTGCCGTCGATATAATCTGCAGAACGAATGGTATCCCAAAGGTTTTCAACGTTTAAAAATCCTATGGTAGCAGCGCGAACCTGTCTTTTTTGAGCGGCTACTAAGGAAATGCTAAGAATAGCAACAATAGTAAATATATTTTTCATAATAAAAAATGTAAGGCTACAAAAGTAATTTTTTTTGAACTGTTGTAAAATAAAAATTGCAATATTTTAATAATATACAATTATGTTTCGAAAAATTGATAATTTGTTAAAATAAAAAAATGTTAAAAAGTATTAATTATCAAAAATTTATTTACATTTGCCTTCCGTGTGTAACGGACTGTATATTAGAAAAAAAGAGCAAACAAAACCTAATTGATTTATGATTAAAAAACTATCATTAATCTCCTTATTTACAGTGCTTCCAGCGTCGTTTTATTTTGCACAAACTACGGTTTTTGCATATCTGAAAGATGCAGAAGGGAAACCAGTTGAAAAAGCACAAGTAAGTCTTAAAGGAGAAGGTAATGATGTTTCGGCAGACAAAATTGGATATTTCCAGTTTGTAGATTTAAAAACCGGACATTATCAGATTGTGGTATCTAAGTCAAATTTCGAAACAAAAACCTTGGAATTTGATATTACTACGGAGAAAAGAAAAGACTTGGGGGTTATTACCCTTTACTCAACATTGACAGGCGCGGATCAAGGTCTTGCAATCCTAGATAATGCGGGTGATGAAGACAATGGGCAATCGTCAACAGTAGGTCTATTACAATCTTCTCAAGATGTTTTCAACAGAATAGCAAGTTTTGACCTTGGTGCATATTGGTTCAGACCAAGAGGTGTAGATGGTAGAACTTCTGAAAATATGTTGAATGGCGTGTCTATGGTAAAATCTGATAATGGAAATGTAGATTTTTCTAATTGGGGAGGTCTTAATGAGATTGTAAGATATCCAGAGATTGCTGCTAATCATTCACCATCTGAGTATGCATTTGGAGGAGCGAGTGGAGTGATTTATAAAAATACCAAAGCTAGCGAGTATAGAAAAGGTTTCCAAGCTGTTTATTCTATCACCAACAGAAATTACAGACAAAGAGTTTCTCTAAGATACACATCTGGAATGTCTAAAAAAGGTTGGGCATTTACAGTAATGGGAGCTAAAAGATGGGCAGAAGAAGGAATCCAAGACGGTACTTTCTATGATGCGTACGGAACTTATCTCGGGATTGAGAAGAAAATTAATGATAATCACACGATTACATTCAATGCTTTTGCTTCTCCTACAAGAAGATCTACGTCTAGTCCTAATACTCAAGAGGTTTATAATTACAGAGGCGTACATTACAACTCATATTGGGGGTGGCAAAATGGAGAAAAAAGAAACGAAAGAGTTAGAAAAGGTTTTCAACCGATTTTCCAATTGCAAGATTTCTTAAAAATCAATAAAAAATCTAGCCTTTGGACTACGCTTTCTTACCAATTTGGAAAAGATAGTGGATCCAGATTAGATTGGCAAAATGCAAATAATCCATCGCCAACCTATTACAAAAAATTACCAAGTTATTACTCCAATAGTATAGAGTATAATGCATATCATAATGTACAAAATCCTGCATTATATACTGAGTTAATGAACGGTCGCGATGCGGCTATTGAAAATTGGGCGAATAATAATCAAGAAGTTACTCAGATCAATTGGAACAATCTATATAACGTAAACCGTAGTAATGATGCTTTTGACCAGCAGGAGATGTCTACAAAATATGGTCTTACAGGAAAAAGAGCAAAATATTTCTTAGTAAATGACGTAAGTGATGATAAGATCTGGAATGCAGCTACACACTACACCTACAATTTTACAGATAAATCCAAATTCTTACTAAACGTTTCTTATCAGAACTTCCGTTCCGAATATTATAGAGAAGTAGAAGATATGTTGGGCGCAGATTATGTACTGGGAGTTGATCCATTTGCAGATTCTAACAGAAAAGGCTCCTCTGGTCTTTATGATGTGAAGGATACCAACCTTGCAAAACACGTTGGCGACAAAATTGGTTATAATTATATCTTAAGAAGACAAGAGGTAAAAGTAAATCCAGGCGTTAAGTTTTCCACAGGCAATTTTGATGTTTTTGTGAGCGGTTTATTTGGATACTCTACTTCTAGCAGAGAAGGATTGTTCCAGCATTATCTTTATCAGGATCATTCTCTTGGGAAAGGTCAAGACTACAATTATTGGAATTATGGTCTGAAAAGCCAAGTTGTTTATAGATTAAATGGTAGAAATTTCTTAGTTTATAACGGCGCATATTTCACAGAAGCACCATTTTTACAAGATATTTTTATCAACCCAAGAAATAATAACTACTCAGCGCCAGGTATTAAAAATGTGAAGATTAATGCCAATGACTTGAGTTATGTTGTTTCTAGTCCTAAATTGAAATTGAGAGTTACTGGTTATCTTGTTGATACAGAAGATGATACTAGTGTGCAGAGATTCTTTGCGGATGGACTTACACTTGCTACAAGTAATAGTGATGAGACTACAGCAGGTGTAGACCAAACTGCTAGTGCTTTTGTAGTACAAACAATGTCCAATGTGAATAAGAGAAACATGGGAGCAGAATTGGGTGTTGATTATAAGATCCTTCCAACGCTTTCTTTCCAAGGAGTAGCAAACTGGGGAGATTATACTTATAGAAACAATCCAACCGTTTATTTTGCATCAGACGTAGTTGCAGCGCCATATGTTGATTATGGAAAAACGAATATCAAAGGGATGAAAGTAGGTGGAACACCTCAGAAAGCTTTCTCCGCAGGATTACGTTATAACAATCCGCACTATTGGTGGGTTGGTGCTAACTGGAATTACCTAGACGATAACAATCTTGATCCTAACGCAATTACAAGAAGTGATCAGTGGTATACAAGTAATATTAGTAGCACACCAATTACAACACTTACTCAAGAAAAGCTAGATTACTACATGAGCCAAAAGAAACTTCCATCTGCGCATTTTATTAATGCTAATGTTGGAAAATCTTGGATCTTCGGGAAATACTATTTGTTGATTTCTGCATCTGTTAACAATATTTTTGATAATACAAATTATATAACTGGTGGATTCGAACAAATAAGAAATACCAAAGGAAATGTAGATTTTGAGAATGATTTTAATAGTAGTACACCAAACTTTGCACCTAAATATTGGTACACACAAGGGCGTTCGTATTTCGTTAATTTACAAGTGAGATTCTAAAAAACAATTTTAAAAAAGCAAGAAAATGAATATAAAAAAATACTTCAAAATAAGTCTTGGTGTAGCTGTTTTAGGAGCTTCCCAGGTTTCGTGTGTCAAAGATGATAATTGGGATGCGCCAGAGATGGTTTGTAACAACAAATTTGATGCGCCAACTACTACAATGGCAGAGTTTGTAGCAAACTCTCCAGCAAACGGTGTTTACACTGTACCTGCGCAAGATGCAACCAATCCTGCAGTTATTTTTGACGGATATGTGGTTTCTTCGGATGCAAGCGGAAATTTTTACAAAACAATATCTTTCCAAGATAAGCCAGAAAATCCAACGGTTGGTTTGGTTGTAGGGGTTAACAAATCTATGAACTATACCGATTTTCCAGTTGGAGCTCACATCAGAATCAAAGCAAACGGAATGGTTATTGGGAAATCCAATGATGTTATCACTTTAGGGGTAAAAGATCCAGATTATGCTATTGGTAGAATCCCAGAGTCTATTATCGGTAGATTTATCTCAGGTGTTTGTAATGGTAATGGTCTTGATATCGCAACCATTGTTCCTCAAGAATTGACTTTGACGCAAATCCAAGATCCAAAATATGTAAATACATTAGCCATTGTTAAAAATGTACAATTTGCTTCTAATGAAGTTGGTTTGCCATTGATGAACAAAGATCTTGCAGGAAATTTTGTAGATTCTAATAGAAATTTGGTAGATAAAGATGGAAATACCGGAATTGTAAGAACAGACGGTTTCTTTAAAGCAACTTCTTACCTTATCCCAGACAAAAGCGGAGATATCACTTTTGTAGTTAGCAAATATGGGACAGGATCTGCACCTTACCAAAATATTATTAGAGGTATAAGCGATATCAACTTTACAAATCCTCGTTTTGCAACAGGATTATTAGGAGGATCAGAAATTGCTTACTCAGGTGCTTTTACAGAAACATTCGAGAGTTATGAAGTTAACCTAGCAAATTTCCCTAAATATCTTAACTATGCTTATGTAGGAAATAGATATTGGCAGGTAAAAACATTTAGCAGTAACAAGTATATCCAAATGTCTGCAAATGCAGGAAATGGATCTTTCCAAAATTATTTTATTGTACCAGTAGATTTTACTGCGGCTAATAATTTTAGTTTTAGAGTCAATGTTGGTTACTACAATGGAGATGCTCTTAAAGTTTATACAACCAATGACTATACTCCGGGTTCTGATATTGGAACAGCTACTTTAACAGATATTACATCTAGTTTTACCATTCCTAAAACACCAACCAATGGTTATGGTACTCTTGCAAATGCGGGAACATATACTATTCCTGCTGGTTTAACAGGCAATGGATTCATCCTTTTCAAATACGAAGGAGCAGGAACAGGTGTTACAACAACTATTCAAATTGATGACATCAAAGTTCAATAATTAAGTTTATTTTCATTAATAATACAAAAGACCGCAATTTGCGGTCTTTTGTATTTTAGAATATCCCAGAGTTATTAGCCTTCATTTTTCGCCAAAGTTTCCTTCCAAAAAATAGAACAAGAACAATTAACACAATTGCAAAAATAAAAGCCAAAATAGGTAAGAAAATAGAAAGAACAGACATCAATCCAGCGCCTGCAGTTTCCGTAGTCGCAACAACATTGTTACCAATTCCTGCAGTTGTTGCTGTAGATGCGGCGCGCGTTCCTGCAAATCCAGATGCTATTGTTGCTGCAGTTCCGCCTCCTGCGATCAAAGCCAGAGCCCACTGTGGGAATGTATCCAATTCCATAAACTGACTTGCAAATAGGATAGAACCAGCAATGGTTGCTAAAGGAATTGTAATCGTATCCAAAAAATTATCAACAATAGGAATGTAGTAGGCTACTATTTCGCAGATCGTTGCAACAGCGGTAGTAATAAGTGTTGGTAATCCAGATAGCCATTCGAAGTTATCCGACATAGGAATCCATCCTAGATAAGACGCCAAACTCACGGCAAACATTGGTAAAAAAACTCTGAAACCAGAAGCTGCCGCCAATCCAATTCCAATAAAAGCACTTAAAGTGTAAGGTAAAATGTCACTCATTTGTAATTTCTTTGAGAATAAAATTACAAATTATATGAAAACATTAGCCTAATTTCTTTTTACAAAGATTCAAAAATTGATTTTCTACAACAGAAAAATGATCCGGCATCTCTTTAGAAGCCCAAAAAATCATTGCTATCGATTGATCACCAAATGCTTCTTTGTATGCTGTTTTGTTGAGTCTGTAAGATTCTCTAAGTAAGCGTTTTAAACGGTTTCTGTCAACTGCTTTTTTAAAAAATTTCTTCGAAACAGAAACGCCTATTTTATGAGAATCGATACTTAGTTTTTCCGAAGATTTTAAATGAATGATTCTAATATTATCCACAGAAAGCCACTTTCCTTTGCCAAAAAGGAGGTCTATCTCATATTTCTTTTTCAGTTTTTCGTGGGAAGGATAGCTATTAGTCTTCAATATATTGTTGTCTTCCAGTTAAATAATTAATGACTTCCGCTGCGGCATACAATCCAAAAAGAGCCGGAATGAAACTGATTGTTCCATAAAAGGATCGCTTAAAATTAGTTCCGTCAGTCATTTTCAAGCTATTCTCGTCCTGTACCTCTGTTGAGAAAACACAGCGGAAACCTTTGTTGATTTTTTCTTTTTTCAGACGTTTTCTCACTTGTCTTGCCAATAGACAATCTCTGGTTTTGTGAAGGTCTCGAACCATTACTTTGCTAGGATCAGTCTTTCCGCCAGCACCCATAGATGATACTAATTTTACCTTATTTCTTCGGCAAGTTATCATTAATGCTATTTTCGGAGTCAAAGAATCAATACAGTCCAAAACGTAATCGAATTTTTCTGATTTTATTAATTCTTCCATTCTTTCTGGTTCCAGAAACTCATTGATTTTGGTAAGATTAAGTTTCGGATTAATGTCCATCAATCGCTCTCCAACCAACTCCACTTTATGCTGACCAATTGTTGAATGAAGTGCGGGTAACTGACGATTAATATTAGTAATGTCTACAACATCGCCATCCACAATCACCATTTTCCCGATTCCTGCTCTTGCCAAAAATTCTGCAGCAAAAGAACCTACACCACCTAAACCTACTACCAAAACTTTGGCATTTTGTAGCTTTTCAATTCCTTCTTCTTTTATCAGTAATTCGGTACGTTCTAACCAAAATTTATCCATAATTAATCACATTTCCGAGATTTTCCCACAACTGAGTTTTCAGGTTTTCCAAAGAAATAGATTTGATTTCGGAAACTTTTTCATATAATTCTGTAATATCAAAATCCGAGTTGTCAGTTTCTAAAAATAATCTTTGAATAGGAAAATCTTCAATCAATTTTTGCAAAGATAAGTTATCTAAAGCCGCTTTTCCAAAACTCAGATAAAAGCCAGCTTTCAAAAGTTCTTTTCCGATATTTTCCTTCTTATTGAAACCATGAATTACCAACGGGACTTTTGCTTTTTTGAAGTGTAATATCTGCGAAAACCTGCGAACACAATGGATGATAATCGGTTTTTTAATTTCTTCTGCCCAAGAAATATGAGCTTGAAAAATTTCAGATTGAAGTTTTTCATCAATAGAAATTAACCCATCCAAACCACATTCCCCAATTGCAAGACAATTTTCTGAAGTCGAGATTTCTTTAATTTTTTCAAAATCTAATTTCCAATGTTCTGTAATGTCTTTTGGATGAAGACCAATCGAGAATTTTCCAGCGGGGATTTCTTCTACAAGATTGAGGTTGTAAATTCCAATTTGATTGGGCTTGTGATGATGAAAATCCAGAAAATCCATTATCAAAGATAAAAAAATAGTGCCTATTGTAATTAATGAAAAATAAGTTTAATTTTACATTAAATCTTTCTTTGAGAATGAGAAAAAAATTTACGGATAAACAAATCATTATTCTAGATGTTGCAGAAGAATTAATTGCCAAAAAAGGCTTTGATGGAACTTCTGTGCGTGATATTTGTACAAAAGCCAATATCAATGTGGCGATGATTTCGTACTATTTTGGTTCGAAAGAAAAGATGATGTCCTATCTTTATCAATATCGTGTTCAGCGTACAAAAGAGAGTTTTTCTGAGTTTGCTCAAACAATCAAAGAAGGTAAGCCCGAGATGCAGATGAAGGAAATTGTGAACTATGTGATTTCTTTGCTTTTCAAATACAATTATTTCCATGGTTTTGTAACGCAGGAGATGCGGACTTTGGATAATGTAAAAGATGACCTTCTAGAGTTTTATCAGACTTGTGTTGCGAGAATTGATGAGATTGTGAAAAGAGGGATTGTTTCCGGGGTTTTTCATAATGCACCAAAATCCGAAGATATTCTAACGATGATTATCGGTTCGACTTTGTTTGTTATAAGAAATAAAAATTTTTACGAAATCTATGTTCCTGCAAGCAACGAAGCACAATATGTAAAAGAGGCCGAACAAAAGCTTAAAAATAGTACACTTCTAAGTGTTTTTGCCTTATTGGACTATGATGCAGATTAGTTTTTATTAGCCAATTTCAAAGCTTCATTAATATAAAACTCTACAACTTTTGGACGGTTTTTAGAGTCTTTTAGAGGATTTTCTTTTTCTCCTAATCTTACAATTATCATATCGTATTTGGGAACCATAATCACAAATTGACCGTGGAGCCCCCACATATAATAGTGATGAATATTAGAATCGTAATTTGTCCATAATCCCATTCCGTAAGCACCTTTAGAATGTTCCGATGGTGTTGTCATTTGGTCTACAAAATTTTCATTAATTAAAGGAATATCATTGAATTTTCCTCGATTTAAAAGTAAAGAGCCAATTTTTGCAAAATCTCTTGCGTTGGATTGGATACAGCAAAACGATTTTTCTACGCCCAAGTCATCGGTTGACCATTTTGCATTCTGTTCCATGCCCAGAGGTTTCCAAAATTTTGCAGATGCATATTCGGAGAGACTTGTTCCTATAGATTTTCCAACTGCAAATCCTAATAGTTGGGTTGTGCCACTTTGATATTCAAATTTTTCTCCAGGATTCTGTTTTAGTTTCTTATTAAAAACAACATCGGATAAAGAAAACCCATAATAAGCTTTTGCGTTGGGTCCAAAAGGATTGCTACCATCTTCGTCCCAATCCAACCCAGCTTCCATTGACGCGAGATTGCCTAAAGTGAGTTTTTTTCCAAAATCATTATTTGAAAAATCAGGATAAAAGTCTGAAAAATGTTGATTAAGTCCCTGGATTCTTCCATCATCAATAGCTTTTCCTAATAATAATACGGTAATAGCTTTTGCCATAGAGAAGGAATTGCTAGGCGTTGTTTTATTATAACTATCCCAATAATGTTCTTGCAGAATTTTCCCTTTCTGAATGACCAAAAATGAAACCGACTCTGTTTCTATCAATTGTTTCTCAAGCTCGGAAGAGAGTTTTTGTTTATTATAATTGATGTCAATCGGCCAAGGTTTTGGGATGCCTTTGGAGATAATTTTTGAAGGAAAAAGTTTTCCGTCATCTATAGTTGAGTTGGATTCGCCTCGCAGATAGGTTGATTTGATTCCACGGAAAAGATAATTGTACCCAGTGATATAAATAAGGACGATAACGGATGCGATTATTAAAAGGAAAATATTCAGAACTCTTTTCAACATTGGAAAATACTTTCTTGTAAAAATAAATTTATTTTCCCCAAATATCAATAATTTTGTTTGGAATGATTTTCGATTTTCCGGATTTATGAATGATGAATTGAAAAAACAGCAACTCAAGCGGTATAAAACATTGGCAACAGGATTGTTTATTCTGATGGCGGTTACTTTCATATCGATGACAATTTTGCAAAAAGAAAATTCTTCACATTGGATCGGCTACATCCGGGCGTTTTCGGAAGCTGCTATGGTTGGGGCTTTGGCAGATTGGTTTGCTGTGACGGCGCTTTTCAATTATCCGTTAGGTCTTAAAATTCCACATACCAATTTGATTGAAAATTCTAAAGAAAAAATCGGGGACAATCTCGGGAATTTTGTGGTTGATAATTTTCTTTCCCCTCAAAATATCAGACCATATATTCAAAAACTAAAAGTTTCGGTTTATGTTGGCGATTGGCTTTCTAAGGAAAGGAATCAAGATGTTTTGATTAATGAATTGTCTTCAATCATTAAAGATATTATTAATAAATTAGATGGTGAATCCGTTGTGAATTTCATTTCAAATAAAGCTGAGGAAATGACGGATTCTATCAAATTAAATTCAGTCATCGGAAACGGAATCGAATATCTTCTTAATAAAAATGACCATCAGAAAATCATTACCAATCTAAGTTCTCAAATCAAAAATTATATTCTGGAAAATGAGGATATGGTTTCCGAAAGAGTTGGAAAGGAGAGTTTTTTTCTGATTCCAAAATCTGTTGATAATAAGATTGCAGAGAAAATTACAAAAGGTTTAAGTGATTATTTCCTCGAAGTTGAAGAAAATCTCAATCACCCATTACGAGCAGAAATCACCAATAAAATTCTTGATTTTTCTCAAGAACTGAAAGATGAACCAAAATGGGAAACAGAATTTGAATCCATCAAATCTGATTTTCTTCATAGCGATAAACTGAAACAATATTCATCCGACATTTGGCAATCGCTGAAATCGTCATTAATCAAAGAATTGTCCGAAGAAGATTCTAAAATGAAATCTTACTTCAGAAAAAATATCAGCGAGTTTGTTTTCAATCTTCAAAATGATGAACAATTCCAAAACCGAATCGACCATTGGGTAAGAGTTACAGCTTATAAATACATTCTGAAAAACACGAAGAATTTTGGCGAGCTTATCAGTACAACGGTCGGAGATTGGGAAGGAAAAGAGCTAAGTCGAAAATTGGAATTAGAAGTTGGAAAAGATTTACAATTCATCCGAATCAACGGAACTATTGTTGGTGGATTGGTTGGTTTGCTTATTTATACGATTGCTAATTTTATATAGAATTTAATTTTCTCGCTGATTTTACAGATGGCGCTGATTTCAATAAAAATGAATCTGCAAAATCAGAACAATCTGCGAGATTTAAAAAACAAAAAAGCCTCCAAATCGGAGGCTCTCAATTTTATTTCTTCTCAAGAATTTTCTCGATGATTTTATGAGTAATCATATAAGTAGGTTTTACACCTGTGAGTCCAAGTCCGCCGGAAGATAATGTACTTCCTGTTTCCAATGGATTGTCCGAAGCGTAATAAGCGTACATCACAAACAAATCCGGAGAAATATGATGACGAATTTTACTTGCCACCTGAATTGCTTTTTGATAATGCGCTCCTTCCATTTCTAGTCCGATTGCTTTCCAAGACGTCGTCATAAAGTAAGAAAGGATATCTTTATTCTGAAGTGATGTTCCTAAAACCGTAACCATTGGTCCTTCAAAAGATTTAACCTCATCATCTACAAAATCTGTAGCTTTCAAAGCGTTTTCGAAAACGTAGTTGTCGGCAGTTCCTTCGAAAATATGAGACGTTGGAATCATAATGTCGCCTTTTCCTCCTGTTAAAATTCCCGCTTTACCCATTATCGAAACCGATTTCACCTTCATCATATAAACTTCGCCGTTCACTTCGTAAGGTCTTAACAATTCGTCCATTACTTCGAAAGCTTGTTCTCCGAAAGCATAATCAAAAACCAGAATCACATCATCGCCTTTATATTTTTGATTAGCGAAAACCGTATTTTTAAGTTCAGTTTTAGCAAGATCGATGATTTGAACATCAATATTACTTCCGCTGTTATCATCGATGTAAATCATTCCTTCTTTCAAGGCGTGGTCAAGAACTTTTTCCTGAAGGTCTTTCTTGTTACTGATGTCAGCGAATAATTTGTAATCAACTTCTTTGGTTCCCTTTTTATTAAGAGCGTCATTGGCAAAAACCATATTTTTCACCGAGTGCATATTCGCGCTGATGATGTGAAGCGGACGCATATGAAGGTCATTTTCAACAAGAACTTTTTTGATTTTGTTTGCCCATCTTTCTCCAAAAAGGTGATGTCCAACTCTCTCTTGAAGAATTGCTGAGAAATGGATTTCTCTTTCTCTCACTTCTTTCCAATCCTCGAAACTTATTTGTCCCATCCAATAGATGATTTTGAACAAACGATCCGGGTTTTTATCGTCACCGAAGTTGTTATAAGCATTTAGAGTTTCATCAAAAGTTCTTCCTAGGAAAGAAGAAAGATGAATCAATGCAACTTCTTTTTCTTTTCTGCTGTATTTTTTTTCTCCTTTTGCAACTTCTTCGATGATTTTCCAAGTGCGTCTAGGTCTTCCTCCATCAGTCAAATCAAAACCGATATTTCTGATTTTGTCAGCTTCCAGATAAAGGAAAGTTAAGTGAGTCAAAATATCATAAATCTCAGAACGACCCAAAAGAACCTCGATGTTCATCTGGTGTTCATCGATTCTGTAGCAGTTTCTACGTCTTTTCTTTGGAACGATTGGTTCAAAACTTCCTTTGTCAAAACCTTCATCTGAGGTTAAGTGAATAAAAGAACATTCCTCAATACCTTCCGGAAGACGGTCAAGAACATAAAGCAAACCGTCCAGTTCTATCTTATTGGGAACGCTCATACTTCCGTAGATTTCCGGATTGATAACCATTAAGAGTTTTCTTAATGACTCACCCGAAACTCCTGAAGGTTTGAAAAATCCTCTGTAGAATAAGTGTCTCATTGAGACATATAGTCTTTCGATAGCTTCTGTGGTTTCTCTTGCTCTTGAATTTGCCATATATTAAAATTTTTGTAAAAGTCTACAAAGATATGAATTTTATTTGAAATCAAAATTGAATGATTAATTGATTGAATTTCAGGAGTTTGTTTTCTTTTACTGGGTTTCGGATTGTTGATTAGTATTAGTTTTTAAAATTAAACTTTCCTACTTATATCCTAAAATAAAAGTGAAAATAAATTTTCTTCATATTTTGATAACATTTATTAAATGTGAAATTTTATTAGATAAATTCTATAATGCGTTGAAAATTGGGGTTGTGTTAATTAATGTGTTAATATTAGTTGTAAATAGCGTTAATTTTTAAGGGGGTCATATTATTTGAATTGTATTTTTTGTAGATTTGCCCTGTTTAAAATAACACACTTTTATGTCAACATTAAGATTTAAAGCCTTGGCTGAGCTTCCTTTTAGAAATTATAGAAGAGATAATTTCATAGAAGTTCCTGCAAAACTATCCGAATTGTTTTGTCAGAATGTATTCTCAGAAGAGACAATGAGAGAATATTTAACAAAAGAAGCATTCAATTCTATTTTGGATGCGATTAAAAAAGGAACAAAAATCCAGAGACATATTGCAGATCAGGTGGCGGTGGCTATGAAAGATTGGGCTTTGTCAAAAGGTGTGACGCATTACACGCACTGGTTTCAGCCGTTGACAGGTGCAACTGCAGAAAAACACGATTCTTTCTTCACGCCAATCGAAGGTGGTAGAGCGATTGAGAGATTCAGTGGTGGAATGTTGATTCAACAAGAGCCAGACGCTTCTTCTTTCCCGAATGGTGGGATTAGAAATACTTTCGAAGCTAGAGGTTATACCGCTTGGGACCCAACTTCTCCAGCTTTCATTATGGGGACTACGCTTTGTATTCCTTCCATTTTTATTTCTTATACAGGAGAAGCATTAGATAATAAAACCCCTTTGTTAAGAGCGCTGAATGCTGTTGACGAAGCGGCTACAGATGTAATGAAGTCTTACTTCGATAAAAATGTAACCAAAGTTTCTCCAACATTAGGTTGGGAACAAGAATATTTCTTGGTAGATACAGCTTTGTATCAATCCAGACCAGATTTGGTTTTGACTGGAAAAACTTTGTTAGGACATTCTCCTGCAAAAGGACAACAGTTGGATGACCATTATTTTGGCTCTATTCCTACAAGAGTGATGAACTATATGAAGGAATTGGAAATAGAATGTATGAAGTTGGGAATTCCTGTAACGACTCGTCACAATGAGGTGGCGCCTAACCAATTCGAGTTGGCTCCAATGTTTGAAGAAGCGAACGTTGCGGTTGACCACAATTCATTATTAATGGATATTATGGCGAGAATTGCACATAAGCATCACTTCCATATTTTGTTTCACGAAAAACCATTTGCCGGAGTTAACGGAAGTGGAAAACATAACAACTGGTCTCTTGGAACGGATACAGGTGAAAACCTTTTGAGCCCTGGAAAAAATCCAAAGAAAAACCTTCAGTTCTTGACTTTCTTTGTTAATACTTTGAAAGCAGTTCACGATTATGCTGATTTGTTAAGGGCTTCAATTGCATCTGCAAGCAACGACCACAGATTGGGAGCTAATGAAGCGCCACCGGCGATTATTTCTGCATTCATTGGAAGTCAGTTGTTTGGAGTTTTGGAAGAATTAGAAAAAGTAACGGACGGAAAATTATCTCCTGAAGAAAAAACAGAATTGAAACTGAATGTAGTTGGGAAAATCCCTGAAATTCTTTTAGATAACACCGATAGAAATAGAACTTCTCCATTTGCATTTACAGGAAACAAATTCGAAATCAGAGCGGTTGGTTCTTCTGCAAACTGTGCGGAAGTAATGACTGTAATGAACGTTATTGCTGCAAAACAATTAAGAACTTTCAAGGTTGAAGTAGATGCCTTAATTGAAAAAGGACTTAAGAAAGACGAAGCTATTTTCAATATCCTTAGAGAATATATCAAGCAGTCTAAAAACATTATGTTCGAAGGTGATGGATATTCTGATGATTGGGCAAAAGAAGCAGGGAAAAGAGGTCTTAATAACTTGAAGACAACTCCAGAAGCGCTTAAAAAGGAATTAGACCAAAAATTCGTTGAGCTTTATGAGGAACTAGGAATCTATTCCCACAGAGAGTTTGAAGCTAGAAACGAAATTAAATTAGAGAAATATTCCACGGTAATTGATATCGAAGCTAGAGTTTTAGCTGACATCGCAAGAAACCACATCATTCCTGCTGCGCTTAATTATCAAAACAGATTAATTGAGAACGTAAAAGGGTTGAAAGAAATTTTCTCGGATAAAGAATTCAAGACTTTGGCGAAAGAACAATTGGATTTGATTACTAATATTTCTGGAAATGTTTCTCAAATAAAAGTAGGTGTTGATAACCTTTTATCTGCTAAAGAAAAGGCTAAAAATACAGCAGGAAGCCAGAAACAAGCTGAAGAATATTGCAACAAAGTAATCCCGTTATTTGAGAACATTAGAGAGGCTTCTGATGCTTTGGAAATGATGGTTGATGATGAACTTTGGCCAATGACAAAATATAGAGAATTGTTATTTACTAGATAGACAATTTCTAAAAAGTTAAAGAATCTTAATAAAAAATGAAACCGCAAAGTCTAAATAAAGGCTTTGCGGTTTGTTTTTTTTTAACATTCTAAAAAAGACTGTTAAATTATGTTAAACTGAAGTGCGATGAATTTGATTTCAGACGCCCTATCGTGAGTATTGGCTATTTTTGCTATGCAATGACAAAAAAAACCCTCAAGTTTAACACGAATAATTAAATATATATGAAGAAAAGAGTTCTAGTTTATATCTTATTTGTGACCACGTTTTTCACACTCCAGTCTTGTGTTTCTAACTATGTGGTTTCTAACAATCAAACATACAAAACTGATGCCAAATTTGCTTCTGTAAATATAAAAGCGGTATCCAATAACTCAAATAACAAAGGACAGCGTGTATTAGCTTCTATGTCTAATACCAATGATGAAATCAAAAGATCTGCTATCGAGAATGCAATCATGCACAGCAATACAATTGACAACATCTTATCCGAAGCTGAAAGTTACCTAGGAACTCCTTATAGATACGGAGGGACTTCCAGAAGCGGAATAGATTGTTCAGCATTTGTTTTATCTGTTTTTGGAGTAGCTGCAGGAATGGATCTTCCTAGAGTG
Source organism: Epilithonimonas hispanica (assembly GCF_003385395.1). Classification (GTDB taxonomy): domain Bacteria; phylum Bacteroidota; class Bacteroidia; order Flavobacteriales; family Weeksellaceae; genus Epilithonimonas; species Epilithonimonas hispanica. The sequence continues at coordinate 80,131 of NZ_QNUG01000014.1, read as the reverse complement.
GCAGCAGACCAATCTCAAGAAGGCGAGGCGGTAGAAAGAACAGAATTACAAAAAGGAGATTTAGTTTTCTTTTCACACAGAAGAGGTAGAATATCTCACGTTGGGATTGTAGAAGAAGTAACTCCAGAAGGTAAGATTAAATTTATCCACGCAGCGACTTCAAAAGGTGTAATGGTTTCATCATTGGATGATAACTATTGGGGTCCTAAATTTCAATTCGCAAAACGAATCGTAAAAGAAAATACATTAAGTGTTTTAAATAATTAGAGAGACTGAAAATATTCAGAAAAACCTCAGAAGTCATTCTGAGGTTTTTTATTTAATAATTAAATCTTCAATTTTCTGTTTAATCTCTGGAGTTGTCAATCTCAAAATCAAAAAGTACAATTCTGGGAACTCAACTGCTATTTCTTGCCAGTTTTGATTTAATTTAGATATATTTTCAATGCCTTGCTCAATGCTTGCTAAAAAGTGAGATTTTCTCTGAATCAATCCTCTGAATCCATAAGCGCCTAAAACCTGCAGAAAACGCATCAGTTTCATCCAGTTAAATGATTCTTTCAAATTGTTTTTATCAGTCTCATCCTTCCAAAATGATAAGTAATAATCCAGCATCTCTTCTTTGAAATCATTGGGGAAATTAGCTTTAGCCTGATAGAGAAACGAGATCACATCGTAAGTCGCAGGACCTTCCATTGCAGATTGATAATCGATGAAGAAAACATCATTTTCATCATTGACCAAAATATTTCTTGATTGAAAATCCCGAATCATCAACGTTTTAGGAACAAGCTTCTGAATCTTTTCAGAGATTGCTTTAAATTCTTTTAAAAGTGATGACTTGTGGTATTCGATTTCCAGAATATCCACAAAAAAGTTTTTGAAATAATATAAATCGTGAGTGATTGGAAGATCATCATAACTCTCGTATTCGAAACTGTTTCTGAAATCTACTTTTCCTATAGTTTTTGTCTGAAGTTCAAAAAGCTTCTCCAGACTTTTTTTGACCAGATTTTTTACACGATTGGTTAATCCTTCTTCAGAGATAATCTCCGAAAGAGTTTTGTTTCCAAGGAATTCCTGAACGTAGAGATTTCTTTCAGAATTGATTTTGAAAATCTTCGGTGTGTTGAGATTTAGACTTTGGAATAGTTCTGTGAAATAGAAAAAAGCCTCATTCTCACGATTGTTTTCGTTGTAAGTAATGACAAAATTCTCATTGTCGGATTTACCAATATAATTGATTCTAGAAGAACCGCTTTGAGGTAAAGCTTTAAAAAAAATCGATTTTTTTCCTAAGTAGTCTTCAAAAAAATCCTGATGTTGCTGCATAAGGCAAAGTTAATTAATAATAGAATAAAATCGTAATTTTACAACTATGAAAGATTTTCTGCCGGTTCTGAAGATTCTATTAAGGTTTGTTATAGTATACATAGTTTTGGTATTATTGTATCAATTCTATCTTAACGAATATGAGAACGATGTGGTGGATCCGTTTACAAGATGGGTCGCGCAACAAGTCGCTTTTTTACAAAGTATTTTTGGATTTCCAACAGTTTTGGTGGATAGTCTCAAACTTCATAGCATCTTGTTTCAAACGGAAGGGAGGTTTACTACCAGAATGGTAGAAGGCTGCAATGTGATTTCTGTAGTTATTCTTTTCTCTGCATTTGTTTTTGCGTTTTACAAAGGGGCAAAGACATTTTTATATGTTCTTGCTGGTCTTGTTATTCTTCATATCCTAAATGTCTTAAGAATTGTGATGCTAAATATCATTTTTATAAAATATCCTCAATACGAAAGGGTTGGTCATGACTACATTTTTCCTGCAATTGTCTACGGTGGAGTGGTTGTTCTTTGGCTCATCTGGATTCAGTTTTTTGCATTGAAGAAGACGGATAAATCTTGATTTCCAGTTCGGGATTTCAATTATTAGCAATTAGAATATTTATTTTTGTAATTTTGTTTTCTAACACACTAGAAATAATGAAAAATAAATTTATTACCAAAGTTCAGCTTTCTGATATTTCCTTATTGAATCAAACCGATTCGAATATTTTACAATTCGATTTATAGAAAATTTACTTTCTTAAGTTTATCGGGTATTTATGTTATTTTTTAATCAATATAGATTGAAAAATCCATACTGTTATTTCTTTACCAATTTAAGTTTTTTATAAATGTTCGTTTACGTTTCTATATTGCTATGTCTAAAACATTACAAAGATGCTTAGGTGTTTTTGTATTTTGTTGGGAGTTCTCGGTTTGGTAGCAATCCGTGGCGTAGAAGATTATTTCTTTTATGATCCATTTCTTGTTTTTTTCAAGACAGCCAATCATTCTGCTACTTTTCCAAATTTCACTTGGGGGAAACTAGTTGTAAGTCACTTGTTTAGATTTGGGCTGAATGTCTTTTTTTCATTGGTGATTTTTCATTTTCTTTTTAAAGATAAAGAATGGACGAAGCAGGCTTTTGTATTGATACTATTGGTTTTTGTGATTGTATTTCCAATTTATCTATTCTGTGTTTATGACAAATTTCAAATTGGATACATGTTTTCATTTTATGTAAGACGGTTTGTGATCCAACCTTTGACAGTTGTTCTACTAATTCCTATTTTTTATTACAGAAAAAAGGTTAATGACTAAGTTTTTTGTAATTAACAAAATATTCAAAATCCTTGTTGTGTGATGCTATGAAAAGGATAATGTTATTCATTTGAAAGTTTATTCGTAATTTATTTTTACCATAAAATAGTTACGATACATTATAGAACATTGAAGTTTTAATCTCTTACTTTATGATCTATTTTTGGTCAAAATAAATTATACAAAATATTTCTGGGTTAATATCAAAAATCATTATTACTTAAAATCAGATTATTTAAAACGAACAATACGTTAAAAATATAAATGAATGTATTTGAGTTATTTTTTTTAATAATAATCAAAAAATATTGTGAAATCAAAATAAATTTATACATTTATTGGTGTAAATAATTAAATTATCTTAAATGAAAAAAATCTATTTTTTAGCAGCTTCTCTTTTTGTTTTATCAACCGTAAATGCGCAGGAAAAATTAAGTGCTGTTTCATTAGATACTACGAATGTAGATATTTTAAAAAGTACTAAAGCAGTTTTGTATGAACAGGAAATTTCAGGAACTAGTGGAATTGTTTCTGATGTTTTATCTAATGGTAATTTCGTAACTGTTGCGGATGATTTTACGCTTACTGAATCTGCAGATGTTTCAAAGATTAATATTTCTGGTTTTCAAAATCAAAATAGCTTATCTACTTTGTGTACTGGTATTATGCTATATATTTATACGGATAATGGAGGTCAGCCTTCTGGTATTCCTGGAGATTCTAATGCTTATGTAGCGAAAGTTGACGTAAGTGCTCCCTCTTCTGTATATACTATCAATAACCCATCTGCAGGAAGTTTTGTTTTTACTGTAGATTTAGCAGCTGCTAATGGAAGTCCAGTTGCTTTACAAGCTAATACAAAATATTGGTTGGTTTTTTCACCTAAAGTTAATATAACGGCTTATACAGCAGCTACTAGATGGAATTGGTATACAGGAACAGTTACAGATACTGAAGCGAAGCTTGTAGATCCACAAAATGCGTTTGGTGCTGGTGCTACTGATTGGACAGATATTTCTTTATTAACAGGAGATTCTTCATTTGATGGTTTAGCTTTTAGTATAGAAGGCGAAACAACAATGGGAGTTGGTGAGGTATATAATTCTGTTAAGGATTTAACTGTGGCGCAAAATGCAGATCAACTTTTTATATTAGCAAAAGCTCAGAAAGTACAATCTTCAGATGTTTTTTCTTCGGATGGTAAAAAAGTTTTAACAGCAAAAGGGGATAAAATAAATATTTCTGCTTTATCAAAAGGTGTTTACTTTATTAATGTAACAACAGCAGAAGGCAAGCTATTATCTACAAAATTTATTAAAAAATAATATTTTTAATTTTTATAAAAAAACCGACTCAGCTAGTGAGTCGGGTTTTTTATCTATATATTCTATGAATTATGTTTATCTGGCTGAGAAATATTCTCACCATTCCAATCTATTTTTTTTGTGAAAATATGTTGGCGAACAGGGCAGTTCTCGACTTGGCATATTGCGCAGGAAGTCGGTTTACAATCATCCATATGAAAATTGAATTCCACTTTTCTATCGGTGTTTTTTGCAATAAGCTTGATGACTTCTTCCATCTCGTTGTGAGCTGTTCTTAGTTCGAAATACCAAGGCAAAGTAATATGCGCATCAATATGAAGTCGGCTCCCAAACTGTTGTATTTTCATATTATGAATATCAATCCACTCTGGTTTTCTGTTTTCATTAAGGAAAGTCGCTAATCTTTCAAGCATCTCTGGATCAGCTTCATCCATTATTCCGCTTAGAGATTTTCTAATGATTTTGTAGCCTAAAATAATAATGTAAAAGCCAAAAATTAACGCTACAACAGAATCTAACCAGATCAATTTTGTGAAATACACTAAGACTAAGCTTAAAACAACACCCAAAGTTGTAATAGTGTCGGATTGAAGGTGTTTCCCAGAAGAAATCAAAACAATAGAATTCTCTCTTTTCCCTTTCCGAATCGAGATATAACCAATAATGTAATTGACAATAGCCGTTGCCGCAATAATCCAAATTCCTAAATCAAGTTTACTAAGAACTTTTCCAGAAATCAAGCTATTGGTTCCCTCATAGATAATCATTACACCAGCAATACTAATCAAAGAACCTTCAATAGCGGATGTTACAAATTCGACTTTTCCGTGTCCGTAAGGATGGTTTTCATCTTTTGGTTTTGCGGCAAGATATAAAGAATAAAGCCCAAGAAAAGCACTGATGACATTCACGATACTTTCCATAGCATCAGAAAATACAGCGTCAGAATTGGTCAGTTTCCATGCGATTACTTTTCCAACGAAAAGGATAATACCGACAACGGCAATCCATTTCTGAAAAGCAATATTGGAATTTGTTTTTTTATTTGTTTTCATTGCTAAAAAAAGAATCTTCGAAATTTCGAAGATTCTTTAGATTTTGTTAGTTTATACTAAGTTGTTTTCAACCAGATATTCCGCAATCTGAACTGCGTTGGTAGCAGCACCCTTTCGGAGATTGTCTGCCACAATCCAGAGATTAAGAGTTTTTGGCTGTGAGAGATCTCGTCTGATTCTTCCTACAAAAACGTCGTCTTTTCCTTCAGAATATAAAGGCATTGGATACTCATTATTTCTCACATCGTCTTGAAGTGTAACGCCAGGCGTTTCGGAAAGGATTTTTCTCACCTCTTCAAGATCAAATTCATTTTCGAATTCGATATTAACACTTTCAGAATGTCCACCTTGTACAGGAACTCTTACTGCGGTTGCAGTCAAATTGAAAGTATCATCACCTAGGATTTTCTTAGGCTCTTTCATCAATTTAATTTCCTCTTTGGTGTAATCGTCATCCGCAAAAACATCGCAATGTGGCAATGCATTTTTGAAGATTTGGTAAGGATAAACTTTTTCAGGAGTTTCTCCTTTAATCTCAGAATTCAATTGATCAACAGCTGCTTTACCAGTTCCAGTTACAGACTGATAAGTAGAAACTACAACTCTTTTGATGTCGTATTTTTGATTCAATGGGTGAAGAACCATTACCAATTGGATTGTAGAACAATTTGGGTTAGCAATGATTTTATCTTCTTTTGTCAAAACATTAGCATTGATTTCCGGAACCACCAATTTCTTAGTCGGGTCCATTCTCCAAGCCGATGAGTTATCGATCACTACTGTTCCAACTTCGGCAAATTTTGGAGCAACTTCCAAAGAAGTTCCCCCGCCGGCTGAAAAAATAGCGATCTCGGGTTTGACTGCAATAGCGTCGTCCATGCTAACGATAGTGAATTCCTTGTCCTTAAACTTAATCTTCTTACCAACAGATCTCTCTGATGCTACAGGAATTAATTCGGTGATTGGAAGATTTCTTTCCTCCAAAACTTTCAGCATAACTTGTCCAACCATTCCGGTTGCGCCTACTACAGCTACTTTCATTGTTTTAAATTAATTAAAATTGTTAATAATATTTATCCGAAAACTCTTGCCCAAGGGAATGCAAATACGAATAGCGCAATTGCAACCAATCCTAATGACATCATAGGAATGGTAAGTTTTTCGATTGTTTTGAATTTTTTGTTGATGATGGTCATTAATACTGCCGCAATCAACATTGAAAAAGGATGTTCTACATAAGTGAATCTCAAATCAGCATTTTTCATTACTGCGCCCATATCCAAACCTTTTGTAATGTTAGTGATTAGCATAATAATTCCTATTAAGAATTGAATGTGAAAAAAGATCATTGTAAATAATGTTACTTTTTTCAAAGCCTTTGAAATATTACCGCTGTAACCAAACATTGTTACAACCAAAAGCACTAAAAACACAGCCACCAGCAAAAGTTCAAGATAAGCGAAGCCTTTGTGTGCGTGCAAAAGAATGTTATAAATTTCCATATCCAGATTTTTGAAAAGCAAAGATAGAAAAATCCCGACAGATTGCCGGGATTTGAGTTATAATTAAATATTAATCTAATTTTTAGAAGTTGAAAGATAATGTTGCTGACCAGGTTCTTCCAAAACCGAAGAATACTCTGTTTGAAGGATCTAAACCTTTGTAAAGAGTTGCTTGATAAGCTGAATATTGTTGTTGAGCAGTTCCAGCAGTTGCACTGTCAGTGAAATCTGATAACTGTTTTGTTTTAATGTTAGTTGCTCCATCTTGGATGTAGGTAGTGTCAAATAAATTATAAACATTTGCACCAATTGTAAAATATTGAGCACTATCTTTTAGTCTAATTTTGTAAGAAGCTCCAAGGTCGAATAGGTTAAAATCGGGTAATTTTAACGCTTGGTTACCTGCTTTTGTAAATGTTGCAGCATCCATTGTTGCATAAACTTTTCCAACATAGTTCCACGTACCATAAATGTCAAGATCTTTAACGGGTTTTAGTGTTGCCCCAAGAGAAGCTGTCATTTGCGGAATGCTATTATTACTTGTTCCTCCAACTTTTACTTTGTCTAAGTATAGCTCGTTTGTGTTAGTGCCACCTGCAACAGTCACAGGGTTGTTGTTGTCATCAAAATTTGCTCCTGTGGCATTGCCTTCATAAAAATAATCTCCCCAAGAGAACATTCCTTGGAATTCTAAGAAAGAAAATGCTTTGTAAACACCATCGAATTCTACACCTTGGTGTATTTCTTTAACGCCACTTACTTCTGAGTAACCTTGTATTGTAGATCCATCTACAAGCGTGTGAGTTAAACCTGTTCTTCTCATCCATCTATCACCCCATTGTGTTCTGTAAACGTTCACATTAGCATTTAATTTTGGAGTTCTGAAGCCATATCCTAACTCAGCAGAGAATATTTTTTCATTGGTTAATGTTGGATTTACAACTTGTCTATTACTTGGATATACAGAGTTGAAGAAAGGCTGTTTACTATAATAACCAATGTTAGCAAATACATTATGAACTTCATTTATGTTATAGTTTGCTCCCCCTTTGACGTTAAATCCAACTAGATCTTTAAATCCAGATTTTGTATTTACAGTTTGATTCTGTTGTATAGTAATTCCATTTTGAACAAAATTGTCAATTCTTTGATAAGACTGATTAGAAACCGATCCTTGAACAAAAGCAGATAATTTGTCTGTTGAATATTCTAGCTGCCCAAATCCACTGTACCAAAGAACTTCTCCATCATTACTGTAACCAATTCTTTCATTCATTGGAGCAACAGAGCCTCCGAAAGGATTCCAGCTTAGCTTTTTATAATCGTAAAGGGCACTTACAACATTTGGAGCAATATTAGCGTTGGTCGCATCTTTGTATCCCGAAGCACCGTAAAGGTCAGAGACAACTTGATAATGATATCCATAATAATAACGATCGTCTGTTCCTACTGAAAAGTTCCAGTTATCATTGATTTTATGTTGGAAATTTGATAGAATACCATACCAGTTATGAGAGTTTATGGAGGCTCTTCTTACTAGTGTGCTTCTTGCACCGGATGCATTTACGTTTACCGCAGCATTTGCTGCAAATATTTTATCATAGTCATAATGTCCTTCTGCATCATAGAAAGTAGACATACCTTTGCCTCCAACAGAACCAATATCACCAGTTCCTCCACCTCTACCATTCGACATATATAATACAGTACTCAAAGTAGATTTTTCATTCATCGCCCAATCCCAGTTTAACATCATTACAGGCTTAGAATAATAATTTGAACGGTTAGCAATTGCTATTCTATTACCATTTACATCAGTTCTGTAACCGAAATCAGAGTTGTATGTTCTATCTGGAGAGCCGTCGTGATCAGGATTAAACTTGATGAAATTATTAATTGTTGGAGCATAAGTTCTTTGATCGTGCCATTGAGGAGCGGAAGTAATCATAAATTGCAAATTATGTTTTTCATTAGGTTTATAACCTAGTGCAAAATAATATGCATAAGATTCATATTCAGAATTCTGAATATAAGTTGATCCAGCCTGTCTGCTCATCAAAAAAGAAGTAGCCCAACCGTCTTCTGATTTACCTGTATTGTAAGCAAAAGATGTTTTTAAATAATCATTATTCCCAACTCCTAATCTTATAACACCTCCTTTTTTCATATCGGCAGAGCGTGTTAAAAAATTAACAGTTCCTCCCACTGAGGCAATTGCTAATTTGGAAGAGCCCAAACCTCTCTGAACCTGTAGAGTACTTGTGACGTCTGATAATCCAGTCCAGTTAGAAAAATAAACTGTACCTCCTTCCATGTCATTTACTGGCATACCATTTACCATTACAGCGATGTTTCTAGATTCGAATCCTCGCATAACTAGTCCTCCATCGCCAAAACCACCTCCGCTTTTTGTGGCATAGACAGATGGAGTTGTGTTGAGAATTTCTGGAAGTTCACGATTCCCTAATCTTTCAATAATTTGGGCTGATTTAATAGTCGAAACGGCAACAGGCGTTTTTCTGTCTTTTGCAATATCAGTAACACCTTTAAGAATTACTTCTTCAATTTGAGTGTCTTTTGATAATGTATCCTGCGTGGATTGAGCAAAGTAAAAGCTTGCTGTACTCATCGTTAGCATTAAGGCTAATGATGTTTTTTTCGATAACATTTTCATTTATTTAAGATTTATGACGCAAAAGTCTTAAAAAAAAAGATAAGAGATGTTAATGGATTGTTAATTTTTTAAAGCCTTGAGACTCAGGTCGATATTGCTCGAAGAGTGGGTTAAAGCGCCTGCTGAGATAAAATTTACGCCAGTTTTCGCTACCGAATTTAACACCTCACGTGTAATTCCGCCGCTTGCTTCGGTTTCAGATCTTCCGTTTACAATCTTTACGGCTTTGATCATTGTCTCGACATCCATATTGTCAAACATAATTCTATCTGCGCCAGATTTTACAGCTTCTTCAACCTCATCAAGATTACGGGTTTCCACTTCTATTTTAAGTTTGAGTTTATTTTTTTTGACGTAATCTTTCGCCATTTTCACCGCGTTGGTAATACTTCCGTTATAATCAATGTGATTGTCTTTCAGCATTATCATATCATAAAGTCCGTATCTATGATTGGTTCCTCCACCAATGGCAACGGCCCATTTTTCACAAACTCGGAAATTCGGTGTGGTTTTTCTTGTGTCGAGAAGTTTCGTTTTTGTTCCAACTAATCTGGAATCCCAATCGTGTGTCAATGTTGCAATTCCGCTCATTCTTTGCATGCAATTAAGGACCAAACGTTCAGTTGATAAAATTGACCTTGCTTTTCCTGTTACTACAAAAGCAACATCACCTTTTTTTGCAGATTCGCCATCTTTAATAAAAACTTCAACGTTAAGATTTTTATCAAACGATTTGAAAATAATTTCCGCCAATTCAACACCTGCCAAAATACAGTTTTCTTTTACCAAAAGTTGAGCTTTCTGTTCCAAATCTTTCGGAATGGTTGAAAGTGTAGAATGATCACCGTTTTGGATGTCTTCTTCCAAAGCGGTTCTGATGAATTCTTTTAAAACTTTATCGCTGGCGTATGATGGTCTTTTCATTGGGTTTATTTTTTGTACTAATGTAAAAAAGTATTTATGTATCAAAAATTAAATCTTTAATACATTTTACATTAATAAGTTTTACAGATTTTATTCATTAATAAGAAGTGGTTTCGTAGCCAAATCCTTATTGTAAAATGCTCCTTTATTTTCTTTCATTTCGAGAGAATGTTTGATAATCAGATAAGAAACATTTACAAGATTTCTAAGCTCCGAAAGCTGTGGCGAAAGTATGGAATAATTATAAAGTTCTGTTACTGCTTCGTATATTTCTCGTTGTTTTTTCTTAGCTAATTCCAATCTTGCGTTACTTCGTACGATGGCAACCAAGTCGCTCATCATTTCCTGAAGTTGTTTTCTGAGATAAGTTACCAGAACCATTTCGTCCATCATTTTCATTCCATCTTCATTCCATTCCGGAACAGCTTTTAAATCATCGAAATTAAAATCATTTTCTTTCAACAGTTCAACAGTTTTCATCGCTGCATTGTGACCAAAAACCAAACCTTCTAATAAAGAATTAGAAGCTAATCTGTTGGCGCCGTGAAGTCCTGAATTGGTACATTCTCCAACGGCAAAAAGATTTTTAATAGAAGATTGTCCGTATTTATCAGTGTCGATTCCACCCATTAAATAATGACAAGCCGGAACAACCGGAATCAATTCTTTGAAAGGGTCAATTCCTTCATCCAAACATTTTTGATAGATGTTTGGGAAGTGATTGATGAATTTTTCTCTGTCCATTTCACGACAATCCAATCCAACATAATCATCTCCGCTTATTTTCAATTCATTATCGATTCCTCTTGCAACGATGTCTCGAGACGCTAATTCTTCGCGTTCATCATATTTTTGCATAAATGGTTTTCCATTTTTGGTGCGAAGTTTTGCGCCGTCTCCACGAACAGCTTCTGAAATCAGGAACAGCATTCCGTCTCTTTTAGAATACATCGCAGTTGGGTGAAACTGATAATATTGCATATTCGAAACTTTCCCTTGAGCTCTGTGAACAAAAGCAATTCCGTCTCCTGTTGCAATAATTGGATTGGTTGTGTTTTTGTAAACGTGACCAGCGCCACCTGTTGCAACCAAAGTGATTTTTGACGTGATTTTTTTGATTTTCTTATTCTGCTCATCAAGAATATAAGCGCCGTAAGCATTGATATTTCCCTTGTCTAACTCTTTCCCCGGAACGTGATGTTGGGTAATTAAATCGATGACGTAATGATGAGGAAGCATCTCGATATTTGGAGAGTTTCTAATAGTTTCCAAAAGAGCTCTTTCAATTTCAAAACCAGTAATATCTTTATGGTGAACAATTCGGTTTTCTGTATGTCCGCCTTCTCTCCCTAATGAATATTTTCCTTTTTCTTGGTCAAATTTTGCGCCCCATTCTACGATTTCATTAAAACGATGTGGAGCTTCTTCCACCACCATTTTTACAATTTCTGGGTCATTGATGTAATCTCCAGCCCGCAAGGTGTCGTCAATATGTTTTTGAAAATTATCTTTGGAAAAATCCGTTACGACTGCCAATCCGCCTTGTGCATATTTGGTATTGCTTTCGTCCTCGTTGGATTTTGTAACGATTGTTATTTTAGTTTCCGGTAATTGTTCAGCAATTTTGATAGCGTAAGATAAGCCCGAGATTCCGGAACCGATTACAAGAACGTCTGTTTTTATCATTTTAATTTTGAAATTGTAGGATTATTAAAGATATTAAATCTTTGGATAACTGTCAGGATTGGATTTGGCAAAACGAATGCCGTAAACCTTGACTACTTTTTCCTCTTCATTAATAATATAATGAATCATAACGGGGAAGTTTTTGACTTGCCTCAGACGAAACTCATCAAATCTTATTTGGAAATAGGGAATTTCTTTAAGTTGGTTTAATGTATTATTGAAATTAGTAAGAAATCTTGCCTTAAGTTCTTTAGAAATTGCTCCATAATAATCACTTGCATCTCTAAGGTCAGATTTCGCACTTTTTAGAATTGAAACTTTGAACATTATAAAAAGTTATCTTTAATAGCGTCCCAATCTTCAAAATCTGCTTCTTTAGCTTCTGCAACACGCTTTCTCATCAATGCTTTCTCATCTTCAGAAATTTCAAAATCAAGTTCTTCTTCTTTCGGAAAAATGATAACCTCAGCATATTCTGCATCGAAGTTTTCTGGAAGTTCGATGTTTAACTTATGGTTTTTGACCTCAACGATTTGTCTGATTGCATTCATTTTATTTGAATTAATAATTAAAATTACAGAAATTTGATGAACTTATCCGCAGGTTTTCTGACTTTTTTGAAATTCTGAAATATATCATCTTCCGCTCTGTAGCCAAGCGCCAGAACAACTGCAATTTTTTCGTGTTCTTTGTCGATTTTCAAAACCTCTTCCAGGATTTCAGCTTTGAAGCCTTCCATCGGGCAGGTGTCGATTTCTTCTTCTGCAGATGCCATTATTAATGAGCCTAAAACAATATAACTCTGTTTCTCGGACCAACTTTCCAGTTCTTTCTGAGTATAATTTTCTAAGAAAAGATTGATATTATTTCTAAAAGCTGACAATTGTTCCAAAGTCACACCGCGTTCATTAATAATATGACTGAAGTAATTATCAACATATTCCTTATTAATATGAGTTTTTGTGACCAAAGCAATCAAGTGCGAACAAGTCGATATTTGTGACGGATTATAAAAAGCCGGAATCAATTTCTGAATCGTCTCATCATTTTCCACAACCAAGAGATGATAAGGTTGTAGTCCTAATGAGCTGACAGACAGTCGTCCTGCTTCCAGGATGTTGTTCAATTTTTCAGAAGAAATCTTTCTTCCGTCAAATTTTTTCACAGAATATCGCCAGTTAAGTGCTTCTAAATAATTCATAATAACAAATATAGGTAATTTGAAATTTTAGTTAGAATCATTTTAAATAATGAAACAATTCTAACCGAATTTTTTAAATCATTCATTGCAAAGGCTTTATAATAAAGGTTTTCGCAATAATTCATTTTAAATCAAATCATTAGCCAAGAAAGCTTTAAAACTAAAAAGTTATAAACATTAAGTATAAAAGTGGGCAAAAGTGGTAAAATGTGGTAGATTTTTATATAAATTTGCTCCAAATGAAAAACTTCATTGGAACATACGAGTGCAAAATAGATGACAAAGGACGCATCAAACTGCCTGCTTCGCTTACGAAGCAGATGGAACACTTTGCGGATGAGCCATTTGTGATCAAGCGTTCGGTGTTTCAAAAGTGTCTTGAGGTCTATCCGATGAAGCCCTGGGAAAAACTGATGACAAAAATAAACGGTCTCAACCGATTTATCAAACAAAATGCAGATTTCATCAGGATGTTTACGGCTGGAGTCAAAACTGTGGAGATGGACAATGTTGGTCGTCTGCAAATCAGTAAAGATTTGACACAATATGCCAATCTGACCAAAGATATCGTCATCACAAGCGCAGGGGAACTCGTCGAGATTTGGGATAAAGAAGCTTATGAGCAAGTCATTTCTGTCAGTGAAGCAGACTTCGCCAATCTTGCAGAAAACGTGATGGGAAATCTTGATTCAGACGAATCAAATTAATAATTAAGAAAGAATAATTAAAAGGTTTTATAAACCGAATAATTAAATCATTTATCAATCATCATTCATCAATTATAAAAACAATGTATCACAATCCTGTCTTATTAAAACAAAGTGTAGATGCTCTGGTTACCAATCCAGACGGGATTTATGTGGACTGTACTTTTGGTGGAGGCGGTCACTCTAGAGAGATTTTAAGCAGGCTTTCCGATAAAGGGAAGTTGTTTTCTTTTGACCAAGATTTGGATGCGCTGAAAAATACGATTGATGACCCGAGATTTACTTTGGTCAATCAGAATTTCAGGTTTTTGGAAAACTCGATGTTGGCTTATGGAATTTCTCAAGTTGATGGTATTTTAGCGGATTTGGGCGTTTCTTCTCATCAGTTTGATGAAGCGGAACGTGGATTTTCTACGAGAAGCAATGCACCTCTTGATATGAGAATGAATGTGATGCAAGGTTTGGACGCAAAAAAAATCATCAACGATTACGAAGAAGAAGACCTTGCGAATATCTTTTATCAATATGGAGAATTGAGAGAATCTCGAAAATTGGCAAGAGAAATCGTTCATCACAGAAAGACTAAGAAAATCAATACGACTGAGGACTTAAAAAATCTCTTCAGTTATATTCCAGCTTTTAAGCAGAACAAATTTTTTGCTCAAGTTTTTCAAGCTATTAGAATTGAAGTCAATCAGGAGTTGGAAGTTTTGAAAGAAATGCTCGTTCAGTCTTACAAGATTTTAAAAGTTGAAGGAAGGTTGGTTGTGATTTCTTATCATTCTTTGGAAGACAGATTGGTGAAACGTTTCCTGAAAAACGGAATGTTCGAAGGTGAACCTCAGCGTGATATTTACGGAAATTATGCAAAAGCTTTTGAATTATTAAAGACAAAAGCAATCATTCCGGACGATAAAGAAATAGAAGAAAACTCAAGAGCGAGAAGTGCAAAAATGAGAATTGGAACAAAATTATAGTTGATGGTTTTTAGTTGATAGTTGTTTGAAGATGTTTTAAATCTATCAGCTGTCAACCGACAACAAACAACCAAAAATGGCAAAGCAGACAACCTACAATAAGCAGAAAAAGAAACTCACTTTTATGGATATCATAAAAGGGAATTTTCTTAACCGTGATGAGGTAAAGGCGCATTACAAATATTTTCTGTTCATTTTCGGATTGTTGATGGTGATGATTTATAGTAATCACTTGGTGAATCAGAAAATTGAGCGTGTCAATAAACTCAAAGAAGAGACAGAAGAATACAAATCGAGAAATGCCTATGCGCAAAGTCGATTAATAAAGATAAGAATGGAATCCGAACTGGGAAAAGAAATGGTTCAGGATTCTCTGGTGAGTTTGGATAGCCACCCGATGAAATTATTGATAAAAGTTGATAGCACAGATGATAAAGCAACCAAATAACAATTACGATAAAAAGCGTTCCAATGCGTTGAAGTGGGGCTACCTTTTTGTGTTGGGAGCTTTCATTTTGTTTGTCATTTTTTTAACAAGAATTTTAATTCTTCAGAATACGAATGTTGAAGAATTCGAGAATAATTACATCAGCAAAAATTATCGCGAAGCAACTTTAAAGGCTGCTCGTGGAAATCTTTTCGCTTCGGACGGTTCCATTTTGGCGACAACGGTAATGCGTTACGATATCTATCTTGATTTCAAATCAATGAGAGATACAATCTATTCCAACAATATTGGAGCATTGACGGATTCTCTCAGCAAAATGTTTGATAAACCGCGAAGTTACTTCAGAGGGAAATTAGATGCTCAGAATCAGAAGAATAACCAGTATTATCTTTTAGCAAGAGGGCTTGATTTTGACGAATATGACAGAATCAGAAATTTTCCAATTTTCAAAAAAGGAAAAAATAAAGGAGGTTTCATCGTTGAAAGAAATTTTCGAAGAGAATTGGCAACAACCCAAATCGGAGCCGGAACAATTGGAGCTGATAACGGCGAATCAAAATCTGGATTGGAAGGTGCTTTTAGCAAATATCTTACAGGAATTGATGGAAAACGTTTGGAGCAGAAAATCACTTCTTCTCAGTGGAAACCAATAGATTACTGGAAAGTTCAGGAGCCGGTTGATGGGCAGGATGTTTATACAACTCTGGATTTAAGGATTCAGGATATTGCACATTCTGCGCTGGAAAATCAATTAATCAAATTCGATGCAAACCACGGAAGTGTTGTTGTGATGGAAGTTGAGACAGGGAAAATCCGTGCAATGGTTAACCTTAGAAGAACCGAACCGGGAATCTATGTTGATGCTTACAACTATACGGTAAAAGATGCTCAGGAACCGGGTTCTACATTCAAAACGGTTTCTCTTTTAGCGGCAATGGACGATGGTTTCATTGATGAAAATACGAAAGTCAATATCGGAAATGGAATTTGGACTTATGCAGGACAAAGAATTACCGATGGTCACGGAGGAGGAACTTATGATGTGAGCGATGTTTTAGCGAAGTCAAGTAATGTTGGTGCGGCAAAATTAATTACAACACATTACGCGGATAAACCTCAGGTTTTCATTGATCATTTGAAACGTTGGAAGATGTTTGATAAAATGCAGATTGAGCTTCCGGGAATTGCAAAACCATCGATTCAAACACCTCAAAGCAAACGTTGGAATAAGGCGACTTTGGCTTCTTTGGGTTACGGATATTCTTCTCGTTTTCCATTGTTACAATTGGTAGCTTTCTATAATGGGGTTGCGAATAAAGGTAAAATGGTAAAACCGCTGTTCATTGATAAAATTACAAAAGACGGTAAAGTGCTTTATGAAGCTTCGCCTGAAATTATGGTGAAAAAAATGGCTTCTGATAAAGCAATTACAATGATGACGAATGCTTTGACAAAAGCTGTTGAGAAAGGAACAGCAAGAAGTATTTACACACCGAATCTTAAAATTGCGGGTAAAACCGGAACCGCAAGATTTGAATATTGGAAAGCAGGACCAATGAAATATCAGGCATCATTTGCAGGGTTTTATCCAGCTGATAATCCAAAATATACGTGTATTGTAGTTGTTAATCAGCCAGATACTTCAAAAGGTTTTTATGGAGGAACAGTTTCTGCGCCAGTTTTCAAAGAAATTGCCGGAAAGACTTTCCTGAAAACACCTTTGAATGTTGAGAAAGAACTGTTGGTTGAGCGTAAAGTCAATCTTAATAAAATGACTGCACCAAACGTTAAAGTGAGCGTAAGAAAAGACTCTATGCCGAATTTGGTTGGAATGATTGGAAAGAATGTGATTCCTCAACTTGAAAATTTGGGTTACAGAGTAGACTACAAAGGTGTTGGGAAAATTATGGAACAGTTTCCTGCAGAAGGAGCGACCATTGGAAAGAACCAAAAGATTTATCTGAATCTTCAAAACTAAAAATTAAAGCGAAAGCTTAGATATATGATTTTAAAAGACTTATTACAAAGAATCCAAGTTTTGGAAACCATCGGAACTCTTGAAAGAGCGGTTTCGGAATTGGTTTTTGACAGCAGAAAAGTTGTTGAGAATTCTTTGTATGTTGCATTGAAAGGAACGATTTCAGACGGACATTCTTACATCAATCAAAGTATTGAAAAAGGTGCGAAAACGATTGTTTGCGAAGAATTACCTTCAGAAATTAATGATGAAGTAACTTATTTGAAAGTTGAGAATTCTTCTAAAGCTTTAGGACATTTGGCTTCTAATTTTTACGGAAATCCTTCTGAGAAATTAAACTTAATTGGCGTTACAGGAACTAATGGAAAAACTACGGTAACAACTTTATTATTTGATATTTCCAAAAATCTGGGTTATCAGTCCGCTTTGATTTCAACTGTTGAATACAGAATTGCTGACGAAATTATTCCTTCGACACATACAACTCCGGATGTAATTCGTCTAAATCAAATGTTGGCGAAAGCTGTTGAAATTGGATGTGAATACGCTTTTATGGAAGTGAGTTCTCACGGAATTTCCCAAGATAGAATCGAAGGTTTGCATTTTAAAATTGCTGGTTTTACGAACATTACACACGACCATTTGGATTATCACAAGACTTTCCAAAATTATATTTACGCTAAGAAGAGATTCTTTGACGAGTTGGAAGATTCAGCGGTTGCAATTACGAATGCTGATGACAAAAACGGATTGGTAATGTTGCAAAATACCAAAGCGAAAAAGAAGACATTTGCTTTGAAAACAATGGCAGATTTTCACGGAAAAGTGCTGGAAGTGGATTTCAACGGAATGTTGCTGAATTTCAATAACAAAGAATTCTGGACAACTTTGACAGGAAAATTCAATGCTTATAATCTGCTTTTGGCTTACGGAATTGCTTTTGAATTAGGAATGGATGAAACAGAAGTTCTTCAGGCGATTTCAGTTCTTCAAAGAGTGAATGGAAGATTTGAAACGATAAAATCCGACAGCGGAATTTTCTTCGTGGTTGATTATTCGCACACGCCGGATGCATTGGAAAATGTATTGGACAGCATCAACGAAATCAGAACCAAAAATGAAAGATTGATTTGTGTTTTCGGTTGTGGAGGCGACAGAGACAAAACCAAACGTCCGGAAATGGGCGACATCGCTACCAAAAAATCGACTTTGGCAATCATCACTTCTGACAATCCAAGAACGGAAGACCCAATACAGATTATCAAAGAAATAGAAGGTGGTGTTCAACCCCAGAATTTTAGCAAATACACTTCGATTCCTGACAGAAGAGAAGCAATAAAAATGGCCATCAAATTTGCTGAACCAAAAGATATTGTTGTTGTAGCTGGAAAAGGGCACGAAACATATCAGGAAATAAATGGAGTGAAACATCATTTTGATGACAAAGAGACGATTAGGGAATTATTACAATTAATGGGAAAATAGACAAATATGCTATATTATCTATATGAATATTTAACCGCTCACGGAATCCACGTTCCGGGAATGAACTTGTTCAAATACATTTCGTTCCGCGCAGCGATGGCAGTTTTGTTTTCGCTGATTATTGCGATGGCTTACGGAAAAAGGATCATCAATTTCCTGAGAAAAAAGCAGATGGGAGAATTGGTTCGTGACCTTGGATTGGATGGCCAAAAACAAAAGGAAGGAACACCGACAATGGGTGGTTTGATTATCATTTTGGCTACTATCATTCCGGTTTTGTTGTTTACCAGAATCACAAATGTTTACATTGTTCTTTTGATCATTTCGGTTTTGTGGATGGGAGCCATCGGTTTTCTGGACGATTATCTCAAAAAAGTTAAGAAAAATAAAGACGGATTAAGTGGGAAATTCAAAGTAATCGGACAAGTTGGTTTAGGCTTAATTGTCGGAGTTACAATGTATTTTCACCCTGATGTTGAGGTTAAAAGAAAGTATGCCGATGCAACGGTTATCAATAGAAATAATGTAGAACAGAACTTTATGCCTGATGAGAAAATTCCGGTTTCTACAGTTCCATTTACTAAAAATAATGAGTTCGATTATAGTGGAATTTTATTCTGGATGGATGATGCAAAAGCGCACGAATGGGCTTGGATTGTTTTCATCCCGATTGTAATTTTCATTGTAACAGCAGTTTCCAACGGTGCAAATATCACGGATGGAATTGATGGATTAGCTGCAGGGACAAGTACAGTGATTCTATTGACTTTAGCATTTTTTGCTTACGTTTCCGGAAATATGATTTTCGCAGACTATCTGAATATTATGTTTCTTCCGCATATGGGCGAGACGACGATTTTTGCGCTTGCATTGGTTGGAGCGGTAATAGGATTTTTCTGGTACAACACTTATCCAGCGCAGATTTTTATGGGCGATACAGGAAGTTTGATGTTGGGTGGTGTAATTGCCGTTTTGGCCATTATTCTCAGAAAAGAATTATTGATTCCTGTTCTTTGCGGTGTGTTCCTCATAGAAAATCTTTCCGTGATTTTGCAGGTGATGGTTTTCAAATACAGAAAGAAAAAATACGGGCTGGAATATGCTCAAAACAATAGATTATTCAAAATGTCTCCACTGCATCATCATTATCAGAAAGAAGGATTTCACGAGAGCAAAATTGTGAACCGAATGATAATTATTGGTGTAATGCTGGCGATTATTTGCTTAATCACTTTAAAAACTAGATAAAAACTAATAACCACAAATGAGAGTAGTAATACTTGGAGGAGGCGAAAGCGGCGTTGGTGCTGCGTATCTGGCAAAAGCCAAAGGCTTTGATGTCTTTCTTTCGGATATGGGAACTATCCGTGAGAATTACAAAAAAGAATTGGACGAGCTTGGGATTGACTATGAAGACGGAACACATTCCGAAGAAAAAATTCTGAATGCTGATTGGGTCATCAAAAGCCCAGGAATTCCGAAGAAAGCAGAAATGATTCAGAAGATTCAGGAAAGAGGAATCAGATTGTCTTCTGAGATTGAATTTGCTTCGGAATTTACCAATGCAAAAATTATTGCGATTACAGGAAGTAATGGAAAAACGACGACAACGTCTTTGATTTATTACATCTTGAAAGAAGACGGTTTCAATGTCGGATTGGGCGGAAACATCGGAAAGAGTTTTGCAAAACAAGTTGCGGAAGAAAATTTTGATTATTATGTGTTGGAGGTGAGTAGTTTCCAGTTGGACAATATTCAGAACTTTAGACCATATATTTCATTGCTATTGAATTTATCCAAGGACCATCTTGACCAGTACAATTACAATTATGAAGAATATGCTTTGGCAAAGTTCAGAATTGCTGAAAATCAGGATGCTAACAATTTTTTCATCTACAACAAAGATGACGAAATGAGCAAGTCGATTCTTGAAAAATTAGATTTGAAAGTAACTAAAGTTCCATTCTCATTAGATGAAAAATTAGAAAAAGGAGCTTTCTCGATTGATGAGAATTTTGTAGTCAATATCAATGAAGGATTCACGATGAATATTGACGAATTATCATTGGTTGGAAAACATAATGTGGCGAACAGCTTAGCCGCGAGTATTGCCGGAAAGTTATTGGAAATCAGTAATGAAAGTATTAGGCATTCATTAATGACATTCCAAGCGGTTGAACACAGATTGGAACCTGTGGCTGAAATCCACGGTGTGAAATTCATCAACGATAGCAAAGCTACAAATGTGAATGCGACATATTTCGCTTTAGAAAGTATGAAACAACCGGTTGTTTGGATTGTTGGTGGAAAAGACAAAGGAAACGATTATACAGAAATCGAGGAATTAGTTAAGAAAAAAGTAAAAGCGATTGTTTGCTTAGGAGTTGATAATCATAAGATTATTGACTTCTTTAAAGATAAGAAAACCCAGATTTATGATACTTCCAGTATGGAAAAAGCAGTAGAAGTTTCTAAATCGATTGCAGAAAAAGGAGACGTTGTTTTGTTGTCACCTTGTTGTGCAAGTTTTGATTTATTCAATGGTTATGAAGACCGTGGGAACCAATTCAAAAAAGAAGTTTTAGACGAATTGACAATTAAGAATTAAGAAAATTAATTCATTTAAAAATAAATGGAAAACCAAACTACAGAAAACAAATTCGAATTGCTGAAAGGAGACAAGGTTCTTTGGTCGGTTATCATTTTGATATCCTTCCTTTCAGTGTTTCCGGTTTATTCTGCAAGCTCGAATCTGGAATATATCGTGAATAATGGGACTACAACCGGTCACGTTATCAAGCATATTTTCTTCGTTTTTTTAGGGTTGGGTATTATGCGTTTTGTAGGAACTGTTAAATACGAATACATCGGGAAACTGAGTTCCATTTTGCTTTTGTTCACCATTGGATTATTGTTGATAACAACATTCACAGGTCAAAAAATTGAAGGCGCGAGTGCTTCTCGTTGGTTAAAGATTCCCGGAACACCGATTTCTTTTCAGCCATCATCATTCGCTTATTTGATGTTGATTATTTATCTGTGCAGATATTTAACTAAGAAAATCAAAAGAGAAAGACTTCCTCTGGAGAATATCATTTACATATTCGGACCAATTCTGATTGTTTTCGGATTGGTTGCAAAAGACAATGGTTCAACCGCTTTGATGATTATGATGGTTTCAATTATCATCTTGATTATTGGTCAGCTGGCTTGGCAATATGTAGCGGGATTTATCTCACTTTCGGTGGTTTTCATCGTAATGTTTTTAGTGATTGCATTGAATACTAATTTGCTTGGAGGAAACCGTGTTCACACCTGGATGAGCCGTATAGAAACCTTCTCAAACTCGAAGAAAACAGCCGATGTCGAAGATGAAAGTCTGAAGGCAAAAAACTATCAGGTAATGCAGGCGAAAGCCGCCATTGTTCACGGTGGATTCAATGGAATCGGACCGGGGAAAAGCGCATTGAAGCAGACATTACCACAATCGGTTTCGGATTTTATTTTCGCAATTATTGTGGAAGAATATGGCTGGATTGGAGCGTTTGTTTTGATTAGCCTTTATATGATAATGATTATCCGGATTGTAATGATAGCCAGTAAAATGCCCGCATTTTTTGGGTCGTTGCTGGTGCTTGCAATTGGATTAATGATATTCATTCAGTTATCAGTGAATATTGCCGTTGCTGTGAATCTGATTCCTGTTACAGGACAGCCATTACCATTGATAAGTTATGGAGGAACATCGATGTTGGTGACGTACATTCAGTTAGGAATTATTCTGAATGTAAGTTCCAGAATTCAGGTGTTTGATGAAGAAGGTTTGGGCAAAAGACAAAGTATTGAAGAAATAAATGATATTGCGTAAATGAGCAAAAAACTAAAAATATTAATGAGTGGCGGCGGGACTGGAGGACACATCTTTCCTGCAGTTGCGATTGCTCAGGAAATCCAGAAAAGATTTCCCGGTGCAGAGTTTTTGTTCATTGGTGCTAACGGAAAAATGGAAATGGAGAAGGTTCCTCAATCCGGATTCAAAATCGAAGGATTGAATATCGCAGGATTTGACAGAGGTAATCTTTTGAAAAATATCGGACTTCCATTTAAAATTATTTCCAGCTTGATGAAAGCTAAAAAAATCATCAAAGATTTCAAACCGGATTTTGCGGTTGGAACCGGTGGTTTTGCGAGCGGTCCGGCTTTATATATTGCTGCGAAAATGGGAATTCCGACTTTTATTCAAGAGCAGAATTCTTTGCCGGGAAAGACGAATGTTTTCAATGCTAAAAAAGCAAAAGCAGTTTTCACAGCATATCCGGATATGGAGAAATTTTTCCACGGAACGAAAACTTATTTCTTAGGAAATCCAATTCGTCAGAATATTATTACGGATTTGATTGATAAAGATTTAGCTAAAGAAAAATTAGGCTTAGATAAAAATAATTTAACGATTCTTTCAGTTGGAGGTTCACTCGGTTCCAGAACATTGAACAACGGCTGGAAAGATAATTTTGATAAACTAAAAGAAAAAGATTATCAGTTAATCTGGCAGACCGGGAAAACAGATTTTAAAGAAATTTCTGACAACCAGCAACTGACAACCAACAACCAAATCCAGATTAAGGAATTTATATCTGATATGGCTTTAGCTTATTCAGCAGCGGATGTGATTGTTTCCAGAGCTGGTGCGATTGCAATTTCCGAATTAGCGGTTGCTAAAAAACCGGTTTTACTGGTTCCATTTCCATTTGCGGCGGAAGACCATCAAACCAAAAATGCATTGACTTTGGTTGATAAAAATGCGGCTAAAATGGTCAAGGATTCGGAGATGAAAGACGAATTCTGGAACACACTTTCAGAAATCTGTGAGAACGAAAATCTTAGAAAAGAAATGTCAAATAATCTGGAGTTTTTTGCAAAACCAAAAGCAGCAGAAGGGATTGTGGATGAGATAATTAAAACTGTACAAAGTAAACTGTAGAAAGTACATTGTACATCATACTTTTTACATTAATACAATAAAGAAAAATGAGCATCTTAAATAAATATCAAAACTTCTATTTCATCGGAATCGGTGGGATTGGGATGAGTGCGCTGGCGAGATATTTTCACGCTAACGGCAAAAATGTTTTGGGTTATGATAAAACGCCAACAAAACTGACAGCTCAGCTTGGTTTTGAAGGCATTGATATTTCTTTTGAAGATGTGATTGATGAAAAAATTATGGCGTTCGACAAAGAAGAAACGCTTGTGATTTACACACCGGCAATTAAGAAATTGGGAATTCTGGATTATTTCGCAAGTGAAAGCTTTGAAATTTTGAAGAGAGCGAAAGTTCTTGGATTAATCACAGAAAATACAGATTGTATCGCCATTGCGGGAACGCACGGAAAAACAACAACTTCTACTTTAATTGCACATCTGTGCAAAGAAGCGAATCTTCCGTCATCAGCATTTTTAGGTGGAATTTCGGAAAATTTCAAATCAAATTTCGATTACAATGGAAATCAGTTTTCTGTAGTTGAAGCCGATGAATACGATAGAAGTTTTCTTAATCTTTCTCCAGATTGGGCAGTTGTAACATCAATTGATGCAGATCATTTGGATATTTACGGAGATAGACTTCATATTGAAGAAGGATTCCGTCAGTTTGCAGCTTTGGTTCCGAATGACAATCAACTGTTTGTCAGAAAAGGAATCGCGATTGGAAGAGAACATTTGACTTATGCAGTGAATGAAGAAGCGGACTATTACTCTGATAATTTGAGAATGGACCACGATAAAATCTATTTCGATTTTCATACGCCCACGCAGGAGATTGAAGACTTTGTCTGGGAAATTCCGGGAATTCATAATGTTGAGAATGCGACAGTTGCATTGGCAATTCTGAGCAATTTGGGTGTTGATTTCGACACTTTGAAAAAAGCAATTACAAGTTTTAAAGGCATCAAAAGAAGATATACGAAACATATTTTCGATAACGGAAAAATCTATATCGATGATTATGCGCATCATCCGACAGAGCTGAATGCAGTCATTGGTTCGATAAAAACTTTTTATCCAACCAAGAAATTGCTGGTGGTTTTCCAGCCTCATCTTTTTAGCAGAACGAGAGATTTTGCTGAAGATTTTGCAAGAAGTCTGGAAAAAGGAGATGATTTGTTATTGTTAGATATTTATCCTGCGAGAGAACTTCAGGAGAACTTTGAAGGAATTACTTCGAGCTGGTTAGCAGAAAAAATTGAAACAGAAAACAAAGAAGTCTGTGCATTGCAGGAGACTTTTGAAAAAATAAAAGAAAAAGACTTTGATATTTTATTGACAGTCGGAGCGGGAAATATTGATACACTTTATGACCCGATTATGGAATGGCTTGCGAATGTTTGATTTTAAACGCAAGGTTCGCAAGGAAATTTTTATAAATATTGAAAACAATTCTTAGAAGCAAAGGCGTTTCACTCAGCAAATGAAAATTGAAAATAAATGAATGAAAACGAAATTTCAAGTATTGTGTTTGATGCAGGAATGAAAATTCATCGCAAACTTGGAGTTGGTCTTTATGAAAATGTCTATGAAGAGTGTCTGGCTTATGAACTGAAAGAAAGAGGATTGATTGTTGAAAGACAAAAAGATATTAAGGTTGAATATGAAAATTTGATTATTCAAAAAGCATTTAGAGTCGATTTATTGATTGAAAACAAATTGATTATAGAAATAAAAGCAGTTCCAGAAATTAATGATTATCATTTTTTCCAGCTTTTAAATTATTTAAGATTAACAGAAATGAAGTTGGGAATGATTTTAAATTTTCATTCAATGTTATTCAAAAATGGAGTAAAAAGAGTAGTAAACAAATTATAAACAATTGCTGAGCAAAGCGCCCTTGCGAACGAAAATAATCAGCATTAATGTAAAAAGACTTAGCGCTCGTTGCGTTAAAAATAAAGAAGAATGAAAAACAAGTGGAGAATATTGAAGATACTTGTAACAGTTATCCTTTTTGGATTTCTGCTCAGTTTCTCGTTGAAGCGTTTCAACAACGCTAAAATGGAGAACGTTTCTATCAATATGAACCAAAGCAAAACGCCGGTTTATTTCATTGATGAGAAGGACATCAAAGATTTGGTGAAGCAGTATAATCCGACAAGAAAAATTGGAGATGTGAAGATTCCGGAACTGGAGAAAAAAATTAATGAAAATCCATTCGTTGACAGTGCAAATGTTTATATGAATCTGAACGGAAACCTGAATGTTGATATCAAACAACGTGTTCCGGTTTTCAGATTAAGCAAAAATGGAAAGGATTTTTATGTCGATGAAAAAGGTGTAGAATTCCCGATTTCGAGAAACTTTTCTTATCCGTGTATGCTGGTGATGGGCGATGTTGATGCTTCGGAATATCAGGAACTGGGACAATTGGTGGAAAAAATTGACAAAGATGATTTCAGTAAAAAATATTTCATCGGAATCAAAAAAGAAAAAGACAGTTACAATCTTTTGACGAGTGACGGGAATTACAAAGTCGAGATTGGAGATTTAGAAAATATTGATTTTAAGGTTAAAGGATTTAAAACTTTTGTAGAGAAATATCTGGTTTATCAGAATCCGAATAAGTATAAAAAGATTTCGGTTAAATATAACAATCAGATTGTAACCACACTGAATCCTTATTTCAAAGAAAATGACAGTATTCTGAGAAATGCACCAAAAATTGAAATAAAGTCAGAAGTAGAAAGTCACAAGACGGAAGAGAAAAAATCGGAACCCAAAGCTGAGCCGAAAAAAGAAATAAAAAAAGCTGAACCTAAAAAATCAGAATTCAAAAAAGAATCTTCAAAACCTAAAAAAGTAGAGAAGAAATCTGAACCTAAAAAATCTTTGGATAAGAAAAAGGAAACCTCTTCCAAATCGTCTTCTGACAAAAAAAAAAAGCAAAAGTAGTAGTAGAATAAATTAGATAAATAAAGTCTTAGCTGAGTGAAACGCCTTTGCGAACTTAAAAGCATAATAATGGTAAAATAAAACTTTGCGGACTTTGCGTTAAAAATTAAAAAAAATCAAATCGAGCATATAATGGAAAATCAAGAGTATTCAGTAGGTCTGGACATTGGGACAACTAAGATTGTCGCTATTGTCGGAAGACGTAACGCTCACGGGAAAATCGAAATCCTGGGCGTTGGGAAGGCTAAAAGTCTTGGTGTTCACAAAGGAATCGTGAACAACATTTCCCAAACCATCAATTCCATCAAAACAGCAGTGGCGGAAGCGCAATCCAGCGCCGGTGTTCCTATCCATAAGGTAACTGTAGGAATTGCAGGAAAACATATCCGTTCTCTCCAACATTCGGATTATATAATGAGAGAGCATCCGGATAGATACATCACAGAAGATGATATCGAGAAACTAAAAGACCAAGTAAAGAAATTGGTAATGTTACCTGGCGAAGAAATCATCCACGTTTTGCCTCAGGAATACAAAGTAGATTCTGAAGGCGAAATCCAAGAACCAGTCGGGATGCACGGCAAAAGATTAGAAGCTAATTTCCACGTTGTTGTGGGACAGATGGGTTCTATCAGAAACATTGCAAGATGCGTTCGCGAAGCTGGTTTGGAGATGGAAGCTTTGACATTGGAACCTTTGGCATCGTCTGAAGCGGTTCTTACAAAAGAAGAAAAAGAAGCAGGTGTTGCGATTGTTGATATTGGTGGTGGAACTACGGATATCGCTATTTTTAAGGACAACATTATTCGACATACTTGCGTGATTCCTTACGGAGGTGGAATTATCACTGATGATATTAAGGAAGGATGTTCAATCATCGAAAAACACGCAGAACAACTGAAAGTGAAATTCGGTTCGTCTGTTCCGGAATTGGAAAAAGACAGCACGTATGTGACAATCCCTGGATTACACGGTCGTCCGGATAAAGAGATTTCGCTTAAAGTTTTGGCTCAGATTATCAATGCAAGAGTTGAAGAAATTCTTGAAATGGTCAATACTGAATTAAAGGCTTACGGTGCATTCGAGCAAAAGAAAAAATTGATTGCCGGAATCGTTTTGACAGGTGGTGGTTCCAACTTGAGAAACCTTCGTCAATTAGCGAATTACACAACCGGATTCGACAGCAGAATTGGTTTCGCAAACGAATATGTTGCGAATGATAAAAACCAATATCTGAAAGGACCGGAATTTGCAACGTCCATCGGTTTATTGATGGAAAGTCTTAAAATCAGAGATAAAAAAATGCTTCCAACAGAAGAAGAAATCATCGAAGAAGCTGTAGCGAAAGCAGAACCGGTTGCACTTCAGCCAACCGCAGAAGTGGAGAAACCTCAACAGGTTGTTAAGCAGATAGAAGAGCTTGCAAAACCAAAAGAACAAGCCAGAAGAAACAAACCGACTTTCGGACAGTCTCTAATGGATAAAGTGAAAAAATTCTTCGAGGAAGTAGAAGATTAAATAATAATTGTAAAATCGCGGAATCGTGGAATCGTAAAACCAGCAAAAGCCAATTTTGCAAATCAACGATTTAACGATTTAACAAAAATTGAGAAAAATAAAATACTATGGACAATATAAATAATACACAAGGATTTTCATTTGATTTACCAAAGGGCAATTCTTCAATTATTAAAGTAATTGGTGTTGGCGGTGGCGGAAACAACGCTCTAAAACATATGTACGAAAAGGGGATTTATGGTGTAGATTTCGTGATCTGTAATACCGATGCACAGACGCTTGATAATAATCCTGTGGCCAACAAAGTGCAGTTGGGCGTTACAATGACGGAAGGTCTAGGTGCAGGAGCAGACCCAGAAGTGGGAGAAAAAGCAGCCATTGAAAGTATTGATGATATCAAGGCATCAATGGGACAAAATACCAAAATGGTTTTCATCACTGCAGGAATGGGCGGTGGAACGGGAACTGGTGCGGCGCCTGTGATTGCAAAAGTAGCTAAGGAAATGGGAATTCTTACTGTAGGAATCGTAACCGTACCTTTTAGTTTTGAAGGAAAAAGAAGATTGGACCAAGCTAATTTAGGTTTGGAAAAATTGAGAAATAATGTTGATTCTTTAATTGTCATTAATAATGATAAATTGAGACAGCAATTCGGGAATCTAGGTTTCAAACAAGGATTTTCTAAAGCCGATGAAGTTTTGACCAATGCGGCAAAAGGAATGGCAGAAGTGATTACTGGTTATTTCGATGTGAATATTGACTTCCGTGATGCTAAATCTG
Organism: Epilithonimonas hispanica; assembly: GCF_003385395.1. GTDB lineage: Bacteria > Bacteroidota > Bacteroidia > Flavobacteriales > Weeksellaceae > Epilithonimonas > Epilithonimonas hispanica. The sequence continues at coordinate 51,281 of NZ_QNUG01000014.1, read as the reverse complement.
TTTTGGCTAATTCCGGAACAGCATTGATGTCAACTGGCGTTGCCACTGGCGAGAAAAAAGCAGAAGAAGCTGTTAAAAAAGCATTGGATTCTCCTTTATTGAATGACAACAAAATCACTGGTGCGAAAAACGTTCTATTGTTGATTAGAAGTGGTGTTTCTGAGGTAACGATGGACGAAATCGGGGTAATTATGGATTATATCCAGAAAGAAGCTGGAAATACGGCAGACATCATTTTTGGAGTTGGAACAGATGAGGAATTGGGCGACGCAGTGAGCGTTTTGGTGATTGCAACTGGTTTCTCTAATGAAGACAAAAAGCACTCTGGCGTTACAGAGACCATCAAATATACTTTGGAAGACAGACCAACGCCTTCTTCCAGACATAGAGAATCTCCGTTTAAAAGCCGAGCTCAGGAAGAAAGACAACAGCCAGAATCTGGAAAGAATTTTTTTCGATTAGAAGATGATGACGATTTCAGAACTTCGAATTTTCCAACTAATTCTTTAGGAGAAAGTCTTGTGGAAGAAGTTAAAACCGATACGCAAATCATCGAGAACGAGGAAATCCAAGATTTCTCAAATGATTATCGACCAAACGAAAAGCAAGAATATAACCTTTTCAATTTTGACGAAGACGATAGCTATGATCTCGATTTAGAACCACAATCTTTTACTTTCGAAGTGGAAGATAAGCCAAAAGCGTCTTTCAAAGAAGAAGAAATTGAGAAGCCTGTTGAAGTAACTTTTACAATCAATGAACCGGCTGTTGAAGAAGATTTTCCTGTAATCGAGAAGCAGGTTGTTTCTGACATTTCGACTCCGCTCAATGTGACAGAAGAAATCGTTAACGAAATCATCGAAGAAAAAGTTGAAGAACCAACCAAATTTTCTTTCGCTGTGGAAACTAAGGAAGAAGTTGTAGAAGAGAAGAAACTAGAACCAGTTCAGGAAACTGAAAGCGGATTCACGTTCTTCAACAAAACGCCTGATGCTTCAAAAGCGATGGAAAGAAGAAACAAGTTGAAAGAATTCAATTCCAGATATCAGCAGTTTGATAATGAAAATGTTTTCGAAACAGTTCCAGCTTTCAAGAGAAAGAACATCAATATTGATGGTTCTAATGCATCTGACCAGAATATCAACACGTATTTGTCTGATAATAATGGAAGTATGCAACTGAGAGAAAACCGTTTTCTTAACAAAGATGTAGATTAATCTAGTTGGTAGTTTTCAATTGTTTGTTGATAGAGTTTTGACCATCAACAATCAGCTAAAAGCCTTCAACCAAAATTGAAAAAATGAGTTTAGAAACTATAATAAGCGACGCGATAAAAACCGCAATGCGTGATAAAGACAGAGTAGCTCTGGATTCTCTTCGTGCAGTGAAAGCGCAAATTATTTTGTTGCAAACCGAAGCAAGAGGCGCGGAAGTTACAGCAGAACAAGAGATTGCTATTTTGCAAAGAATGATTAAGCAGAGAAAGGATTCTTATGAGCAATTTACGGCTCAGGGAAGAACTGACCTTGCTGAAGTAGAAGAAGCTCAATCCAAAGTGATTGAAAAATTTCTTCCAAAACAATTGTCTGCTGAAGAATTGGAATCAGAAATCAAAAAAATCATTTCTAAAACCGGAGCAGAATCTCTAAAAGATTTAGGAAAAGTAATGGGCGTTGCTTCCAAAGCATTAGCCGGAAAATCAGACGGAAAGAGTATTTCCGAAATGGTGAAGAAGTTACTGTCTTAAATCATCAATGATATTTGATAAGCGATAATTGATAATCATTCATCATTTATATTTTATCAATTATAAAAACTGGATATACTTAATTTGCATATCGATTTGATTAAACCCAAAGTCTTCGGATTTTGGGTTTTTGTTTTTGAAAATCTGGACAAAATGGCTCAATAGATTTTTGGTATAATTTTAATAGAATCATTAATGTAATAATCAAAATAATAATTGATTAAATTTGCAATTCAAGAATTAACCTAAAATATATTTTAATATGTATCCAGCAGATTTAGTATTGCCAATGAAGGCAGAACTTACAGATAAAGGTTTTGAAGACCTTACAACACCAGCACAAGTTGATGCAGCTCTTAAGCAGTCAGGAACAACATTATTGGTTATCAATTCAGTTTGCGGATGTGCAGCTGGAGCGGCAAGACCAGGTGTTGTTTATTCTTTGACAGGTGAAAAGAAACCAGATCATTTGGTAACAGCATTCGCAGGATTTGATACAGAGGCGGTTGCAGAAGCTAGAAAATTACTAGCGCCATTCCCACCAAGTTCGCCAGCTGTTGCACTTTTCAAAGACGGAGAGTTGGTGCATATGTTAGAAAGACACCACATCGAGGGTAACCCTGCAGGCGCTATTGCTGCGAATCTTCAGGCCGCTTTCGAAGAATATTGCTAAGAACAAAAAAGACCAAAATAGAAATGTTTTGGTCTTTTTTTTATTAATTCTTTAAAATCGATTTTCAGATTTTTCATTATTTTTTAAATTTGCAAAAAAGTAAAAATGTCAGATCAAGCAAGTTATTTGTTTTCTACCAGAACCAGCCACGTGTTGGCAGAAAAAATTGCTCAGAGCTATGGGCAACCATTAGGAGTTATTAATTTTCAATATTTTAGCGACGGAGAATTTGAGCCAGTTTTGGAACAATCTGTAAGAGGTGCAAGGGTTTTCCTAATTGCCTCTACGTTTCCGCCAGCAGATAATCTTTTGGAGCTATTATTAATGATTGATGCTGCGAAAAGAGCTTCTGCTAAAAACATCACGGTTGTAATTCCTTATTATGGATTAGCGAGACAAGACAGAAAAGACAAGCCAAGAGCACCAATCGGAGCAAAATTGGTAGCCAATCTTTTAACTGCAGCCGGCGCTACAAGAATTATGACAATGGATCTTCACGCAGATCAAATCCAAGGTTTCTTCGAGATTCCTGTGGATCATCTTTATGCTTCTACGATTTTCATAGATTATATCAGATCTCTTAATTTGGAAAATCTTACCATTGCTTCTCCAGACATGGGAGGTGCAAAAAGAGCAAAAAATTATGCCGGTCATCTTGGAGCAGATGTGGTTATTGCCTATAAAGAAAGAAAAAAAGCGAATGTTGTTGAAGAGATGTTCCTGATTGGTGATGTTACACATAAAAATGTAATCCTGATTGACGATATGATTGACACTGCAGGAACACTTTGCAAAGCTGCTGATATCCTTATGGAAAAAGGAGCAAGATCTGTAAGAGCAATGGCAACTCACGGTGTGCTTTCTGGAAAAGCTTATGAGAACATAGAAAACTCAAAATTATTGGAAGTAATTGTAACAGATTCTATTCCAGTGAAAGAAGATATTTCCTCAAAAATAAAGGTGTTGTCTTGTGCGAAGTTATTTTCTGATGTCATGAAAATGGTACACGAACACAAATCTATAAGCGAGAAGTTTATTATTTAAAAAAAATTAATATCTTTGCACCCTTAAAATAATTTTATACAAAATGAAATCTATTACAATTCAAGGTACAAAAAGAGAAAGCGTGGGCAAAAAGTCTACTAAAGCTTTACGTGATGCTGAATTAGTTCCTTGTGTTGTTTATGGAGGTGAGACTCCTTTGAACTTCTCTGCAGAAGAGAAAGCTTTCAAAGGTCTAGTTTATACTCCTGAAGCACACACGGTATCTATTGAGGTTGACGGAAAAACAATCCCTGCTGTTCTTCAGGATATCCAATTCCACCCATTGACAGACAAAATTATCCACGCAGATTTTTATCAATTGAGCGAGGACAAACCAGTTATTATGGAGGTTCCAGTAAGAATTACTGGTCGTTCAAAAGGTGTTGTTGCCGGTGGTGTTCTTAGACAAACTTACAGAAAACTAAAAGTAAAAGCTATCCCAGCTAACTTGCCAGACGAGATCGTTGTAGATATTACAGCGCTTAAAATTGGAAACAAGTTCTATGTAGAAAGTCTTAAAAATGACAAATATTCTTTCATGCATCCAGATAACGCAGTTGTAGTAGCTGTTAAGATGTCTAGAAATGCTAGTAAAAATGCTTCTGCTGGACAAGACGATGATGATGAAGAAGTAACAGAAACAGCAGCTCCAGAAGCAACTTCTGCAGAATAATAATCAAATTATTATAAACTATATAAGCCGTAGGATTTTCTACGGCTTTTTTTATATCTTTATTTAAAATTTAAAGACATGAAAAAAATTCTATTCTCTATTCTATTTGCGTCTACATTAAGTAATGCTCAAACCACTGTTTTTACGGAAAGTTTTGAAGAAATGGCAGATTTCGAAAGTGCTGGTTGGACATTGTATAATGACTCCAATATTCCGTATGGTACATACGCAGCAATGCTTCCCGATGCATGGAATCTTATCTCTTGGACTTCGGAAAGTGGGAATACTGTTGCTAGTGCTCCTTCTTGGTTTACTGTTGTAGCTCCTGCAGACCGCTGGATGGTTACACCTTCTATTACCTTGCCTGCCAACTCCACAATTGCTCTGGAGTTTTTTGCTAGATCAAGTGATGTTAGCCCTTACGATGATGGAGTAAAAGTAAAAATCTCTACCACTGATACCGAGAAAATTTCCTTTACAAATATATTGGAAATTGATCATGCTGTCAATGCTCCTATAGCGGATCAAACGCCATACACAGTAGATTTGTCTGATTATGCAGGACAGACTATTTATTTGTCTTGGGTTAACGATTATACAAATGGGAATGTGCTAAGTATAGATGATATTAATATTACTGCAACGCCAATGTTAGCGATAAATGATGTTAATAAAAAAGACTTGACATTGTACCCAAACCCAACGGCAGATTATTTTACAATCAATAATGTAAAAGATTTGGTAGCGGTTAAGATTTATGATTTGGCAGGTAAAATTGTAAAATCAAACTTAGAATCTGTGAACAACAAATTCGATGTTTCTAGCCTTGAAAAAGGAGTTTATACCGTGTCTATCGAAACCAAATCTGGTTCTATAAGCAGAAAAATCATCAAGAAATAATTTCACAAAAAATATTGATAAGAAAGGTATTTCAATTCGAAATACCTTTTTTTATTTCCATTCCCAAAATTTATTATATTTGTGAAGCATGGCAACGAAAGCACTTTTTAACTCGGTCGTCAATTGGTTTATTCTTCAAAGGATAGATCAAATAGAGCATTTTAAAAAATATCCTACAGAAACCCAAGAGGGGCTTTTGTTCTCGCAGCTCTTCCATGCGGAAGAAACCGAGTATGGGCAGAAGTATGGCTTCAGTTCTATTTCCAATTACAAGGATTTTCAGAAAAAAGTACCAATTGTATGTTACGAAGACTTCGAACCTTACATCGAAAAAGCCAGGCAAGGCAAGAAAGATGTGTTTTGGCCAGGACTCATCAGGCAATTTGCAAAATCTTCTGGAACTACCAATGCCAAGAGCAAATATATTCCTATTACGGACGAAAGTTTAGAAGATTGCCATTACAAAGCAGGGAAAGATATGGTTGCCATATATGTTAACAACCATCCGGAGAGCGAGTTGTTCCAACATAAAAATCTAAGACTTGGTGGAAGTGCAGAGATGTATCAGGATTTCAATACCAAATTTGGAGATTTGTCCGCAATCTTGATAGATAACCTGCCTTTTTGGGTCGAGATTATCAATACGCCCAGCAAGAAAACCTCCCTAATGTCCGAATGGGAAACCAAAATGAAGGCTATCATTGGTGAAGTTAAGTACGAAGATGTCGGTAGCCTCACTGGTGTTCCTAGCTGGATGATGGTTTTGCTTCAAAGAACATTACACGAAACGGGAAAAGAAAGTATTGGAGAACTTTGGCCAAATTTGGAAGTGTTTTTTCATGGTGGAATTAGCTTCAAACCGTATAAAAATCAGTACAAAGATATCATAGGAAAAAAAATTCGCTATTACGAGATTTATAATGCATCCGAAGGTTTTTTTGCAATTCAGGATCAAAAAGACAGTGATGAGATGCTGCTGATGTTGGACTACGGAATTTTCTATGAGTTCATCCCAATGGATCAATATTATGCTGGAGTTCGTGAGGCAATTCCTATTTCGGAAGTGGAATTGAACAAGAATTATGCTGTTGTCATTACTACCAATGGCGGTCTTTGGCGTTATCTGATAGGTGATACTGTTAAGTTTACTTCCATCGCTCCTTATAGAATCAAAATATCGGGTAGAACAAAACATTATATCAATGCTTTTGGAGAAGAACTGATGATTGATAATGTAGAAACGGCACTCAAAATGGTTTGCGAACAGTTGGATGTCAGCATTTCCGATTACACAGGTGCACCGGTTTTTATGACTAATAATAACAAAGGATGTCACGAGTGGATTTTCGAATTTACCAAGAAACCTAATTGTATTGATGAATTTACAGAGGTCTTCGACAAATCCCTGAAATCCTTGAACTCTGATTACGAAGCAAAAAGATATAACGATATTACATTAAGAAAGCCAATCGTTCATTCTGCAAAATCAAATCTATTCTATGAGTGGATGGCAAGTCGTGGCAAGCTAGGTGGACAAAACAAAGTTCCAAGACTTAGCAACGATCGCGAATATATCGAACCATTACTAAAACTGAATAATAACTAAAAACAGACTATTAAAACAATGAAAAAAATCTTCCTTCTTTTAACGTTCATATCATCATTATTATATTTTTCTCAAGGAATCGTTTTTGAAAACTCTGATTTCAAATCTATAGTAGCTAAGGCTAAAAAAGAAAATAAGATCATCTTCTTAGATTCTTACACGACTTGGTGTGGACCATGTAAATTGATGGCTAAAAATATTTTTACGCTACAATCTGTGGGAGATTATTATAATAGCAATTTCATAAATGCTAAAATTGATATGGAAAAGGGGGAAGGTATAGAGTTGGCGAAGAAATTCAAAGTGACGGCATATCCTACTTATCTTTTTATAGATGGTAATGGAGAAGTGGTGCATAGGACTTTGGGATATGTGGAAGAAAAAGATTTCCTTCAATTTGCTAAAGATGCTCAAGATCCTAAAAGAAGAATCGGAGCTTTGAAAAAACAATTTGAAGATGGTGAAAAAGAGCCTGGTTTTCTTAAAAACCTTGCAGAACTTACAATTTATACAGAACCAGATTTTACGGCTAAAGTGTTAGATCGTTATTTCTCAACCAAAAATAACCTGGATAAAGAAGATGTTCAACTTTTACTAAATGCTATAAGTAATACAGAATCTCCATTGTATCAACTTTTTGAGTCTAAAAAAGCAGACATCGTGGCTGTAGTTTCTGAGGCTACTTATAATAAAATTAATAATAATCTGAAACTTAAATCAATCTCGACGAAGGCTTATAACAAGGAAACAAAATCTTATAATGATGAATTGTTCTTGAAAGAAGCAGAAAAAGTAGTGGGGAAAGAAGAGGCAACCAAATATATTTTATCTCAAAAAGCGAGTACTGCATTTAGAAATAAAGATATTCCTACTTACGAAAAACTGATGTTAGAACTCTATAAAGATTACACAACAGCTTCTTCTATGGCTCTCAATAGTGCTGCTTGGAATTTCTTCGAAAATGTCTCTACAAAGTCATCTTTACAGACCGCTTTACTTTGGGCACAAGAGTCCGTTAAAAAAGATGAAAACTATGCAAACACCGATACGTTAGCGAATCTATATAACAAAACAGGAAATAAAAAAGATGCTAAAGTCTGGGCGCAAAAATCAATAGAGCTTGCCAAAAAATCGGGTGAGGATTATGAAGACACAGAAAAACTACTGAATAGTATTAAATAGTATCAATAAAAAACCAAAACAGTCTGGTTTTGGTTTTTTATTTTATAAGTTCTTTAGCTTGAGAAATAGCAGCATCTGTAATCTTAGAACCGGAAATCAACTGAGCAATTTCGTTCAGTTTTTCATTTTCTGATAATTTTACAATAGTGGTTTTTGTAATAGCATTTTCATCAAATTTCACCACTTTGTAATTCTGGTTTCCTTTGGCAGCAACTTGCGCCAAGTGCGTGATAACAATCAATTGAAGATCCTGAGCCATTTCCTGCATTAATTTTCCCATTTCTTCAGCAATTCTTCCGGAAACTCCGGTGTCAATTTCATCAAGAATCAATGTAGGAAGGGCATTATTCTGTGCCATTATTTTTTTGATGGCGAGCATTACCCTAGAACGTTCTCCACCAGAAACAGCACCTTGGATAGGTTTCAAAGGGAATCCTGAATTGGCCTGAAACAAAATTTGAATATTATTTTTTCCGTGAAGATTATAAGCAGAAGAATCTGTTAATTCTATTTTCAGGATAGCTTTTTCTAGACCTAGTTTTGCGAAAATTTCTTTCGCTTGATTTTCAAGATCCGAAGAAAATTTCTTTCTGTTTTCTGATAATTTTTGACTTAGAGATTGGAGCTCTTTTTCAATCAGTTTAAGGTTTTTCTCTTTTTCCTCGATTTGACTTTCAATCGTTTCAAGAGAGTTTTGGCTAGAGGATAGCTCTTCTCTTATTTCCAAAAGCCCAGTGATATCATTCACTTGATGTTTTAGAAAAAGTGAATTCAGCCGGTTGACTGTCATTAGCAAAGCTTGCAAAAGATTCGGGTCGATCTCCAGATTTTCAGCTTTGTTTTCGATTTCCGTATTAATGTCTTTCAGTTCCAGATAAGCGGTTTCCAACCTTTGGCTGAGGTCTTGATATTCAGAAGATAATTCGGAAAGTTTACTCAACTTGTTTTTAGCTTCAAAAATATTAGATAAAACGCCAAAATCATCCTGATTCAGTTTTGATAATATTTCAGAAAGATTTTCACTGATTTGTCCTGCATTTTCTTGAATATTGAGTTGATTCTGAATCTCTTCAAAATCAAGATCATCCAATTGCATTTCTTCCAATTCGGAAAGGAGGAAGTTTTTGTAATCAGATTCTTTATTATTTTCGGCAAGAGCAGATTTCAGCTGCTCAATTTCTCTTTTGGTATTCTGATAACTAGAGTAATAATTTTGGTAATCGGACAACAATGATTTGTTTTTTGCCAATCCGTCCAGAATTCCAAACTGAAATTCTTCTGTAAAAAGATTAGAGGTTTCAAACTGAGAATGGATGTCAATCAATCTAGAAGACAATTCCTTCAAAATATCCAGTGTTACAGGAACATCATTGATGAAAGCTCTAGATTTTCCGCTGGGTAAAATTTCTCTTCTAATGATGCTTTGCTCTTCAAAATCGAGATCATGATCATCGAAAAATTCTTTGAAATTCTTATTGATTTGGAATTCGGTTTCTACGATACTTTTGGCGTCAGATTTAGCAAAGGATTTAGCATCTGCTCTTTCGCCCATTATCAAACGGAGAGCGCCAAGAATGATAGATTTTCCCGCGCCAGTTTCTCCGGTAATAACTTGTAGCCCGTTTTTTAAATCGATTTCTAATTGATCGATTAACGCAAAATTTTGAATGAAAATTCTAGAAAGCATAATAAAATTAACAATTAGCAATTAAAAATTGTTATTTCCACTTATTCCATTTGCTATCAATATCTTTTGGAGCTAATGTAGACATCAAAGTTTTGAGTTCGCTGATGTTGACAGATGCATTGTTCCCCGTATCAAAAATGTTGAATATCTCTGTACTTTTACTTTCCATGAAAACACCGAAAGCATAATTCATCTGAAAATTATTCTCATAGAACTTAAGCTGCATCAGAGATTCTGCAATCGTTTTCTTAGCTGGCCCCTGATCTGGTTTTGCCAAATTATCTAGACCCGAACGATGATAGCTGTAATAAACAGTTCGCAAGGTAGATGTGTTTTCGTTTTGTAAGCCAGAGATCAAAGAACCTCTATTTCTTTGACTTTCTATCTGGTTCCAACCTTCATAGTTTTGATTCTGAGAGTTTTGAGCAATTTTAAAAGCTTTGTCAAACCAAGGTTGTCCTCCTTTTAACTGAAAGCTGTCGCCATCATATCCTAATATGGTGTAGATATAAAAACTGATGACATCGATGAGGTTTTTGCCAGAGAACTGTCTCTCGTTGAAGATCAAATTCTCGTTTTCGTTGTATTCAAAAGAAAAACTAGTGTCGTTGATATTCATCAAAGGCGTTTCGTATTGAGAATTGAAAACCGGCCTGGTTGCTTGGACTACAAGCGAACCTTTGAAGCTGTTATTGGACGGACGGTCCGAAATGACAATGGCAAAATTGCATTTGATCTTTTCAAAATTCTGAAGTTTTTTGCCGGTCCAACTGGTATTGTTGATGAAATCTCGCAGTCCTTTTTCCAATGTTCGGAAAACCTGTGTATTACTTCCTGCTATCTGTTGATTATTAATCTGCACATTCGCCAAAAGCTCTTGCGAAAAAGCTGTTTGTGAGAAAAGTAAAGCACAAATTATATAAAGTAGTTTTTTCATTCAAATAAAAATGTTTGTAAAAATAAGGATTCTTAGTCAAAAAAATAATCCCAACTAGGACAAAATAATAACGGAAAACTATTGTTTTTGTTACAATTTTTCTTCAATAAAATTCAAGATGTCTTTTGCAACTTCTTCTTTTGATTTCAAAGAAAATGATTGTTCCTCGGTTGGTGTGAAAAATTTGACTTTGTTTGTCTCATTGGCAAAACCTGCGCCTTCGTCCCGAAGGGAATTAAGAACGATTAAATCCAGATTCTTCTTCACCAATTTTACTTTAGCATTTTCTTCTTCATTCTGAGTTTCTAAAGCAAAACCAACCAAAAATTGATTCTTTTTTTGTTCACCCATTGTTCTGAGAATGTCTTTGTTTTTAACCAATTCTATCGTTAATTCGTTCTCGTTTTTCTTGATTTTTTCTGTTGCTTTTACTTTCGGAGTATAATCTGCAACCGCTGCGCTCATTATCGCAACATCAGCGGAATCATAGTATTTGAAGACTTCATCAAACATTTCTTTCGCTGAGGTTATCTTGTGAAGTGTAATATTCTTATTATCTATTTTTTGAGAAGAAGGTCCAGAAATTAGAATCACTTTTGCGCCTCTCTTTGCCGCTTCTTTTGCTAAATCAAATCCCATTTTACCGGAAGAATGATTTCCAATGAATCTTACTGGGTCTATATTTTCATAAGTTGGGCCAGCCGTAATCAAGAATTTTTTACCTGCAAATGTTTCTTTAGCTTCATCAAACTGGTTTTTAATAAAAGAAAAAATCGTTTCCGGCTCTGCTAATCTACCTTGTCCAACTAATCCGCTTGCTAGTTCTCCAAATTCTGCAGGAATGATTAGATGTCCGAAACTTTCAGCCGTTTGCAAATTTTTGGTGACTGTTGGGTGAGCGTACATATCCAAATCCATTGCTGGTGCTATAACTACGGGGCATTTTGCTGACATATAAACAGCCATTAATAGATTGTCACAAACTCCAGTCGTAATCTTTGATAAAGTGTTAGCGGTACAAGGGGCTATGAGTAGTAAGTCCGCCCAAAGTGCCAATTCTACATGGTTATTCCAGGTTTTGTTCTCGTCATAAAAATCGGTGTAAACTTTGTTTTTACTTAGTGTAGAAAGTGTGAGCGCAGAGACAAACTGTTCTGCTGATTTTGTCAAAATAATTTTCACTTCGGCTCCTGATTTTATAAGATCCCGAACCAGATAATTCATTTTGTATGCAGCAATTCCACCTGTAATTCCAAGGATGATTTTTTTACCTTGTAAACTCATTTTGTTTTGATTTTTATTAACGAAAGTATTAATAATTTTAATAACAAAAAAACCGTCTTATTGAACATTAATTCAATAAGACGGTTTTATATTTTTTAATGGAAAAAAATTAGTTTTTTTCTTCCGTTTTTCTGTAATAGATCTCATCATCTAGCCATTCTCTGATAGCGATAGATGTGGGTTTGGGCATTTTTTCATAATGCTTAGAGATTTCGATTTGCTCTCTGTTTTCAAAAACTTCTTCCAAAGTAGAGTTGTGAACAGCAAACTCGTCTAGTTTCCCGTGTAGTTCAGAACGGATCTCAGCATTGATTTGCTCTGCTCTTTTACCCATGATTACGATAGCCTCATAGATGCTACCTACTTTTTCTTCGATTTTATCTTTGTCGTAAGTGATTGTGCTTACTTCTGCTTTTGTATCTTTAAGGCTCATTGAACGAATTGTTTAGGGTGGCAAATATACTAATTATCTTTTAAACTTGAAAGTAGCTTGTGGTTCTGGCGAATTTACCTTTGCACTGTCTCTTCTAGCCTGATCTGCGGATTTTTCCATCTTAGCTTGATGTTTTTCTTGCGCTAATTCTTTTTTCTCGTTTTCCTTAGCTTCAGCATTTTTAACTTTTGCGTCGTATTCTGCTTTTCTTTTTTCTACTTCTACTTGCAAAGCAGCAAATTTAATTTTTTCGGCTTCTAATTTCGTATTTAGATCCTCTGCTGTTTTAGAGTATTCGGAATTAGGAAGTTCTGTAGAAATTCTTTTTGTATAGGCAATAGCATTATCTAGTCTTTCTTTTTTAAGATCATAAATAGAGTTGATTGCCAATTCGTATTTAGATTTCATAATGATATCGTAGATCTTTGGTCTCAACTTAGTTGCTGGGAAATCCTCCAAAACATTTTCAAAAGTTACAGCAGCCGCTTTGTATTCTCCCATTTTATAATATTGCCTAGCGTTTTCAAACGCTTTAAACTCCAACTTATAAGTCAACTCATCCACAAGCTGAGTGATGTTTTTGGAACGCTCAGAGTCTGGATAATCATTCAAGAAGTTTTGCAATTCTGTGATTGCCGATTCGGTATTACTTTGATCCAGATTATATTGCAAAGATCCTTCATAATAACAAAGCGCAGACAAATAAGCAGCCTCTTCTTTTCTAGGATCTTGAGGGAAACTGATAACAAAGTTCTTGAACTGGTTAGCCGCCAATCTATAGTTTTTGTCGTAGTAATTAGCGTAAGCTGAATTGAAAACAACATTAGGAGCATCATCCGTCCCAGCTACAAGGTTGGGTAATCTGTCGTATAATGCCAAAGCATCTGACCATTTTTTCTTTGCAAATTTTTCGTTAGCAACTTTTAAGATAAAATCTTTGTCCGCACTCTTCATCGCTCTGTCCATTTCTGTCTTACAAGACAATAGAACGACAGACATCAACATCAAACTAATATATTTCTTCATGTGTAATCGTCAGAATATTCTGATATATTGAATATTATTAATTTGCAAAAATAAAACTTTTTTCATCAATCTCTTTTTTTTATGAAAGATTAACGTTTTTTCTTTGAATTGGCTTAGGAAACTAATGAAAATCATTTTAGAAATTAGCGACAATATATATAAGCGTTTTTTTACATCTTAAAAAAATGTATTTTTGCAAATTACAAGAATTATAAATGAAAAATATCAGGAATTTCTGCATCATTGCACATATCGACCACGGTAAAAGTACATTGGCAGATCGTCTTTTAGAATATACAAATACCGTTACGCAAAGAGAATTGCAATCTCAGACGCTTGATGATATGGATCTTGAGAAAGAGCGTGGCATCACAATCAAGTCTCACGCTATCCAAATGGATTATGAATATAAAGGAGAAAAATTTGTTCTTAATCTAATCGATACACCAGGACACGTAGATTTCTCATACGAGGTTTCTCGTTCCATTGCCGCTTGCGAAGGCGCACTTTTGATTGTAGATGCTGCGCAAAGTATTCAGGCTCAAACGATTTCTAACCTTTATTTGGCTTTAGAGAATGATTTAACAATCATTCCTATTCTTAATAAAATCGATTTACCTTCTGCAAATCCAGAAGAAGTGACCGACGAAATTATGAATCTAATCGGTTGCGACTATGAAGATGTTTTGAGAGTGTCTGGAAAAACGGGAGAAGGCGTTCACCATTTATTAGAGCAAATTGTTGAAAGAATTCCGGCACCGGTTGGTAATCCGGATGCGCCGCTTCAAGCTTTGATTTTTGACTCTGTTTACAATCCGTTCAGAGGAATTGAAGCATATTTCAAAGTGGTGAACGGAAGCATTTCTAAAAACGAAAAAATCAAATTTTTCGCCACTGGAAAGGAATATGGAGCCGATGAGGTCGGAACACTGAAACTCAAACAGGTTCCAAAGAAAACCATCGGATGTGGTGACGTAGGTTATCTGGTTTCGGGAATCAAAGATGCCAGGGAAGTTAAAGTTGGTGATACGATTACTTCTTTTGAAAAACCTGCAGCAGGACCGATTGAAGGTTTTGAAGAAGTAAAACCAATGGTTTTTGCCGGAATTTATCCTATCGATTCAGAAGATTTTGAAGAGTTGAGATTTTCCCTTGAAAAATTAAGGTTGAATGACGCTTCTTTGGTTTTCGAGCCGGAAAGTTCGGCAGCGCTTGGTTTTGGTTTCCGATGCGGATTCTTAGGGATGTTGCATATGGAAATTGTTCAGGAACGTTTGGATAGAGAATTCAATATGAACGTGATTACCACGGTTCCCAACGTATCTTATTTTGGATATTCTAAAAAAGAACCAGAAGTTCCAATCTTGATCAATAACCCATCAGAAATGATGGATCCATCCATAATGGATCGTGTAGAAGAACCTTTTATCAAAGCCTCTATCATCACAAAATCTGATTTTGTTGGAGCGGTGATGACACTTTGTATTGAGAAAAGAGGCGAAATTGTTAACCAAAGTTACTTGACTTCCGAAAGAGTAGAATTGATTTTCAATATGCCATTAGCTGAAGTGGTTTTCGATTTCTATGACAGATTGAAATCTATTTCCAAAGGTTATGCGTCTTTTGATTATCATCCAATTGGATTCCGAGCTTCGAAGTTGGTGAAAATGGATATTTTGATTAATGGCGATATGGTAGATGCTTTATCTTCATTGATTCACGATTCTAACGCTTATCACATTGGTAAAAAAATGTGTGAAAAACTTCGTGAACTGATTCCGAGACAACAGTTTGATATTGCAGTTCAGGCCGCTTTAGGAACGAAAGTTATCGCAAGAGAAACCATCAAAGCTTTAAGAAAAGACGTTACCGCAAAATGTTACGGAGGTGATATTTCCAGAAAGCGTAAACTTTTGGAGAAACAAAAAGAAGGTAAGAAAAAGATGAAACAAATTGGTCGAGTAGAGGTTCCACAATCAGCTTTTATGGCTGTTTTGAAGCTTAACGACTAAAAATAAAAATGATAAAAGCTGCGCCTTAATTGATGCAGCTTTCTTATTAATCGGAAGCTTTTGCGTTTTTTCTGAATAATAAATGATCTAAGCTTATCCTACCAGAACCAAAACATATTAAAGTAATCAGCATAATAATATAATATAATGGTATTTCGAAGCCATTGTCACCTGAAGAAAATCCGTTTTCCCAATGCACAGTTACTATAGCAACAATCATTGTTATAATAAGTGGAAAGGAAATGATTCTTGTAAAAAGTCCTAAAGTTAATAAAATAACACCCAGAATTTCTGTTCCCGTCGCAAGATAAGCCTGGAAATATGGTGCGGGAATGTTAAGACTTGCAAACCAATCCCCAATGGCATGGATATCCTGAAGTTTTTTCATGGCGGGTTCATAAAATCCGTAAGCCAACGCCAATCTTATAGCTAATAAAGGCACATCTTGTAATTTGTTTAGTAATAGTTCTAATTTTTTCAGCATTTTTATCAATTTAATTATTTATAACCTAAAATAAGGTTGTTTTCTATGGCAAAGGCAACAAACTCTGCAGTTATTTTCTTGGCGATAGTTTTGTCATTTTCATATTTGGAATAAACTTTTTCTAGTTCTTTCAAAGTAATGTTTTCTTCATTGAGCTGTATGAGCATCTCTATAAATGGATACGACAAATCATTAAAATATACTTGCTTATCAATATTGTTTCTATGGATGGTTACAAAATATTCACCTATATCTGCTTCTGTAATATCCTTGGTTTTTTTTGTATGAATAGGATATTGCAAGCCTAAAATTTTTATTTCAGGATTCCCAACAAGTATTTTTTGTTTAGATGTTGACTCAGGCACAAACCTAGGAATATCAGCATCTTCCATCATAAAAACTTCTATCTCAAGCCATTCGAACTGTAAAAGCTCTAATAAGAAAGGAAATTGTTTTTTAAATGGAAACGGATTTTCTCTGTAAAAGTCACATAGTTCTGATGGTAGTTTCCAGACTTGTGGCGTTTTACATTTGTGATTGGCAAAAAAATGATGAACCAATTTTTTCCATTTCTTTTTCCCCACAAATTTTCGAGCAATTGGGAAAGCGGTTTTCAAGGTGTCTTTTACAATGCTAAAAACTATTCTTCTGTATTCTGGTGTGTTTTCTTGGTTGCTGGTTTTAGGCGCTTCTAAACCAGTTCTGCAATAAAGACCCAAATCTTGCTGAAGAGCAAATGTATCAGTTTGGGAGAGCAACATTTTTAGATTTTTTTAAAGCATTTTTCTTGATTTTCCTCAAAGCATCTATTTCAGCTTGCAAAATAGAAAGTTCGGGGATATTAAAATCTCTTTCCAATAGAACCGGAATGTCTCGTTTCAGCTTTCTCATTGTAAATTCAAACAATTCGTAAACCGGATCTATGATTTTGCTTCCGTGCGTATCAATAATCAGATTTTCGTTTACCTTAAGATGCCCTGCCATATGAATATATTTTACTCTATCCAAAGGCATTTTTGTGATGAAATTTTTTGCATTGTATCGATGATTGAATGCGTTTACATATACATTATTAACATCCAAAAGCAATTCACAATCGCTACGCTTCACAATTTCATTAATGAAATCTTCTTCCGACATTTCGGCTTTTAAAACTGTATAATAACTTCCGTTTTCTAAGATTAATCTTCTGCCTAATAGATCCTGAACCTGCTTGATATTCTCAACAACCCGGTTTATAGCATCCTGCGTGAAGGGTATAGGTAAAAGATCATATAAATGAGCATTATCTACTTTAGAAAATGTGAGATGCTCAGAATATACAGAAACCTGAAAATCTTCTAAAAATTGTTTTACTTTTTTTACGAAGCCTATATCTATTCCTTCAAGACTTCCTACAGAAAGGGACAATCCGTGACAAAATAATGGGTATCTTTCAACAGCTTTTTTTAATTGCTGTTTCCAAAAACCGCCAATTTCCATCCAATTTTCGGGTGCTACCTCTATAAAATCGGGTTTAAGAATAGAGCTTTCTAAAAACGCATCCGAAAAATCTTTCCGATAACCAATTCCTATCATAGCTGCTTGATTAAGTGAATTTAAGATACAATCGGAACTCTTAGTAAGAATCCCGATTGTTACTTGCGGTTAATAGATAATCGAATTATTTGGCAGCAGTTGCTTTTTTAGCCTTTTTGCTACTTTTGTCTCCGCACTTACCATCACCACATTTTCCATCTTTTGTTTTGCCTTTCGCTTTTTTGTCTCCACATTTACCATCGCCGCATTTTCCGTCTTTTGCTTTACCGGTAGCTTTTTTGTCCCCACATTTGGCATCTTTCGTTTTAGCATCCGCAGCATTTCCTCCACCGTGAGTTCCTGTTCCGCAAGTAGAGTCGGATGTTAATTTTTCCGATGAAGAATTAGTTAGGTTTGTTCTTAAATCATTTCCCGTTCCTAAGCTTGAAAAAGTTTTTGCCGATGTCATTGTAAAAGCTCCTAATGCAATTGCGCCTACTAAAATTGATTTTGTTTTCATTTTGCTGAATTTTAAAATTATTAAATGATATTTTTATATTAATACCAGTTCAGATTTTAAAATCACCCATTAAATTGCAATAAAATAAAATTTGTTTGCAAATGATTGATAATCAGATGTAAAAAATTATTTTTCGATGTTCTTTTCTCTATATCTTTTAATTTGTTGCATGCATTTGTACTTCTGGTTGCTTAAGTTATGTTTCGTTGCATAGTTGTATTTTTTCTGAATTTCATCCAGAGTGGCAGACTTTAGAAATAATTCTTCTATAAGTTCTTTGCAATGATCCGTGATCTCTAGAAAAAAGGCATCTATTTTTTCCTTTTCAGATTTTTCCTTTTCGATATCATCGGATATTTCTTCAAAAAAATCACTTTGGTTTATATGCTCCCAATTCACAATGGTCTTTACACGTCTTAATTTTTTTAGCCAAAGGTTTTTGCATATAGCAAAAATGTAAGTTTTAAGCGAAGCAGATAAATGAAAATTGTCCTGACTAAGCTTTTCCAACAATACAATCAGTGCATCTTGATAGAGATCTTCTGCATCAGATGATGTTCCGTTGTTTTGCTTTACATACCAGATTATATCATCTAGATAAGCATAATATTCTGCACCAAATATTTCAGTTTTTTTCATATGGGGTCATTTATGTTTTAGCTTTTGAAGTTTTAAAACAATTTACTAATTTATTAAAAATATACTATATTAATGCTTTAAAAATGTAATTTTTAATAAGTCGTGAGAATTAGTCAATGTTTATATAAGTTGTGATTCATAAAAACTGATTCTTTACATTTGTACTATGAAAAATCTCTCCATTCTCTTCATCCTCATTTCTGCTTTTGCTCAATCTCAGATGCTTACACCTTATGAAAAAGGCAATGGCAACCAAACCACAACTTTTGATGAGATGCGAAAATTCTATCAGGAATTATCAAAACAATATCCATCAATCAGTTACGAAACAAAAGGCGAAGATGACAACGGCGCTCCAATCGATGTGGTGATTTTCAATCCGACGAAATTAAGTTTCGAAGAAGCGAGAAAAGGAAAATCGGTTTTGTTGGTTAATAACGGCATTCATCCCGGCGAACCGGACGGAATTGACGCAACAATGATGTTGATGCGAGATTTAGCAATCGGAAAAATCAAAGCGCCGAATAATGTAATTTTCGCAGCAATCGCAAGTTACAACATCAGCGGAATGATGAACCGAGGAAGTTTCTCCAGAGCCAATCAAAACGGTCCGGAAGAATATGGTTTCAGAGGAAACGCTAGGAATTATGATTTGAACCGGGATTTCATCAAAACAGATTCAAAAAATTCCAGAAGTTTTCAGCAGATTTTCCAATGGCTGAAACCGGATGTTTTTATTGATAATCACGTGAGCAACGGTGCAGATTATCAATATACTTTCACTTATATTTCGACCAATAAAGAACGTTTGGGAACTATTTTAGGAAATTATTTCAATGACGAAATGCAGAGAACGCTTCTGAAAAATATGGAGAAAAAAGGTGTGATTTCTGTTCCTTATGTCAACATTCACGGCGATGTTCCGGATGGTGGTTTTCCTGCTTTTGTGGATTCACCGAGATATGCGACGGGTTACACGACTTTATTCAATTCCATCGGGACGGTTGTGGAAACGCATATGCTGAAACCTTACAAAGACCGAGTGAAAGTGACTTATGATTATATGGTTGACAACCTGAATTATATCGGTGAAAATTATAAAACCATTCAGCAAAAACGAGCCGAAAATCTGAAACAATACAAAGTCGGGAACCGATATGCTCTGGCTTGGAAACTCGATTCTACAAAATATGAAACTATCGATTTCAAAGGTTTTGAAGCGAAATATAAACCAAGCGATGTATCCGGAAAAACCAGACTTTGGTATGACAGAAACTCGAAGTTTTCAAAGCCTGTCAAATTCTACAATACTTACGTTCCGGCAAAAGAAATCACGATTCCAAAATATTACATCATTCCACAATCCGAATGGAAAATCATCGATTTGTTGAAACTTAATCAAATCAAAATGATTCCAATCAAACAGGATTCTACGATTACAGTTGAACAATACAGAATCAAAGATTTCAAAACCGTTCCGAATCCTTACGAAGGTCATTATCTGCATTACGACACGTTTGTGACCAAAGAATCCGGGAAAATCAAATTCAGAGCGGGCGATTTTCTTGTTCCGCTGAATCAAGATGGCGTGAAATTTCTTCTAGAAACTTTGGAGCCGGAAGCGGTGGATTCTTATTTCAACTGGAATTTCTTTGATGCGATTCTCGGTCAGAAAGAATATTATTCGGCGTATGTTTTCGAGGATACAGCGACCAAACTTCTGAAAGACAACAAGGCTTTGAAAACCGCTTTCGAATTAGAGAAAACCAACAATCCAAAATTTGCAGAAGATGGACAAGCGCAGTTGGATTGGGTTTACAAACATTCGTTGTATTACGAGAAAACGCATCGGCTTTATCCAGTTTTTAGGGTTAATTAGTTTCTCAAACTCAATAAATAACTCTCGGCATTCATCACAGGAATTAAGGCGTTTTTGAAATCCTTCTCGTTTCGGGTAATGATGACATCACAATTGGAAGCCAGCGCACTGAAATACTGCATTGCATCCTCAAAATCTTTGAAGTTCGAATGGATCGCTTTTTCCACCACTTCGTCATCCATCACGGACATCGAACACAAAAGCTTGAATTTTCTGATTTTTTCTAATACTGTTTTGGAATTTTCATATTTTGCCAAGACATAGAACACATTCGAAATGGAACTTGGAGAAGTATAAACTTTGATTTTCTTTTGGTCTGCTAAAGTCAGTATTTTTGCAGAATATTTATAAAAACCCTCTCTTTCTCCAAGAAAATCGATGATAATATTGGTGTCTAAAAATACCTTTTTCATCACTGATATTTTTTATCCAAATCATTGGTGTAATCGTCTCTCATAGTTTTCCAATCCAAATCTGCCGGTATGCTTTTTCCGCTGGAAATGCTTTTTACAAAAGGCGAAATATCAAAATCATCATTTGCTTCACGTGTAATGGAGTCGAGGTAATTTTCAATCAGTCTCGATAAGCTGACTTTTTTTTTGGATGCATAATTTTTAGCACGTTCTATAACGTTTTCATTTAATTTTAAAGTGAGTTTGGAATCCATAAACAATGATTTTACGTACAAATATAAAAAATTAATACGTAAAAATTAATTTTGACTTTATATTAAACTTGTCATTCAACAAAAACTTCCTATTTTTGGTAAAATTATTATAAAAATCCTTTCAGAGTTCAAAACTCTGAAAGGGTTGATAAAAATGAATCTATGAAAAAACTGAAATTCTCTCTATTCTCAATTCTTTTTTCTTTAATCTTATCGGCTCAGCAAAATCCTTATTATCAACAATATGCCAAATATAAAATGGATATTGATGTGGATGCTGCCAATTTCACATATCAAGGAAAACAAACTTTAGATTATAGAAACAATTCGCCAGACGAGTTGAAAGTCGCTTATTTCCATTTGTATTGGAACGCCTTCAAGCCAGGTTCTATGATGGATCAGCGTGTGCAGTCTCAAGGCGTAAATGCAGACGGAAGATTGGCGAAAAGAGTAGGGAATACAGTGGTTTCCAGATTGTCAGAAATTCCTAAAAGCGAAGAAGGCGCGCAGAATATCCGTTGGATAAAGCAGAATGGGAAAGATTTGAAGTTTGAAATTCAGGGAACTGTGATGAAGGTTTTCTTAGCAGAATCAATCAAACCAAATTCTTCCACCACGTTCACAATGGAATGGGACGCCAATATCCCAATGCAAATCCGTAGAGCCGGAAGAAACAACCGAGAAGGTGTTGATATGACAATGACACAATGGTATCCAAAAATCGCTGAGTACGATTATGACGGCTGGGCAGCTTTTGATTATGTCGGAAGAGAATTTCACGCGCCGTTTTCTGATTACGAAGTGAATATCAAAATCGATAAAAATTATGTCATAGGCGCTGGAGGAAATCTGGAAAACCCAACGGAAGTGAAAGGTTATGACAGCAATGCAGCTATAAAACAAGATATTTCTAACAAAGTCACTTGGAAATGGACAGCAAAAAATATTCTGGATTTTGCTTGGGCAGCAGACAGAGATTATTCGGTGGAGAGTTTCCCGATTTTGGATGGACCAAAGGTTTACTTAGTTTATCAAAAATCTGAAAAGACAAAATATTGGTCAGAAATGAAACCATACATCACGAAATATTTCCAATTGATGAACGCGACTTTCGGTCGTTACAAATGGCCAAGTTATTCCTTCATCCAAGGTGGAGATGGCGGAATGGAATACGGAATGTGTACAATGATTTTGGGTGAAGCTACTTCGTTGGAAGGACTTTCTGGTTTGATGTTCCACGAAGGTGCACATTCTTGGTTTCAGCAGATGCTGGCGACCAATGAAAGTGTGAGACCTTGGATGGATGAAGGATTTACGCAGTATGCCGAAGATTTTGTGTCTTACAGATTGTTCCCGCCAAAAGAATCTCAACCGAACCCATTTGTGGGCGCGTTGAAAGCTTATGCTAATTTCGCCAAATCGGGTAAAGAAGAACCTGCGGTTTGGTTAGGTGATCATCACGATAACGGCACGGCTTATACTTATGCAAGTTATATCAAAGGAGAAACATTTTTAATAGAGTTGGGTTACATCGTGGGCGAAGAAAATCTCAGCAAAATTATGCTGAAATATTACGACGAATGGGCGATGAAACATCCAACGGAAAGAGATTTCATCCACATTGCTCAGTTGGTTTCCGGGATGGATTTGAAATGGTTCCAGCATTATTGGATTAACACAACCAAAACTATCGATTACGGAATCAAGAATGTGAAATATGACCCTCAATCAACAACTATTACTTTAGTCAACAAAGGTGGTATTCCAATGCCGATTGATTTCAGTATTTTGACAAAAGATAAAAAAGTTATCAATTACAACATTCCATTGAACTTGACCAGAGTTTGGAAAACGAAAGATATTTATGGTAATATTCAAACTTTACCTTACTGGGCTTGGACTCAGCAGGAATACAGTTTTACAATACCTTATACCAAATCTCAGATAGCAGCAATGGGAATAGATTTCAGCCAAAGATTAGCGGATGTTAATCCTCAGGATAATTATCTGGAAGTGAAATAAGGGTCAGAAGATGGGTATCAGAAGTCAGAAGATTTCAATTCAAAAAATATTATAGTCTATAGGTAAAAAACTTCCGTCTTCCAGCATCGGACTTCGGACAAAAAATCAAAAAATGAATTCCATTGTAATCAATATAGGAAATACCAATATCCGTTTCGGTTTGTTTGATGATGACAATTGCGACATCTCTTGGGTTATCAATACGAAACCCTATAAAACTACGGATGAACTTTATGTTCAGATTCTGATGCTTTATCAAACATATAAAATCGAGATTGATAAGATTGATAAAGTCATTATTGGTTCTGTAGTTCCACAATTGACGAAAGTGGTAGCAAGTTCGATTAAGAAAATTCACCAGAAAATTCCGATAATTGTTGATAGAAATACGCCATCTGGAGTGATTCCAAAGTCCAAACAGATGGGAACAGATATCTATGCAAATCTTGTTGCGGCGCATAATCTATATCCGAGAAATAAAAAAATCATTTTGGATTTTGGAACTGCGCTCACAGCAAGTTGTCTGACGGAGAATGGAGAAACTGTAGGCGTTATCATCGCGCCAGGAATTGTGACCTCACTCAATAGTTTGATAAAAGGAACCGCCCAACTACCGGAAATCGAATTGGTAAAGCCGAAATCTGTTTTAGGTTTGGATACGATTACTTGTATGCAAAGCGGAATGGTTTACGGTTTCCTTGGTATGGTAGAAGGTTTTATAGACAGGATTAATGATGAGGTTAATGATAACTGTTTCGTTATCGCAACCGGCGGTGTAAGCCATGTTTATAAACCGTTGACAGATAAAATCAATATTGCGGATAAACTTCACACTTTGAAGGGTTTGTATTACCTTGGGAAAGACTTATAGTTATCTTTTATTTTTAAAGAAGTCTTTTACGATTGCCGAACATTCATTTTCCAAAACACCTGTAACAACTTTGGTTTTTGGATGAAGAGATAATCCTTTGTTGATAAAACCTCGTTGCTCATCTCTAGTGCCAATCACTACTTTAGAAATTTGTGACCAAGCCAAAGCTCCGGAACACATCACACAAGGCTCCAAAGTCACATACAAAGTACAATTCTTTAAGTATTTACCACCAAGAAAATTAGCCGCTGAGGTGATGGCCTGCATTTCTGCGTGAGCCGTAACATCGGTAAGTGTTTCTGTAAGGTTATGAGATCTAGCAATCACTCTATCATTTGAAACAATGATGCAACCAATTGGAACTTCGTCTTTTTCTAATGCTTTTTCGGCTTCTTGCAAAGCCATATTCATAAAATATTCGTCTGTGAACATAGTTTAGATAGGGAACTTTTCAGATTTCGTCATATCAGCAATACTGGTATCCAAAATTGGAAGCATACTGTCACGAACATTGATTAAAAGTTTTCTGATGCTGCAGGTAGCCTCATCTGTGCAGTCCGCACATTTTTCATAAAAATTGAGGGAAGCACAAGGTAACATTGCAACCGGACCATCTACAATTCTAATCACATCCAGAACTTTGATGTCAGCAGGATCTTTCATAAAAGTATAGCCACCTTCTGCGCCTCGTTCGCTTTTGAGAATTTTGTTTTGCTTTAGTTCACGCAGGATTTGTTCCAAAAATTTGAGCGGAATACGTTCGTTCTCCGATATTTTTTTTGCTGAAAATAATGAAGCATTGTTTGTCCTGTTAAGGAAAAGCAAAGTTTTGATAGCGTATTTGACTCTTTTTGAAAGCATTTTGTAAAAATAATCAAAATTTTATATTTTGAAAATATATTTATTATCAATAAAAAACCGCCTCATTAACTTAATGAGACGGTCATATAATATCTAATTCTGATTAAGGAAATGTAACTCCAGAATAAGAATTTGGACTAATCATTGGTAGATTAGATTTGTATTTAGTATTGATAGCTTTAAGGAATTCATTAGCAATAATAGCATAACCACGTCCGGTTAAATGCACTCCATCCAGAGAGAAAGCTCCTCCAGTTACAAATTTTGCAGAATATCTTACGCCATCCCATTGGATTCCAGATGCAGAATTCAATTCGACCATTTTAGCATTGGCATCTACAAAAGCATAACCATTATCGTCCGCTGCTTTTTTAATAATAACATTATAGCTGTTAATTGCAGTGTCAATAGCTGTAGCTTCTGTGCTTGTTACAATATATTTGTCTTCGAACGGGTACGCAACACCTCTTGCGCTTAAACTAGCTGGGATACCTGGAGGAAGAGTCGCAGCAGTACCAATTGACGCGGACGTAGTCAAAGGAATAAGGTCTGTGGATTTCGCCTGTCTGGCACGACCATAGGTAGCACCCAGATAAGGTGCTAACGCCATCAATTGTGGGTTTCCAGATGCTAATGCAGCTGTTGTTATAGCGTTACCTAGGTTAGGAAGGCTTTCATCAAAAATCAATAAAGGATTGGTTGTGGTTTTTGATAATGGTTTAATTCTGTCACCAGCTCCCAAAGCAGTTAAAATTTGATTAAGTGGTCCATATAAACTACTATTTAGTTGGTCAATCGTAGCGTTTCCAACATTTACATCTCCCTTACCAAGCAATGTTGCTGTTAACGGGTTGTAAGGAACTGTTGTTAAAGAAGGAATAGTTGTTACATTTGGGATGTTTGCAATTACACCTTTCGCTCCAGAAGTCTTGATTTGAGATACCAAGAGATTATAGTAGGTTCCGAATTGGTCTGCTGGAGTTAATTTTTCAACAGTATCATCAGCACCAGCTAAAGCGTAAAGAAGAGCATCATTATTTCCAATCCATAAGCTGAAAAATGTTGGTTTCTGTGCTAAAAAGTCTTGGATAACAGAAGTTGTTGGGCTTGATGCAAATCTAACAAAATAAGGGTTAGCTGTTTTAGCAAGAATACCTTGAACGTTTCCATAATCAGGAGCTAACAAATGTGATACTTTTGCACCAGGAACTCCCATATTATTAAATGGACCTGTTAATACAGTATTGCTGATAGTAGCAGCTTTGTTATCATTAGCAAAAGCTATTGTAGGTGTTCCTCCACTGAAGCCGGTAATTACTCTTTTAGTATCTGCTATCTGTATATTTCCTGTCGGCAGAGTAAGTAGTAAACCTCCATTATTATCAGGCATCAATGGTTGCTTGAATTCTCCACCGCCAGCTGATTGCATTTGTTTAGCAATCATACTTGGGTAAGACTCGTTCTGTCCGTCCGCATATAGTGCACCATCTCTGTAACCAGCAGTTAAAGAGTTTCCTAAAGCAATATATTTAGAAAAATTAGCTTCGCCAGATGTTACCACCACATCTTCGGTACTGTTTTCAAAATCATGCTGACAGCTAACCGTGAAAAGCAAAGCCGCAGCTACTGTTGATATATATAATTTTTTCATAATTAATTCAAATATTAGAATGCGTTATAAGATAATCCAAGACCAAAAAAGAATACATCAGCTTTTGCCTGCCCCGCAAAACTCAGGTTGGGATTGTTAAATGTTCTGCTCTTTGGCATTGCATACGCTCCGGAAAGATCAACTCCAAGTTTGTTGAACTTAAATCCTACACCACCTGTTATAACATAATTGTCAAAAGAAGGTATTTCAGGGATAAAATCTTTGTCAGCATACGGTGACTGATCATAGTACCAACCCAATCTACCGAAAATCATATCGTTAAACGCATACTGTGTTCCGATACGCACACTGGATGTATTCTTAAAGTTTTTAGGTGATACGGAGACGGTTGGATCATTTGGCTGATTTCCTGCTGCAACTGTACTGAAGTCAAGTGTCAACTTGCTGTATCTTTCCCAGCCGTGGTAATTATAGTCCGCAGAAATTAACCATTTAGGTGTAACCTTGTATGTAACACCAATAGTGTATTCGTCCACAAGAGGAAGTGTAGCCTTGAAATTGTCCGAACCACCATTAAAATTAGATAGCAGAGAAGATGGCACCGTAAAAGTTGCCTTTCCTTCTTTTGCCTTCATATCTACCGGTGATCTGTATGCTACGCTGACATCCAAATTGTTATTTGGCTGGAAATAGAAACCAAAACCAAAACCATGTCCTGTAGCGGTGTCATCTAAAAGATTGAGTTGCCCACCGTATTGAGTCAGAGCTTTTGTCCAGTCCACTTTTCCTTTGACGTAGATGTAACTTGCTCCAAAAGATGCCCAAGGTGCCAGTTTTACTGAAATCATTGGTTGGAAGAAATAACTTTTCAGTTCCAGTTTCTGAACGATTTCTTTACCTTCCCAATCGCTTGGCCATTCTATGGTGCTTCCGAAAGGTGTAGAAAAACTAAAACCAACAGAAACATTATCCATCACCTTATAAGCTATTGCTGCATAAATCGGTGTTCCAAGTGGGTTGTCCGTTTCTGTCTGTTGCAACGTGCTGGTATTTTGATAAGTAATTTTATCAGATACACCAAACCCTCCTGCAGCAACACTAAGCTTTGCCGGGATAAAAGAAATACCGGCAGGATTGAAGAATGCAACACTCGCATCCTCTGCGTGTGCGCTTGTATGTGCCATTGCCAGCTGCTTAACACCCTGAAGAGACACTCGGAAACCTCCTGCGTAAGCCATCATACCGGCAGCCAATGCCATGGATACTAAAATTTTTCTCATATAATTATTATTAATGTTCCAAATTTATAATTATTTTAATAATAACTATAGAAATTATTAAAAAAAGTTAAACATTGCTATTCTGTGAATAATTGTTTAGTTTTGGGTAATTGTAAAAATGTTATAAATCAGTTGTTTATGATGTATATTAGCGACTATTTAATTTTAGTTTAATTTTAAACGTTATGATGCAAACCATAATAAAGAGGCAAATTGTTATTTATGTAATAATTGTTTAAATGCTTGTTTTATTGCTATATTTTCAATGTTAAGACTGTATTAACTCAAAATTAACAAAAAAGTTTTTTTAAAAAATATATTCGGTAAGCTTAAATAAAAATTATATTAACTTTGCAACTATTAAAATAAAATAAATATGAGTTGTGGATGTAAAACATCCGGCGATTCTTCCCACTCTTGCGGTACGAAGAGTGCCAGTGGGTGCAGTAGTGTAGATACTTGTGGCAATAGTTATAAATTAAGTGTTTTTGACTGGCTTTCGGATGTTAATCCATCATCGTCGAAAAGTTCAGAATATGTGGAAGTTCGTTTTAAAAATGAACGTAAATTATATTATAGAAACGTCAACAGCCTGCCTTTACATATCGGAAGTATCATTGCTGTAGAATCTAGTCCGGGTCACGATATAGGTGTAGTAAGTCTTTCTGGAGAATTGGTGAAAATCCAAATGAAAAAGAAAAACGTACACGAGGATGGGATACAAAAAGTTTATCGTCTTGCCAATCAAAAAGATGTAGAAACTTGGCAGGATCTAAGAAAAAAAGAAAACGATATCAAGGTACAAGCTCGTAAAATTGCTTACGGTCTTAATCTTGAGATGAAAATTACAGACGTTGAATATCAAGGAGATGGCTCAAAAGTTACTTTTTATTATACAGCAGATAATCGTATCGATTTTCGCCAGCTGATAAAAGAATACGCTTCTACTTTCCGCACAAAGATTGATATGAAACAAATTGGTTTCCGTCAAGAATCTGCAAAAGTAGGAGGAATTGGTTCTTGTGGAAGAGAATTATGCTGTTCAACTTGGTTAACGGATTTTCGCTCTGTGAATACCAATGCTGCGAGATATCAACAATTGAGTATCAATCCTCAAAAATTAGCAGGACAATGCGGAAAATTGAAATGTTGTCTGAACTATGAATTGGATAGTTATCTTGATGTTTTAAGAGATTTTCCTTCATCTAGCACCGTTCTGAATACAGAAAAAGGAAGAGCATTTTGCATAAAAATCGATGTTTTCAAAAAGAAAATGTGGTTTGCGTACGTAGAGAATTCTATGGCTTGGTATGATCTTGATATCTACGAAGTTCAGAAGATGATTGTAATGAACAAAAGGGGAGAAAAATCTCCGGCTTTGGAAGATCTGAAAGTGATTGAAAATAAGATGGTGACATCTGATTTGATTCAAGAAAATAGTGTGGATCGTTTCGAGAAAAAGAACAGAAAACCAAGACCAAACAATAATAATAGAGAGAGAAATAATCCGAGACAATCAGATAACAGACCGTCCAAGAAGCAGGCTGATAATAAAACTCCAAGACAAGCGGATAACAGGAATAGTTCTAATGAGCAAAAACCTGTAGAAAGCAAAGCTGGTGAACCAAAAGTTCAGACAAAAGGAAATCAAGGACAAGGTCATAAAAATCCGCGAAACACTGATCATAAAAATCGTCAGAACAATCAAAAGCCTACGGAAAATAAAACTGAAACTCCGAAAGCTCAAACTACAGATAATAATCAACCAACGGAAAATAAAACTCAGAAAAAACCGTTCAAGAAACCGAAAAAGAAATTTCCGCCGAAAAATGAAGGTAATGCTTAGATCAATAGTTGTTTTTGTCCTATTTTTATCTTTGAGTTCCTGCCAAAATAGTAATGAAAAAATTTTGGTAAATGATGTTGGGAATCAATGGAAAAAGAATGTTCCTCAATCATTTGATTTTGATGTGGAAGATGCTCAGAATCAGAAAAATGTGATGTTTGTTGTTCGGAATAATAACGATTATCCGTACAGTAATCTAAGATTGATTGCAAGTATTGAACATAACAAAAAAAAGATCTCAACAGATACTCTTAATTTTGTTCTAGCAAAGCCAAATGGAGAATGGATTGGAACAGGTTTTGGTGATACGAAAGAGATTATTTTTCAATATAAACTCAATTATAAATTTCCACAAAATGGTAATTATTCTGTCAAAGTTGTTCAGGCAATGAGAAGAAATGTATTGCCAGGAATAGAAGATATAGGAATTAAAATTCAAAACTTAAAGCCATAATTTATTAATGGAAAATAAGAAAACTGAACATAAAAAATTTCCTCTGCCAGACAAGAAAAAAGCGAAATCCGGAATCAGAAAATGGATTAAGATTGTTTGGATAGGGTTTTTAGCCGTGGTGCTAGGAATATCCGGATTGTTTTTCGCAGTGTCTCAGGGTTTTGTAGGAGATATGCCGGATGTGAAGGAGTTGGAGAATCCTGACATTTATGTTGCATCGGAGATTTACTCTTCAGATAATGTTCTACTAGGGAAATTTGAAAAAGAAAAAACCAAACCGGTAACTTACAAGCAACTTCCGCCATATTTGGTTTATGCATTACAAGCGAAAGAAGACGAGCGCTTTAAAGAGCATTCTGGAATTGATATGCAGTCGGTTGCTAGAGCAATTTATTTTGGTGGGAGAAGAGGTGGAGGTTCTACGATTACACAACAGTTAGCGAAATTGTTATTCACAGGAAATGCTTCCCAAAATAGATTTGAAAGAGCTTTCCAGAAACTGAAAGAATGGTGTGTTGCAGTAAGCCTTGAAAAGCGTTACACGAAGGAAGAAATTGTTGCTTTATACTTCAATAAGATGGATTTCCTTTTCAATGCAAAAGGAATCGAAATGGCTTCCAGAGTTTATTTTAATAAATCTGTGAATCAGTTGACATTACCAGAGGCAGCAACTTTTGTAGCAATGTTGGAAGCGCCAAGAAGAAATAATCCTTACAGAAATCCAGAAAAAGCAAAAACCAGAAGAGATGTTGTTCTTAAACAAATGTTGGAAACTGGTTACATTGATAATTCTACTTATGATAAAGCGATTGCAACGCCAATAGTTGTAGATTTCCACGAAATCAAAACCGTTGAGGAAGGTTTTTCTTCTTATTATAAATATTACCTCAGAAAAGAAATTCAGCAGTATCTAGATTCTTACGAAAAAGAAACAGGAAAAGAACTCAATCTTTATAAAAACGGACTCAAAATCTATGTGACTTTAGACTCTAGAATGCAGAAATATGCTGAGGAGGCGATTAAGGAACATTTGACAGATCTTCAAAGAAACTTTGATAATGAGATGAGGCGTAATCCAAATCGTCCTTATTATAATCTTTCCAAAACTCAGATCAATGATTTGATGATGTCTGCAGTTAAGAGAACAGGTCGTTACAAGCAGTTGAAAGCGGAAGGGATGTCAGAAGACTCTATTATGATCGAGTTCCACCAGCCTACGAAAATGACTAGGTTTACTTGGCAAGGTGAAGAGGAGGTTGAGATGTCTCCTTGGGATTCTATCCGTTATCACAAGCAGATTGCACAAGCAGGTTTGATGTCTATGGAGCCTGCAACTGGAGATATCAAGGCTTGGGTTGGAGGGATCAATTGGCAACATTTCCAGTATGACCATGTGAAACAAGGGAAAAGACAGGTTGGTTCAACTTTCAAACCATTTGTATATGCAACGGCTATTATGCATCTAGGTATGACGCCTTGTTCTGCTGTTTCTAATGCGCCTTATCAAAAAGGAAGCTGGTATGTAAAAGGTGGAGGAGGTAGTGTTACACTGAAAGAAGGGATTGCAAAATCCTTGAACCCTGTTGCAATTCGACTAGCAGAAATGGCGGGAACGGAAAACGTTATTCAATTAGCAAGAGATTTAGGCGTTACAAGTCCAATTGATAAACATTTGCCAATGGCTTTGGGTACTTCCGATATTACCATTTATGAGATGTTGGGAGCTTTCAGTACGTTTGCCAATTTCGGAAATTATACAAAACCGGAAATGATTTGGAGGATTGAGGATGCGAACGGACGTGTCATAAAAGAAGTGAAACCTGTTGTAAAAGAAGTAATGAACGAGATGTACGCTTACACAATGATTGATTTGATGAAAGGTGTTGCAGAATTCGGGACAGCTTCTGGAGAATTAAGAAGAAGAGGAATTCCTGCAAGTGTAGAAATCGCTGGTAAAACCGGGACAACTCAGAAAAACTCAGATGGTTGGTTTGTAGGAATTGTTCCAAAACTAGCGACTGATGTTTGGGTTGGTTGGGAAGATAGAGCAACGCACTTCTGGAGCACAGGTGAAGGACAAGGAGCAAAAATGGGACTTCCGATTTGGGCAATTTATATGAAAAAGGTTTTTGCAGACAAAGCTTTGAATATTCTTCCAGAAGATAAATTCATTAAGCCGGCAAACTGGACAGGAAGTTGTTCGGATCTCAATAATCTCAGAAATGGATATGGTGATGATGGTGGATTACAATCTATTGAGGAACTCAAAAATCCAGTGAGAGAAGTTCCTGATAAACCAGTGAAAAAAGAAGATAATTCTAATGAAGCTATTAATTCCTCGGATGATATAGACTTTAACAAATAAAATTAAATCCCGTCCGCATCAAGCGAGACGGGTTTTTTGATAATGAATTTAAAAAATATTACTCATCAATTCACAAAACGATTTGCTGGAGATTTTTCGGGAAATCTGATGCAGAGACAAACTCCAGATGTTTTGTTTTCAACAGTGGAACCTGCAGATTTTGATAAAACAGAATTAATTGATTTTAATGAAGAGTTATCAATCGAAATAGGTTTAGGTAAATTAGACAACAATAAAGATTTCCTTGTCGCTCAAAATCTTCCTGAAAATGTCGAAACTTACGCAACCGCTTATGCAGGTCATCAATTTGGAAATTGGGCGGGTCAATTAGGAGATGGTAGAGCAATTTATGCTGGTGAAATTATCAATAAAAACCATCAAACCGAAATCCAATGGAAAGGAGCTGGCGCAACACCTTATTCTAGACACGCAGATGGAAGAGCGGTTTTGCGTTCCTCAATTCGGGAATATCTGATGAGTGAGGCGATGTTTCATCTCGGCGTTCCAACAACCAGAGCTTTAAGCCTTTCCAAAACTGGTGAAGATGTTATTCGGGATATTCAATATTCTGGGAATCCACAGAAAGAGCAAGGAGCAGTTGTGGTAAGAACGGCTGAATCTTTTCTACGTTTCGGACATTTCGAATTGTTGTCTGCTAGAAATCAAACTGATCTGCTGAAACAATTAGCAGATTATACAATTGAAAATTTTTATCAAGAAGTCAATTCAGAAAGTAATCCTAACAAATATATTGATTGGTTTCAAGCCATTTGTGACAGAACTTTGAAAATGATAATCGATTGGTATCGTGTAGGTTTTGTTCACGGCGTGATGAATACCGATAATATGTCAATTCTTGGACTCACAATTGATTATGGACCGTTTTCTATGATGGATGGTTATGATTTAGATTTCACACCAAACACAACTGATTTGCCCGGGAAACGTTATGCTTTTGGAAAACAAGGTCAGATATCGCATTGGAATTTGGCAGCTTTAGCGAATGCTATTTTCCCATTGATCAATGATTCAGAAGTTTTAGAAAAAATCTTGGATGATTACGGAAAACGATTTTGGATAGAGCACGACAAAATGTTAGCAAACAAATTTGGTTTCGATGAAGTTTTGCCAGAAGACGAACGGTTTTTTACCGAATGGCAACAGTTGTTGCAGGATTTTAATCTTGATTATACTTTATTTTTCCAAAGTCTTGAAAAGCGTGATTCAGAAATTAAAACTGATGACTTTTCCAATTCTTCTTATCGAGTTCTGAATGAAAGTGAATTGAAAAGATTATCAAATTTTATCGAGAAATATCAAGCAAGAAAACTCAAAAATAAAATCTTGGAAACAGAATCTGTGGAATTAATGTCAAAAGCAAATCCGAAATTTATTCTAAGAAATTATCTCTTATTCGAGGCGATTCAAGATTCGGAAAATGGAGATTATGAATTGTTTTTCAAACTGAAAGAAGCTTTACAAAATCCTTATGAAAATCGCTTTCCAGAATTCAATCAAAAACGACCTTCAAAATATGATAATCAGACAGGTTGTAGTCAATTGTCTTGTAGTTCTTAAAAATAGTGAGAGATTTTTAGAAATTAGTCGCTAGACTTCCTATTTTTGCAGAAAATATCATCGGTTGAAACTATTGAACAAAATTTTATCCTTCCTGAAATCAGTTTTTCCGTCAACGAAAATAGAATTATTGATTTTCTTATTCTTTGTCCTTCTTTATGGTGCCAATGCTTGGTTTATTGCAAGTAATTTCAGAATTATTTATGATGATAGAATTCCTTGGGATGGCTATTTCAGTTTTGACAATAGGGCGATTATTCAAACTGGTGGAGGTTTTGAAAGACATCCTTTGTCCAATTATTTCTTTGACCAAATCAGAAATTTCGCTTTATGGATTTCGGGAAATAGATACGATTCTGTTTTTAGATTGGTTTTAGCATTGTTTTCAACAATTGTGATTTCGTTGGCGAATGTTCAGATTTTCAAATATCTTAATAATATTATCCAACTTCCACTGAAAATCAGTTTGTTGATTTTGGCTTTCTACGGATTGTTTGTGACTAATATTCTCTTGTCTTTCACGCCGGAAACTTATACTTACACGTTGCTGTTTCTTTCGATTTTCAATTACTATTCAGCGAAGAAAATCAAAGAAGAAAAACCGATTTCTTTTGGAGCAACCATTTTTGGTTCTGTTTTCATTGGAGGATTGACAATTACGAATATTGTCAAAGTTTACATTCCGTTTTTGTTTGAGAAAAAAATCTTCTGGGATTGGAAAAAAATCGCGATGGCTGTTGCAAAAATTGCGACTTCGGTTGTTGTATTTGTTTTTCTGTTTTTGCTGAGATTAGATTTTAATTTTCAAAATTTTCTAAACAAAACTGAAGAACAGTATGATAAGTTTTCTAAGCCAAAAGCAACGCCACTTTGGGATATGATTTATTCTTGGTTTTTTGGTGGGAATATTCTGTTTTCCAATTACGAGATTAGAGATTATCATAACAAAGACAAAACGTTCTATTACAAAGCACTTTTTATGGATGTTTATACATCGTTTGTTCCCTATCTTTTTGTTGGAATCGTTTTATTGTTAATAATTTGGAGCGTTTTCAAAAATTGCAAAAACAAATTGGTTTGGATTCTTGTAATCACATTTTTGTTTGATGTATTAGTGCATTGCGTTCTGAAGTTTGGACTCCATACATCTTACATTTACGGCGGACATTTTGTGTTTGTTTATCCCTTATTGTTGGGCTGGTTGTTCTTCAGTTATCGAGAAAAGAGAACTTCAATCAGTTTATTTTACGGGTTACTTTTGATAATGACCGTCTACCTCGGATTGAATAATTATTATCGATTAACAGAGTTCTATCAATTCTTAGAAACGTATTACAAATAAAAAAAACCTTCGGAATTTCCGAAGGATTTTTACTTTTTTTAACTTATAGTTATTTAGCTTCTACACAAAAGACTGCGTATGGAATGACACGCGCCTTGGGATAGACTTTCGAAACATTTCTCAAATCGT
Organism: Epilithonimonas hispanica; assembly: GCF_003385395.1. Taxonomy (GTDB): domain Bacteria; phylum Bacteroidota; class Bacteroidia; order Flavobacteriales; family Weeksellaceae; genus Epilithonimonas; species Epilithonimonas hispanica. The sequence goes on along the minus strand of NZ_QNUG01000014.1, from coordinate 16,010 downwards.
CTGCTGCACTTTGTTTTGAGAAATAACTTCCGGCTAATATTTTATAGTTAGGTCTTAATGATGCATCGGTCTCAACCTTCAGGTTTCTAAAATCATTTCTGAATTCTGTTGCTATCTTTCTAGCTTCATCATTACTTTTTACAATCACAACTTGAATTTTGAAACCCATAATTTTGGGATTCTTTCTGCAGATTTCGGCATTTGTAAGTTCTCTGTTTGCAACCAAAACTTTATTTGGAGTTTTTACAGGAGCACCAGAATTTCTGTTACAGTTGTCTTCAATTTTTTCCAGAGCATCATTCACACGCTCATCTAGTGCAAAAGAAAGCTCAGTTCCGGATAAAGTATCTTTTTTCACAACATATTGAGCATCAGTTTGGTAAAAACAAAATAATGTTGAGATTATGAAAAGCTTAAGCAGGTTGTTCATTTAAAATATTTTTAGCAAATTTAAAATAAATTGATTGAAACGCAAACTCCGTTATTTAGAATGCTTACAAATTAATTATAAATGAAAAAAAAGGATGCGATAAGGTCTTCTTAATTTTTGTTAAAGTGTTATTTTTGCCGGATTGAATGTAAACTGAATAAAATTTACTAACCCAAGATTATATAAATGATTAGTTGGAGAAAGCATTACAAAAAGGGTCTGATAGCAATTGGTCTATTGTTATCAACCGGCGCTTCCGTTTATGCACAAGGCGATCCGAAGAAAGGTCAGGAGCTGTTCAAGGCTAACTGTACTGCGTGTCACGCACTGGATAAAAAAGTTGTAGGGCCAGCACTTGGCGGTGTTGTTGAAAAAGTTAAAAAAGACGGTCAAGATGTTGACTGGCTTCACAAATGGATTCTCAATAATGAGAAGCTTAGGGCGTCTGGCGATGCGTACGCAAACAAGATTTATGAGGAAAATGGAAAAGTTGCTATGCAAGTTTTCGAAGGAACTCTTTCTGACCAAGATGTCGATGATATCTTGGAGTACACAACCAATCCTCCTAAAGAAGAGCCTGCGGCGGATGCTGCAACAGAAGGTGCGGATGTAAATAGCACCGCAGCCATCGAAGCTCAAAAAGCAGAACAATTGAACTCTAAAATAGTAATAGCAGCATTGATTGCAATTGCAAGTTTACTGTTCTGGTTGTTGATTAAAATTCGTCAATTAGTAAAACTTCAGCAGACTCCAGAGTTATCAGAACTTAATTCTACTAGATTAACTTCTTTCTCTGCATTGTATGAAAAATACAGTTATGTAGGAAAAGGAGTTGTAGGTTTGTTAGCGTTATTTGCTGTGTATGGTGTTTGGAACTGGTTGATGTGGGTTGGTGTTTACAAAGGATACGCTCCAGAGCAGCCAATCTATTTCTCCCACAAGATTCACGCTGGAGAAAATAAAATCGACTGTCAGCTTTGTCACTCAGGTGCAAAATATGGTAAAGTTTCTGAGATTCCTTCTCTTAATGTTTGTATGAACTGTCACCGTTCTATTTCTGAATACAAAGGGAAATATATTGAGCCAGGAAAAGATAGAGAATTCTACACAGGAGAAATCAAAAAGATTTATGCTCATGTAGGATGGGATGAAGATAAGCAGGCTTATACTGGAAAAACAGAGCCTGTTGAGTGGACGAGAATTCACAATATGCCAGATTTCGTATATTTCAATCACTCTCAGCACGTTGTTGCTGGTGAGCAGGCAATCATCAATAGTTTCAATGCTAAGCAGAAAGATGCTGCTAACAAGATTGATGTTGTTTGTAAAGCTTGTCACGGTAAAATTGATACAATGAACGTAGTTCAAATGGCTAACAACTTCACAATGGGATGGTGTATCGAATGTCACAGGACTACCGAAGTAGATATGAACAACGGTTATAATAAAGAATACTTCAAAAATCTACACGATAAGTTGAAAAAACAATATGGTGAAGGTAGTAAGATTACTGTAGATGCGATTGGAGGTCTTGAGTGTGGTAAATGTCATTATTAATAACAAAAATTAGAAGTATAAATGGCTTCAAATAAAATACAATTCAGAAGTATTCACGAACTAAAAGACCCGACTTTAACTGGAAAGTTAGCGGCAAAAGAGTTCCAGAATGAAATTCCGGTTGAAGAATTCTTAGATGATTCTAATAGTTCAGGGACTTCTCGTAGAGATTTCCTTAAGATATTAGGATTTTCTACTGCGGCTGTTACATTAGCAGCTTGTGAGGCACCGGTTCTTAAAACGATTCCTTATGTTGTAAAACCTCACGATATCATTCCTGGTATCCCGAATTTTTACGCATCTTCATATTTTGACGGTTTCGATTTCTCAAGTGTTTTGGTAAAAACAAGAGAAGGTCGTCCTATCAGAATTGATCCTAACCCAGCAGCTGGTTCATTAGGTACAACTAATGCCAGAGCTCAAGCTAGTGTTCTTTCTCTTTATGATAATGATAAAGTAAAAAAACCAGCTTTGAACGGAGAAGAGCAAGAGAATTTCAATAAAGTTGATGATTTTATCCTTAAAGGATTAGCAGAATCTCAAGCTGGTGGTAAAAAGATTGTCGTATTATCTCACTCTTTCCCGAGCCCGACTTTCAAAAAATTATTCGCTGATTTTAAAACAAAATATCCTTCTGCTGAATTAATCACTTATGATGCATATCCTCACGCTGCGGCTTTGGATGCTGCACAGGAAGTTTTCGGACAAAGAGCATTGCCAGTTTATGATTTGAGTACAAGTCAATTGGTAGTTTCTTTCAACGCAGATTTCTTAGGAGATTACAATGGAGGAAGTTTAGAAGTTTCTTACGCTGCTGCTAGAAAACCTGGAGAAAATATGTTAAGACATATTCAGGTTGAATCTAATATGAGCTTAACGGGAGCTAACTCAGATTCAAGATATAAATTGAAGCCAAGTGCAGTTTTCAACACTTTGGTAGAAGTTTATAACGGTCTTAACGGTGGAACTTCTGATAAAACAGCTTCTGCAATCGTTAAAGAACTTCAGGCTAAAGGCGACAAAGCTGTTGTTTTTGCTGACGGTTCAAAAGCAGCTTATGTTTTAGCACATCTTATCAATCAAAAATTAGGTTCTAAAGCTTTCACAGGTAAAGCTAATTTCCTTAAAGAGTACGATAACGCAAGATTCAATGAATTTGTTTCTTGGTTAAATGGAGGACAAGTTGGTGTTTTGATTACTAACAACGTGAATCCAGTTTACTCTCATGCAAAAGGAGAATCTCTTAAGGCGGCTTTCTCAAAAGTTCCTTACTCTGTAGCGATTGTAGACAAAAAGAATGATATGTACAAAGCTTCTAAAGCAGTGATTCCTTATACTCACTGGTTAGAATCTTGGGGAGACATAACTCCAGAAACAGGAGCATATTCTTTGATGCAGCCTACAATTCAGAAGATTTATACTTCCAGACAAGTTGAAGAATCTTTATTAGTTTGGATTAATGGTAAAAATAGTCCTGCTAATAACTATTATAATTATCTTAAAGCAAATGCTTTAGTTCTTAACGGCGGTCTTTCTTTCAACAAAAACCTTTATAATGGTTTCACGAATGGAGGCCTTTCAATGGGATTAAGCTATGCTGGAGGAAACGCAGCTCAGGCTGTTGCAGAATTATCAGCATTTAAAAATGTTGAATTCGAATTACAACTTTATACTAAATCAGGTATCGGTGACGGAACACAGTCTAACAACCCTTGGTTGATGGAGCTTCCAGACCCAATTTCTAGATTGTCTTGGGATAACTACTTAACCATTTCTCCAAAAGATGCTAAAACTCTTGATATTGAGAATAGCCTTAATGCAAGAATGCAGTTGGATGGTGACAAAGTTAATCTTACTGTAAATGGTGTAACATTGAAAGATGTTCCAGTATTTATTCAGCCGGGTCAAGCAGAAGGTTCATTAGGATTGGCGCTTGGTTATGGTAAAAAAGATTCTGGTAAAGTTGCTGAAACAGGAATCAATGCATATCCATTATTCGACGGTTACAATACAGTTATTTCTAATGTTAAAATTGAAAAAACTGGAGAAACTCACGAATTTGCAGGAATGCAGCTTCAAAATACATTGATGGGTCGTTATGAGATTGCTAAAGAAGTTTCTTTAGAAGATTTTATTAATAAACCTGTTGATGACTGGAATGCACCTTTAAAAATGCACACTATTGGAGGTGAACTTCCAATTGGTAAAGTTGACCTTTGGGATTCTTATGATGATACAGATGGTCCTCACTTTAACTTGTCAGTTGACCTTAACTCTTGTACAGGTTGTGGCGCTTGTGTAATTGCTTGTCAGGCTGAGAACAACGTAGCTGTAGTTGGTAAAGAGGAAATCAGAATGTCGAGAGATATGTACTGGTTGAGAATTGACCGTTATTATTCTTCTGAGCAAAAAGTTGAAGTTTATGAAGGTCTTAAAGAAGGAATGGCAGTTCCAGAACTTTACGGTAGTAGTCTTCTAGGAATTGAAGGAGCTTTGGAAAATGCGGCTGATAATCCGGACGTAATCTTCCAGCCCGTAATGTGTCAGCACTGTAACCACGCACCTTGTGAAACAGTTTGTCCAGTAGCTGCAACATCTCACGGTAAGCAAGGTCAAAACCAAATGGCTTACAACAGATGTATCGGTACTAGATATTGTGCAAACAACTGTCCGTACAAAGTAAGAAGATTCAACTGGTTCAACTATGCGTTGAATGACAAGTTCGATTTCAATATGAACAATGACTTGGGAAGAATGGTTCTTAACCCAGATGTTGTAACAAGAACAAGAGGGGTAATGGAGAAATGTTCTCTTTGTATCCAAGAAACGCAGCTTACAATCCTGAATGCTAAGAAGGAGGGAAGAAGAGTGACGGATGCAGAATTCCAAGGTGCTGTTGCTTGTGCATCTGCTTGTTCTACAGGCGCTATGAAATTCGGTGATATGAATGACGTAGAATCTGAAGTTAGAAGCTTGTTCAACGGAAATAGAAAATATACTTTGCTTGAAGAGATTGGTACAAAACCAAACGTATTCTATCACGCAAAAATCAGAAACAGAAAAGAAGAGAAAAACGTTTAAATAATAAATAGGTAAAAAATGTCAGGACATTACGAAGCTCCGATAAGGGAACCTTTAATTATTGGTCATAAGACTTATCACGATATCACAGAAGATATCGCAAGACCTATCGAAGAACGTGCAGGGAAATTATGGTGGGCATCTTTGTATGCGGCTTTAATCTTGTTCGTTTATGGATTTGGTTGTATCGCTTACACAATCGGAACCGGTATCGGTGCGTGGGGACTTAACAGAACTATCAACTGGGGTTGGGATATTACCAATTTCGTATGGTGGGTAGGTATTGGTCACGCAGGTACACTAATCTCTGCGGTACTATTATTATTTAGACAAAGATGGAGAATGTCTGTTAACCGTTCTGCAGAGGCGATGACGATTTTTGCAGTTTGCCAGGCAGCTATCTTCCCGGTAATTCACATGGGTAGAGTTTGGGTTGGATATTGGGTTTTCCCATTGCCAAACCAGTTTGGTACACTTTGGACCAACTTCAACTCGCCGTTACTTTGGGACGTATTTGCAATCTCGACTTATTTCTCTGTATCAGTTGTATTTTGGTTTATGGGATTGATTCCTGACTTTGCAATGATTAGAGATAGAGCTAAGACTCCATTTAATAAAAAGATTTATACACTTCTTGCATTCGGATGGGGTGGAAAAGCAAAACACTGGCAAAGATTCGAAGAACTATCTTTGGTTCTTGCAGGTTTGGCAACGCCGCTTGTATTCTCGGTACACACCACGGTATCATTTGACTTTGCTACGTCGGTAATTAAAGGATGGCACTCAACTATCTATCCTCCTTACTTCGTTGCTGGTGCGATTTTCTCAGGATTCGCGATGGTACAGACCCTATTGTTGGTAGCAAGAAAAGTTTGTCACTTAGAAGACTATATCACAATGTACCACATCGAGATTATGAATATCGTAATTGTTGTAACAGGTGGTATGGTAACTGTAGCTTACGCAACTGAATATTTCATCGGATGGTATTCTGGATCAAGATTCGAAGATTTCACATATCTATCTCCTGGAGCAGCTGTTGGGCCTTATTGGTGGGCATTCTGGGCATTGATTATCTGTAACTTGGTTGTACCTGCAGCGTTCTGGTTCAAAAAAGTGAGAACTAATATCTTCTGGACATTCATCATCGCATTGATTATCAACATCGGTATGTGGTTTGAGCGTTTTGATATTATCGTAATCAACTTGTCTAGAGATTATTTACCATCATCTTGGACAATGTTTAAACCAACCATTATTGATGTTGGTGTATATCTTGGAACAATAGGATTTTTCTCTGTATTATTCCTTTTGTATGCGAGAACATTCCCTGTAATTGCACAGGCAGAATTGAAGAGTATTTTGAAAATTTCCGGTGAAACTTATAAAGCAAAAGAAGGAGATGAGCACCACTAAGATTATATATGGACTTTACGGCGACGACGATGATTTGATGCACGGCGTTAAAGCCTTCAATGATAAAGGAATTAGTATAAATGAAGTTTATACACCGTTTCCTGTTCACGGACTAGACAAAGCTCTTGGTTTAAAGAAAACCAGAATTTCTGATGCAGCATTTATATACGCTTGTTATGGAGTTACCATTGGTATCACAATGACAGCCTATATTATGAACCACGACTGGCCACAGAATATTGGTGGTAAACCTTCTTTTACCTGGATTAATAACTTCCCAGCTTTTATTGATCCCATGTTCGAGCTTATGGTATTCTGTTCTGCTCACTTGATGTCATTAACATTTCTTGTGAGAAACAAAATGTATCCAGGTGCTAAACCTCAGAATCCGGATCCTAGAACTACAGATGACAAATTTATGATGGAGTTTGTTTCTGATGATGTTGAAACGATTAAACAACTGTTAATTGATACAGGTGTTGAAGAAATAACCGTAAAAGATGCCTAAGATGAAGAATAGTATATTAAAAATTACAGCAATCTTTGGTTTAACTACTGTTTTACTAAATTCTTGCGGTCCAAAAGATAACCCACCTTTGGTCTATTTTCCTGATATGTATTTTCCTGTGGCTTATGATCCATTGATGAAAGCTAAGGATGCATATTCTGACCACGAAAATGAAATCCCTGCTTTTGTAGCTCGTAACGGAGCAACTGGACTTTCTCCTGTAGAAGGAACTGTTCCCCAAAACAAAGACGGAATCGTAAGTGAGGAAACTTTACCTAAAAATGTTGACGAATATAACGCAGGTTATGATGCTTCAAGATTGGTTACTGCTTCTCCTTTGAATCCTAAAAATCTTGAAAAAGATTTAGCTAGAGGAAAAGTATTATTCGACCATACTTGTTCTGCTTGTCACGGTACAGGAGGTGATGGACAAGGACCAATTGTAAAAAGCGGTGCTTATTCTGGAGTTCCTAATTATGCAGATAGAGATATCACAATCGGTTCTATCCACTATGTTTTGACTAATGGTAGAAACGCAATGGGTTCTTATGCAGGACAATTGAATGTTGGAGATAGATGGAGAGTAGCATTGTATGTTTATAATACATTCAAAGCTCCAACTGCTACCGTTGCTCCAACTGAGGCTGCACCAGCAGCAACTGAAGATAAAACCAATGCTAAATAAAAAAATAGAAAATGTATAGTTTTTCACCTAAATTAAGATTATATTCAATTATACTCATTGTTGTAGGAGTTGCTTTATTCGGTATTGGTTATGCACTTAACCACGGATTGGATGATACGGCAATCTCTCATTGGATGGAGTCAGTCCATTCAAAAGGACACGAAGCACCTTCTCATTCTAGCGAATTGGTTGGTCCTCAAGACCACGAAGCGCACTTGGAGCACGCTAAGCATCAGATTCATAATCAGCCATTGGCAGCAATTCATACATTTGCAGTTTTCGCTTTTGGAATCAGCTGTTGTGCTTTGTTCTTTTACAGTATCCAGCACGCAGCACACGCGGGTTGGTCTATTATTGTAACAAGAATTATGGAAGCGATTGCTTCATTCATTCCTTATGGAGGAGCACTTTTGGTAATTATTATGTTACTGAATATTACTCACCAAGGCCACCTTTTCCATTGGATGGACCCCAATTTAACAGACCCGAATTCTCCGGAATTTGATGTTATACTTTTCGAAAAGAAAAAATTCCTTAATATTCCTTTCTATGCAGTTAGAACTTTGATTTATGTAATTGGAGCATCGTTCTTCGTTTGGAAACTGAAAAGTGTTTCTAAAAAAGTTGATGAGAACAAAGGCGATAGAAAAATCTACGCTAGTTTGTATAGCTGGAGTGTTGGTTACATCGCATTCTTCGGATTTGCTTCTGCAGCTTGGGCTTGGGATTGGTTAATGTCAATTGACCCTCACTGGTATTCTACACTTTATATTTGGTATTCAATGGTTAGTTGTTTATCAACTTCTATCGCTGTAATGATTATCATCAGTGTTTATCTAAAAAAGAAAGGAGTTTATCCTCAGTTTAATAACAATCACCTTCACGATCTTGGTAAATTCTTATTTGCTACTAGTTTGTTGTGGTCCTACCTTTGGTTCTGTCAGTTTATGCTTTATTGGTATGCTAATGTGCCAGAAGAGGTTAACTATTTCTTTGGAAGATTTGAATATTATGGGCCTACCTTCTTGCCAATGCTTGTGGTAAACTTTCTAGCTCCTTTATTGGTTTTAGTAAGCAGCAGCATCAAGAGAAATTATAAAGTAGTAACCTTTATGGCTGTTTTGGTAATTTTTGGACACGCCGTAGATTACTTCAATATGGTAATGCCAGGAACAGTTGGTCCTTATTGGAACAATGCTTCAAATGCTTTATTGGTATTAGGTTCATTTGTTTTTGTAGTTGGATTATTTGTTTTCACTGTAATGACAGCTTTATCAAAATTAAAGTTGATGCCTACAGGAAACCCTTTCTTCCACGAATCGGAGATTTACGAATATCCTTTCTAATTAATTTTAGAATTATAAATATAACCCAGCAGCAATGTTGGGTTTTTTTGTATATTTATAACAACTTAATTTGCTATGATACAGAACCTTCCTATAGAAAATATTCTTTTTCTTGATATCGAAACTGTTCCTCAAATTGACAATTGGAATAATGTAGATTCTACAACACAATATCTTTGGGATAAGAAAACCAAGTCTCAGAGAAAAGAAGAAATCGAAGCTTCAGAATTCTATGAACAACGAGCAGGAATAATGGCAGAGTTCGGGATGATTATCTGTATCTCTATTGGAATGATTGATAACAATACCGGAAAGCTTAAAATCAAGACTTATTCTGGAGAAGAAAAAGATTTGTTACTTTCTTTCTGTGAGTTATTTAACAATTCTCGATTGAATAATGTTATTCTTTGCGCTCACAATGGAAAGGAATTTGATTTTCCTTACATTGCGAGAAGACTTTTAATTAATGGAATTCAACCACCAATTCCGTTTCAGATGTTTGGGAAAAAACCTTGGGAAATTCCTCATATCGATACAATGGAACTCTGGAAATTCGGAGATTGGAAAAGTTATGTTTCATTAGAATTACTTGCTCATATCTTTGGAATTCCCTCTCCAAAAGACGATATCGATGGAAGCATGGTTGCCGATATATACTACAAAGACGGTGATATAGATAGAATCATTCATTATTGTGAAAAAGATGTCTTAACTTTGGCAAATGTTTTCAGGCGGATGCGTCAGGAAGATTTATTAAAAAGATTAGATTAAAATGAAATATACAGACGACCAAATTGCAGATATTGGCGAAGAAATAATCAAGGAGCTTAAAACCGTTTTTGACCCAGAAATTCCGGTTGATATTTATGAACTTGGATTGGTTTACGACGTCCAGATTTCGGATGAAGGCGAAGTTCTGGTAATAATGACATTAACCTCTCCAAATTGCCCAGTTGCAGAAACTTTACCTGTAGAAGTAGAAGATAAAGTAAGAGGAGTAGAAGGAGTAAAATCTGCGAAAATCGAACTAACTTTTGAACCAACTTGGACCAAAGAAATGATGAGTGAAGAAGCAAAGTTTGAACTTGGTATGTTATAAAAAATAAATCCTGCAATTTGCAGGATTTTCTATTTTAATTTTGATATTCGAAAAGGAATATTTTCTTAATTTCTGTGTGTAAACTAAGATAAACCGGACTTGTTTTAGCGGTATTCTCGATAAACTCTTTCTCTTCTGGAGAATAAGAATGAGGAAATTTGAATACGCAGAAAATCTCACCAATTCTTCTTGGTTCAAAGTACATTGTTTTTTTCAATTCACAAGTTGCTCCTGTGATGTCGATGTTTCTATCTTTACCTAAAACAACTAGGGAAGCAAATACACTCTCAGCTAATGCAGTTGCGAAAATGTCTGTCGGAGAAAAATGATCTCTCACAGCAAAATCGTTGGAAGGAACATAAGTTGAGAAAACTTCACCAGAGGCTTCGTGTACAGATTCGATTTTAGATTCGCCTAAGTAAGTTGTTTTTGAAGTCATAACCTGATTATATTAAATTGTTTTTTCTGTAATAAAATTACACTAATTTTTTGAAATTTTGAATTCTAAATATGAATAATTGTTAAAGTATGATATAATTTAGGTCTAATCAGATAATTCAGAAATGAAAAATATCCTTCGCCATATTATAAGCACTTTCAAAATGTAGAAGATTCTGATGAACATCCAGCTTCTCTGACTGCATAAAAGTAAACACTTTCTCAGTCGGCATATTTCCCACCAAGTCATCCTTCGCCATCGGGCAACCGCCAATTCCTTTTATAGCGCTATCAAATCTTCTGCAGCCTTCGTCATACGCTGCTTTTAGTTTTACATAAGATTCTTCATATCTGTTATGAAAATGCGCTCCGAAATTAATCTCAGGATATTTTGCAGGAATTATATTAAACAAAAGTGATATTTTCTCCACATTACCAACGCCAGTAGTATCAGAAAGTAAAATATTTTTTATTCCGATTTCTTCAAAGCGTTTCGCCCAAAAATCGACATATTCCCATTTCCAGCTTTCACCATAAGGATTTCCAAAAGCCATCGAAAAATAGAGATTCAGTTGTCTGCCTTCAGATTTTGTCAGTTCCAAGATATTCACAACTTCTGTAAAAGCCTCTTCACGACTTTTATTCGTATTTCTATGTTGAAAAGTTTCAGAAATAGAAAAAGGAAATCCAAGAATGTCAACCTGCTCGTGGCTCAAAGCTTTTTCTGCACCTTTAAAGTTAGCAACAATCACAGAAAGCTTTGTATTGGAAAGTGACTTGTCTATTTCGTCTATCACAATCCCAGAATCTGCCATTTGAGGTATTGTTTTAGGATTCACAAAACTTCCGCAATCCAACACGTCAAAACCGACCTCCATCAGTCGGTTGATATAATCTATTTTCTGTTGCGTAGGAATCATTTCTCCCCAGCCTTGCATCGCGTCACGTGGACATTCGGTTAAGAACATTGGTCTTTCAATTTTAAATATTTGGGCAGCTTAATCCGCCTTCCGTTCCCGCTTTTTTCTTTTTTATCAAAAAAGAAAAAGAGCTCCACTCAAGTCGGGCTGCAATTACAGCGTGTAAGAACTTTTTAGTAATCAATCATCGTTTATCTGTTATAATCAAGACTCAACTCTGACAACATATTATTTGTCGTTCACTGCATAAATATATAACTTTGCGGAGATATAGCAAATTATATGGAAAACATCCAATTAGACGGTATTTGGAGAGAAAAACTCCTTAATAGATTCATTACTTACATCAAGATATTTTCAACCAGCGACGCAGAAAGTGAGACGACTCCTTCTACAGAAAGGCAGTGGGATATCGCTAATTATCTGTACAAAGAATTACAGGATTTAGGATTGGAAGATGTGAGTATTGATGAGAAGGGTTACGTTTTTGGATTCATTCCTTCTAATAAAGAGGAAAAAGTTCCACAAGTTGGGTTCATTGCACATTATGATTCGTCACCGGATTTCAATGGTGAAAATGTGAATCCTCAGATCTGGGAAAACTATGACGGAGAAGATCTGTTACTGAACAAAGAAACAGGATTCACTTTGTCCTCAACCAAATTTGAAGCTTTAAAGAAATATATCGGGCAAACCATCATCACAACAGACGGAACAACATTGTTGAGTGCTGATGATAAAGCAGGTGTTGCAGAGATTGTAACTGCGGCAGAATTCCTTTTAGCCAATCCACAAATCAAACACGGAAGAATCTCAATCGGATTCAATCCAGATGAAGAGATTGGAAGAGGCGCACATCATTTTGATGTGGAGAAATTCGGAGCAGAATGGGCTTACACAATGGATGGAGGAGAAATAGGAGAGTTGGAATATGAGAACTTCAACGCAGCCGGCGCTGTTGTAAAAATCCACGGATTGTCTGTTCATCCAGGTTATTCTTTTGGTAAAATGCTGAATGCAGGATTAGTGGCTTCAGAATTTATCAATTCACTCCCAGCAAACGAAACGCCAGCAACAACGAAAGGGTTTGAAGGATTTTTCCATTTGACAGATTTTGAAGGCGATGTTTCCGAAGCTAAACTTCAATACATCATTCGTGACCACGATGACCAGAAATTCGTAGATAGAAAAAAATCGATTGCTGATAAAGTTGAGGAAATCAACAAAAAATATGGAGAGAAAACTGCTGAGATAGAAATCAAGCAGCAATATCTCAATATGAAAAAACAATTTGAAGGTAAAATGCATATCGTAGATATTGCAGAGCAAGCAATGAAAGATTCTGGAATAGAACCGAAAATCAAAGCGATTAGAGGAGGAACAGATGGAGCACAGTTATCTTATATGGGATTACCTTGTCCAAATATCTTTGCTGGCGGACACAATTTCCACGGACCTTACGAATTTGTACCTTTGGAAAGTATGTTGGCTGCCGTAAAAGTAATTGCTAATATTGCTCAATCGGTAAAATAATTTAATTTTAATTCAAATATTCTTTTGAATGACAATCAAAGAAAAACAACAGGAACTCATAGAAGAATTCGCCTTTCTAGACGATTGGGAACAGAAATACGAATATATCATAGACCTTGGAAAAGAGCTGAAAGGACTTCCTGAAGATAAAAAAACGGACGAAAACTTAATCAGAGGCTGTCAATCCAAAGTTTGGATTGATGCAGAATTTACTGACGGAAAATTGTTTTTCAATGCAGATTCTGATGGGATTTTACCAAAAGGAATAGTTTCACTTTTGGTAAGAATTTATAGTGGTCATAAGACTCAGGAGATTCTTGATTCTGATTTTGATTTTATTTCGGAAATAGGATTGCAGGAGTTCTTGTCGCCATCAAGAGCAAACGGTTTAATGGCAATGACCAAGCAAATCAAATTTTACGCAGTTGCATTTCAACTAAAGAAGTAGGTGAAAAGAATTCTGGCATATCGTTTTTCTGCATTCGGAGATGTAGCAATGACAGTTCCTGTTTGTGTTGAGTTTCTAGAACAGAATCCCGATACGGAAATTGTTTTTGTGAGCAGAGAAAACTTTAAAGACCTTTTTGATAAACATCCAAGACTCAAATTCCACGGAATCAGTTTTGATGAGTATAAGGGGATTTTCGGCATCAGAAAATTGACAAGACAATTAATTAAAGAATTTAAACCAGACTTTGTTGCTGACCTTCACGATGTCATCAGAACAAAAATGCTGAATGCTATTTTCTTCAGACACGGATTCAAGGTTTACCAAATTGATAAAGGTAAAGATGAAAAAGAAAAACTGACTGATGTCTGGAATCTGGATAAAGTTCAATTGAAAAGAACAACAGAACGTTATGCGGATGTTTTCAGAGATATGGGCTTTTCTCTTAACTTATCTAATCAATTAAGACCAGAAAATATAACGAAGAAAGACATTGGCTTTGCACCTTTTGCTCAACACAAAGGGAAAATGATGCCCGAAGAAAAATCTTTTGAGCTGGCTAGAATCTTAGCAAAAACGCATAAAGTGTATTTTTTCGGAGGCGGAAATGAAGAAAATGAAATCCTAACAAAATGGGAAAAACAAATTCCCAATACACATAGTTTATCCGGAAAATTATCTTTGAAAGAAGAACTGAAAAAAATCTCTGAACTTGAAGTGATGATTTCTATGGACTCAGCGAATATGCATTTGGCGAGTCTGATGGGAACCAGATGTATTTCGGTTTGGGGTTCAACGCATCATTTTGCAGGTTTTTTGGGTTATGGACAAAGCGAAGATGATATCGTCCACGTTAAGGATTTATCTTGTAGACCTTGTTCTGTTTTTGGAGATAAAAAGTGTTTCCGTGGCGATTATGCTTGTCTGGAGGAATTGAACATTCAGAAAATTATTGATAGAATATGAAGCTAAGTATTTGTATTCCTGTTTATAATTTTGATGTCAATGATTTGGTAAAAGGCCTTCAGAATCAGATTGTTTCAAATGAATTGGATGCTGAAATTATCTTAATCGATGACCATTCTAAAACTGAATTCATTAATATAAATAAGAATTTAGAGAAAACCGTAAGCCAATTTGTTTTCCTTGATAAAAACATTGGACGCTCTAAAATTCGAAACTTGTTTCTAAATTATTCTCAGTCAGAATACTTGCTTTTTCTGGACTGCGATGGTAAAATAATCAGTCCTGATTTTCTTAAAAATTACATAGATTTTATTATTACTAAAAATCCAGACGTCGTTTTTGGTGGTAGAAAAGTGAGTGATGTAAAACCTTCGTCGGAATTTGGTCTTAGATGGAAATTTGCTGTAGAAAGAGAGAATTTACCATTAAAACGACGCTTGAAATCTCCGTATTTGGACTTTCAAACCAATAACTTTATTGTCAAAAAGAATATTCTGAAGGAAAATCCTTTTAATGAGACTATTACGCAATACGGTTATGAAGATTTGATTTTCGCGAAAGATTTATTCAAGAATAAGATATTTATAGACCATATCGACAATCCTATTTTTAATAATGATGTGGAGACTAATGAAGTTTTTCTTTCGAAAGCTGACCAATCCGCAAAAAGTCTTTCTCAGCTAATAAAAAGTGATAAAGATGTCGAAAGGATCTCTAAAATCAAACTAGCCCAAGCTTACTCACAATTGAAAAAAACAGGCGGTATTTTTCTTTACAGGTTGATTTACACATTGTCGAAGCCGTACGTACAAAAAAAGCTTTTAGAAGGAAATATCTCTCTAAAAGCTCTTGATTTTTATAAATTAGGTCAGCTTATTTATTATATGAATAAGAAGTAAAAGGCTTTTCATAATTAAGTTCTAGCCTGATGTCTGAAATATCCAACCATTTTGCTACTTGAAGAGCAAAGTATCCAATCAACATTCCGAAGGTATTCAAGAAAACATCGTCTATATCAGCAGTTCCTCTGGCTGTCCAATACTGTAAAAGTTCTATAGTAGAAATTCCACAAACAAATAAACAAAACAGTAGAGGTAGGTTGTTCAGTTTTCTAACTAATAGACCAAGTCCACCAAATGGGATGAAGACCAAAATATTTCCTACGATATTTACCATAAACTTTTCTGAGAAGAAGTTATTGTATCGTAAAAAGTAAGTGATGCTTTGAAGCGGATTAAGTTGTAGGAATCCAAATTCAGGATGGCGTCCACATCCATAAAACATCATATATAGTAGAAAAATAGTGTAAAAGGGAATTAACACTGCATAATATCTTTTCATAGGTTTCCTTTTGCGTGGATTAGTAATTAAAAGAGTTTATGCCAAATAATAGGGCGAAACAATTTTATCTGGTACACACTATCAAAAATCTTTCCAAAATCAAAAATTTAAACAAATGATTGACTTTTTAAGTGAAATTTAACGGATCAATCTCAAAAGTTGTGTGCAAATTGAAATAAGTTTTCGATTTTTGCAGTAAACTTTAAGAACATTGGATCATTATCTGGAACTGCTGAAACATA
>NZ_QNUG01000013.1 GCF_003385395.1 Epilithonimonas hispanica | reverse complement strand
ATAGCTGTCATCAAACGAAAGCTGCCATTTCTACCAAAAGAAGAATTTTTATCAATAAAAAATTCAAATAATATTTGCTCTTTAACATAGAAATCTTTGCGTTCAAAAAGATGCAGTAATTTTCATATTTTTGTAAAGATTAAAAATCACTCATAATTCATCACTTATAACTAACTCGATGTCTTTAAAAATTTCAGGACTTACAAAACATTTCGGAGAGCAGGTTGCGCTCAATGATATCAATATCGAAATCAAAAAAAACGAAATTATCGGATTGCTCGGACCAAACGGCGCTGGAAAATCCACCTTGATGAAATCCATCACAGGCGTTCTGAAAATCGACGAAGGCGAAATTCTATTGGACGAAAAAAACATTTCAGAAAACGAAATCGAATCCAAAAAGAAAATTGGTTTTCTTCCGGAGAATAACCCACTTTATAATGAAATGTACGTGAAAGAATATCTGCAATTCGTAGCAAATCTTCATAATATCAAAAAAGAAAGAGTAGAACAGGTGATAGATTTGGTTGGAATTACTCCTGAAAAATCAAAAAAAATCGGCCAACTTTCCAAAGGTTACAAACAACGTGTTGGTTTGGCGCAAGCTATTCTTCACGAACCGGATTTATTGATTCTTGACGAACCTACTAACGGACTTGACCCCAATCAAATTGTAGAAATCCGAAACGTTATCAAAGAAATTGGAAAAGCAAAAACTGTGATTTTGTCCACGCATATTATGCAGGAAGTTGAAGCGCTTTGCTCACGTGTGATTTTGATTCATCAAGGAAAAATATTACAAGATTCTCCAATTTCAGAATTCAAAGGGAAATTTGCAAGTCTGGAAGAAGCTTTCCAAAGTTATACGATATAAGTTGTCAGTTTTTGGTTGATAGTTGATAAAATCAATTCGAAAACCAAAACCTCCGACAACAATCAACCGACAACAATCAACAAAATTGAACTTCGCTCAAATCATCCTTCCGCTCAATCTCAAAGGAACTTTTACCTACAAAGTTCCAGCAGATTTTTTGGATAAAATCGAAGTTGGGATGCGGGTCTTAGTTCCGTTTCGAGGAAAGAAAATCTACACGGGAATTGTTGCGGAACTGTTCAATGATTTTGAAGAAACTTTTGTTCCGAAAGAAATCATCAATCTATTAGACAATCAACCGATTGTTCCAAAACAGCAATTGGATTTTTGGAATTGGCTCAGTTCCTATTATCTCTGTAATCTGGGCGAAATTTACCGTTTGGCGTTTCCGTCTTCTCTCAAGCTGGAGAGTGAAACTTATGTCAGATTGTTGTCCGAAAGAACAATTGACTGGCAAAATCTCGACGCGAACGAAACTTATCTTCTTCAAGCTTTGGAAGTTCGGCAAATGCTGAATTTGCAAGAGATTGAAGCTTTCATTCCAAAAAAAGAAATCATCAAAACCATCAATGCGCTGATTGATGAACGATATATTTCTGTGGATGAAAAAATCACTGAAAAATATAAGGCGAAAGAAATTGCTTATCTGAAAATCAATGAAGAAGCTTTGGTTTCAGAGAATTTGGCGATGATTCTTTTGAAACTTGATAAAGCCAAAAAACAGAAAGATTTATTCTTAAATATCCTTTCCAAACAAATTGATAATCCTGAGAATCCAATTAAAAAATCTTTAGTTTTTGATGAAGGTAATTTCGTCAATCAACAACTGAAATCTTTGATTGAAAAAGGTTGGGTTACAGAATATTATCTGGAAAAAGACAGAATTGATTCTTATGAAGGCGAAATTGAAGAAATTGAAGAATTGACAGATAATCAGAAAAAATCGATTTCAGAAATCAATCAAGCTTTTGAAGAAGGGAAAAATGTGTTGCTTCACGGTGTGACTTCATCTGGGAAAACGCATATTTATCTTGAGAAAATTGAGGATTGCATTAATTTTGGAGAAAATGTTTTATTGCTTTTGCCAGAGATTGCTTTGACCAAACAAATCACAATTCGTCTCGAAAAAAAATACGGTAAAAAACTCGGATTTTATCATAATAAACTGACGGATTTTGAAAGAGTAGAAGTCTGGCGAAAAATCAAAAAAAATGAACTTCAAATACTGATTGGAACTCGGAATTCTTTATTTCTTCCATATGAAAATCTAGGATTGATTATTGTTGATGAAGAACACGATTCGGCTTACAGACCAAGAGACCAGAACTTCTTTTTCAATGCAAAAGATTCGGCGATGATGTTGGCAGAATTTTATCAAGCAAAATTGATTCTCGGTTCGGCAACGCCTTCTTTGGAGAGCTATGATTTGGCGATGAAAGACAAGTTGCGTTATGTTTCTATTAATGAAAGATTTGGGAAAGTGGATTTGCCCAAATTTGAAATAATTGATATCAAAGAAGCACAAAATCAAAAGAAGATTGTCGGAAATTTCAGTCAGAAAATGATTGATGAAATCAATCTTCAATTAGATCATAAAAAACAAACCATTATTCTTCATAATCGCCGTGGTTATGCTAATGTCATCGAATGTGAAACTTGTGGTCACGTGACTTATTGCAGTAATTGTGATGTTGTGATGACGTATCACAAAGCTTCGAATGAGTTGAAATGCCATTATTGCGGACATCGTTCTGGGAAGCCAACTATTTGCCCAAGTTGCAACAGCGATAATCTGAATACAAAAGGTGTTGGCGTAGAACAAATCGAAGAGGAAACGCAAAAGATTTTTTCTGATGCTGAGGTTGATAGGATGGACGTTGATGCAATGCGAAAGAAATTTGCGTATGAAAAACTTTACGAAAAACTAGAAAACGGAGAAACTGATATTTTAGTCGGAACACAGATGATTTCCAAAGGTTTGGATTTTGATAATATTGAATTGGTTGCGATTCCGAAAGCTGATTCTATGATTCACGTTCAGGATTTTCGAGCAGAAGAGAGAGCTTATCAATTGATAACACAAGTTGCAGGAAGAGCAGGAAGAGTTTCTGGAAATGGAAAAATTCTGATTCAGACTTATAATCCAGCGCATTCGGTTTTTGAATTAATTAAGAATCAGAATGTTAAAGAGATTTATAATTACTTCCTTGATGAAAGAAAAAAGTTTCTTTATCCGCCATTTGTGAAATTAATAATGATTGAACTGAAACATAGGAAAGAAGACAAAATCAATAGAGCTTCTCAATTTCTCGGTTCGATTCTTCGAAAGTATATTCCGGAAGAATGCATTCTTGGTCCAGAAAAGTCGCCTATTGCAAGGCTAAACAATCTTTATCAATACCAGATTCTTCTCAAATTTCCGAAAAATAAAAACTACAAAATCTACAAAGAATTACTTCTTAAATCTTTTGATGAGTTTGATGAAATCACAGCCTATAAATCTGTAAAAAAAGATATTTTTGTCGATTTTTAACTGTTTTTAACAAAAATTCTAGTTTTTTATTAGAGTTTGACGCAGATTCCACGGCAATATTCTCTAACTTTACTTAGTTATGATAATAAGATTAGACAATCTTAAACCTTAATTAATAAAAATTCAATAAAAATTGTAATTGTTTTGAGAATGAATAAAATCAGAAATTACGTTTCAATTTTCGCTATTGGTTTTTCTTCATTTGTTTTTTCGCAAGGGAGCGTCGCAGTTTCTACCTATCCACAAGTTGCTGACCAGCAGAATCTTGTAAAGGATATCACGGCAGAAAAGGCGCTGCTTTCTCCAAAAGAACAGATTGAGTTTAACATCAATAAAATGTTTACCGACCCGGTTCTAAGGAATGCCAATTGGGGATTTGTGGTTTATGACCCAAAAACGGAGAAAATTGTAACGGCGTACAACGAAACTGCGCCATTGATTCCGGCTTCCACAACCAAGTTATTAACCACAGAAACTGCATTTTCTCTTTTGGGAACGCAATATAGATGGAACACTCAGTTAGAATATTCCGGAAGTATTGATACAGAAGGCGTTTTGACCGGAAATCTCTACATAGTTGGAAGTGGTGACCCATCTTTAGGTGGAAATAGAGGTGGTGCGGTAAGCTATGGACAGATTGTGAGTCAATATCTGGATGCGATTCAGGAAAAGGGAATCAAAAAAGTGACTGGCGATATTATCATCCAAACTGCGATTTTCAAAGAAAATAAAAGACAGGAACTTCCGCAAAATATCGTTTGGCTGGAACAAGATAATTATTATTTACCAGTTGGAACTACGGAAAGTATAGAGCCAAGAAATGAAAAATTGATTGTCAATCAGTCTAATAATCGTTTCAATCAAGAGAAAAAGTATTTTTATATTTCGCCTTACACCAAGAAAATGGTTTATGCCGATAAGTTCGAAGGAAATTGGGTAACTACCAAAGTTGCGGAACCGCCGGCTTACTTAGCTAATAAATTGAAAGAAAGTTTAGCTAAAAATAAAATCACAGTAATTGGAAAAGTAACACCAAAAATTGTAGACAGAGAACCTGAGCCAAGAGAAATCTTGACGATTTATAAATCTCCAACTTTGGCAGAAATCGTTAATTATACAAACCAAAGAAGTGATAATAATTATGCGGAAGCTTTGCTTAAGTCTAATGGTTTTCAAAAGTTTGGCGACCAGACTTTGGAATCTGGAAAATTGGCAGTGACAGAGCATTTAAAATCAATTAATTTTGATTCGGAAGGTTTGAATTATATGGACGGAAGTGGACTATCCAAGGCTCACACTGTAACGCCAATTTCTCAAGTAAAGTTTTTAGCAAAAATGATTAAGTCTCCTTATTATAAAGAGTATTTTGATTCTTTGCCTATTGCAGGGCAATCTGGAACTTTGAAACATATGTTTATGCTGAACTCAAATGGACAGATTTTTGCTAAAACTGGAACTCTAAATGGTGTAAAATGTTTGGCTGGCTATATCAAAACTAGAAGTAACAAAACACTTGCTTTTTCTTTATTGATTAACAGATATTCTGGTTCTGTTGCTCAAGTGAAAAGTAGAATGGAGCAATTGCTAGATCCTACTTTAGATTTATAGTAATCAATCTTTTATAAAATCAAAACTCATCTCGTCGGGATGAGTTTTTTTTGTAGCTTTGAGTTGAAAATCATCAATCTTATGAAGAAAAACTATCTGCTGTTTATTATTTTATTTTCCTTTAATCTTTTTTTTAGTCAGAAATTTAATATTGATAGAAAAGGGATTGTGGAATCTGAGAAAAGAACGAATCTGAAATCAATTTTGGATGTCAACGTCAATCCAAATACTTTGAATTATAATTTAAAATATGTAAGATTAGAATTAGACTTAGATCCTACTCAGCAATATATTTCTGGAACTGTGACTTCTCATTTTAAAATGTTACAAAATACCTCAGATATCTATTTTGATTTAGCAGATAATCTAATAGTTTCCAATGTGAAATATCACGGTCAAGATTTGACTTTTCAGCAATTGAGTACTGATGAAATTAAAATTAATTTTCCTGCAACTCTCACTGCTCAGACAACAGATTCCTTGTCCATCACATATAATGGAGTTCCTTCAATTGTAGAAAATGCTTTTGTAGCAACAACTACGTCGGCTGGAGATCCTATTTTAGCCACTCTGTCAGAACCTTTTGGAGCAAAACAATGGTGGCCTACCAAGCAGAGTATGAACGACAAAATTGAAAAATTAGATATCAAAATTTCCACTCCTGCTCAATACACTGTCGGATCTAATGGAAAATTGATCTCAGAAACGATTTTAGGTAATGGAAAGAAGTTAACCTATTGGCAAACCAAATATCCAATTCCTGCATATCTTTTTGCTCTAGGAATTTCTAATTATACAAAACTTAATTCTACAATCACAACAACTAATAGTTCATTTCCTTTTCTCAACTACGTTTATCCATCTTGGGCAACATCTGATACTCAAGAAAATCTAGATTGGACAGCAACCAATATGCAGACTTTCGAAGATCATTTTGGATTGTATCCTTATCGCAATGAAAAATATGGACATATGCAATTCAATTGGGGTGGTGGAATGGAGCATGCAACAATGACTTCTATGGGATATTATGGATTAGATTTAATTGCTCATGAGTTAGCTCATCAATGGTTTGGAGACAAACTCACTTGCGGTACTTGGAATGACATTTGGCTGAATGAAGGATTTGCAACAATGGGAGAATATGTTGCTTTTGAGAAATTATTGATGACTCCGGTTCAGTTTCAAAGCTATCTTCAGGGGGAAATGGATTATATCACAAGCGATCCGGGAGGGAGTGTCTATATTCCCGATAGCGATTTGAATTTTTATAGAATTTTTAATGCAAGATTAACATATACAAAAGGAGGTTATGTTCTTAGAATGATAAAGTGGATTCTTGGTGATGATCAGTTTTATGCCATGTTGAAAGCCTATCAAAACAATCCTGCTTTTGCTTATAATTATGTGAAAACACACGACTTTCAGGGTTTTTTAAGTAGTTATACAGGAAGAGATTTTACAGAGTTTTTCAAAGATTGGATCTATGGAGAAGGTTATCCGTCTTACCAAATTAAATGGAATCAAAATACGACAAGCAAAAAACTAACATTCCAAGTTGGACAGACGAGAAGTTCATCTGCAGTGAGCTTTTTTGAATTGCCTTTGCCAATCAAAGTTTCTGGATCTGGTGGACAAACCGCTTACTTTGTTTTGGATCATACTTCCAATAATCAATATTTTACGCAAGATGTTGCTTTTGATGTTACAAATGTTGTATTCAACTACGAAAATCAAATTATTACAAAAGAATCTACAGTTGTTAGAGATAATTCTTTGACTGTAAATGATATTGATAGTAAAGATAAACTGAATGTATATCCAAACCCTACAAAATCCTTCGTGAAAATTTCTGGCTTGGAAAAGTCAGTAGATTATGAAATCTATTCTATTGAAGGTAAATTAATCAAAAAAGGAATTACTGAAAAAGATTCAGAAATTAATATTTCTAGTTTTGTTAAAGGAACTTATATTCTCAAGTTTAATAATCAATCTATTAAGATTCTAAAAGAATAAAAGAAGTTAATATATCACAAAAAAGCACTTAATTAAAGTGCTTTTTTTATTTTTGTTCAAATCGAAAATTAATAAAAATGATATCACAAAAATTCCTCGAAAATATTCAGAACGAATTAACAAACATAGAAAACGACGGGCTTTACAAAAAAGAAAGAATCATCATTTCCCAGCAAAGTGCAGAGATAGAAGTTGGAGGAAAAAAACTTCTGAACTTTTGTGCGAACAACTATTTGGGATTATCCAACAATCCAGAAGTAATGAAAGCGTCGCAAGATGCTATTGAATCCCGCGGTTATGGGATGTCATCTGTACGATTCATTTGCGGAACTCAGGATATTCATAAAAATCTGGAAGCTAAGATTTCTAAGTTCTTAGGAATGGAAGACACAATTCTTTACGCCGCTTGTTTTGACGCTAATGGTGGTGTCTTCGAGCCATTATTTTCAGAAGAAGACGCAATCATTTCTGATGAACTCAATCACGCTTCTATTATTGACGGAGTAAGATTATGCAAATCTGCAAGATACCGTTACAAAAATAATAATATGGAAGATCTGGAAGCTCAATTAATTGCGGCCTCTGAAAAAAATCATAGATTTAAAATCATTGTAACTGATGGTGTTTTCTCAATGGACGGGATTGTTGCTGATCTTAAAGGAGTTTGTGATTTAGCAGATAAATATGATGCTTTGGTAATGGTAGATGATTCTCATGCAACGGGATTTATCGGAAAAACTGGTCGTGGAACGCACGAAGCTAATGATGTGATTGGAAGAGTCGATATCATTACTTCTACTTTAGGAAAAGCTTTGGGAGGTGCTTTAGGTGGATTCACTTCAGGAAAAAAAGAAATCATCGATATGCTGAGACAACGTTCTCGTCCATATTTATTTTCGAACTCATTAGCGCCAGGAATTGTTGGTGCTGCTTCCCAAGTTTTGGATATGATTTCGGATGATACTTCATTGAGAGATAAAGTAATGGAAAATGCAGAATACTTCAGAAAAGAAATGAAATCCAAAGGTTTCGATATTCCTGATGGTGATGCTGCAATCGTTCCGGTAATGCTTTATGATGCAAAATTAGCACAGGAAATGGCAGAAAAACTTTTAGCAGAAGATATCTATGTTATTGGATTCTTCTATCCAGTGGTTCCAAAAGGAAAAGCAAGAATCAGAGTTCAGCTTTCTGCAGCTCATTCAAGAGAACATTTGGACAAAGCCATTGCTGGATTCGAAAAAGTAGGAAAGGAGTTAGGTGTTATTTCATAATATAAGAGAAATTTCATCAAAATTATTTAGGGAGTAATTTTGATGAAATTTTAAGTAAATTCTTATCCTTTTAAGGTTGGGACAAACAGAATTTATTTAAAATTCAACAAACAAAAAACCAGCAAATTAATTTGCTGGTTTTGTATTTTCAAGAAGAAAATCTCAGGATTATTTTTTACCTCCGTAAGACTTGTCTTTGATTCTTGCTTTTTTACCTCTAAGGTCTCTGAAGTAGTAGATTCTAGCTCTTCTAACTTTACCTTGTCTGTTAACTTCGATTTTTTGAAGTGCAGGCATATTGATTGGGAAAACTCTTTCTACACCTACATCACCAGACATTTTTCTGATAGTGAAAGTTTTAGTAAGACCAGTTCCTCTCAATTGGATCACAGTTCCTTTGAAGAACTGAGTTCTTGTTTTCTGACCCTCTTTAATCTCGTAATACACAGTGATGGTGTCACCGGCTTTGAATTCTGGGAATTCTTTTTTCGTAATGTACTTATCTTGTACGTATTTTACTAAATCCATTTTTTATAAAAAAAATTTGTTTTGTCAAGCTAAGCAACATTCACGTCCTTCGTCAGAGGTTGATTAACAGGTTGCAAAAGTATAAATAATTTTTATAACTACAATACAATCTGAGAATTAAATTTTAATTATTTAATCTCCAGCAATTCTACATCAAAAATCAGAGTGCTGTTTGGACCAATTTCTTTGCTCACTTCCTGTTCTCCATAAGCCAAATGTGGTGGAATGGTAAACCTAAATTTACTTCCTACAGACATCAATTGCAAACCTTCTGTCCAACCTTTGATAACTCTATTCAGAGGGAAAGAGGCTGGTTTTCCACGTTTTACAGAGCTGTCAAAAACTTTACTCGTAATTGTTGTACCATGATAATGGCATTTCACCGTACTTTTTGCTGTTGGTTTTGGTCCGTCAGTTTCTACAAGGATTTCGTATTGTAAACCACTTGGCAAAGTTGTTACGCTTTCTCTTTTTCCGTTTTCAACCAAAAAATCTTGACCACTTCTCAAGTTTTTTTCAGCCAGTTCTTTTTTTCTTTTGAATAATAAATCTGCTACACCCATTTCTAAATTTTTTTCAAAGGTATAATTTTAATGTTATTTCCTTTTAATCTTAGCTGAGTTTTACGTCTTTGCGAATCTTAAAATTTTTTCAATAATGACAAAAAACCTTACGGACTTTGCGTTTAAAAATCATTAATTCAACAATTAAGTTCATTTGGAGCTTAATCCCGCTGTCCACTATATCTTTTTTGCCACACGTTTTGCCAGGCTGAGGTTCTCGAAGCATCCGCAAAAAAGGATGCCGTTCCCATCGGGGCTAGGGGCTTTGTCATAGATTCACGATTTGTCACAATTGTCAGACTGAGGCTCTAGAAGCCAACAAGAAAAGAATATCAAATCTGCAAAATCCCCATAATCTGCGAGAAACAACAACTATTATTTCTTAGCTGAGCAATGCGCCTTTGCAAACCTTAAAATATTTTCAATAAAGAACAAAAAACCTTTGCGCGCTTTGCGTTCAAAAAAACAGATGACAATTAACAGCCATTTAATACCATTAATTATAACTATTTCCCTTAACTTTGTTTAGAAACATTACAAATTATGGCGAATTGTAGTAGCGGATGTTGCGGAACAGACAATCATCAGGAACATTCTCATCAGCACAATCACGACGACCACGACCATTCTCACAGCAATTCCAAATTGGGATTGATAATAAGTCTTGTCATTTTTTTCTCAGGATTGATTCTTGATTTTTGGATTACAGCTGATTGGTTTACCGATAATCTTTGGTTGAGATTCGGATGGTATTTTGTGTCTTATATATTAGTTGCATTTTCAGTTTTCAAAGATGCCTTTGAATTAGCTAAGAAATTAGATTTCTTCAATGAGTTTTCATTAATGGGAATTGCAACAATCGGAGCATTTGCGATTGGCGAATTTCCAGAAGGCGTTGCCGTAATGCTGTTTTACACGATTGGCGAAATGTTCCAAGAATCCGCTGTTAACAAAGCTCGGAATAATATCAAATCATTATTAGACGTTCGCCCAAAAGAAGCAACAGTTTTCCGAGAAGGAAGTTGGAAAACCATTTCTCCCGAAGAAGTGAAAATCGGAGAAAAAATTCAGGTGAAAGTAGGAGAGAAGATTCCGTTGGATGGGATTTTAATGTCGGAAAAAGCAAGTCTCAATACATCAGCTTTGACAGGCGAAAGCAAACCTTCCTCAATCCAAAAATCCGAAGAAGTTCTCGCAGGAATGTTGAATCTCGACCAAGTGATTGAAATCGAAACGACCAAATTATTCGAAAATAGTTCGATTGTAAGGATTCTTCAAATGGTTCAGGATGCAAGTTCCAGAAAAGCAAAAACCGAATTATTCATCAGAAGATTTGCGAAAATTTATACACCAATTGTTTTTCTTTTAGCTCTTTTGGTAACACTTGTGCCTTATCTTTTTGTTGAAAATTACATCTTCAGAGATTGGCTTTACAGAGGTTTGGTCTTTCTCGTGATTTCTTGTCCTTGTGCTTTGGTTATTTCGATTCCGTTGGGATATTTTGGTGGAATTGGCGCCGCTTCCAGAAACGGAATTTTGTTCAAAGGTTCTAATTTTCTCGACATCATTGCGAATGTAACGACTGTCGTGATGGATAAAACCGGAACTTTGACAAAAGGTGTTTTCAAAGTTCAAGATATCGTTCCGGAGAACATTTCAAAAGAAGATTTTTTATCAATTCTATCTTCTGTTGAGAGTCATTCCACACATCCGATTGCAAAAGCGGTTTCAGAGTTTCATCCTTCAAATCAAATTCCCGAATCGGTGGAAGAGATTTCCGGAAAAGGAATCAAAGCTGTTATTAATCAACAAAGAATTTTTGCCGGAAATACAAAACTGCTGAAGACTTTTAATATTCATTATCCGGAATTCTTGGAAGAAATTGTAGAAACCACAGTTGTTCTAGCCATTGATAACGAATATAAAGGTTACATCACAATTTCCGATGAAGTTAAGGAAGATTCAGAATTAGCAATTAATCAATTGAAAAATAATGATATAAAAACTGTGATGTTAAGCGGAGACAAAGATTCTCTAACTCAAAATATTGCTAAAAAATTAGGAATCGATTCTGCTTTTGGTGGTTTGCTTCCAGAAGGAAAAGTTGAAAAGTTGGAAAATTTAAAAAGTAATCCAAAAGAAGTCGTAGCTTTCGTTGGAGACGGAATCAATGATGCGCCGGTTTTAGCTTTAAGCGATGTCGGTATGGCAATGGGAGGATTAGGTTCCGACGCAGCAATTGAAACTGCGGATGTTGTTATCCAAACTGACCAGCCTTCGAAAATTGCAACAGCAATCAAAATCGGAAAGGAGACTAAGAAAATTGTTTATCAGAATATATTTTTGGCTTTTGGAGTTAAATTAATTGTATTGATTCTTGGAGCCGGCGGATTAGCCAATATGTGGGAAGCCGTTTTCGCAGATGTTGGTGTAGCATTACTTGCAATTCTTAATGCTGTCAGAATTCAGAATATGAAATTCTCAAATTAATTCATAAATATTTACATTTATATATTACCCGAATTATTGAAAAATAGTTCGGGATTTTATTTTGAAATAGGCTTTCAAATTAATTTCTTGTTCGTTAACAAAATAGTATTATCTTAGTTAAAAATGAAAATATAATGCGAACAGTTGTTTTTTGTGCTTTATTATTGTCTCAATTTGGGAACGCTCAGGGGTTTTTGAAAACTCAAGGGCAAAAAATTGTGAATTCCAAAGGAGAGAATATTTATCTGAAAGGTCTTGGATTGGGAGGTTGGATGCTTCAAGAAGGTTATATGTTGAAGACCGATGATTTTGCTGGACCTCAATTTAAAATCAAAGAAAAGATTACAGAAGTTGCAGGCGAAGACGGTAAAAATGAATTTTACAAAGCCTATCTCAAAAATGGAATTACTAAAAAAGACATCGATTCTTTAGCAAAATGGGGATTCAATTCCATAAGACTTCCGATGCATTATAATCTTTACACTTTGCCAATCGAAAAAGAACCTGTAAAAGGACAAAATACTTGGCTGGAAGAAGGCTTCCAAATGACGGATAATCTTTTAAAATGGTGTGAGGATAATAAAATCTATCTGATTCTTGACCTTCACGCTGCACCTGGCGGACAAGGAAACGATGCCAATATTTCTGATAATGACAAATCAAAACCGAATCTTTGGGACAGCGAGGAAAATCAGAAAAAGACAATTGCGCTTTGGAAAAAACTAGCAGAACGTTATAAAGACAAAGAATGGATTGCAGGTTATGATATGATCAATGAACCTAATTATGGTTTCACGGGGAAAAATCCAAACGGAACGGACGAGATGTCTAATGCGCCACTTTGGAAACTTCAGAAAGAGATTTCTGACGCCATTAGAGAAGTAGATAAAAATCACATTATCATTCTTGAAGGTAATGGTTGGGGAAATAACTATAATGGTTTGCCAAAACTTTGGGATAATAATATCGTTCTAAGTTTTCACAAATATTGGACAACCAATTCTCAAGAAGCAATTCAGAATATTGTAGATACAAGAAAAAAACTGAATGTTCCTGTTTGGTTAGGCGAAACTGGAGAAAACTCTAACGTTTGGTTTACAGAACTTAATCAATTATTATTGAAAAATAATATCGGTTATGCTTATTGGCCGATGAAAAAGATTGACAATATCGCAGGTGTAACCAATGTGAAAATTATTCCTGAATATCAAAAACTTCTAAACTATTGGAAAAACGGAGGTCAGAAACCAACAAAAGATTTCGCTAAAAAAGCCTTGATGAAAATAGCTGACAATTACAAAATGGAAAATGTGAAAGTCAAGAAAGATGTTATTGATGCAATGTTTCGTCAAGTAACAGATGAAACAACCAAACCTTATAAAAACCACATTGCACCGGGAAGAATATTTGCGACAGAATATGACTTAGGAAGATTTGGAAGCGCTTATTCTGATAATGATTTCCAAGACCTTTGGGTAAGTACTGGAAGTCATACAGAATGGAACTCAGGTAAGAAAATGAGAAATGACGGTGTTGATATCTACGCTTGTAAAGATAAAATCAACAACGGGTTCTATGTCGGGAAAACCGAAAAAGGAGAGTGGCTTCAATACACTGTGAAAAGTAAACAAGCAAGAAAATACACTGCAACTTTCAGATATAATAATGATTCTGCTCAAGCTTCGGAATTGATTATTAAAACAGAAGATGGTGACGATTTAGCAACTGTTAAGTTACCACCAACCGGAAAGAATATTTGGAAAACAGTCTCAGTAAAGAATGTTAAGCTTGATTCCGGAGAAAACAAATTGAGATTGTACTTCGAAGCCGGTAATGCGAACTTAAATTACTTCGAATTGAAGTAACTTCATATCATTACATTTAATTATAAAAGCATCTTGATTACGATTGAGATGCATTTTTATTGCTTGAAAATCACTTTGGCTCGATATTATATAAGGTAATTTGTGTAAATTATTTTTAAATTAGAATAAGGCATTCAGTAACATTTCGGAAAACTAGCTTACTACTTAATAAAACCAAACTATGAACAAAATCTTTACATTCATTTTTCTCTTCTACACATCTCTGTTTTTTTCTCAAAGTACACTAACTGTCTACAGATCGGATAATCAAAAACCAATTAAAGGTGCAACAGTATCTTGTAATGGGAAAATTCTTGGAAAGACCAATGAAAAAGGAATTGTCACTTTTACAACCAAATGTCCAAAAGTAGATGTGGAAATAGATAATTACATAGGAGATGAGGTAGTGGTGGATAAAGTAATGGAAATTGAACTAGATAGAGATAACATCAAAGCTAACGAGATACAAGGCGTGGTTCTGACCAACGAATCTGACCCACGAGCTTTAGCGATTATTGATAAAGTTTTCAAAAGCTTCAAAGATAATTCGCCTAATTCCCTAGATTCTTATTCTTATAAATCTTATGAGAAAATGTCTTTTGACGTGGACGAAGACAGCATACAAGATTACACGCATTTCTACAACGCGAGACAAGATTCACTTTCTAGAGTAGCGAATCGTAAGTTGCCTAAAAAAGAAAAGGAAATCAAAGATTCTATAGAAGGCGAGCAGATGATGGGCGTTGCGAGAGATAGCAAACTGTTTCTTTGGGAACGTGCGATGCAGTTTTTATATTCTAAAAAGTACGGTGAGAAAACCAATATCTTGGATAACAGAATCTCTGGTTTGAAGAATCCAGTTTACGAAATGTTAGCGCTACGTTCCAACAGAGACAAAATCCCGAGAGAGATTCTGCCGGAGAACAGAAGTCTTTACAGGTACTTCTTAACAGATTCTATCGAGATAGATGGTAGAGATAATTTCGTTATTCGTTTCCGACAGGTAGATTACAAAGTTCCCGTTAACAGAAGAAAATACAACGGTTATCTGTACATCGATAAAGAAACTTACGCTATCAAAAAGATTGAAAGTAATAGTAAGGTTAAGACCGATGGAACGATAACTTCTGTTTGGATTCCTATTAATAACAAATGGTTTCTGAAGACCGAGAACCTTAAAATAAAAATGGGCGTTTCAGAATTCTCTACTGTTGAGAAAAAGGACAATGAAACTGCCGAAGAAAAAAAGGAACGATTGGATAAAATCAAAAGGTTTGGGAATTATGCTTATATGAAGTCAGATTATTTTGATTTTCAGACACCGGTTGATTTCAAAGCTTCACAGTTCAGTGGTTATACGATGAGCGTGAAGAATGCGGATGGTTCTCTTCTCAATCAATATAGAACAGATAGTTTGACGGCTAGAGAAAAACTGACTTATATAAAAGTGGACAGCTTGGGTAAGAAATATACTTTGGACAGAAAAGTTCGTGTTCTTACGTCTTTGTTAAGAGCTAAATTCACTGTTGGGATGGTTGATATTAGTCCATTGCAAACGAGATATAACAAGTATGAAGGTTTCCGACCAGGCGCAACTTTTAAACTGAATGAGAAGTTTAACAAATATATTTCGCCAGATGTTTATTTAGCTTACGGTTTCAAAGACCGAGCTTTCAAATATGGAGCTGGTGTAGATTTGAGAACGACTTTGGAAAGAAACTCGTTTTTCCGCTTCGAATATTTTAAAGATGTGATGGCTTCGGGGAGATTCAGTCAGAATCTTTGGAATGCGAAGATGCAGATTAATAACAATGGGATGTCTATCCAGAATGATAAATACTATAAGTTTGATGGATTCAAGTTCGGGTATGAAGTGGATTTGAGTAATTCATTAACCTTAAATGTCTCTGCCAAAAAACAAAACGAAGAAGCTGGCTATCCTTACGAGTTTATGGGAATGTCCAGAAAGTTCGAGAACTTCAGCTCATTAGCGACAATTAAGTTTTCGCCAAACAATAGAAATATAATGACACCTGCGGGCAAATATACTTTTGAACAGAACTTCCCAGAGGTTTTCTTCAATTATGAACAAGGTTATAAAAGTCTAGGTGGAGAATTCAATTACAGTCGTTTTGATGTTTTGTATACGCATCAGTTCAGGACGTCTTTGGGTATGACTCAGACCAGAGCTTTTGGTGGATATTATTTAGGCAAAGCACCAATCTGGCATATGTTTGAGATGGGAGGTCTGGATGGAAATAGCAATACAGGGATTTTGTCCAATTTTTCTTTGACCAGTTATCTGGGATTTGCGACGATGACGGCTGGAAAGTATTTTAATGATAAGTTTGCAGGTTATTACATTACGCATCGTATTCCTTGGTATTTCAAGAGTTTTGGGAAGAATACTTCCAGCTTCGATTTTATTTACCGAGGTGTGATTGGAGATATGAAACATCCGGAATACCATCAGATAGAGAACTTCTCTCCATTGAACCATTTGTATCAGGAAGTTGGATTGGAATATAATAACTTCCTAAGTTCAAGATTCAATTTGGGATTGTTTTATAGAGTCGGTTATTATGCAACAAGTAATTTCAAGGATAACTTTGGAGTACAATTGAAACTTAAGCTATTAGAATTTTAATAGAATTAAAATCTCATCAAAATCATTTCTCCAACCTTAAAGGGAGTGATTTTGATGAGATTTTAAAATTAGTTTTGCTCCCTTTAGGGCTGGGGTAAACAAAATTAATTTTAAAAATTATTTTATTCTCTCGCAGATTTTGCAGATTATGCAAATTTAAAATCAGCTAAATTTGCTCAATCAGCGAGAGATTTATAATGTTTCTTTATTTAATTTTAACTTTAAATAAAAAATGAACGAACTATTCAAACAGCAAGTGTATGAAGTCACAAAACTAATCCCAAAAGGAAGAGTTTCTACTTATGGTGCTATCGCTAAAGCGGTTGGTTATCCCAATTATTCCCGTCACGTTGGCAATACAATGGGCGGTTGTCCAAAGGATGTTCCGGCTCATCGTGTTATCAGTAGTTCGGGAAAATTATCTGTTCCGTCTTTTCGCGAAAGGTTGGAGAAAGAAGATGTTTTGGTTCAGGAAAATGGTAAGATTAAGGATTTTAAAAAGTTATTTTGGAACCCTTTGGAAGAATTATAAAGCAAAAGCCATCTCAATCGAGATGGCTTCTTTGTTATAAATTTCAATAATTTCAATTATCAATTAATTATTTAAACGCTTCAATTGCTTTGTTAATAGCATCTATCTGTTGATTGATAGTTGCACTTTTTGGGTTAGCTTTTAGAACTTCCATTTTCTTTGCAAGTCCGTCTTTCAACATTTGCACAATCATCATTTTTACTTGTGGATTATCAGGCATTTGAGATTTTGCCTGTTGTAGCACTTTGGTTACTTTTTCTGTCGCTTTCAGGTTATCCGAAGACATTATCCAGTTGTAACCTTCTTCAGCAGATTTGCCCAAAGTTGGATCTTGGAATTTGATGAAAGGGTAGAAGGCAACTGTTGTTCCAATTGCAGGCATTTGCTTTTCTATTTTTTTGGATACGATAAGAGGAAGTAATTTTGAAATCAAATCATCAGACGCACCATTCAGGTCAATATTTTCTATTGCTGTCACCGCTTTTGATGGGTCTAATTCCGCAATACCTGATAATGAAGCGCCTTTTACAGCATTAGACACCGCAGTCAGTCCTTTTTCGTAAATAGAACTGTATTTAGCATTTTTGGTTTTTGTTAAAGCTGTAATTGCGGCAGCTTGAACCAAAGTTTTTGGATCATTAGAAGCTAATTTTTCAACTTCTGAAGTCAAAGCCTTTGCTTGATCAGCATTAGAAAGATCGATTTGTTCCAAAGCTTTCTCTCTGATTCTGAAGTACGGATCTTTAATTGCAGCTGCTAATAATTTGATAACAGCAGGGCTTTTTGCATCGGCTTTTTCAAGGCCTTCCAAAGCAGCATATTTACTTTTTAATTCTTTCGAACCTGTAAACTGAAATAAGTTTTGCTCAGGAGTTTTAGAATCAGTAACATCTGCAACCAGTATTCCGTCTGCGTTGATATTGATTAAATCAGGTGTTTTAGAAGAATCAAAAGTGAAACTGTTCTTAGCTTTTGCATCTACCCAAACATTGAAACGCTTTGGTTTCCCATTATCATAAACATCGATTGCCAAAGGAAACTCGAAAGGCTGATCCTGAGATTGATTGATAACAACAGTTACTTGTTTTTTAACAGGCTCGTAAGTTGAAGTATAATTCAACTTTGGATGTCCGCTTCCAAAATACCATTGGTTGAAAAACCAATTCAAATCTTTTCCAGATACTTTTTCAAAAGCTAATCTTAATTGATGAGCTTCTGCATTTTGATATTCATAAGTTTTAAGAAACTCCGTGATTCCTGCGAAGAAAGCATCATCGCCCAGATAATTTCTCAGCATATGAAGAATTCCGCCACCTTTTTGATAAGTTACCAAATCGAAAACATCCTCACGAGAAGCATAATCGAATCTTACCAAATCCTTTTTGAAATCCCCAGGATTGTGAATATAATGCCCAACATCTTCCATCTGATGATAATCTGCCTGATCTTTACCGTACTTATATTCATTCCAAAGATATTCTGAGTAGTTGGCAAAAGACTCGTTAACGGTTAAGTTACTCCAACTTTCTGCAGTTACTAAATCTCCAAACCAATGGTGGAATAATTCGTGAGCGATGGTGTCTTCCCATTTATTCTCATCGATAAGTTGTCCTGGTTTTTGAAGAATATCACTTCCGTGAAGCGTTGCCGTTGTATTTTCCATTGCGCCGGAAACATAATCTCTTCCCGAGATTTGAGCATATTTTGCCCAAGGATAATCGTAGCCTAACTTCTTAGAGAAAAACTCAATCATCTCTGGAGTGTTTCCATAAATCTGTTTTGCATAAGGCTCATATTCTTTCTCTATGTAATAATCAACAGGAATATTTCGCCATTTGTCTTTTACAATCGCGTATTCTCCAACACCCATAAAGAAAAGATAAGTAGAATGTCTCTTATCCATTACCCAATGGTCTGTTCTCAAGTTTCCGGATTCTTTTTGAGAATCTTTCAGGATTCCGTTGGAAAGTGTGACGTATTTGTCAGGAACAGTCATATAGATTTCCTGAGTTGTTTTCTGGTTGGATTTATCAATTGTTGGAAACCAAGCCGATGAAGATTCAGTTTCTCCTTGAGTCCAGATTTGCGTTGGCTTGTCCGGATCTTTGCCTTGAGCATTGATGAAATAAAGACCTTTTGCATCGCTGATTGCAGCGCTTCCTTCCTGTTTTACTTCATTTGGACGTGCTGTATATTTGATGTAAACTGTGTAATCTTGATTCTTCTGATAAGTTTTATCAAGTGTGATTTTCAGCTCATCATTTTTATAATCGAATTTAAGAGGCGACTTAGAACCATTTTTATCCAAAGCCACTTCGTGAATCAGCATTCCTTTTGCATCAAGCACCAGTTCATTGGTTGCATAGAAAAATGGACTTGCAGTCAACCATTCCTCGCCGTTCATTTGTTCTTTCTGATAATCGAAATTGACTTTTAGCTTGGTATGTTTTAGCTCTGTCGTTTTGGTGTGAGTAGCTCTATAAGGAACGTTTCTGCCAGAAGTTTCTGTCTGTGCAAAAGCAACGTTTGAATTAAAAATTGCACCTAGAAAAAGTGCCGCAATGAATATTTTTTTCATTCTTCCGAATTTATAATCGATGTTATTTTAAAGTTTTATAAGTATTTGATTTTAAAGAATTGTTACAAAAAAAGTGAAGGTTAGGCTTCACTCATTTTTACTAAGAAACTCTTTTAATTTGGCTGGATCTTGTTTACAATGCCAAAATAATTTGATAACAACACAATCTTTTTTAATCTCGTAAAATAATTTCACCTGCCTTTTACCAATAATAGTAAATTTTATATGAGAATAATTTTCTAAAGATTGATGCTTGATAATTCCATCTGATATAATTGTTCTAAATTTTTTAATATCATTAAAAACAGTATCAATTTCTTTCTGAGTCCATCTGGATTTAAGAATTGAAATAATCTCTTGTAATGAAAATTCCGCAGTGGAGGAAAGAACTACTTTCATTTTTTATCAAATATTTCATTCAATAAATTATCTGTCAATTCTTGATAATTTCCATTTTGGTAATCATTTTCACTCTGCTCCAATACTTTTCCAAAATATTCAGAATTCTCAATCTCTTCCCAAGAATAAGTCTTATCACCCTCAGTAATCTCAACATTCTTCACCCCTTTTATCTGAGATAAAAGTTTTTTAATGAAAGGAACATCTGCATATTCGTCTAAACTGATTTTAATTTCCATAATTTCAGGATTTTAATCAAAGTTAATGAATTTCCCACTTAATTTTATATCGCCACCGGCGCTTTAATTCCCGGATGCGGGTCATAATTTTCTAAAGTAAAATCCTCAAAAGCAAAATCAAAAATATCTTTGATTTCTGGATTCAGTTTCATCGTTGGCAAAGGTCTTGTTTCTCTTGAAAGCTGTTTCTGAACCTGCTCAAAATGATTATTGTAAATATGAACATCCCCGAAAGTGTGAACGTAATCGCCAACTTCAAGTCCTGTAACCTGTGCAACCATCATCAATAAAAGCGCATAACTAGCGATGTTGAAAGGAACACCCAGAAAAACATCCGCACTTCTTTGGTACAACTGCAGCGACAATTTTCCATCCGCAACATAAAACTGAAACAAAGCGTGACAAGGCGCCAAAGCCATATTCGGGATTTCGGAAGCGTTCCAAGCGGAAACAATTAATCTTCGGGAATCCGGATTTTTCTTGATTTGTTCGATCACTTCAGAAAATTGGTCAACCACTTTTCCATCGGCTCCGCTCCAGCTTCTCCATTGTGCGCCGTAAACTGGACCCAAATCTCCGTTTTCATCGGCCCATTCGTTCCAAATTGAAATACCGTTATCAGTCAGATATTTGATATTAGTATCTCCTTTGATGAACCAAAGCAACTCATAAATAATAGACTTCAAATGAACCTTTTTTGTCGTTACCAAAGGAAATCCTTTCGATAAATCATAACGTAATTGGTAGCCAAAAACGCTTCGTGTTCCCGTTCCTGTTCTGTCGGTTTTGTCGGTTCCGTTATCTAAAATATGCTGAAGTAAATCTAGGTAGTTTTGCATTGCGAAAGCTAAAAATTATAAATACAAAATAAAGAAATTTTAGTTGAAAACGAGCAAGAGCAACCAATAATTAACGATAGAGTAAAGCTATTCTTCCATAAAATCCTGCTGTTCGTCGATAAGATTTGATATTATTTTCTATATGCAACAACTTTGTTCCCGTAAAACAGACGAACAATGCAAAAATACATCATCATAACGCTTTTCATCGGAATCCTTGCTCCGGCTCAAAAAGTATGAACGCTTGAGGATTGTCTTGATTACGCTGTAAAAAACAACATTACCGTGAAGAAAACGGTTTTGGACAAAACGACTGCTTCTTTGAATTATCAACAGCAGAAGAATAACAAACTTCCGACAATCTACGGTACAACTTCTATAGGTTTGACAAATGGTTCCAGTATCGACCCGATTACGAGTTCATTTGTGAATCAAAATATCTTGTCAAATAGTTTTGGGTTGAGTGGAAATATAACGATTTATCAGGGTAATAAACTGAATCTTCAAATCGAACAGAACAAAATGATTCTCGACCAATCTTCATTATACCAAAAACAGGCTGAAAATAGTATCGTTCTGAATGTTCTGAATGCTTATTTGCAGGCTTTATATTATTATGAAGGAATCGAAAGTGCAAAATACACTGCCAATTCTTCTGCTCAGGAACTGAAACTGACGCAAACCAAATACAAAAACGGAGCAATTTCAAAATTAGATTTGGCGGATGTTGAAACTCAGGATGCGCAGAATCAATACACAGTTGTGAACAGCGAAAATCTTTACAATCAACAGGTTTTAAAATTAAAACAATTATTGGAACTCGACCCAAGTGTTGATTTTCAAATTGAAAAAATAAAACTGACCGATTTAATGGAATCAATTCCTGATAAACAACAAGTTTTTGCTCAAGCAATCGAAAATCTTCCGGATTTGAAAATTTATGATTCTCAAAATGAGATTCTTGCAAAAGCACTTGAAATTACAAAAGCGGGTTACAAACCGACACTTTCCGCAACTGCAGGATTGAGTACAGGCTTTACGAGCACTCAGGATTACAGTTATTTAAATCAAATCAAAAATAATTTCAACAAATCAGTTGGTTTATCTCTGAACATTCCGATTTTCTCGAAAAAACAGAATGATACGAATGTGAAATTAGCTCAAATCGATATTGAACAGAATAAACTCGATAAAATCAGTGCAAGCAAGACTTTGTATTCATCCATTGAAACAGCTTGGCAGAATGCAATTGCTAATCAAGCTCAGCAAAAATCTTCGAAAGTGGCAAGAGACAATGCAAAACTCGCTTATGATTTGGCAAGTAAAAAATATGAATTCGGAGGTTTTACAACTACGGAATTGGCTGTAAGCAGAAACACTTATTTGACGAATGAGCAAACGTATCTTCAGTCAAAATATATGGCAGTTTTGTACACTCAGTTACTGAATTTTTATCAAGGGAAAACACTAACTGCTAATTAATAAATTAACAAGAATCAATTTGTTGCCCCAATCCTAAAGGGAGCAAATTGATTTTATTCCACCCTTTAGGGTCGGGGAAAGAATAAAATCAAAATATCAAGATTATGAATCCAAAATATAAAAAATACTTCAAAAATTCCATTATTGTTCTTGTTGCTGCAATTGTCGTATTCTTCGGATACAAATATTTTACGACAGAGAAAAAAGCGAGTATCGCCGCTCAGACCGTGAAATTATCCAAACAGAATGTCACAACTTCTGTTACCGCAACCGGAACAGTGGAACCGGTAGACCAAGTTGATGTCGGAACGCAGGTTTCAGGAATTATCAATCACATTTATGCAGATTACAATTCTCCCGTGAAAAAAGGTCAGCTTTTGGCAGAATTGGACAAAACCAATCTTCAGGAATCTGTGAACAATGCTTTAGCTCAATATAATGCATCGCTGAACGAGCTGAATTATTACCAACAGAATTACAATCGTCAAAACAATATGTATAAATCCGGAGTGATTAGCAAAGCAGATTACGAACAGGCGGCTTATCAGGTTAAAAATTCTCAGGAAACGGTAAGTCAGAGAAAAACGGCATTGGCGCAAGCGAGAACCAATTTGAGTTATGCTAATATTTATGCTCCGATTGACGGAATTATCCTAAGTAGAGAAGTGGAAGAAGGACAAACTGTTGCAGCTAGTATGACAACTCCGACATTATTCACGATTGCAAAAGACATCACAAAAATGCAGGTTGAAGCGAATGTAGATGAAGCCGATATCGGCGGTGTTGAAGTTGGTCAGCGAGTTAGTT
The DNA here is from genome assembly GCF_003385395.1 of Epilithonimonas hispanica. GTDB lineage: Bacteria > Bacteroidota > Bacteroidia > Flavobacteriales > Weeksellaceae > Epilithonimonas > Epilithonimonas hispanica. Next base: position 80,273 of record NZ_QNUG01000013.1, on the reverse strand, counting down.
TCACAGTTGATGCTTATCCACAGGAAGAATTCAGCGGTCGTGTTCGTCAGGTTCGTTTGTCGGCAACTACAGAATCGAATGTTGTGACTTACACGGTAATCATCGATGCAGACAATCCAGAACAAAAATTGAAACCAGGATTAACAGCAACTATTACGATTTTCACTCAGGAATTAAAAGATATCGATACAGTTCCCGCTTCGGCAATTGCTTTTAGTCCAGATACGGAAACTTTGCAGAAATATTATCAGCATAACCAAATCACGGCAAAAATTCCTGAAATCAAAACCGGCAAACGCAAAGAAAAATACATCTGGATTAAAAATAACGACGGCAGTCTTTCCCAGAAATTAATCACAATCGGAATTAATGACGGAATCAATATTCAGGTGGTTAGCGGACTTTCAGGAAACGAACAAATCGTAACCTCACTTGACGAACAAACAGAACCTGTTGCAAAATCAGAATCTGACGAAAGCAGCCCATTTATGCCGAAAAGACCAAATAATAACAACAAAAAATCAAGTTCAAACCAAGGTCCACCGAATTAATTGTGTTGAGAGTTGTCGGTTGATAGTTGACAGAAACTTCAAACTTCAAATCTCAAACTTAAAGAAATCCAACAACCATCAACTGTAAACCAACAAATAAAATGAAACCCATCATCAAAATAGAAAACCTGAAACGCGAATTCAAAATGGGCGACGAAATCGTTCACGCTTTAAAAGGCATCGATTTGACTATCAACGAAGGCGAATTTGTGACGATTATGGGAACCAGCGGTTCGGGAAAATCAACATTCCTCAATGTTTTAGGATGTCTCGACCAACCAACTTCAGGAAGTTACGAACTGGACGGCGTTTTGGTCAAAGATTTAAACAAAAACCAGCTGGCGGAAATCAGAAATACCAAAATCGGATTCATATTTCAATCCTACAATTTATTGGCTAGAACCAGCGCGCTGGAAAACGTAGAGCTGCCTTTGCTCTACAATTCCAAAGTGTCGGCGGAAGAGAGAAGGGAGCGCGCTGTCAAAGCCTTGAAACAAGTCGGTTTGGAAAGCAGAATGGGACACGTTCCGAGTCAGCTTTCAGGCGGACAACAACAGAGAGTTGCAATTGCGAGAGCCTTGGTCAATCATCCAATCATCCTTTTAGCAGACGAGGCAACAGGAAATCTCGACACCAGAACTTCCTACGAAGTGATGAATCTTTTTCAGGAGCTCAACGACCAGGGAATCACGATTGGATTTGTAACGCATGAGGACGATATTGCGAGATTCAGCAAACGAACCGTGATTTTGCGAGACGGATTAATCAAGGAAGACAAAACTGTAGAAAACCGACTGATTGCCAAAGACGAATTAGTAAAACTTCCAAAAGCAGAATAAACACTTGTTCAAATATATATTTAGAAATCTCAATGAAGATGGATTAATGAAGTAAACTTTTGTAAACCAAAAATGCAGACAGAGATGCAAATGTAATGAAGAAGTAATATGAAACCGACAATGAAAAAGATAATGAAGAGGCTGGTTTACAAAAGTTTTATTAAAAAAACGACGAACTCTAAGGGTTCAATATCAATAGCCATAGGTTTTAACCTATGGAAAAAATGAAGAGGAATTAATGTTGTGAACTTTTTGCAAACCTACAATGCAGACGAAAATGTAGAAGCAATGAAGCAGAAAATGAACCCGACAATGAAAAAGATAATGAAGAAGTCAGGTTTGCAAAAAGTTTTTTAAAAGAAGTCGTAGACTTCAATTTGAGTAGCCGTAGGTGAAAACTATGGAAAAAAATCCTGAATCTTCGGTAACAAAAAATCAAGAAAATGAATTTCATCAATTTATTAAAAATAGCCTGGAAAGCCATTCTCCTCAACAAAACCAGAGCAATGCTGACAATGCTCGGAATCATCATTGGTGTGGCTTCCGTGATTGCAATGTTGGCAATTGGAGAAGGTTCCAAAGAAAGCATCAAGAAAAATATTTCAAGTATGGGCGCGAATCTTATCACAATTCGTCCAGGAGCAGGAATGATGGGCGGCGTTCGTTCCGACCCTTCCGCGATGCAAACTTTGACTTTGGCAGATTATAACGCTTTGAAATCTCAGGCAAAACTCATCAAAGAAATTTCGCCTTTGGTCAATGGAAGCGGACAAAGTATCGCGGGTTCCAACAACTGGCCGACCTCAATTTATGGTGCTTCTCCAGAATATCTGAAAATCCGTGATTGGGGCGTTGACGAAGGTTCTATGTTCACAGAAGATGACATCGAATCGTATGCGAAAGTTGCTGTTATCGGAAAAACGGTTCAGGAAAACCTCTTCCCGAATGAAAACCCGATTGGAAAAATGATTCGTTTCAAAAATATTCCGTTCAAAGTGATTGGTGTTTTGAAAGAAAAGGGCGAAAACACATTTGGACAAGACCAAGATGACATCATTATTGCGCCTTACACGGCGGTTCAGAAAAGAGTTTTGGCACAGACTTATCTTCAGTCGATTGTCGCTTCTTCTCAAAGTGAGGAAGATTCTGAAAACGCAGTGAATGAAATCAAGTCCATTATGGAAACTCAGCACAAAATAAAACCTGATGAAGACAACGATTTCAACGTTTCTTCTCAGCAGGAAATTATCTCGATGTTTAGCTCAACCAGCGAAATGTTGACGATTCTTCTCGTTGCAATTGCAAGTATTTCTTTATTGGTCGGCGGAATCGGAATTATGAATATTATGTACGTTTCGGTAAAAGAAAGAACCAAAGAAATCGGTCTGAGAATGGCGATTGGTGCGAAAGGAAATGACATCTTGATGCAGTTTTTGATAGAATCTGTTTTGATTTCAATTACTGGCGGAGTGCTCGGTGTTTTGATTGGCTTGATTTCTACATTTTGTATCAAACAATTTGCAGGCTGGCCAGTAAGTGTTACAGCAAGTTCAATTGTGATTTCCTTTGTTGTGTGTACAATTACAGGTGTTTTCTTCGGTTGGTATCCTGCGAGAAAAGCGGCGCAAAGTGACCCGATTGACGCTTTGAGATATGAGTAATTGTTGACGGTTTTTGGTTGATAGTTGTTGGTAATTTTAAAAATGAAAAAGAATAATGCTGGAAAAAATCTTAAATTCACTTCTTGAAAACTTTCACAAATCCAATATTTTTAAGGGTTTGAATAAGTTCAAGTTTTAAATTGATGAAAAATTGCAAGTCTTTTAATGCTTTAATCTCTTAATTGATAAATGATAAACCTAAAAAATAAAAACCTCGAAATCAGCCTTCATCTTTTGATTTGGCTGGTTTTGTTCTTTCTTCCTGCGGCGTTCACCATTGGTTCGGAGACAGATTGGAGTGCAATTTTCAGACACTTTTGGTTGCAGTTGTTTTTCCTTGCGATTATATTTTATCTCAATTATTTTATCATTGTTAAATGGCTATTTGAGGATAAAAAATTGTGGTTTTTCGCATCCAATTTTTTGTTATTGATTTTGCTAATTTTTATCAAAAGTCAGATTTTCGAATTACTCGAACCAGACCGACCAAAAATGCTGGGAAAACGTCCGCCAGACGGAATGCGTTACTTTTTCGATTTCCTGATTTATCTGATTCCTGTTGCGTTTTCGATTGCTATTAAGGCGAGTAAAAAAATGCAGAAAGCGGAAGAAATGAAAATCGAAGCCGATAATATCAAGTTACATTCTGAACTTCAACATCTTAAATATCAACTTCAGCCACATTTCTTTTTCAACGCACTTAATAATATTTATTCCTTAATTGATTTTGATTCGGAGAAAGCGAAACAAAGTGTCCACAGTTTGAGTAAATTGATGCGACATCTTTTATACAAAACCGATGTCGATAAAATCAGTCTTTCGGAAGAAATCGATTTTCTGAATAAATACATTGATTTGATGTCATTAAGATTAAACGACAAAACGAAAGTTTACACTAATTTTCCAACAAAGATTCCGAATCTTGAAGTGGCACCGTTGTTATTTATTTCGATTGTTGAAAATGCTTTTAAACACGGCGTTTCAGCAACGCAACATTCGGATATTAGTTTTAAAATGGAAGTTATTGAAGACGAAATTCAGTTCACGGCTTCTAATTCCAATTTTCCAAAAACCGATACAGACAAAAGCGGTTCGGGAATCGGCGTCGAAAATCTGAAAAAAAGACTTAACTTGCTTTATCCCAAAAAACACGAGTTTCATTCTTGTCTGAACGACGGAGTGTACATCGCGGAAGTGAAATTGAAAACGAATTAAAATTTTAATTTTAAAAATCACTATCTTTGAGTAAGTTATAAACAATGCTACAATCATCTAAACTTCATCCAGATTTTTCTAAAATCCCAAGGTTTCTTTTTTGGGACACAAATTTTGATGAAATTGATTGGAAGAACAAATATGTAGCTGTCATCAAACGGGTTTTTGAACGTGGCGACGAAGAAGCGAAGATTGAGATTGAAAAATTCTACGGTAAAGAGTTGATTAAAAGTGTTTTGAATTCCAAATCAACCAAGCCAATGCATCTTCATATCAATAAATAATGTTGTGTTATTCTACTGTATCGCCCTATTTAAAATCTGTCCTCAAAATTGTAATGGATTCTGATATTCTGAAACCGTTTCGTTTGGTTGGTGGAACTTCTCTTTCGTTGCAACTCGGTCATCGCATTTCCATTGATATAGACCTTTTTACGGATTCATATTATGGAAGTCTTAATTTTGAAGACATAGAAACGTTTCTTAAATCTAAATTTTCTTTCATCGTATTTTCTTCGGAACTTACTTCTTTTGGTAAATCTTATTTTATAGGAAGTAGTGAAAATAATGCAGTAAAGCTTGATGTTTTCTACTCAGACCCTTTTATTGATGATGAATTATTGATTGATAATATTCGTTTGGCAAGTTTGAAAGATATAACAGCAGTGAAAATAGAAGTTATACAAAATGGAGGTGGGAAAAAAGATTTTTAGGATTTGCACGAGCTTTTAAACTATTTTTCCTTACAAGAAATGTTGGCTTTTCACAAGATTCGTTATCCATTTACTCACGATTCGGATTTGATTATTAAAAATTTCACCAATTTTCAAATAGCTGATGATGACTTTGAAGTTTTATGTCTGAAAGGAAAACACTGGGAAGTAATAAAATCTGATTTTGAAAATCTCATAAAAAAATTCACAAATAAATAAAAAAAAAATAACCTGCCTAATTGCGGACGACGAACCAATGGCTTTGAACTTAATAGAAAGTTATGTTCTGAAAACACATTTTCTGGAACTGAAAGCCAAATGCAACAGCGCCATAGAAGCAATGCAGGTTTTGGAAGAGAAAGAAATCACATCGTAATCGGAAAAGAACAAATTGCCATTGCTCCCAATTATAAAGATTCACTAATGGAATATATTGGTGGGAAAAGTTTATAATTACTGAATATCTACAATTTTCTGACTCATATTATTCAGAGAAAAAACATCACCTTTTTGTTTTCCGTTCATTGCTTTTGCTAAAGGGGATTCGGGAGAAATGCAAATGATTTTTTGATTGTCAAAATTAATTTCGCCCAAAGAAACGGAGATAAAAAATAAACCTTTTTCAGTTTTTACAATCGCTCCTTTTTCTGCTTTTTCAGAAGGTTTTATAAGAATTGTTTTTAGAAAATCCTGTTGTTTCAAAACTTCATTCAATTGAACTTGAAGATTATTAATTTCCTGCTGAAGCATTTCTCTTCCTGTTTCATATTTATCACCCATTGAGCTTTTAGTGTCGTTGTTGGAAGCTCGGGTTTCCGCAATCAGCTTTTCAAAATTCTGGATTTTTTCGGAGAGCTTTTGACTGATTAGCAGTGATAATTTTTGTTTATCCATCGCATTAATCTTTATATTGATAAACAAAAAGATAAAAATTACTGTCCATAGGCAATTTGTAAAGTAGTTTCTTATGTTGCAGATTTAAACTTTTATAAGTAAATCCAGAATCAATTCTTGGATTAAAAGTTAGAGAATCTTTGGAGACAACTGAAACTATATTGATTTTTCTGGTGTCTACATAATTTCTGTAAGTCGCAGTATCGCTATGTTTTCTGGCAAGCAGCATAGTCGCATCATTCAGTCCATAGCCGTCATAAACTGTCGCTGGCGAAAAGTAAGCAACGTGACCGGCATCCATTATAATTACCCTATCTGATTTTTTTAATTTTTTAGCGAGTACACCATAACTGCTGTAAAATCCTTCGTTATCAGTTATGACACCTTGTCTGTCATCGTAAAAATTTTTAGATAAATCAATCATTCTGAGCGCTGAAGCTAATAATACACAGCTTACAACTAAGTTTGTTGCTTTTCGATAAAAATTATGAGATGAAAAGTCGAAGTCGGCTATTAAAAAATAAGTTGTCAAAGGAAAAAAATATCGAATATAAATCCCGGAAGAATAGCTACTAATATTAAAACTATAAAAGAAGATGAGAAAAACCAAAGGTATCAGTTTAAAATAGTTTTTCTTATAAAGCAAAGCTAAAATTACAGGTGAAAACAATATGAATCTTCCTAGGAAAACTTTGAAGCCTAAATAGCTGTAGCTGTTGAAATTAGATTTTAGAATAAAAGGAAGCGGGATATAGAATTTGTAAAAAATAAAGTAAAATAAAGCAAATATTAATATTCCAGCAGAGCAATAAAGAAACTTCGTTATAACTTCTTTTTTTTGACTGAAATTTGAGTTGAGAAACCAGAAAACTAAAAAAATACCAAACTCAGGACGAACTAAAACGAGTAGTAAAGAATAGGGATTTCTAATGTTTTTCCAATCTTTTAAAAACATATATAGAACAAAAGTGGATAAAATAGTTTCCAATCCGTGTGTGGAGTTAAGCGCCATCCAATAGGTGAAAAAAAGACTAAATATCACCCTGAACAACTTTTTTAGTGGTTTCTGCTCTTTGAATATTAAAGAAACGGCTTGTATAATTAGAAATATCCCAATTAAAATATTGACGATGTAGAATATTTTTTCAGATTTCAGACCAACCCAATTGAATGCCGATAAAACCCCCATCCATAGCAGACTCGTTTGTCCATTTCCTTGATAAAAGGGGTCAAGATTATACCAAGGTTTCAGATGTTCTGCAAAGTTCCTGGAATATTGAAACGTTATGTAAGCATCATCTATTATTAATGTTCTGTTCAGTATGACAAAAACACAGAAAACGGAACATAAGATTAATATCAATATTATTTGTGTGGGATTTTGTAAAAATTTTATATTCAAATGGTTATGGTTTTTACTGTTTATTTTTATAATCAAGTCCAATTTTAGAAGCTTCAGCAATTACAAAATCTCTGGCTTCCGTTTTATCATTTTTGATTTCGCCTTCCAGAATAGCTTCCTTCACTTTTTCTTTCAGAATTCCGATTTCTCTTCCGGGTTTCAGATTGAACATTACCATAATTTCTTCTCCGGAAATAGGTGGTTGAAAATTTCGAACTTGATCTTTTTCTTCAACCTCTTTTATCTTTTGCGCTACATATTCGAAATTCTTTTTGAAACGAGCTTGCTTTGAATAATTTTTGGTTGTTATATCAGATTTACAAAGCGTGAAAAGGTCTTCCAAGTCTTCACCTGAATCAAAAAGTAACCTTCTGAGTGCGGAGTCCGAAGCATCATCCGTAATCAAAGCAATTGGACGGGCGTGCATTCTTACCAGTTTTTCGACATATTTCTGTTCTTGCCCAAGCGGAAGTTTCAGCCTTTTGAAAATCGATTTTATCATTTTAGAACCCACAAACTCGTGACCGTGGAAAGTCCAGCCAATTCCTTCTACAAACTTTTTAGTCGGCGCTTTCCCAATATCGTGGAGTAAAGCTGACCAGCGCAACCAGAGTTTATCCGTATTTTCAGAAATATTATCTACAACGGCTAACGTGTGGTAGAAATTATCTTTATGTGTTTGTCCATCAATATCTTCGATGCCTTTCAATGCCGTCAATTCCGGAAGAATATAATCGAGTAGGGAAGTTTCTTCTAATAACTTTAAACCTTTTGATGGTCTGTCGGAAAGCATTATTTTGTTAAACTCCACCATAATGCGTTCCATCGAAACTATTTTCATTCTTTCCGCTTCCTCTCTGATCGCTTGCAAAGAATTTTCTTCAATTTCGAAATCTAAGGTCGTTGCAAAACGAATAGCTCTCATCATTCTCAATGGGTCATCGGAATAGGTTTGATGAGGTTCCAAAGGTGTTCTCAAGATTTTGTCAGACAAATCCTGCATTCCGCCAAATGGGTCAATCAATTCTCCGAAATTATCTTTGTTGAGAGAAATTGCCATAGCGTTGATGGTAAAATCTCTGCGTTTTTGATCGTCTTCCAAAGTTCCGATTTCCACAGACGGTTTTCTAGAATCCTCGCTGTAACTTTCTTTTCTGGCGCCCACAAATTCCAGTTCCAAATCCTTGTATCGAAACATTGCTGTTCCATAAGTTTTGAAAACTGCGACTTTTGTTTTGGGGTCAATTTCTTTGGCAATGCTTTCTGCAAGCTCTATTCCGCTGGATTCTGTAACAAAATCGATGTCGGTTGGCGCTTTTCTTTTCATCAGCCAGTCTCTTACGAATCCGCCAACGGCATAAACAGATTGTCCGTTTCTGCCAGCGACTTCAGAAATGATTTTGAATAGTTTAAAGTTTTTATTTTGTTTGAGGTTGATGAACATTAAAACTGATAAGTAGTGAAATTGAATTTAAAATATTGCAACCACATAGGCATATAGTTGTCTTTTAATTTAAAAGGAAAAATAGAAGTTATTAATTACGTTTTTAATTTGATACTAATATTTCTATGTGGCTATGTGGTTTGAAAAACTTTTGATAGAATAATAAACTCTTTCATAGTTTGCTAATCATCCGCAAAGATAAGTTTTTTCGAAATTTTGTCTTAGGTATTAAAAATATCAAATTCATTTTTTTTTGAATTTCAAGACTTTTTGTCTTTTGATTTTATTTTAATTATTGAAAATCAGACATTTTGCTACGAAAATATGAGCGGTATTCTTTTTGAGATTATGGTAAATACAAAAAGTAGTTTTTTTTCATAGTTTATTTTCCGGCGGATGGTCTTGCAAAAGGTCATCCGCTGGTTTTTTTATTCGCGAAGGATTTTAATCTGGTTGTTGTTCCAAACTTTGATAACAGATGAAGCAGAAAATTCCGAAACCTTGTCGTGATTGTCTTCTACTGTATAGTCAACAGAATTTTTAATCTCATCAGAAATGTCCGAAAACTTCATAGGAGATTTTTGTCCACTCAAATTAGCTGAGGTTGAGACTAAAGGTTTGTTGAGTTTTGAAATCAGCTTTTTGCAGTAATCATTTTTCACAATTCGGATTCCGACGCTTCCGTCTTCTGCCAATAATTCTTTGGGAAGATTCTTCGGATTTTCATAAACTATTGTTACGGGTTTCTCGCTAAGGTCGATGATTTGCCAAGCCATTTCCGGTACATCTACCAAATCCTGCAGTCTTTTTTCGGACTCTACTAATATAATAAGAGATTTGTTTTGCTCTCTTTTTTTGATGTCAAATATCTTTTTGATGGCGTCCGGATTGGTTGCGTCACACCCGATTCCCCAAATAGTATCTGTTGGATAAAGTATGGTTCCGCCGGATTGTAATATTTCTAAAGCTTTTGTAAAGTCCATTTCAGTGCAAATTTTGGGAAAAATCAAATATTAATGACTGTTAAGATTTTTAAATATTTGATTTTTAGTGTTTTAATTGTTTTTTATGATTTTTACAGATAAAACTATCTATTGCAAATTTAACAAATAATGAACAGATTTTTAAAAAGTATTAACCTGTTAAACTTCATTTAACATAATCTAGATTTTCGTAATGCTTAATTAAAGATTATTTAAAAATTATTATACAATCCGAACGCTTTCGAAATGATTTCTTTGGCAACGAAGAAAAAAGAAAATCTAAAATGAAAGCAAAAACAATCAGCATCAGTGCTTTGTTTCTTTGTATGTCAACTACAGCATTGTTGGCACAATCTACCCAAGATACTATAAAGGGTGAAAAGAAAATTGATGAGGTAAAAATCATCGGTAATACTAAAAAAAGTACAGAATCCAACATCATTGCTACTCAAAGAAAATCAGCTGAGATTATCGAAAGAGTAGGAGCGGCTCAGTTGTCCAAACAAGGTGTTGGTGATGTCGCTACAGCTGTGACCAAAGCTACGGGAACTGTAAAACAAGAAGGTGGAAATACAATCTCTGTAAGAGGTTTATTAGACCGTTATAATGCAACTACTATGAACGGATTGCCAATTCCGTCAGATGACCCGGAAAACAAAAACATCGATTTGTCATTACTGAAAACAGATATCATAGATTACATATCTTTGGAAAAGGTTTTCAATCCAAGATTGATGGGAGATTTTGGTGGAGCTAATATCAATATCGTTTCCAAAGAATATTCTGGTAAAGGTTTCATCACCTTAGGGATGGACAGTGGTTACAACCTTCAAAATTCTAAAACAGATAAGTTCTTATTACAAGACGGCCCTAACTATTTTGGAACCAAAGTTATAAAAGTTCCAGCTAATCCTCTAGGTGCGTACAATTATAAAACAAGATGGAATTTCAAAGATGCTTTTGGTCCATCTATGACAATGCCTATCAATACAGGGCTGAATCTACAAATGGGTAAGTCTTTCAAAATTGGAGAACAAGGAAGACTTAATACCTATGCTTATGCTGGTTTTAATAATGATTTTACCTACAGAGAAGGTTCTGAAGGGCAGTTTGGTAGAGAAACGATGTTTAAAAACTATCAAAAAGTTCAGAAATATTCTTATACAACCAATACAACAGGGATGTTGAACTTGTTCTATAGAATTAATTCCAATCATCAGTTAAAATGGATTACAAATTATATCCACTCTACTAATCAGGAAGCAAAAATCTATGAAGGACAAATTAGAGATTATGCAGAGAATGGTGGCGCATACGTAAGAAGAGCTGATTATAAAGTAACCAATACTTTGGTCAATCAATTAGGTGGAGATCATAAACTGACGGATAAATTCTCGATCAACTGGATTGCTGGGTACAATTATCTTAATAGTCAGAGACCAGATAGGATTACTAATACCTTGGTAAGAAATGATGATGGCACTTACAGTGCAACAAGAGAAGCTGGTCTTAATAACCGCTATTTTGATAATCTAGATGATAAAGAATACACGGGTAATATTACTTTCAATTATAACTTGAATGACCAAACAAAAATTGCATTTGGATATCAAGGACGTTTCAAAGAAAGAAAGTTTTTGTCAAGACAAATGGATTTCAAATGGAGAAATGATCTTTCTGACCCTATTAGAATAACGGATCCAAATAATGTTGATGCTATTTTCAATTCTTATAATTATGCAAAAGGTCTTTTTGATATTACAAGTAGTTTTGGGCTTGCAACAGAATTACAGCCTATAATTTATAATGGTAATCAGGATGTTAATTCTGGGTTTGCAAATGTGGATTACAAATTTTCTGATAAATTTATGGCACAGTTAGGTGTCAGATATGATCGTGTTAGACAATTTATAGAATGGAATGTTAATTATTATACTCCAATTAACGAAATTGAAAAAGTTTACAACAAATTCTTGCCTGCTTTCAATTTAAAATACTCTATTAATGATAAACAAAACATTAGATTAGCTGCTTCAAGAACTTATACTTTACCACAGTTAAAGGAAATGGCACCTTACATCTATGTAGATGTTACAGAAACAACACAAGGAAATTACTACTTAAAACCTTCAGATAATAATAATTTAGATTTAAAATGGGAATATTTTCCAAAATCGGGTGAAGTTATTTCATTATCTGGTTTCGGAAAATACATTCAAAATCCTATTTCCAGAACACTTATCAATTCTTCGGACCAGTTCTTATCTTACCTTAATGCTGGTGATTGGGCTTATGTATATGGGATAGAAGCAGAACTCAGAAAAGATATTTTCAACTTTGGAAATGGTTCAAAACTTTACACATTCATTAATGCAACATATATGAATTCTAAAGCAGAATTGGACGCAGATAAGGTGGCAAAAGATACCTATAATCCGCTTTCAGGAAATAGTTTATTTACTGTAAGTTTTGACACCAAAGATGATAAATTACAAGGTGCAGCAGATTTTGTAGGTAATGCCAATTTAGGACTTAATCATAAATGGAATAGCGGAAGCGAATTGGATTTAGTAGCCTCTTATTCTTATGTAGGAAGTTATATATATTCAATTGGATCTTTAGGAAGTGGTAATATAGAGCAGAAACCTATCAATATGTTGGATTTTACAGCTAAACTAAGATTCAAAAACAATATAGATTTTGGAATATCTCTCAAAAACCTTTTAAATCCTGAAATCAAAAGAGTTCAACAAAACTTACTAAACTCAGAAACCTACAATTTTAAAAGAGGGCAAATTATCGGAGTCAATGTAGGATATAAATTTTAATAACAATCAATCTATAAAAATAAATCGAAATGAAAAAGTTTTTTTCTAGTGCAATAATCATCTGCACATTATCTTTAACTACAGTTACTGTTTTCAATTCTTGTTCATCTGATGATGATACAGAAGTTGTTCCTAACCCAAGTAATGTAAATATCGATCCTAACAACTTCAAAGTTGCTCTTAATTCAGGAGATAAACTAGTTCTTGATGCTACAAAAACTTATACAATGACAGGTGCTGTTATCGTAAATAATGGAGCAGAACTTACAATTCCTGCAGGTACAAAAATCAATTGTGTTGGTGGAACATCTACATATGTTGCTGTTGCACAGGGAGGTAAGATTTTTATTAATGGTACAGCTTCTAGTCCGGTAGTTTTCTCTTCAACAACTGCTAAGAAAGCAGATTGGGGTGGTATCGTAATTTGTGGGAAAGCACCAATCAATGCTAGTGCAGCTGCAGGTGGATCAGCAACATCAGAAGTTGCAAATTTAACATATGGAGGTGCAATTGCTGATGATGACAGTGGAGTTATTACTTATACACAAATTAGATACGCTGGTGCGAGATTCAATGATTCTAAAGAGTATAATGGTCTTTCTTTGTTTGGTGTTGGAAACAAAACGAAAATTGATGGAGTATCAGTTATAGATGGAGCTGATGACGGTATAGAATTCTTTGGTGGAACTGTTAACGTAAGCAATATCGTTTCTGTTAATAATGACGATGATGCTGTTGATTGGACTGAAGGTTGGAATGGCACAGCTACAAATATCTTCACAAAAAGAACTTCTGCAACTGTAGGAAACAGAGGAATTGAAGCTGATAACAATTCAAAAAATAGATCTGCAACACCACTGTCAAATCCAACTATCAAAAATGCAACTTTCATAGGTTATACAACTAGTGATACAGAAGGTGTAGGAACAAACATCTTTAGAGAAGGAACTAGTGCTACATTAGATAATATCGTTTTTTCAGGATGGGCTAACGCTATTACAATTCAACATGATGAGTCTGTTGCTTTACTTAATGGCAAGAACAAGTTTACTAATATCAAATTTGATAATGTAACTGCAAAAGCTGTAACTATTGCTTCTGCATCAGGATCTACAGCGCAACCAGCTGCTGCAGGAACTTATACAGAAAATGCTAATGCAACAGGAGCAGGTAACGGAACATCCAATCCAACTTGGGCAAACGGATGGGCTGGATTGTAAAATCCTAATTTAGAAAATTTCTTTTTTCTTCATATCAAATCAAAAAATTATTTGAACCTGCAGGTACTCTGCAGGTTTTTTATTTATATTCTTACAACTATAAGTTATAGTTTCGCACCTGTATCGAAAACTATATTGGAACATCCGAAAACAATATTTCCCATTCCAAAACAAAAAATTCTGCCCAATCCCCCCAAAATCTGCGAGGCATTATAAAGCATTTTAAAATAACATTCCCGAAATTTGCAATCTAACATCAACCAATGAACATCATCCTCGCATCCACATCCACAATCTTCGGTGGACAATACTTAGAATACCTCAAGCCGGAACTCCAGATTCTTTTTAATGGAATTGATGAATTAATTTTCATCCCTTTCGCAAGACCAGGCGGAATCTCACACGAGGATTACACTTCAAAAGCAAAAGAGTTTTTCGCTACAATCAATATCAATGTCAAAGGCCTTCACAAGTTCGAAGACAAAGTTGAAGCCATCAACTCAGCACAAGCTTTTTTCACCGGCGGAGGTAACACATTTCTTTTAGTAAAGACTTTGCATGAGTCTGGATTAATGAATCTCTTAAAACAAAATGTAGAATCAGGTAAACCCTATCTAGGTTGTAGTGCAGGAAGCAATATTGGAGGAATCAATATGAAAACTACCAACGATATGCCGATTGTCTATCCGCCAAGTTTTGATTGTATGGGATTAGTTCCTTTCAATATCAACCCGCATTATCTCGACCCCAATCCAGAAATCAAACACAACGGAGAAACTAGAGAAACCCGGATAAAAGAATTTCTTACTCAGAATAACATCAAAGTTGTTGGCTTAAGAGAAGGTAATTGGATTAGAAGGATTAATGACTCAATTACTGTGGAAGGCACAGAACTTACTAGAATCTTCGAAGCAGGAAAAGAACCTTATGAAGTCGAAGCTGGAACTCAATTATAATATTTAAAAAAAATGAAAATCCAAAAAGAAATAGACTTCATCTTAGCCATAGATGCTTTGAAGAATGTCAACCGAAGAAACTATAACGCAGACGATTCCCGAAGAGAAAACACAGCAGAACATAGTTGGCAAATCGTTGTATTAGCACAGATTCTTTATCCTTATGCCAAAAACAACACAGAAATTAATCTATTAAGAGTGATAAGAATGCTTTCCATTCACGACTTGGTGGAGATAGATGCAGGAGATACTTTTCTTTTTGATGAAGAAGGAATGAAAGGGAAATTCGAAAGAGAAAAAATAGCTGCCAAAAACATATTCGGAATTTTGGATGAGCCTCTTTCATCAGATTTTTATAATCTTTGGATCGAGTTCGAAGAAGAGAAAACACCAGATGCCATCTTTGCTTGTGCAATCGATAGAATAATGCCTTTTATCCTTAATGCCCATACATCAGGCAAGAGCTGGACAGAAGCTGGTGTTACCGAGAAACAAGTCCGCAATATGTTAGAAAATGCTATCTGCAGAGCTTCAGACGATATGGGAGATTGTTTCCATCAACTGATTTCTAAATGCATTGATGAGGAGAAATTAGTGAAAAGCTAAAACAATATCAACAAAAAAACGCTTCCAATTGGGAAGCGTTTATATTTATAAATAATTTTTTAATTACTTAGTAGCAGGAGTTTGATTTGCTGGAGTATTTTTAACAGGCGCTTCAGATTTCGCAGGAGTAGGAATCGACGGTGCTACTTGCGATGGCTTTCCTGTAAGAATGATACTTAGGAAAATCAAAACTACAATAGTCGTTCCCAAAGTCCAAGTTGCTTTTTCCATAAAATCGTTGGTTCTCTGTACTCCAAAGTTTGCAGCAGATGCACCACCAAAAGTTCCAGAAAGACCTCCACCTTTTGGATTTTGAGCCATTATAATGATAACTAATAAAATGCTAGCAATGATAATTAGAATCATAAACAGCGTAAATATTGAACTCATAGTATTGTCTTAATAATAAATTTTGAAGCGCAAATATATGGATTTTAAATCAATAACAGAAAACTTATTTCTTAATAAATTTCACAACATTCGTTTCGTTGCTCAGCGATTTTAATTTGATAAAATAAACACCAGTCTTCAAATTACTAATGTCAATTTTCGGGCTTTTAAAATCTTTATTAAGAATTGATTTTCCACTCCCATCTATGATTTCATAAGCTATGAAGTTTTTTTCAGATTCTATGTTCACATAATCCTGAACTGGATTGGGGAAAATCTTTACAATTGCCACTTTTTTAGATGGATTATTGACGGCTAATAAACAAGCGGGCGGATTAGAAACTGGCCCCTCAGATAATCATAGAAAATGTCTGTTTCTGTTTCCAGAGCGTAGTATAAATAATTTGTATTTGGAGACCCAGAAATATAATTACAGTTATTAAACTCGACATAGGCTTTATTAAATGCGTATGTTATTTTGTAACAGCCTTTGCAAGCAGAAGTCATTGGATTTCCCGGCGGATAAAAATCAATAGTTACAACTGGATCTATAAAATTCATGTAAGAACAAGGAGTTGTCCAACTAGAAGGAGGTTTGAAATATGCCGTTTTTTCAGGAAGATTATCAAATTGTCCAAAACTTAGTTGGGAAATAATCAATAAAGAAAAGAGTAAAAGTTTTTTCATAAAAATTAGTTTTAAAGTGGTTATCCTCAAATTTAGATAATATTTTAATAACTTCGTCCGAGTTTTTCTCAATATCAATTACTTAAATAATGAAACTAAAAAAGATTCTTGCTGTAGCAGTTGCAGCACCTTTTATGATGAATGCACAACAGGTAATGACACCGGAAATCATGTGGACACTCAACCGTCTTGGCGTGCAGTCCGTTTCTCCGGATCAATCTTCTTTGATTTACAAAATCAGCAAAACAGACCTTAAAACAGAAAAATCCAATTCCGAAACTTTTTGGCTTAAATCTTCTGGGCAATCTACCAAAATTGATCTTGGAAAGAAAAGTTTGATTCAATGGGATAAAAATGGGATTTATGCTTTAGAAAACAACACGATTTTCTTGTCAAAAGATTCTGGAAATACCTGGGCAAAATTCTACGATATAGATGAGGTAGATAATATTGTGATCTCTCCAGATGGGAAAAAAATCGCTTTCAGCAAACAAGTTTTAGTGGAAAATCTTCTTGGGAAAGACAAATATAAAGACTTGCCAAAAACAACAGCTCAAATTTATACAGATCTTAATCACCGTCATTGGGACTATTTTAATGAAGGGAAGTACAACCATGTTTTTGTGGTTGATATTTCCGAATCTGCAGACAAAGCGAAAGATTTGTTAGAAGGGAAAACTTGGGATTCGCCACAAAGACCTTTTGGTGGTGCAGAAGATTTTGTTTGGAGCCCGGATTCTTCGGAATTGCTTTATGTGACTAAGGCAAAATCTGGAGCCGAATATGCTCAAAGCACAAACACAGACATTTTTGCTTACAATTTGGCTTCCGGAAAAACTACGAATCTTACAGAAGGAATGATGGGTTACGACGTTAATCCGAAATTTAGTAATGAGGGGAAATTTTTGCTTTGGAACTCGATGGAAAGAGACGGTTATGAAGCTGATAAAAATGACATCGTCATTATGGATTGGAAGTCCAAATCTAAAACCAATTTGACAAAAGCTTGGGACGAAAGTGTAACCGGCGATGTAAAATGGGCTTCGGATTCCAAATTGATTTATTTCACTTCGGCTTTCAGAGGAACTAAGCAATTATTTTCAGTTGATGTTAAAAACAAAACGGTAAAACAAATCACAAAAGGCGATTTTGATATCAATGATGTTGTTTTGGAAAACAAAGGCAAACTTTGGGTTACAAAAACCGATATCAATCACAACGCAGATTTGTTCGAAGTTGATGCAAAAGGTTCTTTGAAACAGATTACTGATATTAATAAAGATAATTACTCCAAATTAGTTCAAGGAAAATCTGAACTGAAAATGGTTAAAACTACGGACGGAAAAGAAATGGGCGTTTGGTTCCATTATCCACCAAATTTTGACCCGAACAAAAAATATCCAACTTTGGTTTATTGCCAAGGTGGACCACAATCTGGATTAACACAGTTTTTCTCCACAAGATGGAATTTCGCTTTGATGGCAGCTAACGGATATATCGTAGTTGCACCAAACAGAAGAGGAATGCCGGGTTGGGGCGTAAAATGGAATGAAGAAATCAGCGGAGATTGGGGAGGACAACCGATTAAAGACTATTTGTCAGCGACAGATTTTGCCAAATCGTTACCTTATGTTGACGGAAATAGAGTAGCGGCGGTTGGCGCAAGTTACGGCGGTTATTCTGTGTTTATGTTGGCCGGCGTTCACGAGAATAGATTCAAGACTTTTATTGCACACGACGGATTATTTGATATGAAATCTTGGTACGGAACAACTGAAGAACTTTGGTTCGCTAACTGGGATTTAGGTGGAAACTATTGGCAAAAACCAATTCCGAAAGCTTATTCAGAATTCAATCCGAGTAATTTTGTGGACAAATGGAACAAACCAATTATGGTTATCCAGGGCGGAATAGATTTCCGAGTTCCTTACGAGCAAGGTCAGGAAGCTTTCCAAGCAGCAAAACTGAAAGGTCTTAAAACTAAATTCCTTTATTTCCCAAACGAAAATCACTGGGTTCTACATCCGCAAAACGGTTTGGTTTGGCAGAGAGAATTTTTTGATTGGTTGAAGGAAACTTTGTAGTGAATAATTACAAATGAATAATTAAATTGCAGTTGAATTTTTTCAGCTGCAATTTTTTATTTTAGCTGAGTATGAAAAACACAAATATGAAAATTTTATTACCAATGATGTTCATAGGAACATTGATGAACGCACAGGTTTCTAATATCGTTAGAAACCCGGATTCCTACAAGAATTTCCCGTATGAAGGGACAAGGATTATTCAAGTTGATGAAGCCAATTCTCCTGACAATGAGGACAATGTTTTCATTTTTTCTAAAATCGAGAAAGGTGCGAAACCCGATAAAATGACGTTTCAGAGATTTACCAAAGTTGGTGGCGATTGGAAAGTGGTTGCCAAAAAGCAGATGACTCACGATGGAATTTTAAGTGCTTGGGGGCAGAGAAAAGCATTTGCAGATTATGACAAAGACAAAAGCATCGATGCACTTTTTATTTACGCACTGAACGATTATGATTTTAAACAGCAGTCAGTTCATTTGATTTTTTCGAAGAATAAGGAGCTTTATGAGATTTCATCTTCGGCAGAAAGTGGTTATACCAAAGATATTTATTCAGATAATTTCAAAACATTGCCAGAAAATATTCAATCCAAAATTTTAGAATATTGGAATAAGTTGGATAAAGAATAATTTTTTAAAACCCCTTCAGAGTTCAAAACTCTGAAGGTTTTTTTAATTAAAAGGAGATTACTCAATCTCAATCGCCCAATCAGCTATCCAATCTTGATTCTTCTCCAATTTCAAAATCCCAAATTTCTCCGCCAATTCCTGATTGTGGTTTTCCAAATCCGCGATTCCCTGCCAAGGTTCCAGACAAACAAAATCCGCATTTTTAGCCGCCCAAATCCCGAAATAAGGAAAATTAGAAAATGTGAATATAATCTTGTGATGATTTTTTTTGTTTTTAAGAATCAATTCCCGACTTTTCATTGTTGTCATAACCAATGCATCTTTTGAGAATAATTCGTAAGACAATGGCAAAGTCTTATTTTCAAGTTCTACTATTTTCGTTTCATTGCTGATGAGATTATCAACTAAAGGATGGATTTCAAGTTTTTCATCATCAGAAAAAGCAATTTCATAATCATTGTAATTCATACCATTTTCTGTGTCGATGGCGAATCCCGGATGCGCTCCTAGAGAAAAGTACATTTCTTTATCCGAAAGGTTTTTAACTCGATAAGAAACCGTCAGTTTATTCTCAATCAAAGTATATTTGATTTCCAAACTGAATTCGAAAGGATAAATTTTCAAAGATTCTTCATCAGATTTTAATTCAAAAATAACTTCGTTTTCAGAAGATTCTTTGATGTCAAAAACTCGTCTTCTTGCAAAACCGTGGCGAGGAAGTTCGTAAGTTTTTCCTTCAAAAATATATTGTTCATTTTTCAACGCGCCAACAGTTGGAAAAAGAACCGGACTTTGCCCGCCCCAAAAATCCGGATTTCCGCTCCACATTATTTCTTTTCCGTTTTCTAGATTGGTGAGAGAAGTTAATTCTGCTCCCAGTTCGTTGAAAGTAGCTTTCAGTTTTGTATTTTGAATCGTTATCATTTTTTTTAATTTAATCAAATACAAATATCAACATTAATCTTTGAATTTTACTCTAATATCTAATGTCTAAAATCTAACATCTAATTTTTATATAATAAATTCATAAATTGCCGTTTTATAAGCATTAATGAAAGGCCTTAATTTTCTGAAACGTATCAATAGCTGGGTTGTATATTTTATATTGACCTCCATTGTTGCAGGAATTATCATTTCGTCCAATTTCCTGATTCAACATCTTAGAAGTAAGGAAACGGAAAGGATTAAATCTTTGGCAACAGCAATGCGTTATCTTCAGGATACTGATATTGATCCGAGATTCAACGAGTTAGCGCTGTATGTGATTAGTGAAAATGAAGATTTGCCAATTATTGTTACAGACAAAAAGGGAAACTTACTGGAAAGCCGAGGAATCTCCGATGAAATTCTAAATGATAAGGAAAAATTAAAGTCAAAACTGAGCGAAATGGAAAGTAAATATCCACCTTTCGAGATTCAGTTGCCAGATTTTAACAATCAATATTTGTATTATGATAATTCGGATTTGATGAATTATCTGCGTTATTATCCTCTTTTGCTGGCGATTTTCATTTCGCTTTATCTTGTTTTTTCTTTTTGGTTTTTACGATTGTTGAAGAAAACCGACGAAGGTTTTGTTTGGGCAGGTTTGGCAAAAGAAACAGCGCATCAGATTGGAACGCCTTTGTCATCAATGATTGGCTGGGTCGAGATTATGAAGCTGGAAGATGAAAATGGAATGGGTGTAAAAGAATTGGAAATGGATGTTAACCGACTGAAAACCATTTCGGAACGTTTCTCAAAAATTGGTTCAATTCCAACGCTTAATGATCTTGATATTAATGAAACAGTTCAGCAGAATTATGATTATCTGAAATCCAGAATTTCTACAAAAGTTGAATTCACTTTAAGAAAAACTTATGAACCTGTTCTCGTTCCACATAGCAGAATCCTGATGAGTTGGGTGATTGAAAACCTAGTAAAAAATGCAGTTGATGCAATGAAAGGCGAAGGAAAATTGGAACTCTCACTTTATAAAAAAAATAAAAGCGTTTACATCGATGTTACCGATACAGGAAGTGGAATGACAAAACAACAAATCCGAAATGCCTTCAAACCTGGATTTTCCACCAAAAAACGTGGTTGGGGATTAGGTCTTTCCTTAACTAAAAGAGTGGTTTCCGAATATCATAGAGGCGATGTAAGAATAGCCAATTCAGAAGTGGGGAAAGGAACGACTTTTAGGATTATTTTGAGGGAGGAGCAGAAGTAAAGACTTAGCAAAATATATTATTAATGGATTTAAAATATTTTAAAAAGCATTGGAATGAAACAACAGGCGAAGAATTAACGGATTCTTGGGGACATTCAATTTATTTCTTCGAAACTGATTTTAACTTGACAGTTATTAGACAAATTCAACTATTTCAAAATGGTAAAAGTTTAAAATATGATGATGAAAATCTACAAGATGATTATGGAGCACTTTCCGACCAACCGTTAGAATCTGAAGAGTTTATTGATAATGAAATTTCAAAGACTGAATTTTATGAAATTTGGAATAATGGTAATCCTGATTTTACAAAGTATTAATTAATCATTTTTTTATACGATTTTCCTTTGATTTCAAAATCCATATCTTTGCAAAATGAATAAAACCACTTTTGCAGATTTCGATTTACCGGAAAAGATTCTTGATGTTCTAGCCGATTTAGATTTATTTGAACCGACGCCGATTCAGGAAAAAAGTTTAAAACCGATTCTTTCAGGTCGTGATGTGATGGGAATTGCACAGACCGGAACCGGAAAAACTTTGGCTTATCTGCTTCCTGTTCTCAAAACTTGGAAATATAACAAAACGGGAAATCCAACGGTTTTGGTTCTTGTTCCTACAAGAGAATTGGTGGTTCAGGTAACGGAAGTTCTTGAAAAACTGACGGAAAATATCACTGCAAGAGTTATCGGAGTTTACGGTGGAAAAAATATTAATACACAGAAATTATTGTTCAATGATGGATGCGACATTTTGGTTGGAACGCCTGGTCGTGTTATGGATTTGTCTATTGATAATGCGATTTCTCTCAGAGAAGTTAACAAATTAATCATTGACGAATTCGACGAAATGCTGAATCTTGGTTTCCGTCCGCAACTGACTCATATTTTCGAAATGATGAAAGAGAAAAGACAAAACATTCTTTTCTCAGCAACAATGACCGAAGCTCTAGACGAAATATTGAATGAATATTTTGCATCTCCAATCGAGATTTCCTTAGCAAGATCAGGAACGCCTTTGGAAAAAATTGCGCAATCTGCGATTCCTGTTGATAATTTCAATACCAAATTGAACTTGCTGATTCATCTTTTGAAAATAGAAGATAATCTTGAGAAAATCTTGATTTTCGCTAATAATAAAAAACACGCGGATTTAATTTTTGATAAATTAAATGTTGAGTTTCCTGATGAATTTGGAGTAATCCATTCTAATAAATCTCAGAATTTCAGATTAAGAGTAATGCAGGAATTCAGCAATGAAGAATTGCGAGGTGTCATTACAACGGATATTATGGCGAGAGGTTTGGATATTCCGGATATTTCTCACGTTTTCAACTTCGAAGTTCCAGAAGTTCCGGAGCAATATATTCACAGAATTGGTAGAACCGGACGTGCAGACAAAGACGGAATCGCTGTCACTTTCTTCACCAAAAAAGAAGAAGCTCAACTTCTTGATATCGAATTGTTAATGGATAAAGAAATCAATAAAATTGGATTCCCAGAAGAAGTTACTATTTCTAAAGTCAAAATCGCTTCGGAACAGGAAGAAGTGAAAATGAAATTCCTGACAACAGCCAAACTCAACGAAGGCGAATCTGCTTTCCACGAGAAAAAAGATAAGAACAAGAAAATCAATCTTGGTGGACCAAGTAAGCGAAAAGCACCTAAAAAATTTGGAGCGAATAGAGCGCAACAAAAGCAAAAGTCAAAAGCTAAGAAAAAGAAATAAATAAAATTTTCGGATTCAATATTATGAAGAAATATATCGTTTTCGCTATTGTTTTCTTTTCGTTAATGATGGAATCGCAAACTTTTGATATTGTCCCGTTGGGAATTTATGGAGGTGAAGAAGAAGATAATTTGTCATCGTATTTGATTTCAAAACATAATACCAATCGGTTTTTGGCGCTGGATGCGGGGACAATTAATGCAGGAATTAAAAAGTCTATAGAAAAAGGTACGTTTTCGGTTTCAAGAGATGTTGTTCTCAAAGATTATATCAAAGCTTATTTTATATCACATGGTCATTTGGATCATATTTCAGGATTAATTATCAATTCTCCTGCAGATTCTAAAAAAAATGTCTATGCTATCCCTTTTGTGCAAGATATTATAAAGAAACATTATTTTATTAATGATACTTGGGCCAATTTTACTGATGAAGGCGTTGCTCCTATTGGAAAATATACGTTGAAAAATTTGGATACTCAGAGTTATACAGAAATCCCAGAAACTGGATTGAAAATAAAAGCTTTCGAACTGAGTCATACCAAAGATTATAAAAGTTCTGCAGTTTTGGTTAATCACAACAATCAGTATGTTTTATATTTTGGCGATACTGGAGCAGATAGAATTGAGGAAAGTAAAGATTTAGAAATTCTTTGGAAAAGCATTGCCGAATTAATCAAGAAAAATAGTTTAAAGGCGATTTTGATAGAAGTTTCTTTTCCTAATAATCAACCCGAGAAATTTCTTTTTGGTCATCTTACTCCCAATTTGCTGAACGAAGAATTTTCTAAATTGGCAAAACTTGCAAGCAAGGAAAAGATGAAAAATTTTAAGGTTATAGTTACCCATAGAAAACCAACCGGCAACAACCCAGAGATTATAAAAAAAGAATTGCTGCAAAATAATTCTTTGGAACTTAATTATATTTTCCCTGTTCAGGGAGAAAAATTAAGTTTTTAATTACAGAATTTGATTTTGTTTTTAGCTAAAATAAACCCTCAGAATTTTCTGAGGGTTACTTTTTTATTAACTCCTAATCCACTTCCAAATCTCCTTCAAAGTCGCCTTATTTCCATACATCAGGATTCCAACTCTATAAATTTTCGCTGCAATGTAAACCATCAATAGAGTAGAAGCAATCAATAGGAAAATCGATAACAAAATCTCCCAAAGCGGAACTCCAAATGGGATTCTCGCAATCATTGCAACTGGCGACGTAAACGGAATAATAGACAACCAAAAAGCCATTGGTCCGTCTGGATTTTTCATAATCGTAAAACTTCCATAAAGTCCCAACATCAAAGGAACAATTGCAAACATCGTGAATTGCTGAGTCTCTGTTTCATTATCAACTGCACTTCCAATCGCGGCATACATCGAGCTATAAAAGATATAACCGAACAAAAAGAAGAACACGAAAACACTGATGATTCCTATATAATTCATATCCAAAAGAACGTGAGAAATCTCGGTAGCTGTTTGTTGGAAATCCATATTTTTCATCATTTCAGTTTGTTCTGCGGGGATGTTTTTGTGCATTGCTGCAAATCCTGTGTTGAGGAAAATTGCTGCAGTTACAGACATTGCAATCCAAACGATAAACTGAGTGAGAGCCACCAGAGTTACGCCCAATATTTTTCCCATCATCAGTTCAAATGGCTTTACAGATGAGATGATGATTTCCACAACACGGTTGTTTTTCTCTTCCAAAACGCTTCGCATTACTCTTACACCATAGATGATGATGAACATAAAAACCACATACATCAATCCAAAACTCAACGCAGTTTTGATTCCGAAAGCGAGATCGCTTTCTGGGCTGTCACTTTCCGTTACATTTTGAGAAATGATTTTGAAGTTCTTATCAAGATTTACAATTCTGTCTTCGGAGATTCCAAGCATTTTAATTTTTTCTTTTTTCAAGATTTCGCTCAAGTCTCTAGAAACAGCAGTTTTTGTATCGATGCCAATTTTTTTATTCGTTAGTAGTTTTGTTCCACTTTCCAGCGCATCAAAATTCTTATCTTTCAGTTCTGGAATTATGAGGATTCCGTCTGAACCTTTCATTTCTTTCAGGCTTTTAACTAGTGCATTTTCTACGTTGGTTGATACAAAAGTGTAAGTAATATCTTTTGTTGATTTCAATTGACCAGCGAAGATTCCGCTTTTGTCAACCACTTCAAATTGGTATTCAGCTTCGTTGGCTTTGAACATAAAACCAATTAACGCACCAAATCCAACTATCATTAATGGCGCCAAAATCGTCAAAATAATAAAAGATTTTTTCTTAACCTGCGTCAGGAATTCTCTTTTCGTTATGAGGAATATATTTTTCATTCTTTTTGTAAAAAGTAAAATGTATTAAGTAAAAAGTAAAATCCGTCAACTATCAACCACGAACAGCATTAATGAAGACCTCATTCATACTAGGGATTTTCTCATTAAAAGTTCGTATCGTTCCGGTTTTCAAAAGGTCTTGCAAAAGAATCGTCTGATTCTCGGTATTTTTCAACTCAAAATTGAACAAACCATTCGCCGTTCCAAGATTTTCGATTTGATATTTTCTCGTCAGTTCCTCCAGATTTTCAGAATTTACGTCTGACAAAACCACAGAAAAAACATTCTGTTTAAACTGTTCACGAACATCAAAAACTTTCCCGTCCAGAACTTTTTTAGAATTATTAATCAATGCTACAAAATCACACATTTCCTCTACACTTTCCATTCGGTGTGTTGACAGGATGATTGTCGTTCCCTCATTTTTCAATCGGATGATTTGGTCTTTAATAAGATTCGCATTTACAGGGTCAAAACCCGAAAAAGGTTCATCCAGAATCAACAATTTCGGACGATGCAAAACTGTCACAACAAACTGAATTTTCTGCGCCATTCCTTTGGAAAGTTCACTTAGTTTTTTCTTCCACCATTGGTCGATATTCAGTTGTTCGAACCAAAATTTTGCTTGCGAAAGAGCTTCTTGTCGGGACATTCCTTTCAGTTCTCCAAAATACAAAAGCTGGTCGCCCACCGTCATATTCTTGTAAAGACCGCGTTCTTCCGGCATATAACCAATGTTTTTGATATGTTCCGGATTCAGTTTTTCGCCATCAATCCAAACATTTCCCTCATCAGCTTGAGTGATTTGATTAATAATTCGGATGAACGACGTTTTTCCTGCACCATTTGGACCAAGAAGTCCATAAATACTCGCAGTTGGAACTTCAATAGAGAAGTCCTGAAGTGCAATTTTTTTTCCGGCGTTGTACGTTTTTTTGATATTTTCTGCTTTTAGCATACAGATTTTTTATTTTTAGGAGCAACTAGATTTGCTCTTTAGTTCATTTTTCCAACCCGCTGTCCGCTATATCTTTTTTTTGCAAAAAAGGATGCCGCTACCATCGGGGCTATGTTGAGGTTTTGTCTTCTTTCTCAACCGATTTTTAAAACCTCACAAAATTAGTTTAAAAAAGACAAAAATGTTACAGAATACGAAATTCAAAATATGATATTAATTCTTTGATGAGCGTCAGCGTCTTTATCTCCTATATTTATTATTTTTAAAGGAATCGATGAATCTATGATTTGTTAACCTTAAAAATGTTTTCAATAATTTCAAAAATCTTTGTTGACTTTGTATTCAAAACCCCAAAGTCGAATTTAAAATAATTAAATTTGCGCAATAAAAGCAATTCGCTAAAATCCAAACTATGACTCAAGAATTTTTGGGGAATTCCCAATTCCAGATATCCAATCAACTCGTTTCCGCAAGCTGTCCTTCCAATATCGCACTCATCAAATATTGGGGGAAATACGAAAATCAAATTCCTGCCAATCCAAGTATAAGCTATACTTTGAACCATTGCAGAACCAACACAACAATGGAGTTTTTTGCCGGAGATGATTTCTCTGTTCAGACTTTTTTATCAGGAAATGAAGAGAAAAAATTTGCTGAAAAAATTGAAAAATATTTCAAAAATATCGAGCCATATCTGCCTTGGATTCTGAAAGGAAAATATATCATCAAAACCGAAAATACCTTTCCTCACAGTTCTGGAATCGCCAGTTCAGCTTCTGGTTTTGGAGCGATTGCAAAATGTCTGATGAATCTTGATGGTATTTTCACAAATAATTCTGCTGAAAATTTCAAAACTAAAAAAGAAAGTTTTCTTGCAAGATTAGGAAGCGGAAGTGCTTGCAGAAGTCTTTATGAAGGTTTGGTAGTTTGGGGCAAAACCGAAGAAGTGGAAGGAAGTTCGGATTTGTTTGCTGTTCCTTATAATAATGACGAGATTCACCCGATTTTCAGAAACTTCAACGATTGGGTTTTGTTGATTCACGAAGGGCAGAAATCGGTTTCTTCAACAGTTGGTCACGGTTTGATGAACACCAATCCTTACGCAGAAAGACGTTTCCAGGAAGCTCACGAGAATTTCACCAAACTCAAAACGATTCTTTCATCCGGCGATATGGAAGGTTTCATCAAATTGGTTGAGCACGAAGCATTGACGCTTCACGCAATGATGATGATGAGCGAGCCTGCTTTCATTTTGATGCAAACAGGCACCTGGCAAGTCATTAATAAAATTTGGGAATTTAGAAAAATCACTGGTTTGGCTTTGTTCTTTACACTAGACGCAGGAGCCAACGTTCATCTTCTTTTCCCTAATGATATTGACAACGACAGAATCACAGATTTTATCAAAACAGAATTGATTCCATTCACGCAAAAAGGTGGAGTTGTGAAAGATGTGATGAGGTTTTAATTTTTGTAAAATGTATTATGTACAAAGTCAAATGTACTTTAATAATAAAATAACAGTTTGTCTTTCCGGAGAAATCTCAACATAGAAGTAAAAAGTAGTTTAGATTCCTCCGAAATGACAAACTTTGTGGATAATGACTATTCTTATCTTTATGGAAAAATTAGAGTTTGCAGAATTTTTAAAATTAAGAAGAAGAAAAAGATATTTTAAATTTGGGAGTTTATAAAGAGATTCCAACACAAAAGGTATTTCGTCAAAGCGGAAGTTTATTTTGGGTGATCTTGATGACTACATTAATTTTATTCTTTTACATTTATAGAACCAATAATTCTGATAAAGCTTATGAACTTGCAATGGGGGGTGTCGTTTTTTCGATCCTTATATTTGGTTTTCTTGTTAAATTTATTCTAAGTTTATTTTTCCCCGAATTAAGTGAAACTGGAATTAAATTTATAGGAAAAAAATCCATTGATTGGAAAGAAATTAAAAAGATAAAAATTGTATTTAGTGACGTTTCCAAAATTAGGGTTATTATCATCAAAAGGAATTCGAAAAAAATCTCTGAAAATCTTAATTTTTTCCAATCTTTATGAATTAAGATTTTTGATAAGATCTTTTATGAAAAAATACCGTTTAAAACATTTTTTATTAAAGTGAAAATTCACCACATCGCCATCATCTGTTCCAATTACGAAGTCTCCAAAAAATTCTATACAGAAGTTTTAGAACTTAATATTATTCGTGAAGTTTATCGTGAAGAGAGACAATCTTACAAACTTGATTTAGCAATCGGTGAACATTATGTTATCGAATTGTTTTCTTTCCCGAATCCGCCAGCTCGACCTTCAAGACCGGAAAGTTGCGGACTGCGTCATCTCGCTTTTTCAGTAGATAATGTAGAAGAAAAACGAAATGAATTAATTTCAAAAGGATTAAACTGCGAAGAAATTAGAGTTGATGAATTTACTGATAAACAATTCTTCTTTACAACGGATCCAGATAACTTGCCTTTGGAATTTTATGAGAATTAGACTTAGAGATAATAGACGGATAGATGATAGACTTTGAAAAATCATTTATAATTCATCATTAATAATTTATAATTACTAATGTGCATATCCTGTTAAGAAACTGACAGTCATAATCACAAGAACGATGGTTGAGATAACTACATAAACGTAATCTTTTTCTTTCAGATAACCGATTAAAGCAAAAATAATTCTTACTAAAGGTGTCAAAATCAAAAGTAAAATCCCCAGCTGAATAATCGCCATTCCTTCACCTTTACAAAGAGAATTCCAAAAATGTCCCCAAACTTTTTCAGATGAATCTCCCATTTCCAAAAGTGTATATTTTCTGGGCATCACAAAACCTTCCGAAAAAAGTTTAATAAAGCCAATCAAAGATGTTGTAACAGAAAGAATTACACCTAATCTTAGGAGATTGCCAACCGAACGATTGAGGTCTATATCAGTAAAAGGTCTTGTTCTCATTTAGTTAAAATTTTTAGCAATGCCGTTATACATCATATAAATCGAAAGAATCGTAATCACAATTGCAAAAAAGATTTTCAATTTTTTCGTTTTAGAAATCATCAGCGTTTTCGAACCAATAAAACTTCCTACAACTACACCAATCAAAACCGGCGCAGCAATTACAGGAATAATCTGTCCTCTTTGGAAATAAATCAAAGCACCTGCAACAGCCGTTACACCAATCATAAAATTACTCGTAGTCGTAGAAACTTTGAAGGGTAATTTCATCATATTATCCATCGCCAGAACCTTCAAAGCGCCGGAACCAATTCCTAAAAGTCCGGACATTGCACCTGCAAAAACCATCATCAAGAATCCTGGAATTGTGTTTCGAGAAGCATAATGTTTGATGCCGTCCTTATCAGGGAAAGTTCCATAAAGCTTGAGTTTATCCGCTAAACTTCCTTTGATTAATTCTTCCTGATGGTCTGGTTTTCCTCTTAAATTTAATAAAACTGTCAAAATCAAAATACTTGCGAAAATAATTCCAATGGTATTTGGATTAAGAAATCCTGAAACTAATGCACCCGAAACTGCTCCTGCTGTGGTCGCAATTTCCAGAAACATTCCGATTCTCATATTGGTAAAACCCTCTTTCACAAAAGCAACAGCAGCACCCGAAGAAGTTCCGATGACAGATATAAGAGAAGCGCCAATCGCATAATGCATTGGAACGCCAAAACCAAGTGTAAGAAGAGGAATAATGATGACACCGCCACCCAGACCTGTAAGAGAACCCATCAATCCGGCAGCAATCGCTCCAATAAAGAGAATTATGATTTCTGACATCCGACAAATATAAAACCTTTGAGAGTAATTTTATCTTAAAATTGAATAAATTTCTATGTTTTTGATTCCTATAATTTCTACCAAATTCATAGGAAATGAGAGACTTTAGCTTCAATTTTATCTCATTTAAACCAAGCAACACCAGCAAAAAAATCTCTATTTTTGTAGAAAATATTGACAGATGAAAATCGGATTTTTGTTATTGAGTATTCTGCCCATTTTTGGGTTTTCTCAGACTTCGGAAGAGGATTGGGTTAAAGCAACGGTTAATCAATTATTTAATGGAATGAAAACTTCTGATTCTGTATTGATTAGAAAATCGTTTTCTAAAAATGCTGTTTTGCAGACGATAACTAAGAATGGCGAAGTCAAAAATGAAAATATTAATGATTTTGTGTTAAGTATTTCTAAAGCTGAAAAAGAAAGTCTGGATGAAAGAATCAAATTTTCAAATATCTTGATTGACGGAAATCTGGCTTCGGTTTGGACCCCTTATGAGTTTTATTACAAAGGTCAGTTCTCGCATTGCGGAGTCAATTCTTTTCAATTGGTAAAATCAAATAATGAATGGAAAATTCAATACATTATTGATACGAGAAGAAAAGATAATTGTAAAAAGTAGAATAAGTTTTGAATTAAATCTTTGATAAGTTTGAAGTTTATGCTGAGCTAATCGAAGTAGCTTTGTGAACTTAAAAACATTGAATTGAGCCAAAAAACTTTGTGAACTTTGTGTTCAAAAAAATAAATCTAAAAATAA
Organism: Epilithonimonas hispanica; assembly: GCF_003385395.1. Classification (GTDB taxonomy): domain Bacteria; phylum Bacteroidota; class Bacteroidia; order Flavobacteriales; family Weeksellaceae; genus Epilithonimonas; species Epilithonimonas hispanica. The sequence goes on along the minus strand of NZ_QNUG01000013.1, from coordinate 49,383 downwards.
AAAGAAAGTAAAAAATGAAACGCTTAGCGTTCCATCTAACAAATTAAAAAATAAGTATTAAGATGAAAATCGGAATTTTAGGAGGTGGACAACTCGGTCGAATGTTCATTCAGGAGGCATTGAAATATGATGATGAATTCTATGTTCTGGACCCAAATCCAGAATGTTCTTGTGCGAATATTTCACATTTCACAAGAGGAGATTTCAATGATTATGACACTGTTTTGGAATTTGGAAGAGACAAAGATGTTGTAACGATTGAGATTGAACACGTGAATGCAAATGCACTTGAAGAACTCGAAAATCAAGGCGTAAAAGTAGTTCCGAATTCTAAAATTATTAAAATCATTCAACAGAAGATTCTTCAGAAACAATTCTACGAGGAAAATAGACTTCCGTCTCCCGAGTTTGAAATTATGGATGGAAGCGAGGACGAAATCAAAATCCAAATCCCATTTGTTCAAAAGCTGAATACGGGCGGATACGACGGAAAAGGCGTTCAATTATTGCGTTCCAATGATGACTGGAGAAATCTTTGGACTCAGGAATCTGTTTTGGAAAATTTGGTGGATATTGATAAAGAATTATCCGTAATTGTTGCTAAAAACGAAAGCGGAGAAATCAAAACTTTTCCCGTAACAGAAATGGTTGCCGACCCAAAACTGAATCTCCTAGATTTTAATATTTGTCCGGCTGACATTTCTGATGAAACTCAGAAACAAATTGATGTGATTGCGAAACAATTTATTAAAAGTGCAGATTCTGCAGGACTTTTCGCTATCGAATTATTTCTGGATAAAAACGGAAAAGTTTGGGTCAATGAAACTGCGCCGAGACTTCATAATTCAGGTCATCAATCTCAGGAAGGCAACGCCAATTCTCAGTTCGAGCAGTTTTATAGAGTTGTAACAAACTCACCTTTAGCGGATACCGATGCTTTCGGGTTTTCTGGGATGCTGAATCTTGTTGGTGAAGAAAATCACTCAGGAAAAGTCAAATATCAAGGTTTAGAAGAGGTTCTGAAACTCCCAAAAACCTACGTTCATCTTTATGGAAAAACCGAAACCAAACCCGGTCGGAAAATGGGACACATCAATGTATTAGCAAATTCTAGAGAAGAATTGATGCAGAAATTGATTAATATAAAATCTTTGGTGAACGTTATCGCAGAATAATAAAAACGGTCAGAAATTTCTGACCGTTTTTTGTTTTAACTTATTTTGCTTTTAATTTGTCCAAAGTGTTATTGTAAGCATCTTTTGTGTCCTGTGCAGCTTTTTTAGTTGCCTCTTTTGTGTCTTGCGCTGCTTTATCCATCGCGTTTTTGGTGTCTTGTGCAGTTTCTTTCATATCCTGCTTCGCATTTTCGGTGGCTGCTTTCGCTTTGTCTACTGTATTATCCACCCCATCTTTTACGTCTTGTGCAGCATTATCAACTGCTGCTTTTGTATTTTCCCAAGCCATATTAGCATCGGTTAGAGCTTGTCTTGCTGCAGCTTCGGCTTTCTTGTCGCCATTTTTGATAGCCGCATCCAAATCTGCTTGTGCTTTATCTACTTTTGCTTTTGCTTCGTCATTGGTTAGAGTGGTTGTTTCTGTAGTTTCGACAACACTTAAAGTGTCGTTACCATCGGTTGTTACAAAAGTTTCACTTTTCTTGCAAGACGTTGCAAACAATAGAGTAGCTGTAGAAGCTAAAATCAGAATTTTTTTCATTTTTTTGAAAATTAATTAATGTGTTTATTGATTTTTAAATATAAAAAATTATTTGATACCTAAATTATTTATTTAGTTTTGATTTGAATTTTAACATTCCATGTCTATAATTAATTATAAAAACGCCGCTGATAATTAAAGTTGTAGCAACAATGAATTTCTCAGAAATCGATTCGCCAAGAATCAACCAGCTCAAGAAAATACTAATAATTGTATTAACGTAAGATAGCATCGAAACCTGTGTTGGGAGCAATGTTTTCAATAAATAATTGTAAGCAAAAAAAGCCAAAACAGAACCGAAAACTGCCAAATAAATAATTGCTGAAATACTTTTTACAGACCAAGTTTCAAATTCGATTTTATCTGAAAAAGAAAAAGCGAAAATCAACTGAATTATGCCTGCCCAGGCAAATTGATAGAAAAGATTCAAAAAAAGATTGTTATTTTGAATGTGCATTTTTTTAGTATAAATTGTTCCAGTCGCCCAGCAGAGAAGAGCTAAAACCATCACAATCAATCCATTTCTATAATCAGGATTAGAAAGCTCACTCAGTCCGTCCCAAAAAATAAATACAACACCAGAAAAACCCATTAATAGACCAATTAAAGTCTTAATCGTAAACTTTTCCATTCCAATACTTATACTTCCAATAAAGATAAAAACCGGCGAAAGCGCACTGATTAAAGAAGCTAAACTACTCGTTAAATTTTTCTCGGCCACCGTTGTTAAACCATTGGCACCAATCAAAAGCAATGATGATAAGGTCAACTGTGTTCTAAAATTTCTCCAACCAATCCATTTTAGATTTTTGGTGAATATTAAAAATGGTAAAAGAATCAATGAGGCTAAAAATTGACGAAGACCAGCAACAAACCAGGGCGGGACAGTTTCCACACCGATTTTTATACCAAGAAAAGTTGTGCCCCAAACTAGGGCAACAATCAGAATAGCGACAATGGTTTTGGAATTCAAATCTCGAAAATTAAGAAGCAAAGATATTCCAAAAAACTGGTATTTTATTGATTAATCTTTATCTTTGAGCATCTAATAAAATTGAAATGGTCGGAATAATAATGGGCAGTCAAAGCGATTTGCCAATCATGCAACAAGCTGCAGATTTTCTAAAAACTTTGGAAATCCCTTACGAGTTAACAGTCGTTTCTGCACACAGAACACCAGAACGTATGTTCGATTATGCAAAGTCGGCAAAAGAAAGAGGCTTGAAAGTTATTGTTGCAGGAGCAGGAGGCGCTGCGCATCTTCCGGGAATGGTTGCCAGTTGTACAACTTTGCCTGTGATTGGTGTCCCAATTTTGTCCAGCAATTCTATCGACGGTTGGGATTCGGTTTTGTCGATTCTTCAGATGCCGTCTGGGATTCCTGTTGCAACTGTGGCTCTTAATGGCGCTACAAATGCTGGGATTCTCGCTGCAAAAATCGTTGGGACTTCCGATTCCGAAGTTTCAGAAAAATTGCAAAAATATCAGGATTCGTTAAAAGAAAAAGTTCTTGGAACTGTTGATGAAATCAAGAAACAACATCCGAATCAGTTTGATAAATAGGATTATTTGGGCAGCTTAATCCGTCTTCCGCTCCCGCTTTTTTCTGTCATTGCGAACCAAGTGAAGCAATCTGTTGAACTTTCGGACAATCGCAATGTCAGAAAAAGAGCTCCGCTCAAGCCGGGCTGCAGATTCAGTATAAAATTAAGATTAGTCATAAGATCCAATTTTGTCATTCCGTAAGAATCTCGACTATACGGAATGACAAAAAAACTACTTATCCAAAATCCCCCTAATCTTATTAGCATTTACAATCAACTCTTCCAAATAATCAAAATTCTCTTTCTCCAAAGCAGATTTGAATTTTCTAAGCTGCGAAATATGCTCATTAAGAACATCTAAAACGTTTTCTTTGTTTTGACGGAAAATAGGAACCCACATTTCTGGATGAGATTTTGCCAAACGAACAGTACTCGAAAAACCGGAACTCGCCAGTTGGAAAATAGTGTCTTCTTCACGTTCTTTTTCCAAAACTGTGTTAGCTAAGGCGTATGAAGTAATATGCGAAATGTGCGAAATGTAAGCTGTGTGAACATCGTGTGCATCGGCATTCATATAAATGGGATGCATCTCCAAAGTATTGATGACTTGTTCTACAATTTCCAAAGCATTTTCATCCGATTCTTCTTTGTTGCAAATCACCGCTGCTTTTGCTGTAAAACTGTCTTTAGTTGCAGCTTTTGGACCAGAATTTTCCGTTCCCCACATGGGGTGAAAAGCTACAAATCGTTTTCTATTCGGATGATTTTTGATTGAGTTTACAATGCCAGATTTTGTAGAACCAACGTCCATTACGGTTTGATTTTCATTAATCAAATCCAAAACATCAGGCAATATTTTCTTTGCCGAATCTACCGGAACAGAAATGATTACCAAATCAGAGTTCTTAATTCCAGATTCAAAATCTGCTTTTTCATCAATGATATTAAGTTCGAGAGCTTTGTTTAGGTTTTCTTCGTTTTGGTCTATTCCGTAAACCAAATTGGTGAAATTTTTCTCTTTCAATTTCAATGCGATAGAACCTCCAATTAATCCGGTACCAACAATACTTATCTTCATTTTATTTTCAATTTTTTTAACGAAAAAACCCCGTCTTTAGGACGAGGTTTTGATATTTCTATATACGAATCCTAATCCTCTTGAAGGGGTAAAATTGCGTAATAATATGTTCTGTTTGCTGTTTTCACAAAGCGAAGATAGAAATTAATTCTGAATTTTTGAGATAATTATTTCAATTTTTTTAAGGAAGTAAATTCTGCTTTTTCCTTGCATTTAGAATAATTAATTTCCATCCTCGGATTCTTTTTTGGATAAATCAACAGATATTGCGGACAAGGTTCTGCTTGAGCTTTGCTTCTGTCGAAATCGATTTCACCTTTTGAGATAATGCTGTCTTTTAGAAACTGTTCGGAGATTTTGCTGGTTTCCATTTCTTTTTTAAAATTTTCTGAGTAAGAAAAATCTTTGGTCAAAGTTTCTGCAATTACCCTGTCATTAGGGAAATAAGAACAACTTGCACCTTTTTGATTGAGGACAAAGAAAACGATTAATAGTCCCGGAATCAAGCCGATGGTATAGAATTTAAGTTTTTTAAGCATGGTTTGATTTTAAAAAATCAGAAGATTAATGTCGTGATAAGGAAGGTCGAACTTGTTGCAAATCAATTGTTTTGTATGTCTTCCTTTGTACATGTAAAGCGATTGTTTGATTTCGTTTTTATGAACCAGCATATTTTCGAAACCGCCTTCTTCATCGTAACCAAGAAGATAACTTAGAAAGAAATTACTCACCGCTTTTGTTGTAGTTCTCGGCATTTTAGACGTTAAATTAGGAAGTCCACAGTGGATAACACCGTGTTTTACAACAAAAGGACTTTCTGTTGTTGTAAGTTCCGAAGTTTCGATAACTTTTCCGTTATCAATGGTGATATCTATAATGACGCTGCCTTTTTTCATTTTCATCACCATATCTTCGGTAACGATTGGTGGTAGATTAAGTCTTGGTAGAGCACCAATAACCACATCGGCACGTCTAAGAGATTTAGTCAATTCTTTCGGATCTATGATCGAGGTAGGAACGCGGCTGTCTACCAAAGTATGAAGCCTTCTGAGTTTTGATAACGAATTATCAAAAACTTTTACGCTTGCTCCCAATCCAATCGCTGCTTTAGTTGCAAATTCGCCAACGATTCCTGCGCCTAGAATAACAACTTCTGTAGGACGAACACCTGTGATTCCACCAAGCATCAATCCGTTTGACATTGCCAAAAGTTCCGATGCATAAAGGATAGAAACACTGCCTGCAATTTCGCCAATTAGCCGAACTAATGATAATTGCTTGTACTCATCCATGATGAATTCGAAAGCAATAGCGTTGACTTTTTTACAAGCCAATTTTGTAAAATAATCTTTATCTCTAAGGTTGATTTGAAGCGCCGAAATCAGATAACTCATTGGTCTTAAGTATTCAATTTCTTCCTCTGTCGGTGGATTGATTTTAAGGATAAGGTCTTGAGAAAAAGCTACTTTTGGATCGTTTGTGATTTCTGCGCCAGCTTCGGAATAAAGTATATCCGAAAAGTGAGAACCTAATCCTGCACCGCTTTCTATGATGACTTTGTGACCATTATTAACCAATATTTGAACAGCGTCGGGAATAAGACAAGTTCTTTTCTCATTAAGGCAAGTTTCTTTTGGAACGCCAATGCTAAAAGCTTTTCCTTGTTTTTTTACGACATCCAGTTTCTCTTCTTTCGGAATCAATTCTTGCTCAGAAAAAGGTGTAAAAATGGTTGATGTGCTGCTCATAAAATCAAAACATTAATCAATTATATAGAACAAAGATAAAATAATTTATATTAAACTTTATTGAAATTCTATTTCTCTCCCAGATTCTGTATTATTAATGGTCATCTCGTGGAAGCCATAGCCCTCAAGTTCGTCCATATAGATTTCTGGCCATTCGATGATCGAAAGAAAAGCATGATCTAAATATTCCTCGATCCCAAAATCGTAAGCTTCTTCCACGGATTTTAATCGGTATAAATCGAAGTGGTAAACTTTTCCTTTTGGCGTGTCATATTCATTTACAATAGAGTAGGTTGGGGAGGAAATCTCATCCTTTGTACCCAATTCCTTCATTAAGAATTGTGTGAACGTTGTTTTTCCCGCGCCAAGATTTCCCTTTAATAACAAAATATTATGATCGAGATTTGGAATAATTTGATTAACAATATCTTTCCATTCCTCAAGTTGATGAATTGTGAATTGCATCTTTTAATTTTTTTGCAAAAATAAGCTTTTGAGAATTGAATTGTTGAAGGTTATTAAGGATAATTATTAACTTTACCACTTCATTTTTCCAAATCAAAAGAACCATAATTGATTACCAAAGAAACCATAGATAAGATTTTTTCTACCATCCGCGTAGAGGAGATTGTTGGCGAATATGTTCAACTGAAAAGAGCTGGCTCCAACTTCAAAGGTTTGAGTCCTTTTCACGAGGAGAAATCGCCAAGTTTTGTTGTTTCTCCAAGCAAACAGATATGGAAAGATTTCTCGTCAGGGAAGGGAGGAACGGCTATTTCTTTCTTGATGGAGATTGAAAATTTCACTTATCCCGAAGCTCTTCGTCACGCTGCAAAAAAGTACGGAATCGAGATTGAAGAAAACATCCGAGAATATTCCGAAGAAGAAAAACAGTCACAAACCGAAAAAGATTTACTTTACAAGATCCACGAGGTTGCCAATGATTATTTTCAAGATCAACTCTGGAATTCGGAAGAAGGGAAAATGATCGGTTTTTCTTATTTCAAGGAAAGAGAACTTAGAGACGATATCATTAAGAAATTTCAACTCGGTTATTCGCCGGAAAAGAAAAGTGCCTTTACTGAGTTTGCTCTAGGAAAATCTTATTCCAAAGAAATTCTAGAGAAATCCGGACTTTCTATTTTTCCGGAAAATACACCTTCGGGGATTGACAGATTCCGTGATAGAGTTGTTTTCCCGATTCATAGTTTTTCGGGTCGAGTTCTTGGTTTTGGTGCGAGGATTCTCAAGAATAATCTCAAAACGGCAAAGTACCTCAATTCTCCTGAAACCGAGATTTATCATAAATCCAATGTTCTTTATGGTCTGAATCAAAGTAAACAATCCATTTCCAGAAAGAATCTTTGTCTTTTGGTTGAAGGTTATATGGATGTTGTTTCGCTTCACCAGTCAGGAATTGAGAATGTTGTAGCAAGTTCCGGAACATCTTTGACAACGGAACAAATCAAACTCATCAAAAGATTAACGGAAAATGTAACGATTCTTTTTGATGGTGACAAAGCCGGAATTAAAGCGAGTTTCCGAAGCATTGATATGTTGTTAGCGGAAGGAATGAACATTCGTGTTTTATTGTTTCCAGATGGTGACGACCCCGATTCTTTTGCTAGAAAACATCCACAGGAATACGTTGAAAATTTCATTGAGAAAGAAGCCAAAGATTTTATTGATTTCAAAGCAGAGATTCTTCTTCGTGATGCAGGAGATGACCCGATTAGAAAAGCTGAATCTATTCGTGATATTGTAAAATCGGTTTCATTTGTTCAGAATGCTTTGAAGCGAGAAGTTTATCTGAAAGAGGTTTCCAACAAATTTGGATTAAGTGAACAAAGTTTATTTAATGAACTTCAAATTCAAACCAATGTAACGCAACAGCAGGAATCAAAACCAAAGTTTGAAGAAAAAAAAGCACCTCAAAAACTAGAGATTGTTCAGGAAGCTTTTACATCTGTCAATCCACTTTTATTATTGGAAGAGAAGTTGGTGGATTTGATGCTCAAATATGGCGATGTAGTTTTAGAAAGAAAAGATATTGAAGGAAATGATTATAAAATCACAGTTATTGAAGAAATTCTGAATCATTTGGAAGAAGACGATTGCGAAATCCAATTGGATATTCATAAAAAAATTGTTTCTGAAGTTAAGGAAGGAATCTTGCAAAATGAAATCCGTTCTGGTCAATTTTTCTTTAATTTTATGGATGAAGAGATGTCCGGCAAATTAGCAAACGCTTTGATTGATAATTATCAAACCAGCAATTGGAACAAGTTTAATATCTATTTCAGTTCAGAGGAAGAAGTTTTACCCAAAATGGTTTCGGATATCGTTTTAAGACATAAGAGAGAGTATATTGTCAAATTAATTAATGATTTTAAAAATTCTCTAAGTGAGGAAAAAGATAATACAACTATTTACCAGCAGATTATTTTATTAACGCAACTTAAAAATAAATTAGACAGCGAATTATTTCGTATTTTATGACAGAATGACTTACTTTGGCAAAGGAATAAAAATTGCAAACTCAATACAGATTTAAAAATAACCAAATATAATATGGACATTAAAAAAGAATTCAGAGATTTCTCAGTTAAGCATATGGGAAACAACGGTCTTGCTACAGACCAATATATGGGAATGTTCAACCCAACCAATCTTACGCCATACATTATGGAGGAGCGTAGAATGAACGTTGCACAGATGGACGTCTTTTCAAGATTAATGATGGATAGAATCATATTCCTAGGAACGGGAATCGATGATCAAGTGGCAAATATTGTAACCGCGCAATTGTTATTCTTAGAAAGTTCCGATTCAGCGAAGGATATTCAAATTTATATCAACTCTCCTGGAGGAAGTGTTTATGCAGGATTGGGAATCTATGACACAATGCAAATCATTAAGCCTGATGTTGCTACGATTTGTACAGGAATCGCTGCTTCTATGGGAGCTGTGCTTTTGGTTGCAGGTGAGAAGGGAAAACGTTCTGCGTTGAAGCATTCTCGAGTGATGATTCACCAGCCTTCTGGCGGCGCACAAGGTGTAGCTTCTGATATGGAAATCAATTTGAGAGAGATGTTGAAATTGAAAAAAGAATTGTATGACATCATTTCAAACCATTCAGGACAAACTTACGAGTGGGTAGAAAAAGCCTCTGACAGAGATTACTGGATGACATCCACCGAAGCCAAAGAGTTCGGAATGGTAGACGAAGTTCTCGAAAGAAAAAAATAAAACAACAAAGCCTGATTCATTTTGAGTCAGGTTTTTTTATGATAATTCAAATTATTTGGGCGCCTTTATCCGCCTTCCGCTCCCAATCTTTTCACTCCACTGCGTTACGTAAAAAGGATTTCCGCTCAAGTCGGGGCGCGCTTCGCAAAGTAGAAACATTTCCTCTTCCATTAGAGATTTGTAAAGAAAAGAAGAAAAATTAATTAGATAGATTACATTTTACTTTTTACGTCGTACATTTTACAGAAAATAATTTTGCAGAAAATCTCAATTTCACTACTTTTGACACGTTAAATAATAAAAAATGAAAAAATCTGTTATATTGTTGGCTTCTGCTATCTTAGTTGTATCTTGTGACCTTCCTGCTGGTGGGAACAAAGGACGTATTGTAAAAACTGATGACGTTGTAAGATACGATGACCCAAATGCACCTCACGGGACTTATAAAGCAACAGCAGATTCTACAAAAACTGTTTCTCGCGTTGTAGCAGATTCTGCAAAAGTGGCAACACCGGAAGCAAAACCAGCAACAACAGAAGCTCCGGCTGAACATCACTAAGAATTTTATAAAAATATTATAACAAAAAATGTCTTGCGTTTGCAGGACATTTTTTATTTTTACGAACCAACTTTGTCAAAGTTTCAGATCCTTGACAAAGTTTCAAATCATTTATCAATCATCATTTATAATAAAAATGAGTAATACACAACAATACATCCAAGAAAATAAACAACGTTTCTTAGATGAACTTTTCGATATCCTTAGAATCGCTTCCATTAGCGCAGACCCAGCTTACAAATCCGAAGTCCTGAAATGCGCAGATGAAGTGGCAAGACACCTAAAAGTTGCTGGAGCAGACAATGTAGAAACGCTTGAAACCAAAGGTTATCCAATTGTTTTTGGAGAAAAAATAATTGATGCTAATTTGCCAACGGTTTTAGTTTACGGTCATTATGACGTTCAGCCAGCTGACCCATTGGAATTATGGACAAGTGACCCGTTTGAGCCAGTTGTAAAAACGACTGAACTTCATCCAGATGGCGCAATTTTCGCAAGAGGTTCTGCGGATGATAAAGGACAATTCTTTATGCACGTCAAAGCTTTCGAGGCAATGATGAAAACAGATTCACTTCCTTGTAATGTTAAGTTTTTGATTGAAGGTGAAGAAGAAGTGGGTTCTGCAAGTTTGGCAGATTTCCTAGAAGACCATAAAGAAAAACTGAGTTGCGATGTTATTTTAATTTCTGATACTCATATTTATTCTAATGAACAGCCAACGGTTACAACAGGTTTGAGAGGTTTGAGTTATGTAGAAGTTGAGGTTGAAGGTCCAAATCGTGATTTACATTCTGGGCTTTATGGAGGAGCAGTTCCGAATCCAATTAATGTTCTGTCAAAAATGATTGGCGATTTGATTGATGATAAAGGACATATCACCATCGACGGTTTTTATGACAATGTTCTGATTGTTTCCGATGAAGACAGAAAAGAAATGAACAAACTGAAAGACGATCCGGATGCTTATAAGAAATCAATTAATCTTAATGATATTCAAGGAGAAGAAGGCTGCACAACTTTGGAAAGAGCTTCGATTCGTCCAACTCTTGATGTTAACGGAATTTGGGGAGGTTATACTGGAGAAGGTGCAAAAACTGTGATTGCGTCAAAAGCTTTTGCTAAAATCTCAATGAGATTGGTTCCGAATCAAACGCCTGAAGAAATCACTGAAAAGTTCACGAAACATTTTGAAAAGATTGCACCAAAAAGTGTTAAAATAAAAGTGACGCCACATCACGGAGGAATGCCTTACGTTTTGGAAAGTAATACCAAAGAGTTTTTGGCTGCTAAAAAAGCAATGGAAAAAGCTTTCGGAAAAGAAGTTTTGCCTTACAGAAGTGGAGGAAGTATTCCAATTACCTCTTTGTTTGAAAAAGTTCTTGGTGCTAAATCCGTTCTTATGGGATTTGGATTGGATTCAGATGCTATTCATTCACCTAATGAACATTACGGATTGTATAACTATTATAAAGGAATAGAAAGTATTCCTTACTTCTTTGAGTTTTACGCAAAAGGATAAAAAATTGAAGACAGTTAAGGCTGTCTTTTTTATTAAAATTAATCATAAACTAAACCACATAGTCACATAGAAAATCAATTTTAATTCAAAAATATTAAATAATAGTTTAAAGCAGTTTTCTATTTAATCTTAAACAAAAAACTATGTGACTAAGTGGTTCAAATAAATTTTTAAAAATTATGTCAAAAGTTGTATATATCACAGGTGGAACCAAAGGAATAGGTTTCGGAATCGCAGAAGTTCTGTTGAAAAATGGTCACAAAGTGGCTATTAGTGGAAGAAAACAACAAGATGTTGATAAAGCTGTTTCTGAACTTAAAACCATTTCAGAAAGTGTTTTTGGAGTGAGTTCAGATGTTAGAAATTTCGAAGATGAAGAAAATGCAATTTCGAAAATTGTTGAAAGATTCGGAAGAGTGGATGTTGTGATTGCGAATGCGGGTTTAGGAATCTTCAAACCGGTTGATGAATTGTCAATCGAAGATTGGAACGCAATGCAAGAAACCAATTTGACAGGTGCTTTCTACACTTTGAAGGCTTCTGTTGAGGAATTGAAAAAATCAGAAGGCTATTACATTACAATTGCAAGTCTTGCAGGAACTAATTTCTTTGAAAATGGAGCTGGATATAATGCTTCGAAGTTTGGCGTTGTCGGCTTCACACAAGCTGCGATGATTGACCTTAGAAAATACAATATCAAAGTTTCAACCATAATGCCAGGTTCCGTTGCCACTTATTTCAACGGAAATGTTCCTTCTGAAAAAGACGAATGGAAAATCCAGCCGGAAGATATGGGAAATCTTGTCCTCGATATGCTGAATATGAATCCTCGTGTTTTGCCAAGTAAAATTGAGTTCCGAGCGAGTCAGGTAAAGAAATAAAAATTATTAGTTTTTTGAAAATTCGATAATTTAACCTCAATATTTGTAAAGAGTTGAATCTGCTAAATCGCTTTAAAACGGACAAAATTATTTGTAAAAATTCTAAATACCCTATTAATAAAGCATTTCAGAAAACTATTTAATAAATAACAATAAATTATGCATGCATAGTATTTTTTATATATATTAGCCACAGTTAGTAACATCAAATGTTATCGTTAAGATTGATTCTTATTGATAATTAATTAAAAATATATTTAACAGATGAAAATATTAGTTTGTATCAGTAGCGTTCCGGACACTACAAGTAAAATTAATTTTACAGCAGATAAATCTGCTTTTGACAAAAACGGAATACAATGGGTGATTAATCCATTAGATGAGTTTGCTTTAACAAAAGCTATAAAATTACAAGAATCTCAAGGTGCAACTGTAACGGTTGTGAACGTTGGAGATGCAGGAACAGAAGCTGTTATCAGAAAAGCTTTGGCAATCGGAGCGAATGATGCAGTGAGAGTTAATGCAGAAGCTAAAGACAGTTTCTCTGTTGCAAAAGAAATTGCAAAAGTAGCTCAAGACGGAGGTTATGACCTAATTCTTACAGGAAAAGAATCGATTGACTATAACGGTGGAGCAGTTCCTGGAATGGTTGCCCAATTATTGAATTACGCTTTTGTTAATGCGAGTGTTGGATTAGAAGTTAATGGTTCAGAAGCAACTGCAGTTAGAGAAATCGAAGGTGGAAAAGAAACTATTTCTGTGAAATTACCGGCTGTTGTTGCAGGACAAAAAGGTTTGGTTGACGAAAAAGATTTGATTATCCCGAATATGAGAGGAATTATGTCTGCAAGAACTAAAGCTCTTAATGTTGTGGAACCTTCAAATTCTGAAGTGAAAGTGGAAGCAGTTTCTTTTGACAGTGTTGCGCCAAGAGCAGCTGTGAAGTTGGTTTCTGCTGATAACCTGGATGAGTTGGTAAGATTACTTCACGAAGAAGCGAAAGTTATTTAATTATTAATCTTTTAAATCAAACAAAATGGCAGTATTCGTATACGCAGAAAATATAAACGGAGTTTACAAAAAAGCAGCATTTGAAGCGGTTTCTTATGCAAAAGCTATTGCAGGAAAAACTGGAGATTCAGTGACTGCAATTTCTATCAATCCGACAGATTCTTCAGATTTGCTTTACAAATATGGAGCAGATAAAGTAGTTAATGTAAAAGATGCAGGTCTTAAGAATTTCAGTTCTAAGGCTTATGCAGAAGCAGTTGGTCAGATTGCTGACGGAAATATTATTGTTTTTCCTCACACGACAGACGCTTCTTCTATTGCACCAATGTTAGCGATTCAGAAAAATTATTCTTTGATTACTAATGCGATTGATGTTCCTGAAAGTACTTCACCTTTCCAAGTGAAAAGAAGAGCTTTCTCAGGAAAAGGTTTTATGCACGCAAAAGCTGATGCAGCTGGCGTTATTGTAACCGTTTCTCAAAATGCTTTTGGTGTTAAAGAAAATGCAGCTTCTGGTTCTGAAGAGGTTAAAGAATTGAGCATTGCAAATGAAGATACAAAAGTGATTAATCACGAACAGTCTTCTGGTAAATTAGACTTGAAAGAAGCGGAAATCGTAGTTTCTGCAGGTAGAGGTCTTAAAGGCCCTGAAAATTGGGGAATGATTGAGGATTTGGCTAATGTTCTTGGAGCTGCAACAGCTTGTTCAAAACCAGTTTCTGATATCGGTTGGAGAGGACACAACGAGCACGTTGGACAAACAGGAAAAGCAATTTCTCCAAATTTATATGTAGCGGTTGGTATTTCTGGTGCGATTCAGCATTTGGCGGGAGTTAACAGTTCTAAGACAATTGTTGTTATCAATAATGACCCGGAAGCGCCTTTCTTCAAATCTGCGGATTATGGAGTAGTAGGAGATGCGTTCCAGATTATTCCTGCATTAACGGAGAAAATCAAAGCATTGAAAGCTTAATCAACTTTTCGAAATATATTAAGAACCTGAGTTTTTGCTCAGGTTTTTTTTCTGATATGATAGTAAAATCAGAGATAAATAGAAAGCAAAATAAAGTGATTATGATTTTCCAACGGAAACTATGTAATAATCTTCAAATGTTAAATAGGAATTAACAAAAAATTTTATATTTGCTGAATGGATTATAAAAAATTAATCATCAGAGGAATCTCCTACAGCCAAACCCAATCAGGAGCTTACGCGCTGTTGTTGGAACATGAAGAAACATCGGTCAAACTGCCTGTTGTTATTGGGAATTTTGAAGCACAATCCATTTCTTTAGGATTAGAAAAAGACATTAATCCACCTCGTCCTTTGACTCACGATTTATTTACAAAATTTGTTAAGAATACTGGTTTTAATTTAGAATCGGTTATTATCTATCAGATCAAAGATGGCGTTTTCTTTTCAAACATCAATTTCAAAAATCCATTAACTGACGAGGAATTGATTCTGGATGCAAGAACTTCTGATGCTGTTGCAATGGCTGTTCGTTTTGATGCACCTATTTTTACTACTTCTGAAGTTTTGAATGAAGCGGGGATATTATTAGAACTTGATGAAACTCCAAAAGTAGGAGATGAAGATTTAGGCTCTGATGAAATTTCAGACTTCAATGATTTGTCAGGAATCTCTTTGGAAGAATTAAATCTATTGTTGAATGATGCTGTAAAAGAAGAAGATTACGACACAGCTCTTAGATTACAAGAGGAAATCAAAAGAAGAAATAAAAAAATAGAATAAATATATTATATATTATCATTTTAAGATATGAATTTAAAATTACGATTAATTATACTTAATTTCTTGCAGTTTGCAGTTTGGGGAGCCTATTTGACATCGATGGGGAATTATCTCGGTGCAGTAGGACTTGGTTCAAAAATTGGACTTTTTTATGCTATGCAGGGGATTGTTTCTATTTTTATGCCAGCAATAATGGGAATTATTGCAGACAGATGGGTTCCTGCTCAAAAATTATTAGGTATATGCCATTTAGTTGCTGCCGTTTTTCTTGCTGCTGCTGGCTATTATGGAATGACTTCTGGCTCTAATGTTGATTTTTCTACATTATTCTCTTTATACTCGGTAAGTGTGGCATTCTATATGCCAACTATTGCTCTTTCCAATTCTTCTGCTTATGGAATATTGGTAAGTAATGGTTTTGATACTATTAAGGCTTTTCCTCCAATTAGAACTCTAGGGACCGTTGGTTTTATCTTTGCAATGTTGTTTGTAAATTTTGCAGGAACTTTAGATGGGCAGTTTTCTATTAGCTTTTCGGGAGATAAAAATTTTTTAAGTTTCCAGAATAATTATAACCAATTTTTTGTTTCTGCAATTTTAGGATTGCTTTTATTTCTTTATTCTTTTACACTACCTAATGTTTCCATTAGTAATAATAAAGAAAAAAAATCGCTTTCTGATGCTCTTGGACTCAAAGCTTTTGCATTGTTCAAGGAAAGGAAAATGGCTATTTTCTTCATTTTCTCTATGTTCCTGGGAGTGTCTCTACAGATAACAAATGGTTATGCTAATCCTTTTATCACCAGTTTTAAGGATGTTCCCAATTATGCAAATAGCTGGGGAGCAAATAATGCTAATGCATTAATCTCTTTGTCACAAGTTTCAGAGACACTTTGTATTCTGCTAATTCCATTTTTCTTAAAAAAATTCGGAATCAAAAAAGTGATGTTGATGTCTATGTTTGCTTGGTTTCTGAGATTTGGTCTTTTTGGATTAGGAGATCCAGGATCTAATGTTTGGATGTTTGTATTATCAATGATTGTTTATGGTGTTGCATTTGATTTTTTCAATGTTTCAGGTTCATTGTTTGTAGATAAAGAAACATCTCCTGAGATTAGATCTAGTGCACAAGGTGTTTTTATGATGATGACCAATGGGTTTGGTGCTACTTTAGGGATGCTAGTTGCTGGTGAGGTTGTGAATCATTTTGTCTTTTCTAAGACGGATATTATTGAACAATTGAAAGGCTGGGAAATTAGTTGGTATATATTCGCTATTTATGCCTTAGTAATTGGGGTTTTATTTGCTATTGTTTTTAGATACAAACATTCTGCAAAAGATGTTCAAAACATTAATCATTAACAATACCGGCGTGTTTTTTACGTTTATAAAATGAAATTATGAGAAAAATAACCGCAAGTATATTTTTAATGTCCATGCTTATAGTGGCTGGAAGTGTTGTTTACAACTGTAGTAAAGTAGATGATATAGTTGAAAATATCTCTATACCAATTCCTTTCTCAGTTCCTACTACAACAGACATAACAGTTCCGTTGGTAATTGCCGATACTATAAATGAGGTTACAATACCAGAAATTCCGCTGAATATTAATTTTGATACAGATATAAAAGAAGAGTATCCTTCCTTGTCAATTAATAATCTAAAGTCTGCTAAACTAAGTCTATTAAGTATAGATTATGTTAGTTCTGAAGATAGTACGGCATTAAGTGTTATTAAAAATGCTAAAATACTTATCAAAGCACCTAATTTGGATGAGGTTGTTATGGCAGAATCTACAAATAACACAAATAGTTCTTCTATTAGTTTTACTCCGGTCGCTGATTTACAGTTGTTAAACTATTTTAAAACTAATCAAAACTCTATTATTTTAAAAGTTCAAGGTCGTGAAGAAGGTGTTGATGATATTATGAAACTGAAAATTAATGCCACTTTCAAGTTAGAAGTAGGATTGTAAAAAACAAAAAAAGATGACTAAAACTATTAGTCATCTTTTTTTTGTTTGATCCTCGTAAGGATTGTCTTCTGCAAAAAGGATATTCAGTATCAATCCTATGATCACTATCACATTAATGATAACCCATAAAAAATGTGGCAACGGTAATGTTATAAAAGGATTGTAGAGTAATGCAAGAATCACAAAAATCTTGACATCTATGTGGTCTTTTCTTTGAAATGAATCGTATGCTAACCATCCAAAACCAGAGAATAAAATATATCCAGAAAATCTGTAGAAAATGAGAGGCATTTTCAAAAAACAGAGAATCAAAATTCCTGTTAAGATTAATTTTAATAGCTGATTCATACGTCTCAGTTTTTTGTAAAATTAATCAATTAAAATTAATATATTGATATTAATTTTATTGGTTGGAGTGTTTTATTGTAATTAATGATTTTTTTTGGTGTTGATTATTCAAATATTAGATTATTTTGTATTGCTAAAGATTTTAATTCTGTTTCCTGCCACTCTTTTTCCGCATCGCTTTTCAATGTAATGCCACCACCAACAAATAAGAAAGCATAATTTTTGAAAAAGCTAGCGCATCTTAGATTCACAAAGTAATATATAAAATCTGCTGTTTCAACTTTGATATAACCTGCGTAAAACTCACGATTAAAATGTTCTATACTTTTTATACCTTGAGCACAGAGTTCTTTTGGGAAGCCACAAACAGCTGGTGTGGGATGAAGCTCTGAGATGATTTTATCAAGACTTTCTGGACTTATCTCTGCTGAGAAATCAGTTTTTAGATGTTTTATATTTCCAGATATTAAGTCTTTGGTTGTAGATGTTTTTAGATTCGAAGAGAACTTTTTCAGTATAGATTGTATATAGTCAGTCACTGCTTTTTGCTCTTCTATCTCTTTATCAGTCCAGCTTTCTTCCACAGGAACGGTTCCTGCAACGCTCATTGTTTCAAAAGAATTATTCTTTTTGTCAAATTTTCCCAGAACTTCCGAAAAACCGCCCATCCAGATTTCTCCTTTTTTTTCGAACAAATAACAAAAAGCATTAGGGTAACTTTCACAAAACTTTAGAAAACTCTTTGTTAGCGATATTTTTTTTTCAGAATCAATATCCAGATACATCAAAAGTTTTCTCCTGGAAAGAACTAGTTTTTTTAGTTCATTCTGTTCTATAAAGTCTTTCGCTTGAGCTATTTTCAGGGCATAAGATTCTGGAGTCTCTTTTCCTATTTCTATAAGAGGACTTTTGCTTTTAGGAGAAATGTTTTGACCTTCTATATTCTCTCTGGATATTTCTTGGATTGAACCTTTAAAATCCAAAACAGTTTTGTTGTCAAAACTTACAAAAGAAACATTTTTTTCCTGAGATTTTTCTAAAGTGTAGAAAATATCGGAATCGGGTAATTTGAAAATGAGCATTAACAAAAATATTAAACTTTCCCGACAGGAACAATGTTATTCGTCATAGTTGTGTGATTGATGAGGTGACCTTTCTCATCACGAATTTCGATTTGCGAGACGTGCATTGTGTTACCTTTTCGTATAAACTTTGCTGTTCCTGTAACAATACCTTCTCTTATCGCTTTCAAGTGATTACTATTGATATTAGTCCCAACAGGAACAAATTTTGAAGTGTCCAAGTTGATAAGAGAAAGACAAGAACCTAAAGTCTCAGCCAAAACACAACTTGCGCCACCATGCATAATCCCATAAGGTTGATGAACTCTGGAGTTGACAGGCATTGTTGCTGAGAGATGCTCATCAGAAACATCGGTATAAGTGATTGTCAGAGTTTCTCCTAATGTATTTTTGCTTGCATTATTGAGATGCTCAAGGATTTCTATTTTTTTTGCGTCGTCCATTCTTGTTGGAAGTTTAAAGTTGAGTGTTTCAAGTTTGGATTCTTAGTTTTTGCTTTAAACTCCAAATCTTGAATTTTTAATTAATATATCTGAGGATTCCAGTTTTTTGGATGCTTAGGAGTAATGTCGTATTGGATATAAAAATCCTGAATCTCCTGCATTATTTCCTCAAAAGTATGAGTTTCCAATTTTTCGTAAGGAATCTTGTAACCCAAATTAATCGTCTTTCTTTTATAATCACCACCAGCTAGAACAATTGGGACTTTTGCAGTCAAAGCCATATTGTAAAATCCTTTTCTCCATTTTGGAACCCAACTTCTTGTTCCTTCTGGAGTAATTACAAGACTGAAGTCATTTTTTTTAAATTCGTTAGCAACAAAATTAACAAGATCATTTTTCTGAGAACGATCTATTCCAATTCCACCAATTCCCTTTACAATTGCTCCATACCAAGCTTTTGTGTGAGCGTCCTTAATGATAATTTTTAGTTTTTTTCCAAGGGACCAATAGGCGAGATTACCTAAGATATACTCACTATTGTCGGTATGTGGAGCAACAACCAAGATACATCTGTCAAGATTATTGACATCGCCTTGAAGAACAACTTTCCAACCGATGATTTTTAGAATGGCTTTCGCAAAGAGTTTTTTCATAAAAAAAAGTATAACCATAACGGTCATACTTTACAAATTTACAAAATATGTTTATTCTTAAGAAATATCTAAGTATTCTTTAACGTATCAAAACAAGTTGCTGATGAAATCTACAATCTTGATTGCGATTTCCAATACTAGTTGAATCATTTTTGTGGTTTTTTGTGATTAGAAGTTTGTTTCTTTAGCAAATTTAATAATAATTTTGTTTATTGTGTAGTTAAAACGTTAAAATTTTATTAAATTATCAATTGATTGTCGGGTAAATGACAGCGTTGCTCAAATCTAGAGGATTGTAGTTTTTTTTAATGAAATTTTGAATAACTCTTTCCGCTTCTTTGAACTGTTCTTTGCTTGTAATTATTTTTCCGCCAACACTTATGGTTCCAGGATCTGCTGAATCAAATTTTTCTCTCATATCTTTCATTGGATCATTATAGAATTGAATCATTTGCTTGTGAGTATTGGCTTTGCTCAGTTCCAAAGCATTTTTGCCAGAGAAAGATTCTAAAAAATAAGACGTGTCATAAGTTTTTTCAAGTTTTTCACTTTTTGATAATTTGAAGATGAAGTTGTCTTTGTCATCATTCAACTCAAAAATCAATCCTGGTAATCCTTGGAATTTATAAGGTCCTTCGGATATGTTGATGTCTTTACAAAACCAAGCGATCCAATGTCTGCCTCCAAAATCTGTTGTTGCTTTTTGAAGTGTATATTGTCCAGACGTTTTGGTTTCATTGTCTAGTTTCCAATCCATTTTATCAATAGATTTGTAGGAAAAGTAACTTCCTGTGTATTCGTAATTGGTGTTCTCAAAAGAGTTTCTATTTCTTTTCAAAGCAGGAGTCCCGTTCCAGCTGTAGCTGCGTCCACCATTTCGATTGATAGAATCATTTTTGATGTTGAGGTAATTATAAAATTTCACATCTTTAGGATTAATGTCCAGAGCCATATTTACAGTTTTATAATTGCTGGCAGTAGAATCCGGCTTGAATTTGTATTCGTAAACAAAACGATGCGTTTGTCCTTTTGATAGAGTGGTGAAGAATATCAAAAGTAATATAGTATAAATTTTCATATTAAATTTTGGGATTCGATGGTTAAAGAGAACTAGGAGAAAAGCGGAAGTCCTAATACTTTTGCCCGCTTTTCAACTAATCCACTCTCAATTTATTTAGTTTTGATAGAAATTTCTTTCTTTCCATCCTTTATATTGATGTTCAAGTCTTTGATGCTTTTCTTAACTTGGTCATCCAATTTCATTCTTTCCAAAACTACATCTGCAGAATCTTTGGAGTAATATTTCCCATTGATTTTTACGCTGTCATTCTCGTCAGAATTGTACTCGATCGTAGTTCCGTTGATATTGATTTTGTTTTTCTCAACTGTGATTCCGCTGTTGTCATCATTATCGTCGTCGTCATCATTGTCGTCATCCAAATTAATTTTGTCAGAAACATCTATTACTTTGAAATGTCTTGGAACAACCAATTCATAATTTGCGTTATAATGTCTCATTCTTTCATTGTAAGAATATTTGAAATAATTTGGGACAAGAATTTTATTACCGATTATTTCAACAGGAACAGTCAGTTGTATTGGCTGATTATATCCTTCTGCTTCTTTTTTGATGATCAAATATGGCTTTGTAATATCCTGACGTTTTACTTTTACGTAGGGATAATCTTCCTTGTAAATGACTTTTCCGTCTGAGAAATAATCGCCAAAATAAGATTTGAAGTCTGCAGGAATATTCACTTTTTTGACATCCAATAAGATGCTGTCAGATTCTGTATTAATGCTTACATTCTGAGTTTCATTGTTCTCACCTGAGTATTTTGTAAACATTCTTGTAGCTGTGAATCCACCGATGAACAGTAGTCCGAACCAAAGGAATATTAGTGCCCCAATGATATATCCTGTATATTTTAATTTAGATTTCGGTGCAAATAATTTGATAGAGATCAAAGTAAATATAATTGCAGGAATCAGGAACGATAAAACCAAGATCGTGGTAAGCCAAAAGTTTGGCATGTCATTTCCTAAGAAAAAAGCAATTCCTTCGGGAACATTCACTGCATCGGAACCAAAACTAATTCCAACAAATGCAAAAGAACCAATTAAAAAAGATAAGCCCAACAAACCAAAGATAATTCCTAAAAATACTCTGATAATAGTTACAACGACATTTCCAACATTGTCAATATTTCCTTTCTGGGATTGGAACGCTTGTCCTACTTTTTCGGTAGATTCATTAGCAAACTGAACTATTTTCCCTGATTCTTCCTTTAGGTTATCAAAATTCATTGGCTTCCCTTTCATTTTCAAAAAATCAGATGCAGTTTGTGCTTGGGGAAGAATTACCCAAAGTATCACATAAAGTAATCCAACAAACAAAAATAATGGTGCTAATGGAAATCCTATAATAAAGATAGCGATCCAAATCAGTCTCATCAACGTTATATCCAATCCAAAATAAGATGCTAAGCCTGCGCAAACGCCTCCCAGTTTTGCATTTTCCGGATCACGAAACAGCTGTTTTTGAGAATTGCTGTAAAACGTACTTCTGCTTTTGGATTGTTTTTGTTTCCCTTCAGAAAAATAAGCTTCTTCCTGTTCGTCAATTTGTTCAGGTGTTCCGATCTGAGCAATCACTTTCTCAACGTCAGAATCATTCACCACTTCTCTTTTTCCAAGTGTTTCTTTGAAAATCTCGACCATTCGGATTTCAATATCGTGCATTACTTCGTCTGCTTCCTGAGCGTCTAGAGAATTTCTCAAGGCATTCAGATAATCGCTAAGCTTGATGTAAGCGTGTTCATCTATCATAAAAGAGAACCCTGCGAGTGCTATAGATAATGTCTTGTTCATAATATTAGTTTTGAGAGTGAGAGTTTGATGTGATTTGGTTGACGGAATCTGTCAATTCCTGCCAAGTGCTTTGTAATTCTGCTAGGAAGAGGCTTCCTTTTTCAGTAATCTGATAATACTTTCTTGGCGGTCCGCTTGTAGATTCTTCCCATCTGTAAGCGAGAAATTCGCCGTTTTTCAATCTTGTAAGGAGAGGATAAAGAGTTCCTTCCACTACATCCAGTTTTCCTTTTTTGAGAGATTCTATCAGGTCGGAAACATACATTTCGCGTTGTTGGATAAGACTCAAAATACAGAATTCCAGAATTCCTTTACGCATTTGCGCTTTTGTGTTCTCGGTATTCATATTAATTGTTTGGTTAAAATTCAAATAATTATAAAGTTTAATGTTCTTGCTTTCTTGAGTTTTTTAAGTCAGCTTCGAACTCGCTTCTCTAACTTTACATTGCAAAGATATATAAATAGAATGGTATTATGCAATACAAAGTAGTAAATATTTTTAAATATAGTATTTAAGTAATTGATTTTCAGTATTAAAAATTTTAAATGATAATTTCGTTGAAATTTTCAAATTCAGAAATTTTGATGATTTGTTGAATTAATTTTAAAAAATTGCTTTTAAAATTTGCAGATGAGAAATGTTTTCATATTTTCGTAACAGATTTACAAAACGATAATGAATTTTACAACCACAACAACGATTTCTACAACAACTACAATTCGTAGCTGCAGAAAGGTGTGTTTGTGATATTGTGAAAAATAGATAATTAACAAAAGCCTTTCTGAATTCAGAAAGGCTTTTTGTTTTGAGTAAATCTAATATTATTTAGAATTGTCACACTGAGCGGAGTCGAAGTGTTTAAAAAAATAAGAATATCAAATAATGAAAATTTTAAAATTTGGGGGAACTTCGGTTGGAAGTGTAGAAGCATTGAGAAATGTAAAATCAATCATTGAAAAAGAATTTAATAAAGACAAACCTTTAATCGTTGTTTGTTCCGCTTTATCAGGAATCACGAATGCACTTTTATCGGCATCGCAAGAAGCTTTGAAACAGAACGATTTTTCTGAAATCTTGAAATCTGCAGAAGAAAAACATTATCAGATTATTTCAGAATTGTTGCCAAGGACGGCTCAAAATCCATTATTGATGATGGTGAAAGTGAGTTTCAATGAGGTCGAAGATGTTTTATTCAGTGTTAAAAATCTGGGTGAATTATCAGACAGAATCAAGGATAGACTGCTTTCTTACGGAGAACAGATGTCTAGCAAGATTGTCTCAGCTTTTCTTCAATCAGAAAATTTCCCTGCAGTTTTCCAAGATTCAAGAGAATTGATTGCAACAGATTCTCATTTCGGAAATGCGAATGTCGATTCTAAAAAAACCAATGAAAACCTTAAAAACTGGAAACTGGAAAATCAAGTTTATGTTGTTACGGGTTTTATCGCAAAAGATAAAAATGATGATACCACCACTTTGGGAAGAGGAGGTTCTGATTACACCGCCGCAATTTTAGGTTCAGGTTTAAAAGCTGACGAAATACAGATTTGGACAGATGTTGACGGTTTCTTAACGGCTGATCCAAGATTGGTTAAAAATGCATTTTCTCAATCTGAATTGAGTTACCAGGAAGCAATGGAAATGTCGTATTTCGGTGCAAAAGTGATTTATCCTCCAACAATGATTCCTGCTATTGAAAGCCAAATTCCGATTTACATTAAAAATACTTTTAAGCCGGAAAGTCAAGGAACTTTGATTCATCAGAAATCTGAAATTTCAAAAGGTCTTATCAAAGGAATTGTTTCTATCGAGAAAACCTGCCTCATTAATATTACTGGAAATGGGATGATTGGGATGAAAGGTTTCAGTGGAAGATTGTTCAATGCTTTGGCGAAATATGAAGTCAATGTAATCCTCATTACGCAGGCAAGTTCTGAACACAGTATTTCGTTTGTGGTTTCTTTTGATGATGAGAAAAAAGCCAAAACAGCAATTTATGAAGAATTTGATTTTGAAATTAATGCCAATAAAATTGATGAACCGCAGTTCGATAATGAGTTAAGTATTCTTTCTGTCGTTGGCGAAAATATGAAAAAAACGAGAGGAATCAGCGGTAAATTTTTCAGTGCATTGGGCAAAAACGGAATCAACATCATTGCGATTGCACAAGGTTCATCTGAGCTCAATATTTCTGCCGTGATTGAAAGAAATGAACTTTCAAAAGCTCTTAATGTTGTTCACGATTCGCTGTTGCTTTCACCTGTAAAAACCTTTAATGTGATGTTTGCGGGAACAGGAAATATCGGGAAAGAATTGTTCCGACAATTGGAAAGAGAACAGAGAAATCTCGAAGAAAATCATCAGATTAAAATCAATGTTGTAGGAATTACTAACAGTCGGGAAATGAAAATTTTCGATAATCCTGAATCTGATTTTGATTTAAATAATAACTTTAATACTAATTTACAAAAATCAGATTTGAAAGAATTTATAAATTCTATTTCAAGTAAAAATTTACCTAATTTGGTTTTTGTAGACAATACTTCCAGCGAAGATGCTGTTGCAGAATATTCATTGTTATTCAATAATAATATCTCAATTGTAACTTGTAACAAAAAAGGAAATTCTTCGTCTTACGAACAATACAGTAAGTTCAAAAGATTGGCAAAAAAGAACAATGTGAGTTTCTTATATGAGACTAACGTTGGAGCTGGTCTTCCAATTATCAAAACCTTAAATGACCTTTGGATTTCCGGTGACGAAATTCTGAAAATCGAAGCAATTTTATCGGGAACAATTTCTTACATTTTCAATAATTATGTTGGCGATAATACTTTTGCAGAAGTTGTAAGAACTGCTCAGGAATTAGGTTATACAGAACCAGACCCGAGAGATGATTTGAACGGAATGGATTTCTCTCGAAAAATGCTGATTCTTGGAAGAGAAATCGGATTGCCGTTGGAAATGTCAAATGTTAATATCAAAGATTTCCTTCCGGAAGCTTGTCTCAAAGCAGAATCAATTCCTGCCTTCTACGAAGAGCTGGAAAAACACGAACCTTACTTTTCATCATTCAAAAATGAAGCAGAAAATTCCGGAAGAAAATTGAGATTAATTGGTGTTCTTGAAGATGGAAAAATCAACATAGAAGTTCAGATTGTAGATGCTAATCATCCGTTTTTCGGATTGTCAGGAAGTGATAATATCATTTCGTTCACAACATCAAGATACAAAAATACGCCGTTAGTTGTAAAAGGTCCGGGCGCAGGTGCAGAAGTTACAGCCGCTGGAGTTTTTGCAGATTTAGTAAGAGTTACAGCTCAATAATAATTGTTAATGATTAATTATCAATGATTAATTTTTAACACCAATCAATTAACAATTTACCATTAACAATTAATAATTAAAAATGGATTCTATAAAAGTTTTTGCTCCGGCTACAGTTGCTAATGTCGTTTGTGGTTACGACGTTCTCGGTTTTGCTATACAAGAACCCGGCGATGAAATTATCTTGAAAAAGAACGATTCCAATCAAATCGTCATTACAAAAATCGAAGGCGATAACGGTAAACTTCCGAAAGACCCGAATAAAAATGTTGTTTCACACGTCATTAGATTATTTCTGGAAAAAATCAATTCGAATCAAGGAATTGATATCGAATTATATAAAAAAATGCCGCTCAACAGCGGAATGGGTTCTAGCGCAGCGAGTAGCGTTGCGGCTTTGGTTGCAATCAATGAGTTGATGGGAAAACCATACACAAAACAAGAATTGTTGCCATTGGCGATGGAAGGCGAGAGAATTGCCTGCGGAAATGCACACGCAGACAATGTTGCGCCGGCGCTTTTGGGAGGTTTGGTTTTGGTAAGAAGTTATGAACCTTTAGACGCAATCAAACTGCCTTATCCAAAAGATTTGTCTGTGGTTTCCGTTCATCCGCACGTAGATGTTCTGACAGGCGAAGCGAGGAAAATCATCAAAGAAAGAATCAGTCTCAAATCTGCGGTTCAGCAATGGGGAAATGTCGCAGGTTTGGTTGCGGGATTTTGTACTGGCGATTTGGATTTGGTTAGCCGAAGTATGGAAGATGTCATCATAGAGCCGGTTCGCGCAATGTTGATTCCATATTTTTATGAGATGAAACAACTGGCTTTAGATAACGGTGCGATTGGTTTCGGGATTTCTGGTTCTGGTCCGTCGGTTTTTGCTTTGTGCGAAAAGAAAGAAACAGCGGAAGAAATTTCATTCAAAATCAAAGAATTACTCAATCAAAAAAATATAGAAAGCGAAGCTTTTGTAACGAAAATCAATGATGAAGGAGCGAGAGTTCTTTAAAGATAAAAGAAT
The DNA here is from genome assembly GCF_003385395.1 of Epilithonimonas hispanica. GTDB lineage: Bacteria > Bacteroidota > Bacteroidia > Flavobacteriales > Weeksellaceae > Epilithonimonas > Epilithonimonas hispanica. Next base: position 22,600 of record NZ_QNUG01000013.1, on the reverse strand, counting down.
AAAGAACAAAGAGGAAAGACTGTCAACCGACAAATAACAACTATCAACAAAATGAAATACATATCAACAAGACAACAACAAGCAACTAATATAAAAACAGCCATTTTAAAAGGTTTGGCAGATGACGGTGGACTTTTTATGCCGGAATATATTCCGCAATTAGATTCAGAATTTTTTGAAAATCTTCCAAACCTTACTTTACAGGAAATCGGATTTCGAGTAGCAAAAGAATTTCTTGGCGAATCCATTTCAGATGATAATTTAAAAGAAATCATTGATGAGGTTTTGAATTTCGAAATTCCAGCTGTAAAAATTTCGGAGAATATTTATTCATTAGAATTATTCCACGGTCCAACGATGGCTTTCAAAGATGTTGGAGCGAGATTTATGGCAAGAATGATGTCTTATTTCTCGGAAGGAAAACCAATGAAAGTAATTGCTGCAACTTCCGGCGATACGGGAAGTGCGGTCGCTTCAGGATTTTTCGGAGTTCCAGGAATTGAAGTTTATATTCTTTATCCAAAAGGAAAAGTGAGTCCGTTGCAAGAAAAACAATTGACAACTTGGGGCGGAAATATCAAAGCTTTGGAAATTCATGGTACTTTTGACGATTGTCAAGCTTTGGCAAAACAGATTTTGTCCGACGAAGAATTGAATCAGAAATTCACTTTGACATCAGCAAATAGTATCAATATTGCGAGATTAATTCCTCAATCATTTTATTATTTCTGGGCATTTGCACAATTGCAAAAATTGAAAAAACCGATTGTTTTCTCGGTTCCAAGTGGAAATTTTGGAAATTTAACAGCGGGACTTTTTGCTAAGAAAATGGGATTGCCAATTCATCATTTTGTAGCTTCAACTAATGAAAATGATGTAGTCCCGAAGTTTTTAGAAACTGGGAATTACGAATCAAAACCTTCGAAACAAACCATCAGCAACGCAATGGATGTTGGCAATCCCAGTAATTTTGAAAGAATGAAAAGCTTGTTCAATAATGATGTTTCGGAATTCAAAAAAGAAATTAAATCGTATTCTTTTTCTGATGAAGCAACGAAAAAAGCAATGCAAGAAGTAAAAAAAGATTTTAATTATACGCTTGACCCACACGGTGCAGTTGCATATCTTGGACTTCAGGCTCTTCGACAAGCTCAGAGTGACAAAATAAATGAAGATTTTGTTGGTGTTTTGTTGGAAACTGCTCATCCTGCGAAATTTGTTGAAGTGGTAGAAGATGTTCTGAAAGAGCAAATTGAAATTCCTGAAAAATTGGAAGCTTTTAATAAAAGAGAAAAGAAATCTGTAGAGTTTCCTGTTGATTTTGAAGCTGTGAAAAACTATCTGATAGAGGAGAAGTGATAATTTTTTGATTTACAGTTTCTAATCCAGAAAATAATCTTATCTTTGCACCTCGTTACATAATAATCATTTAAATAATATTGGAATGTATTTAACAACAGAAAAAAAAGCAGAAATTTTCGCGAAGCACGGTAAATCTGCACAAGACACAGGAACTGCTGAAGGACAAGTTGCTCTATTCACATTTAGAATCAACCACTTAACTCAGCACTTGAAAGCTAATCGTCACGATTTCAACACAGAAAGATCTCTAGTGAAATTAGTAGGTAAAAGAAAAGCTCTTTTAGATTATTTGAAGAAAAAAGATATCAACAGATATAGAGCAATTATCGCTGAACTAGGAATCAGAAAGTAATCCTGAGCTCACGCAAAAAATTAAAGCAACTCAATTTGAGTTGCTTTTTTTGTATTATTAAATTTATATTTTTTTTAGGAAATTTGAAAAATACGACTCATAAAAATCAATGCACTTTTGCAATTCAACTGAGAACTCTGTTTTTGTTCCATTCGACAATTCTATATCTAAACTTGATGTATCGAAAGTAGAATCAAAAGTGAAGTCAAAAGAACCTTCGTATTTTTCTGTATTAATTACTTTTGACGACGTATTTCCCTCTGTGTGCTTTGTTCCATTACATAAATCCTGCATAATTTTTAGTGAAGGACATAATATTTTTATTTTATCTTTGAAATCACCTATATTCTTAACTGCTTTTAGTTGAGTGTGTTTGTAATCCTTATAAATCCATTCGTGTAAATGCCAAGCTGTCATAGCACAATTCAAAGCAATTCTGCTTGATGTCTCCTTCGTACAAAATTCATTATAATCTTCTTTTAATTTATTATAAAAATCATCGGAAGTTTTAATGTCAAAACTATATTTATTCATTGATTTATAGTTTGGAAATTATTTATTAAGCTTCAGCAATCTCAGACTTTCGATAATTCTTCACCAAAAAATAACCACCAACCAAACTCAACAAAACAAACAAACCAAAACTGATTAAAGAAAATAATTTCCCAGTTTCAATAACAGCTGGTTCAAATTTCATTTCGATTTTATGTTTTCCTGCAGGAACATAAAGTGCTCTCAAAAGATAATTTGCTTTGATGTAATCTACCTTATTTCCATCCAAATAAACATTCCAGCCGTGAGGATAATAGATTTCTGAAAATACAGCCAACTGAGGCGTTTTAGAAGATGAATAAAAAGATAATTCGTTGGGCTGATAAGTTTTCAAATCCAAATAAGCTGTTGAATCCTTAACCAGATTTTTCCCGTTGAAATATGCTCTATCCTCTTTAGAAATTACCGCAATTTTCTTTGTGTCCACATTTCCTGTTTCGTTAAGTTCTTCATTTGGATTGTCCACGAATTTGATGTCAGAAACAAACCACGCATTGCCATTCGCTTCAGGATTGGGTGTGATTTCTGGTTTTTGCTGGTCACCAACTAAGAAATATTTGGTGTTCAGCATATTCAGAATGTTGACCGTTTTTACTTGGTCTGTTGTCGAGAAATATTTGTTGATTAAATCATCATAACGTCTCAATTTCACCGCGTGATAACCTCCGATTGACGATTTGAAGTAAGAAGTATTTGTCTCGCTGAAAGTCGATAGAATATTATTGAAAACTCTGTAATGGTCTTTATCTTTCTCAGCGATTGTTTGCAAAGCTTTATTAACGTTTGTTTGTTGCAAAAGACTTTGAACAAAAGAATCGTTTCCGGCTTTACTCATCAGATATTCCGAATTTTCGGTTTGGAAAGGATAATCAGCAAAAGTTTTATCCACGAAATTATCATCGTTCAAATAACGTCTGTTAACCGTCCAAAGGTCGAACAAACTTACAATTCCGATAATCAGTAAAGCGATATTGATATTGAGTTTTTTCTTCAGTCCTAAGAACATAACGATAGCTGTGATTGCTACAAAAACAATAGCTTTCAGAGCATCGGCTTGGAACATTTTGTAACGTTCATCAACCAAATAATCCAAAACGTAAGGTGGAAGATAAGTTTTCTCATTCGCAGTGTAAAATCCTAAAATTCCTTTTCCGAAAAGCGTTAACAACAACGTAATTCCTAAAACAGTTCCGGAAACATATATCAAAGTTTTCTTTTTGCTTTCTTCTGTTAATTTTTCATTCGTGAAGAATTGATAAAGCCCGAGAATCGCAATGAAAGGAAACAAAAATTCTACAACTACCAAGATAGAAGACGGCGCACGGAACTTGTTGTACATCGGAACATAGTCAATAAAGAAATCTGTGAGCGCAGAGAAATTGCTTCCCCAAGCTAATAAAACTGTCAAAATCGAAGCGCCTAAAATCCAGTATCTGTATTTTTTTCCGGCAAAGAAAAATCCTAAAATCGCTAAGAAACAAACAACCGCACCCTGATATGCTGGTCCAGATGTGCTCGGTTGGTCGCCCCAGTAGGTGAGACTTCCAAAACCTTTCATCATCATTTCGTATTCCTGTTGGGATTTGATATTTTCCTGAGCTAGTTCCTGTACGTGTTCCATCATTTTGTCAGAACCCGGTTCCTGACTTCCGCCTCCCATTAATCTGGGAATAAAGAGATTCAAAGTTTCCAGTTTTCCGTAGCTCCACATTGTGATACTTTCTTTATCCATTCCAGATTTTCCTGCGGTGTGAGAACCAGTGTACAGGATTTGTTTTCCACGCACTGTTTCTTTCACATATTCTGCATTGGCCATAATTCTTTGCGAATTCATTCCAACTCCGAGAATTACACCTAATCCAACAATTCCAGAAGAAATCAAAAAATGTTTCCATTCGATTTTTCCTTTGATAGCTCTTATTAATTCAGACAAGAATAAAAATCCTAATCCAAGGAACAGATAATAAGTCATCTGTGGGTGATTCGCACAAATCTGCAATCCGGCAAACAAAGTCGTAACAATGAATCCTAGAATATATTTTTTTCTGATATAAACTAAAAGAATCCCGGCTAGTAATGGCGCGAAATAAGCAATAGTGTGAACTTTTCCGTTGTGTCCAGCAGCAATGATAATGTAAAAGTATGTCGATAATCCAAAGAATGTTGCACCCAGCAAAGCATATTTCCAATTACGAACTGCGACCATTCCTAAAAAGAAAAATCCGGCAAATAGCAAGAAAAGGTAATTAGCAGGTTTTGGAAGGAACAAAAACAAGTCATCAATTTTTTTGATAATATCGCCTCGGAACTGAGCTCCGGTCTGATAAGTTGGCATTCCGCCAAACATTGCATCGCTCCAGTAAGTTTCGTTTTCGTTATTTGCACGATATTGCAAAAGTTCTTCAGCACCTCCTTTGTAGAAAACGATGTCGTGTTGCATCAGACGTTTTCCGGAGATTACTGGATTGGCGTATAAAACTGCCAGCAAAACGAAAATCACCAGACTGGCGATAACGAATAGGATATTTTTCTTGTTTTTGAACATATAAAATGTCTTTTGATTTTTAAATTCCAAATTTAATATTAAAAAACCTTTCAGACTTAAAAATCTGAAAGGTTTTCTGTTTATTTTAGTTAAGATTAAACTAATTTTTCTTCTCTTCCTTCACTTCCTCATAATCTACCGTTTCCGCATCCCAATTTACTTTTTTGTTGGGCATTTTTTTAGAATTGGTTTGCTCGTTCTGTTGTTGATTTCTTGGATTAAGATTCGGGAAATTTTTATAGAATGCATTGAAAAACAATCGTTTCAAAATATTCCAAACGAAGAATATGATGATAGTTGCTAATATGAATTCGAAAATGTATTTCATTTCCTAATTTTATTTATAAGAAGGATTAATAATAATAGATGTTGTAGAGTTTTTGGTCATACTTTGCGACTGTTTTCCGTCTGACAAAGTTTCTTTCTGATTTGTTTTTACGGAAAGGTTTTGGTTCAGAAGCCAGCCTGTATTTTCATCGATGATGATTTTTCCGCTTTCAGAACCGCCCATACTCATTGTATGTGTCATTCCGTTTTGGCTCTGTTTGTCAGATTTGGAAGGAATTACACCAGTTACACTAATTTCCGCTTTTCCATCTTCAACTTTTACCAAAGTGAATGTCAAAGTTTGTTTCAATTTTCCACTTGGGTCAATATCTTCGGAAGTTGTCCATTTTTCTCCGATTTTTGTTCCTTTTGCAGGAATCAATTTAAGGTTTTTGCTTAATTGTTCTTTCAACATTTCCTCATTGAAACCAGCTTTGAAACTTTCTATAAAGGCATCTTGTTGTTTGGTGTCTTTTACAGTTCCAGCAATAGCTTTTTTTAGATTATTATAAACAGAATCAAAACCTGTGATGGATTTGATGTTTCCGTAAGAATCCATTTTAACATTCAGTTTGTTTCCAGCTAAACCTTTGCTCACGATGTAATCCATTTTTAGATTATCTTCTTTGGGAGCTGGTTTTTTAGTATCAATAGAAACCGTTTTTCCGTTAGCTGTTGTTGACATTCTTTTTCCAACCATATTCAGAGTCAAATCGTAGATGTTGTCTTTGAAATCATTCACGGTGATAGACATTTCGTCTGTTGTTTCACTCGTTCCAGAAACCGTTTTTCCGTCTGGTGAAGTCAATTGTTGGATTTCTCTTTGATAAGAAACTAATGGATAAGTTGTTCCTTTTTCCAGAATGAATTTTTGCTTATAAATCCCACTGCTGTCAGCAATCGCTTTTGGTTTTGCAGCTTCTTCAGAGGAAACTTCTACGGTTACAGTTTCTGTTTTTCCCGTTTTTGGGTCAACTCTTGTAATAGTTTTGGTTTCTTTTTTACAAGCTACTAATGTTATTGCAATTAGCGCAAGCGCTGTTAATTTTTTCATTTAATTTGATTTTAAGAATCTTTTCTCTTTGTTCTTGATTCTTGTTTCTTATTTTATTTTCTGTCTCATTGCTTCGTAAAGAATTGCTCCACAAGCTACAGAGACGTTCAGAGACTGGGTTTTACCTTCTATCGGAAGTTTTATTTTTTCATCAGCGTGATGAAGCACTTCTTTGGAGATTCCAGTTTCTTCATTTCCCATTACGATGGCGCAAGGTTCTTTGAAGTCGACATCATATATCAATTTTTGCGCCTTTTCTGTCGCCGCAAAAACGGAAACACCGCTTTGTTGCAGAAAATCAACAGTATGCGCCAGATTTTTTTCTTTACAGATTTTGATGTTATAGATTGCTCCAGCGGAAGTTTTAATAGCATCCGAATTAATTGGAGCTGCTCCTTTTTCAGGAATTACAACAGCGTCAACGCCAACACATTCCGCAGTTCTGCAAATTGCACCAAAGTTTCTAACGTCTGTCAATCTGTCAAGAACAAGGATAAAAGGTGTTTTTCCTGCTTCGAAAATCTGAGGCAAAACATCTTCAATCTTATGAAAAGGAACATCTGAGATGAAAGCAACTACACCTTGATGGTTTTTTCTCGTAAAACGATTCAGTTTTTCTACGGGAACGTAATTGGGACGAATGTTATGTTTTGATAAAAGTTGTTTCAGTTCTATATAGATTTCACCTTGCAAAGCATTTTGAACAAAAATTTTGTCAATAGTTTTTCCTGCTTCTAAGGCTTCTAAAACGGGTCTAAGACCGAAGATGAAATCGTCTTTTTTCTCTGGATTCATTAATGAGATTTTGAATTTACAAAAGTAAGGTTTTTGTAATTAATGAAGTCAAGGATTGAGAGCCAGGACGTTTTATTTATGATTGTTTAACATTAAAATCAATCCAACATAAAAACCAAAAAATCATCATTCTCGGTTTTGAATTTCAAATCCCCGGTTTTTCGCAAATCTTCAAATAATGGAGTAGGAAAAGTATCATCAAATTGTTTTGTTTTAAAGAATTTTCCTTTGATTGTCAACGGGATTCTCTTAATCAATTTATCTGTTGTGGTCGGAATTTTGAATTTCCTTTTCTCTGGGGCTTTGGAATCGACGTAGAAACAATAATCAATCAACTCCGCATTGTCAACGTACTTTTTGTAATCTGATGTTTTGATGAAATTTGGTAAGTTAGTGTCTTGCCAAGTCAAATAGAAAACTTCAATTTCTTGAGTTTTGCTAATTTGTTGATAATATTTGAATCTTTCATTCTCAGATTTTGAAAATGACAACAACCCTAAAATAAAAATCGGAAAAAGAAATCGAAAATTAAAAGAAATCATTTATCTCTTATAATTGATCATTTATAAACTGCTGAGTCCTTCCCCAATCAAAGCTCTTTTCTGAGCCAAAATGTAACCGTAATGAATACTCTCGTGCATATTATTGAAAATAATTGCATCCTGAATATTCTTCAAATCAATCCCAAAACTTGTAGAATAGGGTGTGTAATCTGAGAAAAAGTCATTGTCAAAATCCTTCATCAAAATTTTTGAAGTTTCTATCAGAAGATAAGCCAAATCTTCCATTTCGGACTGTTTTACATCTACATTTGCGAATGTTCCTTTTTTATAAGTTTCTACCCAATATTTGTCAATTCGGAATTGGTTTCCACTGAGATAATAACAAAGCAATTGTTGCTGAGCAATACAATGGGCGATATTCCAGTAGATATTGTTATTGAATCCGTCAGGAATCGTGAGAAGGTCTTTTTCTGAAGTATTTTGTAATAGGTCAAGCAGATTTTTTCTGACTTGTCTATGATTGGCAAAATGATAATTCATTTAATTTTATTGAAATTTTTATTTTGTTTCACTCAGTTTTTCTGGATTTTGCCTTGTGTCAAAAACATTGGCGATCACGATTCTCTGAGTTTCCAAATTGATGTAGTAAATTATTTTATAATTGCTCGAAACCAAATACCGAAATTCTTGTTTTCTATCTTTCAAAAGCTCTTCGGTTTGTCCTATTTTTGGATTTTTGTCAATGTCAATTGTTTTATCAACAATATCAGTCACGATTTTCTTTGCAATTTTGACACCAGCTTTAAATTTGTAATATTGAAAAATATCTATCAATTGGTCTTCTGCAAGTTGTGACCAAAAAATCTTTAACTCCATTTCTGGATTTTGTCTTTTAGGTCATTTACAGAAACTAAATTACTGTTTTTTTCATCTTCCAAAGCTTGGTCAATTTCTTGGTAAAACTGTTGTAAAGATTTTGGTTTTAAATTTTGTTCAAAAAAATCGGATTTACTTTTATGAAGGAATTTTTCCAAAGCACCAATGATATTTTCATTGTCTATTCTCAGAAATTCTTGAACCAATGATAATTTTCGTCCTTCTAAATTCATATTATTCAAATTTATATCAAATTTAAACTAATTCTTTATAAACGACAAATGTTCCAAATTTATTAACAAAAACTAAAGCAGTTTGCTTAAGACTTCCGACTTATAACCTACAACCTCAATCCTTTTAACAAATATTTAACGCAAGATTAGCAATTGTTGTGTTTGCTGTTGCGGGTTTTTATATGAAATTTACCAATTATTAAGATTAACTATGCCAGAATTGAATCAAGCAGAAGATATCAGACAACTTACCGAGAAAGTAAAAGAACAGAATTACTTTTTTAATATCCTAAAACAAGAAATCAACCGCGCTATTATCGGTCAGGAATATATGATTGACCGTCTTTTGATAGGACTTCTGGGAAATGGTCACGTTCTTTTGGAAGGTGTTCCCGGTTTGGCAAAAACTTTAGCGATCAAAACTTTGTCCGAAGCTGTTGACGGGGAGTTTTCCAGGATTCAGTTTACACCGGATTTGTTGCCTGCAGATGTTGTGGGAACAATGATTTATAATGTCAAAGACAATGATTTTTCTATAAAAAAAGGACCTGTTTTCGCTAATTTCGTTTTAGCGGATGAAATCAACCGTGCGCCGGCGAAAGTTCAGTCCGCACTTTTGGAAGTAATGCAGGAAAAACAAGTGACAATCGGAGATGAAACAATGCAATTGCCAAAACCTTTCCTTGTATTAGCCACTCAAAACCCCATTGATCAAGAAGGAACTTATCTTTTGCCAGAAGCACAAACCGACCGTTTTATGCTAAAATGTAAAATAGATTACCCTGAATTTGAAGATGAAAGAAAGGTAATGAGAATGATTTCTACACAGGATATTCCTCAAATCAGACAGGTCGTTAATCTTGAACAGATTGTTGAAGCGAAGAAGCTCATCAATCAAATCTATCTGGACGAAAAAATCGAAAAATATATTCTGGATATGGTTTTCGCAACCCGTTATCCTGAAAAATATGGATTGTCCGAACTTAAAAATTATATCAGTTTCGGAGCGTCGCCAAGAGCGAGTATCAATTTGGCAATTGCTTCCAGAGCTTATGCTTTCATCAAAGGAAGAGCATTTGTAATTCCTGAAGATGTGAAGGATATTGCAAAAGATGTTTTGAGACACAGAATCGGATTGAGTTTCGAAGCGGACGCAGAAGAAGTCGCTCAGGACGAAATCGTCAATAAAATTTTAGGGAAAATACAAGCGCCCTAAACTGGTTGTTAGTTGATGGTTGTCAGCTGTCGGAAAACTTCGATGTCTGAAAACTATCAACACACAACCGACAATTATCAATTAATTTATGCAGATAAAAGATATCGTCAAAAAAGTAAAGCAGATAGAAATCCGAACTCGAAAGAAAACGGAAGCATCGCTTATGGGACAATATCACAGCGCTTTCAAAGGTCAGGGAATGACATTTTCTGAGGTTCGACAATACCAATTTGGAGACGATACAAGACGAATCGACTGGAATAAAACAGCACGTTTCCGCGAACCATTCGTGAAAGTAATGGAAGAGGAGCGAGAACTGACAATGATGTTGGTTGTGGACATTTCTGCATCTATGAATTACGGAACCAAAACCCAACTGAAAAGAGAATATGTTGCAGAAATCTGTGCTTCTCTCGGATTTTCAGCGACAGGAAATAATGATAAAGTCGGATTGATTTTATACGCCGATAAAGTTTTGAAAGTTGTTCCTCCACAAAAAGGAAGAAAGCACGTTTTGTCGATTGTCAGTAATATTTTGACTGCGGATTATGTTCCTGCAGAATCGGATCTTGATTCGGCGTTCAATTATATGATGAGTGTTTTTAAAAGGAAATCTTTCGTTTTTGTTTTTTCTGATTTTGAAGATGACTTTGACCAAAAAATTCTGAATGTCACTGCAAGAAAACATCAGGTTTTGGGACTTCGGGTTTTTGATGAAAAAGATATGGAGATTCCTGATGTTGGTTATGCATTATTTCGTGATGCTGAAACCGGAAAACAAGTCTGGGCAAATACTTCCAGCGCAAGGTGGCGTTATGAATTTGCAGAACAACAAAAACAGAAAATGCGACATATTAAGGAGGAATTTGAGAATTCTTCAGCCCATTTTTTAGATATCAAAACGTCTGATGATTACAGCAAATTTTTGTATCAATATTTCAGAAAATAAAAAAAATAAAAAAATGAGAGGCTTCGACAAGCTCAGCCTGACATTGCATAAAACAATTAGTATTAGAGTTGTCACTCTTGTCATCCTGAGCTTGTCGAAGGATTGTCGAAGAGTTTTAATAATAAATGAAAATTTTGAAAAAAACATTTTTACTCATATTCAGTTTTTTTTGCGCAATTTTTTTCTCGCAAACCTTATCATCGAATCTGGACAAAACCACTTTGGCTTTGGGCGAAGTGGCGGTTTTCAAGATTCAGATTTTGGATTTGAACGGACAAGATGTTCAGGCTTCTCCAAGAAATGAACTGTTACCTTTTCACTTCGAAATGGTCAATGACAGTATTGCTAAGGAAAAAGACATCTATCTGCGCTCGGTAAAGTTCGCTGTTTTTGAAGAAGGAAAATTTACAATTCCGGAAATTCAGGTGAAAGTTGGCGATAAAATCCTTAAAACAATTCCTTACGAAGTTGAAGTCATTAATACAGCCAAGAAAGGTGACCAGATTAATGATATTATGAAGAACAAAGAAGTAGAACTGAATGTCCAAGATTACTGGGATCTTTACAAATTTTATGTTCTTTTAGCTTTGATTATTATAGCAATTATTGTTTTAATTATCGGAATTATAAAATACGGAGGGAAACGCAAATCAAGCCCTGTTGTCACGACGAATCAAACATTGAAGGATTTGGAAAAACTTAGAAAGAAAAATTACATCGAGAATGGAAATTTCCGTGCTTTCTATGTGGAATTGATTGATATTACGAGAACTTTCATTACGAAACAATATCAGATTCCTGCGGATGTTTTGCTGACAGACGATTTGATAGATTATATGAAAAACACGAATGCGATTTCTCAGGAAAATGAAAAAATTTTGGAAGATATATTCTTACGTGGCGACCTTGTGAAATTTGCGAAAACCATTCCTACAAAAGAATTAATGGCTAAAGATTTTACAGCAATCAGAGACTTTGTAAAACGTTCTACTAAAGATGTAGAAGCAGAAAATCTTCGTAATGCCTCTCAGGCGGAGCTTTCGGATGAAGACCAATTGAAAATACGAAAATTAAAATAAGAAAAGTTAAATAAAATCATTTATCAATCATCATTAATCATTTATAATTAATCCGTGAATTTCGAGTTTTACAGTCCGTGGTTTTTACTGCTTTTTATTTTGTTCATTCCATTATTGATATTGGATTCGGGCAAGAAAAAGAGTAGAGGAATTGTTGTGCCTTCAGTGAAAAATATGCAGCCGAGCGGAAATATTTCGCTGGTAATGACTTTTCTGAAGATTTCGAAATATTTCATTCTTTCCGCTTTGATTATTGCTTTGACAAGACCGAGAACTTATACAATTTCTCAGGATAGAGACGAGTCCAAGGGAATTGATATTATGCTTTCAGTGGACGTTTCTTTGAGTATGATGGCGAAAGACCTTGACCCAGACAGATTAACAGCGTTGAAAAAAATCGCAATTGATTTCGTTAATAAAAGAGAAAATGACCGGATTGGTTTGGTGGCTTATTCGGGAGAAGCTTATACCAAAGTTCCTTTGACAACTGACCATCAAGTTGTGATTGATGAATTGAATCAACTTAATCCATTGGAATTGCAACCTGGAACGGCAATTGGAGAAGGACTTTCCGTTGCTGTCAATCACCTGAAAAAAAGCAAAGCTAAAAGCAAAATTATCATCCTGATGACCGATGGTGTAAACACCGTTCTGAATGCTATGCCACCACAGATCGCTGCAGAACTGGCAAAAAATAATAGCATCAAAGTTTATACAGTTGGGATTGGGAGCAATGGATATGCAGTAATGCCCACAGCGACCAATATTTTCGGTGAATTGGTCTTCACGGAAACCAAAACTCAGATTGATGAAAATACATTGATGGATATTGCACAGTTAACTGGTGGTAAATATTTTCGTGCGACTTCCAACAGCAGTCTTCAGAATGTGTATGATGAGATTAATCAACTGGAGAAATCTGATGTCAAATCTTCAAAATTGTATAATTATGAAGAGTATTTCAGAATTTTTCTTTGGATAGCTTTAGGTCTTCTATTGCTGGATGCGTTGTTGAGATGGGTAATTTTTAAAATTTTGAATTAAGCTGATGAATTGGTATTTAGGAAATTACTGGTATCTGTTGTTGCTTCTGTTGTTGCCTGTCATTGGCTACTTCATCATTCATTATATCCGTTGGAAAAGCAAAAGAAGAAATGTTTTTGCAGAAGAAAGATTTCAGGATGTTTTGTTTGAGAAAACGTCTGGTTTTGCAAAGTTGTTTCCAGTTTTATATCTACTTGGATTTTTATTCTTAATATTTTCGATTATCGACCTTTTGGGAGGAAAAGAAGAAATCAGTGTTCAGCAAAATGTAAACAGTACGATTTTCGTTTTGGATGTTTCCAACTCGATGAATGCTCAGGATATCCAACCGAGTCGATTGGAAGAAGCGAAAAATATCATCATCAATTCTCTTCAAAAGATGACCAATGATAGAGTAGGAATCATTGTTTTTGCAGGTGATGCTTATTCTGTAATGCCTTTGTCCAGTGATTATTCTGCCGCTGAGACTTATCTTTCCGGAATCGAAACCAGTGTTATCCAAAACCAAGGAACCGACTTTCTAAAACCAATCCAAATCGCTGCCCAGAAATTCAAAAATATCACCAAAGGTTCTCGAAATATCGTATTAATAAGCGACGGGGAGGATAACGAAGATCACGAGGATGAAGCTATTAATCTTGCCAAAAAAGAAGGAATCAGAGTAACGACGATTGGTGTGGGAACGGAAGAAGGCGCGCCAATTCCTGAATATTATTTTGGACAATTGATGGGTTACAAGTCCGATATGTATGGAGAAACGGTTGTTTCAAAGTTACAAACGAAAGCACTTAAAAATATAGCTAATTCAACCGGAGGTAATTATCTCGACGGGAACAATCTTGATAACGCCATTAATAATCTTATAACCGAACTTCACAAGTCCTCAAGTTCCACCAAAACTACGATAAGTTCACAATCTGCAGTTCATTATTACCAATACTTTTTGGCGGTTTCCGTTTTGTTTTTCTTTTTGATTTATCTTTTCAATCCGAAGAGGGATTTTAATTTGTAATTTTTCAAACCTTAGCATTCAAAAACTGATATTTCCCATCTCTATAATCAGCAAAAATATGATGCAAACCATTGCTGATGATGATTTGTTCTGCACCAATTAAACTGTTGTAACGTGCGACTTGCTCAAAGTGGATTTCTTTCAAAGCAATACTTGGCGCTTTGAGTTCCAGTAATATTTTTGGTTTTGTTTTTTCGGTGATGAGAAGGTCTATTCGCTTTGTAGTTCCGTTCAGTTCCAGTTTTTGTTCAAGGATCAATGACGACAGATTTTTCTTTTTTATAAATCTGTAATAATGAAGCCAATGCTGCCTTACCCATTCTTCCGGCGTCAGCACAAGCCAGCTTTTCCGAACCAAATCATAGATAAAAAATGTATCTTTGTCTTGTTTGATTTTAAAATCGAACTGATGTTCAAAATTTAGTTTCGGAACTTGCATACTTTAAGATGAAAGAAATAGATATTATCCTCAAAAATATTAAAAATAAAGAACTCTTACCGGTTTATTTTTTTCAGGGCGACGAGGCTTTTTATATCGATTTGGCTGTCAAGCATTTTGAGCAAGATGTTTTGGAAGAGGACGAAAAAGCCTTCAACCAAACGGTTGCATATGGTCGAGATACTAATTATCTGGAAGTGCTTTCTTTGGCGAGGCAATATCCGATGATGGGTGACAAACAGCTCATTATCGTGAAAGAAGCGCAGGATATGAAACTGAATGAAGAAGAATCTAAAGCTTTGGAAACTTATCTGGAAAATCCAGTTCCTTCTACCATTTTGGTTTTTGCTCATAAACATAAAAAGTTGGATGCCAGAAAGAAAGTAGCGAAAACTTTGGCCAAATCCGGAATGCTTTTCACGAGTGAGAAGATGAAAGATTATCAGCTTCCAACTTGGATTCAAGGGGAAATGTCTGTAATGGGAATCAAATCTGCGCCCAACATCAGCCATCTTTTGGCAGAGTATCTTGGGAATGATCTTTCCAGAATTGCGAATGAACTTAATAAACTGAAAATCGTTCTAAAAGACGGAGCAGTTCTCGACGGAAAAATTATTGAAGAACACGTAGGAATCAGTAAAGATTTCAACATCTTCGAGCTTCAGAAAGCTCTGGCAACGAAAGACCAAGCAAAAGCTTTCAGTATTGCTTATTATATGGGAAAGAACAAAAAATCCAATCCCATTCAAATGGCTTTTGGTGCGCTTTACAACTTCTTTTCCAATATTATTATTTATCACACTCTTAATGGACAATCGCCTCAAACAATCGCTTCAACAATGGGCGTGAATCCTTATGCAATCAAAGATTATTCAGAGGCTGCGAGATTTTATCCTTTGAAACACGCAACAAGAGTAATTTCTATTCTTCGTGAAATGGATTTGAAATCCAAAGGTCTCGGTGTAAGACAAATGGAAGATGAGGAAATCTATAAAGAAATGGTTTATAAAATCATAAAAGTGGATGAGCTGAAGGTTTCAGTTTAATTCTATTATTCAATAGTCTAATAAATCTCATTGACAGTTTAGATAGGATTTGAATAATTAATTCCCGAAATTTGTATCCGAGTTTTCAATCAAAGAATTTATATTTGAAAACTCCAATTTCGACAAGAAATTTGAACCAATTTATATCCTTAAAAATAAAATAATTCAATAATAAAAATGGAAAACAATATTTTAGATTGTGTCATTATAGGTTCTGGACCAGCTGGTTTTACAGCAGCAATTTATGCAGCCAGAGCAAGCCTGAAACCGGAACTTTTCACAGGATTGGAACCAGGCGGACAATTGACAACAACTACAGAAGTAGAAAATTTCCCAGGTTATCCGGACGGAATCACAGGACCGGAAATGATGCTTCAACTTCAAAAACAAGCGGAACGTTTTGAAACTAAAGTTCATTACGAGATGATTTCCAAAGTTGAGTTTTCCAAAGAAAGAGGTGGGATTCATAAACTAAGTACAGGTTCTCGTGAGATTTTGGCGAAAAGTGTCATCATTTCAACAGGAGCTGCTGCAAAATATCTTGGTTTAGCTGATGAGAAAAAATATGCAGGTGGAGGAGTTTCTGCTTGCGCCACTTGTGATGGATTTTTCTACAGAGGAAAAGATGTTATCGTAGTTGGAGCTGGAGATACAGCCGCAGAAGAAGCGACTTATCTTTCTAAAATTTGTAATAAAGTAACTCTGTTGGTAAGAAAAGACCACTTCCGTGCTTCAAAAGTAATGGTTGATAGAGTTTTGAGTACTTCTAATATTGAAGTTAAATACAACCACGAATTAATCGGAATCGAAGGTGAAAACGCTTTGGTAGAAAGAGCAAAGGTTATTAATAATTTAACAGATGAGGTTTCTACAATAGATGTTCACGGGATTTTTATTGCAATTGGTCACAAACCAAACACAGATCTTTTTAAAGGTCAAGTTGACCTTGATGAGAATGGATATATCATCACAGAAGGAAAATCTGCAAGAACCAATCTTCCAGGTGTTTTTGCTGCAGGAGATGTGCAAGATCATCATTACAGACAAGCGATTACAGCTGCTGGAAGTGGTTGTATGGCGGCAATGGATGCGGAAAAATATCTTGGTGAATTAGCTGGAGAAAATCATACTTGGGTAGAACAATAATTGTAAACTCAATATTATAAAATCAAAACCGCTTTAGAATTTCTAAAGCGGTTTTTTAATAAAGAACTATTACAAAAAATTGAAATATATTGGATTGTGTTTCTACTTTTCACCAAACGCAAGTTTAGTTTGAGGTCTTGGGTTATTTGCTGGCTTAATTTTTTTATTTTTTCTTTTGTGAAATAGCTTATAATACAAAAAAGCAAGTAATGTTGATTTTTGATATATCTTGTAATATCTATAATCGGTTTTGAAGTGTCTTATGTTGATTTTGTAAGCATCATAACTTATCACAATCATCAAACAAATACATATTACATAGAAGACTCTGAATTCTAATTTGTAGTAAGTCAATCCAGAAAATACCGCTCCTAAAACATACGCCAACATAATGCTCATCAATAGTTTTGCTCTGGCAATCAATTCTGGGCTTTTTCTGAATTCTTTCTGTGTAAACATAGAGAACAATATTCCCAAATCGGTTGTTGTACCTGTTAAGTGAGTTGTTTTTACAGAGAAGTTGGAGATACTTGCCGTCAACCCGTTTTGTAAACCTGTTGCAAAAAGCATCAGTGCGACTAGAGCTTCGGTTTCTCCTAATGTTTTTTGATAAAAAAGTTGACCGTATATCCCTACTGCCAAAAGACATAGCATTTCTAAAATCAATGGAAATGCGTGGGCAAAATACTTGCTTTTTTTATTAAAATTAATGACACTTAGATTAGCTACAAACCCTCCGAAGAAGAAAAGGAAAATCCAGGAAGCTACCACTGCGACCTGAGTCCAGTTTCCTTGACTGATTTCTGCTGCGAAAATCGCATAATGTCCTGTTACATTGGATGTAAATGAGAGAAATATTAATAGAGATGCTATGTTTATAGTTCCTGCAGTGAATGCAGTCAGCGTCCCCAGTCTGATGTTGTCTCCCAACGTTCTGCTGTTACTATAATTTCTTAACATTGTTTTATTTTTTTATAATTAAATTTTGAATGTTTTCTTATTAGCCGAAAACTTCTGCCAATCTTCCTTTTTCAGGTAAGAATTCTGTCTTTTGGATGACTACTTCCTGAGCCTCAATCAATTTGTTTTTCTTTAGATAATTGATGATTTCAAACTGTCCTTTGCTTAGATTTTTACTTTTTGTAGAAGAGTAATAAGCTTCGTCAGCATTGGCTGCTTCTATAAAATTGTTGAATGTTCTTTGGAAACTTCCCGTGTAGATATCGCAAGTGATTTTGTTGATGAGATCTGGATATTTGTTTCTAATAATACTGTAAGCATCACAAAACTCGGCTGGTCTTATTTTATTGAAGATTGTATTTTTACTTGTGAATAACAGATCTCTGATAGAATCTCCCATATCGTAACCAGAAACGAAAAGAATGTTGTATTGATTCTCATCATTTTGTTCGTGTTTCTTTTTCAATACTTTTTTCAAGATGTCCAAAGATTCCAGTGAAAAGTCTGTAGCTATTAAAATGGTCTTGGTCATAACTTTATATTTTTTTGTGAGTGGCAATTTTTGATATTACAAAACTATACTCATCAAATTAGAAAGTATTTGGAACCAAATTAAAATGTAATTAAAGAAATTAAAATGAGATTAGAATTTCATTTTAAATAAAGAAAGATGGGGTCTTTTTGTTCAAATCATGCGTGGATTTGATTATGATACTACAAAAATTGGAAAACTTATCTGTACAGTTGTTCCAATGTTTTCTTTAGAATTGATAATCAACTCGCCTTTGTGCATTCTGATAATATTCCTTGCAAGTGGTAATCCAATCCCATATCCTTCATAGTTTCTGGTATTAGAAGCTCGGAAGAATGGGTCATATATTTTATCGAATTCGGTATCCGGAATTCCAATTCCATTATCTTTTATAATGACGTAAACGTGTGTGTCTGTTGCGCCTAGAGAGACTTTTACTTGTTGGAAGTCAGAGTATTTGCATCCATTGTTGATAATGTTTGCCATTGCAAGATGCAGGAGTTGTTCGTTGCCAAAAACCTTCAGCTTTTTAGGGTTGTCTGGTAGCATACTGATGTCCATATAGACATTGTTTTTGGAATTGATCCTGGTTGCAGTTTCTATAACATCCCACAGTAACTGATCCATTCTCACTTTGTCCATTTTTTGGATTTTTCCATCGAATCCAGTTTGAGCAATCATCAGAAGAGCTTTGATTTTTTTATCCAATTTTTCAGCTTCATTTAGGATGATTTGAAGTGTTTCCTGATAGTGTTCATTAGATCTTTTCATAGAAAGAGCAACATCGGCTTCTCCCATTATAGAAGTCAATGGCGTTCTAAGCTCGTGAGAAACATTTCCTATCAAATGATTTTGGGTTTCAAAAGAAGTCTCGATTCTGTTTAACATTCCATTGAAGGTATCAATTAACTCATTTAACTCAGTGTTTCCTGGTTGAGGTTCTAATCTAAGGTGTAGATTTTCGGAACTGATTTCTTTAACTTTATTAGTAATTTTCAAGATGGGTTTGAATAAAGTCTTAGACAAATAAAAAGAGAAAATCATCGAAAAGAAAAGTGCCAAGATCATACAAGTAGTCAAAGTTCTCTTCAGATAACCTAGGTAATAGACTACGTAATGGTTTTTTGCAGAAGCAATGGCAATGTAGGTTTTGTTTTCTGATTTAAAAGATTGTCCTATATAATAGAATTCTTTATCATTAAAGTTGGCTTCCCCTTTTTTGACAATGTTTTTGAAAAAAGTATCAGGAATGTGAATCTGACTAGTGATTTGATTGTAATTAGAATCCTTTGGAACTTCAAAGACATAATCTTTCTCCATAGGAAGCTCTTCATCATTTAGGCTGTTGAGGATATGGTTTTTCGGGATGTCTAGATGTTGTTTGCTTTTCTCGATTTGGACAATTGTGGTAGCTCGGATTTTCAGTAATTCGTAAAAACGTTGATGGGAAAAATTAACAATAGAAAAATAAACCAACCCGCTGAAAAGTAGTATAACGACAGAAAAAACAAGCATCAAGAGAAGCATTGTTTTAGTTTGATTGGTCGAGATTCTTTTCAGTATGTTTTTCATTATTTTTTCAGCACGTAGCCCATTCCAATTACTGTGTGTATTATTTTGGTGTCATCTTGGTTGTCTAGTTTTTTCCTGAGATAATTAACATACACATCCACTACATTGGTTCCCAATTCATAATTTACGCCCCAGACTGCTTCCAAAATTTCTGCTCTGGAAATCACTTTTTCAGGATTGTTTAGAAAATAGAGTAGGAGCTTGTATTCCGTAGAGGTCAAAGATACTTCTTGGCCGTTGCGAACTACTTTTTTGGTGTAATCATTTAAGATTAAATCCTCAAATTGGTAGATGTTACCGTCATTTTCTATATCACTAGGCTCTGTTCCGTATACATGTCCGCTTCTTCTTAATAATGATTTGATTCTCGCAACCAATTCTATGAATTTGAAAGGTTTTACAAGATAATCATCTCCGCCACTTTCCAACCCAAGAACGATGTTTTCCGAAGAATCCAATGCTGTTAGAAACAAAATAGGAACAGTTTTGTTTTTTTTTCTGATTTCCTTGCAGACTTCCAAACCATTGATATCAGGTAGCATAATGTCTAGAATAATCATATCAAAATTATTATCCTCAACCATTTTGATTCCCGAGTTTCCATCAAGAGCTACAGAAATCTCGTAATCCAATTCCTGCAGTCCTTTTTTGATGAAAGATACAACGCTGGATTCGTCCTCGATCAGAATAATTTTTTTCATTGATATTAAATTCAGAATAATACTAGGTTTTCCAAAAATAATAATTTAAAGTTGAAGTTTAAAGTCTAAGCTCTAAATTTCATAATTTAGCAAGATGAGAAATTTAATTTATATTTTCTTAGGAGGAGGTTTGGGGAGTGTAATGAGATTTTTAATATCCAATTATACCCAGAAGTTTTGGCATATTAATGCTTTTCCAATGGGTACTTTTTTGGTTAATACTTCTGGTTGCTTTTTAATAGGCATATTAACAGCCTATTTTCTAAAAGTAGATAATTCTCTTAGATATCTTTTGATTACGGGACTTTGTGGAGGTTACACTACTTTTTCTACATTTTCGGTAGAAAATTTTTCACTTTGGCAAAATGAGAACTATTTTATCCTGATTTTATACGCTCTTTTAAGTCTATTTGTTGGAGTAATGATGGTTTTTATCGGCTATTATTTAGTTGGGGATTAATTTTTGTCTTTGATAATTAACTAATTAAAACTTTTTATCAAAAATAATTTGCTCAGTATGTAAAAGCTTTCTATATTTGCACCACTGAAAACAACGATACAATCGGAGTTTCAAAGGAGAGTTGGCAGAGTGGTCGATTGCGGCAGTCTTGAAAACTGTTGACTGTAACAGGTCCGGGGGTTCGAATCCCTCACTCTCCGCTGGTTGAGAAACTAAAATAAGCTAAAACGCTGTAAACATCAATGTTTACAGCGTTTTTTGTTTTGCGCTAGAATCAAAAAAAAACAAAATAGGTCACGATTTATATGACCTATTCCGTGACCCATCTTGAAAATTTGAAAATGGGTCACGAAAAATTCAGGGAAAGCCGACCAATAGGCAGTCTAACGATTGTACATCTTGCAGAAAGTGGTAACAAAAAGTAAATTATTAACAATTAAAGTTACCACACTATGAACAAAACATTCAACCTATTATTCTTTATCAAAAAGAATAAAGTCAGAACAAACGGAACTGCTCCCATTTACTTACGAATCACGATAGATGGCAAGGCAGCGGACATTGCCGCTAAAAGGTACATCGACCCTAAGAAATGGGATGTTAAAGCACATAAAGCAGTTGGCAACTCTCAGGAGGCGAAAACGCTTAATGTCTATCTTAAAACTTTGGAACAACAAGTTTACGATTCTCACTACCAGATGCTGAAAGAAGAAGACTTTGTAACATCTGAAGGTTTAAAATCTAAACTGCTTGGAACTGATGTTTCCACACGAATGCTCATTCCTATTTTTCAGGATCATAATGATAAAGTGGAAGCACTGGTAGGTCAGGATTTTGCCCCAGGAACATTGGAGCGTTATAAAACATCGTTAAAGCATACGCAGGAATTCCTAATCTGGAAATATAAAACCTCGGATATTGACATTACAAAGATCGACCACGCCTTCATAATGGATTATGATTTCTGGCTTCGTAGTGTAAGGAAATGCGCAAACAATACAGCAGTAAAGTATATCAAGAATTTCAAAAAGATTATTCGGTTATGTATAGCAAATGGCTGGCTCACCAAAGATCCCTTTTTAGGCTACAAAGCAAAGCTTAAGGTAGTGGAACGACCATACCTTACCAAAGAGGAAATTCAGACGATTTATGAAAAGGAATTTGCATCAGACAGATTGAGCCAGGTACGTGATATTTTCCTTTTCAGCTGCTATACAGGTTTAGCCTATGTAGATGTAAAGAAATTGTCGAAATCGCACGTCAATATCGGAATAGATGGTGACAAATGGATATTCACACATCGTCAAAAAACCGACACCTCAACCAGAGTTCCGTTATTACCTTTAGCACAGGAACTGATTTTAAAATATGAAGACCACCCGGAATGTGTAAATTCAAATGTCTTGTTTCCCGTTCTGAGTAATCAAAAAATGAATTCCTATCTCAAAGAAATTGTGAACGTCTGTGGAATCAATAAAGAGCTGACATTTCATATCGCAAGACATACATTTGCCACTACTGTTACATTGTCCAATGGGGTGCCGATTGAAAGTGTAAGCAAAATGCTCGGTCACACGAATATCAAGACCACTCAGCATTATGCGAAGATCTTAGATAAGAAAGTGAGTGATGATATGTCAGTTTTAAGGGGAAAGCTTCAAAGTAGAGAGGAAATAAAGCGTTTAGGATAACAATTAGTAATCAAAGATGAGCTTTAAAGCGTTACTCTAATCAATATCCAAAATAAAAGAATCCGTCTCACAACTTGAGGCGGATTTTTTTTGGTTATAATTGTTATTTTTTGTATATTTATATCTGATAATCAGATATTTGTCTATGAATTTC
>NZ_QNUG01000012.1 GCF_003385395.1 Epilithonimonas hispanica | reverse complement strand
AACATAGATCCCTTAGCTGAAAAATATCCGACTTGGACTCCTTATGCTTTTAGCGGTAACAGAGTTATTGACGCAAGAGAGTTAGAAGGTTTAGAACCTTATATTGTTACAGGACGTGCTTTCATACCACAAAAAACTCTTTCTAATCCAAAACCTTTTACAGACACTAAATCTTTTGCGGGTGATAATAGAAATTCTTATAATGTAAATGCAACCTCATATAGAACTGAGCAAAAAGTAAGGATTGATTTTGACAATAATAAAGTTACTACACTAAGTAATAAAGCAAGTGGTTCTACTGGTTTTGATAAAAATGGAAAAGCAATAGAACACTCTGCTTCTGAAAAAGCTGGTCCAACTCCAACATATACTTCTGGAACGATGAAAGACGGCTCAACAACAATCCATATGGAAGTTGATGCATCTAATAAATTAGTTAGTGGAGCTCCTTCTATAAATTACGATGTAAATGTTACTCTAACTCAACAAGAAAACGGTTCTTTTAATTACAATATTGAAGGAAAAACAGATGGTTTTCCTGCGTATGAATTTTTTATTACAGACGAAAAGACAAATAACTCATATTTGATTTATGGCAGTAGTCCTACTGTAACAGGAGATAGTCCAACAGCTTTATTCCCACCAATGGAGAAAACCGTAGATAAAGCAGGTAATAGTGCATTTATGAATCCAACGGATGAAAAAAAATTCAAATAAATTATGAAGAAGAATTTAATATTAAAAGTTTTAGGATTATTCTACTTTGTAGTAGGAATGGTTTTACACATAAATATGGTGTTAGAGAAATCTTGGCCAACTTATTTTTTCATTCTAATTTGCGTATTAGGAGTATTATTAATAATAATATCTTTTCTTGCAAAAAATTTATCTTGGAAAATACAAGGAGTGATAGGTTTAATATCTATCCTTATATTTTTACTCTTATTGTTTCTTTAAAGAAATCAAATAAATAATTTACCAAAGGGCAGAGATAAATCTCTGTCTTTTTTGTTATATAGCAAATTACGAATACGCTTTTTTAGCTTTATAATCTCGGATAGTCATATCAATGAAATAGAAAAGTTTGTCTTTAATATCATCGGGAAGAGCCTGAACTTCAAGAATCCTATCCATCGTCTGCATATCGAGCAATACATCCGCATTGCCTGTAAGATAATCCAAGGACACTTCCAGAAAAGAAGCCAGTTTATTAGCCGTATCAATGGAGGGCTTCATCTCGTCACGTTCGTATCTTCCGACAACAGGCGATTTAGTTCCTAAATGATTAGCCAGATCTTCCTGCGAAAGACCTTTACTTTTTCTTATCTCCGATAAACGTTTGCCGAAACTCATAAGTTCTAATTAATACGATTAAACCAATAATGAAACAAAAATAAAGAATGAAAAAGTATTAAACAAATACAAAAAATTTTGTTGTTTAAAATGGATTAGTTATTTTTGAAACTTAAAAGTTCTATAAAAATAATTTTCCTATGTTCACAAATGACAATCCCAACCAGCTTATTTACGAAAATAAAATACTGCATATCTCTGTCTTGGGCGGAATCCGTTTAGAAGGCTTAGACCGATTAAGAGTAACCTTAAAAATCCATAATCCCGAAACTCCCCTTATTGCAGTACGGCACAATCTGGATTTATACAACGATACGCAGGTAGAAAAGTTGATCAGAAAAACAGCAGTAAAATTAGAAATCGGACATTCTGTAATAGAAGCGTGTATTAATGAACTGATAGAAGAACTGGAAAAATACCGTCTGGAACAGTTAGAAAACCAGCATACAGAAAAGGAAATAAAACCGCTTACAGAAGACGAAAGAAAAGAATCTTTAGAACTCTTGGAATCCGAAAACCTTTTAGAACGGACAAATGAACTGATAGGACAAAGCGGAATGATAGGCGAAGAAGTGAACAGATTAATAATGTTTTTAATCTTCTGTAGTAGAAAGAGAAACCAACCTTTGCACGTGGTAAGTTTAGGAAGTAGCGGAACAGGGAAAACCCATTTGCAGGAATCCATCGGAAACCTAATCCCTGAAGAAGAAAAAATAGAAATTACGACACTATCAGAAAATGCCTTTTATTACTTCGGTCAGCAGGAACTCAAAAATAAATTAATCCTGATAGAAGATTTAGACGGTGTTCTACAGGCACTTTATCCGTTAAGAGAATTACAATCCAAAAAGAAAATAAGTAAAACTATTGCATTTAAAAATACCAAAGGAGAAACCAAAAGTGTACATATTACGGTGGAAGGACCTGTATGCGTTGCAGGATGTACGACACAGGAAAGTATCTATGAAGATAACGCCAACAGAAGTTTTTTACTCTACTTGGATGAAACTCCTGAACAGGATGAGAAAATAATGGCATATCAAAGAAAACTATCGGCAGGGAAAATAGATACAATCAGCAAACAAAATGCGATAAGAATATTACAGAACAGCCAAAGACTATTGGAGAATATAAAAGTCGTGAATCCCTATGCAGAATATCTACAGCTCCCGAAAGAGATACTAAAACCAAGAAGAACCAACGCCCACTATCTGCAATTTATAGAAGTAGTCACCTATTACAGCCAATACCAGAGAGAAAGAAAAGTAGATGAAGAAACAGGCGAAGAATACATAGAGACCACGATAGAAGATATCAGAAATACCAATGAATTACTAAAAGAGGTATTGATACGGAAAAGTGATTTACTCACAGGAAACAGCAGAAACCAGTTGGAGAAATTTAAAAATAGTTTAGAAAATTTAGGACAGACCTTTACCAATCTGCAATTGCGTTATGCTCTTAAAGTTACCAAAACCACAGCGCAAAGATATTTGAACCAATGGCAGGAAATAGGCTTGATAAAGAAAATGCAGAACAAGGAAACCCAAACCTATTACTATCAATTAATTGATGAAAACGAATATAAGAATCTGGAAATGAGTATCAACGAAATACTGGAAAATGCACTATTACAGATAAGCAACAGGAACACCGAAACAGACCGAAACATTACTACACCTGTGTCTGATGAAACCAATGCAGAAAAGGAAAAAGAAGAACCGAAACAGCGAAACATCAAAAAGGATAAGACAACCGAAAAAACAGAATAATGAAAAAACTTCCTTTAAACAATGCAGGTTATCAACATTTATTAAAAGCTTTTGAAGAGTGGCTGGATATATTGGGCTATGCACAGGGAACGGTTTACAATCTTCCTAATTACAACCGAGAGTTTTTATATCTCTTGGAGCAGAACAATGTCAGGCAACTGACAAACATTGACCACAAGCACATAAAAAATTATCACAGTCATTTATTGAGTAGAACCAATGAAAGAGAAGGCGGAGCATTAAGCAGTAATTATATCAACGGACATTTGTTCGCCTTAGAAAAGTTCTTCGAGTTTTTACGGCACAAAGGCGTAAAGAATCTGCCTGAAATCAATATCCGGAGATTGGAGATAGAAAAATTTAAAAGAGAAATCCTTACCATAGGAGAAATAAAGGAACTCTATAAAGTCATAGATGAACAGGAATGCATCACACCAAAGCAGGAAGCACTCAATTACCAGGACAGGGTTTTACTGGCAATCTATTACGGATGCGGACTTAGAAATAGTGAAGGAAGGACATTATGTTTAGAGGACATCAATTTAGATACACAGATACTACACGTAAAAAAAGGAAAAGGAAACAAGCAGAGATTAATCCCTTTCAACAATGCGGTAAAAGAATGTTTGAAAATCTGGATGTATGAATACAGGATGATTTTACTGAAAGACAAAACAGAATCCCGATTATTAATCAGTAGTTTAGGAAAACCCATTGCGGGATGTACATTAGGAAACCGATTGAAAAGATTAATAGCACAGAGCAGTAATATAAAGCTCAAAGAAAAGAATATCACTTTGCACAGTCTTAGACACAGTATTGCAACACATCTTTTGGCAGGAGGAATGGATATACAGAAAGTACAGAAATTTTTAGGACACTCCTGTTTAGACACTACCGAAATTTACACCCATTTAATTGAAGAAGTATAAAGACAATGGACTTTAAAAACTATTTAAAAAACACAGACCACTCCAAAACCACTACGGAAACATATTATCTCTATGTAATGGAATTTATCGGTTTTTTGGATAAAGATAATACTGAAGCTGAAAACAGTACAGAGAAAGAAATAATGCTGTACCTGCAATATCTACAGAAAAAAGGACTATCACAAGGAACAAAGAAAATACGTCTGTATGCATTAAAACAGTTCTTCGAATATCAGATAGAAACAGGAATCAGAACAGATAATCCCGCAAAAAGAATAAAACTAAAAGGAGGAGAAAAACAGAAGATATATCCAAGCCTTACAATGCAGGAATTACAGGAAATCTATCAGAACTACGAAATCCCGAAATCAGACGATAAAAGAAGCCATCACAACTGGTTCAATAATTATAGAATCAGCAGGGAAAGAAATAAGGTCATTGTAGGATTATTTGTTTATCAGGGAATCACAACCGCAGAAGTCGGAAGAATATTATTAGAAGATTTAGACCTGCGAAACGGCACAATTAATATCAGAGGCGGAAGAATAGGAAAAGACAGAACATTAGAACTTAAATCCCATCAGATAATGGATTTAATGGAATACCAGTATAAAACAAGAGCAGAGCTTTTGAAATATCAGAGCAATCCCGAAACAAAACAACTGTTTTTAAGTATGCCACCATCAGGAAAACTAAAATCAGAACCCGAAGAGACATTGAATATATTTAAACGATTAACACAGGAACTAAAAGCCATCAATACGAAGCTAATCAATATCCAACATATCAGAACATCGGTCATTATCAACTGGCTGAAAAAATACAATCTAAGACAAGTACAATACAGAGCAGGACACAAAGCCATTTACGCAACGGAACTGTATTTAGTGAATGATATTGAAGATTTACAGACAGAAATTAATCAGTTCCATCCGTTGAAATAGTCCAATGCTTGCATTTTGAATTAAATATCCCGCCCTCCGAATAAAAAAGACATTTTCCGCCGAAGCTTGTCCGAATCTTTTCCAACACTTTAAAGCCACAGCAAATTACATAATCAAAATTATACGCAAATTGCCAACGCAAACCGTTGTTCTCCACTTCGCTACGCACAAACCAGCACCATTTTTGCCTATAATTTGGGATTATGTAAAATGCTTTCCGTAGCAACGTGGAAACCACTTTTGCTTCCAACGCTTTTAGCCATCAACTTTCCCAAATCTTTCCAGCTCCGAAAAAAGACTTTTTTGCCAACACCAACAACCACCCGAAATAAGGAAAAATGCACCATCGCTCGAAAAGTTCTTCGATTGAAATTTAGCCGATAAATACAACGAAAAATATTAAAATGTGGATAAAGCCGAAGCTGAATCCCACCGCCATTTTACCCACATTTTAACATTTTACAACAACAGCGACAACAACAGTTTTTAACAATAGATTTTTTTGAAAATCAGAACTTTATTTTTCCAAATGAAAAAGAAAATTTATCTTTGAAATATGGGTTGCCCGAGAATAAACACAGGAAATTTTTTGCCTCTTTTGAAAGTGGTATATAAACGATTGCCTAATGTTGAAAAATCGGGACAAGCGAAAACGAAAGGAGGCTCGAAATTTTGTGTAAGTTCTACAAACTACAAGTATCAGTCACAGGAACTGCAGGAAACAGGCTTCTACTCCTTCAAATGGCGAAATTATATGCCTGATGTCGGCAGGTTTTTCAACATAGATCCCTTAGCTGAAAAATATCCGACTTGGACTCCTTATGCTTTTAGCGGTAACAGAGTTATTGACGCAAGAGAGTTAGAAGGTTTAGAACCTTATATTGTTACAGGACGTGCTTTCATACCACAAAAAACTCTTTCTAATCCAAAACCTTTTACAGACACTAAATCTTTTGCGGGTGATAATAGAAATTCTTATAATGTAAATGCAACCTCATATAGAACTGAGCAAAAAGTAAGGATTGATTTTGACAATAATAAAGTTACTACACTAAGTAATAAAGCAAGTGGTTCTACTGGTTTTGATAAAAATGGAAAAGCAATAGAACACTCTGCTTCTGAAAAAGCTGGTCCAACTCCAACATATACTTCTGGAACGATGAAAGACGGCTCAACAACAATCCATATGGAAGTTGATGCATCTAATAAATTAGTTAGTGGAGCTCCTTCTATAAATTACGATGTAAATGTTACTCTAACTCAACAAGAAAACGGTTCTTTTAATTACAATATTGAAGGAAAAACAGATGGTTTTCCTGCGTATGAATTTTTTATTACAGACGAAAAGACAAATAACTCATATTTGATTTATGGCAGTAGTCCTACTGTAACAGGAGATAGTCCAACAGCTTTATTCCCACCAATGGAGAAAACCGTAGATAAAGCAGGTAATAGTGCATTTATGAATCCAACGGATGAAAAAAAATTCAAATAAATTATGAAGAAGAATTTAATATTAAAAGTTTTAGGATTATTCTACTTTGTAGTAGGAATGGTTTTACACATAAATATGGTGTTAGAGAAATCTTGGCCAACTTATTTTTTCATTCTAATTTGCGTATTAGGAGTATTATTAATAATAATATCTTTTCTTGCAAAAAATTTATCTTGGAAAATACAAGGAGTGATAGGTTTAATATCTATCCTTATATTTTTACTCTTATTGTTTCTTTAAAGAAATCAAATAAATAATTTACCAAAGGGCAGAGATAAATCTCTGTCTTTTTTGTTATATAGCAAATTACGAATACGCTTTTTTAGCTTTATAATCTCGGATAGTCATATCAATGAAATAGAAAAGTTTGTCTTTAATATCATCGGGAAGAGCCTGAACTTCAAGAATCCTATCCATCGTCTGCATATCGAGCAATACATCCGCATTGCCTGTAAGATAATCCAAGGACACTTCCAGAAAAGAAGCCAGTTTATTAGCCGTATCAATGGAGGGCTTCATCTCGTCACGTTCGTATCTTCCGACAACAGGCGATTTAGTTCCTAAATGATTAGCCAGATCTTCCTGCGAAAGACCTTTACTTTTTCTTATCTCCGATAAACGTTTGCCGAAACTCATAAGTTCTAATTAATACGATTAAACCAATAATGA
The DNA here is from genome assembly GCF_003385395.1 of Epilithonimonas hispanica. GTDB lineage: Bacteria > Bacteroidota > Bacteroidia > Flavobacteriales > Weeksellaceae > Epilithonimonas > Epilithonimonas hispanica. Next base: position 101,970 of record NZ_QNUG01000012.1, on the reverse strand, counting down.
AACAAAAATAAAGAATGAAAAAGTATTAAACAAATACAAAAAATTTTGTTGTTTAAAATGGATTAGTTATTTTTGAAACTTAAAAGTTCTATAAAAATAATTTTCCTATGTTCACAAATGACAATCCCAACCAGCTTATTTACGAAAATAAAATACTGCATATCTCTGTCTTGGGCGGAATCCGTTTAGAAGGCTTAGACCGATTAAGAGTAACCTTAAAAATCCATAATCCCGAAACTCCCCTTATTGCAGTACGGCACAATCTGGATTTATACAACGATACGCAGGTAGAAAAGTTGATCAGAAAAACAGCAGTAAAATTAGAAATCGGACATTCTGTAATAGAAGCGTGTATTAATGAACTGATAGAAGAACTGGAAAAATACCGTCTGGAACAGTTAGAAAACCAGCATACAGAAAAGGAAATAAAACCGCTTACAGAAGACGAAAGAAAAGAATCTTTAGAACTCTTGGAATCCGAAAACCTTTTAGAACGGACAAATGAACTGATAGGACAAAGCGGAATGATAGGCGAAGAAGTGAACAGATTAATAATGTTTTTAATCTTCTGTAGTAGAAAGAGAAACCAACCTTTGCACGTGGTAAGTTTAGGAAGTAGCGGAACAGGGAAAACCCATTTGCAGGAATCCATCGGAAACCTAATCCCTGAAGAAGAAAAAATAGAAATTACGACACTATCAGAAAATGCCTTTTATTACTTCGGTCAGCAGGAACTCAAAAATAAATTAATCCTGATAGAAGATTTAGACGGTGTTCTACAGGCACTTTATCCGTTAAGAGAATTACAATCCAAAAAGAAAATAAGTAAAACTATTGCATTTAAAAATACCAAAGGAGAAACCAAAAGTGTACATATTACGGTGGAAGGACCTGTATGCGTTGCAGGATGTACGACACAGGAAAGTATCTATGAAGATAACGCCAACAGAAGTTTTTTACTCTACTTGGATGAAACTCCTGAACAGGATGAGAAAATAATGGCATATCAAAGAAAACTATCGGCAGGGAAAATAGATACAATCAGCAAACAAAATGCGATAAGAATATTACAGAACAGCCAAAGACTATTGGAGAATATAAAAGTCGTGAATCCCTATGCAGAATATCTACAGCTCCCGAAAGAGATACTAAAACCAAGAAGAACCAACGCCCACTATCTGCAATTTATAGAAGTAGTCACCTATTACAGCCAATACCAGAGAGAAAGAAAAGTAGATGAAGAAACAGGCGAAGAATACATAGAGACCACGATAGAAGATATCAGAAATACCAATGAATTACTAAAAGAGGTATTGATACGGAAAAGTGATTTACTCACAGGAAACAGCAGAAACCAGTTGGAGAAATTTAAAAATAGTTTAGAAAATTTAGGACAGACCTTTACCAATCTGCAATTGCGTTATGCTCTTAAAGTTACCAAAACCACAGCGCAAAGATATTTGAACCAATGGCAGGAAATAGGCTTGATAAAGAAAATGCAGAACAAGGAAACCCAAACCTATTACTATCAATTAATTGATGAAAACGAATATAAGAATCTGGAAATGAGTATCAACGAAATACTGGAAAATGCACTATTACAGATAAGCAACAGGAACACCGAAACAGACCGAAACATTACTACACCTGTGTCTGATGAAACCAATGCAGAAAAGGAAAAAGAAGAACCGAAACAGCGAAACATCAAAAAGGATAAGACAACCGAAAAAACAGAATAATGAAAAAACTTCCTTTAAACAATGCAGGTTATCAACATTTATTAAAAGCTTTTGAAGAGTGGCTGGATATATTGGGCTATGCACAGGGAACGGTTTACAATCTTCCTAATTACAACCGAGAGTTTTTATATCTCTTGGAGCAGAACAATGTCAGGCAACTGACAAACATTGACCACAAGCACATAAAAAATTATCACAGTCATTTATTGAGTAGAACCAATGAAAGAGAAGGCGGAGCATTAAGCAGTAATTATATCAACGGACATTTGTTCGCCTTAGAAAAGTTCTTCGAGTTTTTACGGCACAAAGGCGTAAAGAATCTGCCTGAAATCAATATCCGGAGATTGGAGATAGAAAAATTTAAAAGAGAAATCCTTACCATAGGAGAAATAAAGGAACTCTATAAAGTCATAGATGAACAGGAATGCATCACACCAAAGCAGGAAGCACTCAATTACCAGGACAGGGTTTTACTGGCAATCTATTACGGATGCGGACTTAGAAATAGTGAAGGAAGGACATTATGTTTAGAGGACATCAATTTAGATACACAGATACTACACGTAAAAAAAGGAAAAGGAAACAAGCAGAGATTAATCCCTTTCAACAATGCGGTAAAAGAATGTTTGAAAATCTGGATGTATGAATACAGGATGATTTTACTGAAAGACAAAACAGAATCCCGATTATTAATCAGTAGTTTAGGAAAACCCATTGCGGGATGTACATTAGGAAACCGATTGAAAAGATTAATAGCACAGAGCAGTAATATAAAGCTCAAAGAAAAGAATATCACTTTGCACAGTCTTAGACACAGTATTGCAACACATCTTTTGGCAGGAGGAATGGATATACAGAAAGTACAGAAATTTTTAGGACACTCCTGTTTAGACACTACCGAAATTTACACCCATTTAATTGAAGAAGTATAAAGACAATGGACTTTAAAAACTATTTAAAAAACACAGACCACTCCAAAACCACTACGGAAACATATTATCTCTATGTAATGGAATTTATCGGTTTTTTGGATAAAGATAATACTGAAGCTGAAAACAGTACAGAGAAAGAAATAATGCTGTACCTGCAATATCTACAGAAAAAAGGACTATCACAAGGAACAAAGAAAATACGTCTGTATGCATTAAAACAGTTCTTCGAATATCAGATAGAAACAGGAATCAGAACAGATAATCCCGCAAAAAGAATAAAACTAAAAGGAGGAGAAAAACAGAAGATATATCCAAGCCTTACAATGCAGGAATTACAGGAAATCTATCAGAACTACGAAATCCCGAAATCAGACGATAAAAGAAGCCATCACAACTGGTTCAATAATTATAGAATCAGCAGGGAAAGAAATAAGGTCATTGTAGGATTATTTGTTTATCAGGGAATCACAACCGCAGAAGTCGGAAGAATATTATTAGAAGATTTAGACCTGCGAAACGGCACAATTAATATCAGAGGCGGAAGAATAGGAAAAGACAGAACATTAGAACTTAAATCCCATCAGATAATGGATTTAATGGAATACCAGTATAAAACAAGAGCAGAGCTTTTGAAATATCAGAGCAATCCCGAAACAAAACAACTGTTTTTAAGTATGCCACCATCAGGAAAACTAAAATCAGAACCCGAAGAGACATTGAATATATTTAAACGATTAACACAGGAACTAAAAGCCATCAATACGAAGCTAATCAATATCCAACATATCAGAACATCGGTCATTATCAACTGGCTGAAAAAATACAATCTAAGACAAGTACAATACAGAGCAGGACACAAAGCCATTTACGCAACGGAACTGTATTTAGTGAATGATATTGAAGATTTACAGACAGAAATTAATCAGTTCCATCCGTTGAAATAGTCCAATGCTTGCATTTTGAATTAAATATCCCGCCCTCCGAATAAAAAAGACATTTTCCGCCGAAGCTTATCCGAATCTTTTCCAACACTTTAAAGCCACAGCAAATTACATAATCAAAATTATACGCAAATTGCCAACGCAAACCGTTGTTCTCCACTTCGCTACGCACAAACCAGCACCATTTTTGCCTATAATTTGGGATTATGTAAAATGCTTTCCGTAGCAACGTGGAAACCACTTTTGCTTCCAACGCTTTTAGCCATCAACTTTCCCAAATCTTTCCAGCTCCGAAAAAAGACTTTTTTGCCAACACCAACAACCACCCGAAATAAGGAAAAATGCACCATCGCTCGAAAAGTTCTTCGATTGAAATTTAGCCGATAAATACAACGAAAAATATTAAAATGTGGATAAAGCCGAAGCTGAATCCCACCGCCATTTTACCCACATTTTAACATTTTACAACAACAGCGACAACAACAGTTTTTAACAATAGATTTTTTTGAAAATCAGAACTTTATTTTTCCAAATGAAAAAGAAAATTTATCTTTGAAATATGGGTTGCCCGAGAATAAACACAGGAAATTTTTTGCCTCTTTTGAAAGTGGTATATAAACGATTGCCTAATGTTGAAAAATCGGGACAAGCGAAAACGAAAGGAGGCTCGAAATTTTGTGTAAGTTCTACAAACTACAAGTACAACGGTAAAGAACTGCAAGAAACGGGAATGTATGATTTCGGAGCCAGAATTTACTCTCCTGATGCTCCACATTGGTGGCAAATTGATGAACTTGCAGAAAAACATCCAGAAATGTCTCCATATGCCTATACAGCTAACAATCCTATAATGTATGTTGACCCTGATGGACGAGAATGGGTTATAACGCAAAGCTATGATAAGAAAACAAATACTACTAACTATCAAATAACATTTACAGGAGCTGTTTTAAATAGTTCTTCAAATAAAAAAATTGATATGGCTGGTTTTGCTAAATCTGTACAAAGTCAGACAGAATCCCTTTTTAATGATTTAGAAACAAACCCAAACGTAACGGTTTCAGCTAATATTAATATTAGGGTAATAGATGATAAAGAGGATTTGAAGAGTACTGATACTTTAATTGAAATAAAAGATTCAAATTCTAAGGATTTTGATGTATACAAAGATGGTAAGACGGATGTCGTTGGAAGAGCAATGAATGGGAAAGAAATATCTGTAAATGAAAAATATGTAAGCGGTATGATTAGTGGGAAGAATAGTAAAACAATGGCTCACGAGATAGGGCATACAGCAGGATTGCAACACCCCCCTATGGCTACTGATAATTCTATATTTGGGTTTTCTTCTGAGTTTGAAACGCCAAAAAGTAATTTTATGAGACAGGGTACAATCAAAGATCCAAGTGGCATAACTGTTCGTCAATTAAATAGAATGGAAAATTTATATAAAAATAAAAAACTCAATAATAAAAAAATAGATCCAACCAAACAATGATACGAATAATAATATTAATTATGTTCTTAACTTTTTTTTCTTGTTCAAAAAATGTCTCAACAATCGAGAAGAAAATAAGTATAGAATATTTAACCGAACCACATGAGAGAATTGATGTAGAATTATTGACCTACTATCCATCTTTAAAGCCAAATCAATCTAATTTTTATATTGTTAAAGATATAAATACTAATGATACACTCTTTGTTGTCGATAAAGATAATCTTCCTGTGTCTAACTTTATAAAAGAGTATGATGGAATTGAAAACACTGCTATCGTATTGCAAAAGGGAGAAATGAAGAAGAAAAATGAATATACTGTCAATATGCCATCAAAATATATTTCTAATAAGAAGTTATATCTAGGTGAACTCATAAGGCTGATTGATTAAATTAACGTGGACGAGAAATTTTGAACGTTATACTGAAAAGTTGTAGAAGCCGACAACAATATCTTTGTGCAGGCAGTTACTTGAATAAATTAGATATCAATCAGAAGATAGTAAAGCAAAAGTCAGATCATATTTTATATCAGAGTACACTTAAAATGTAATTTTTAGTGTACTGCAAATGACAATTATAATTGATAATAAACTTTTAGTTGTCCAATTTACATTGCATATATATTGCACACAAAAACAAAAAGCCTTGACAATCAAACGATTATCAAGGCTTTTAAGTACCCCAGACGGGACTTGAACCCGTACATCCTTGCGGATACAGGATTTTAAGTCCTGCGTGTCTACCAATTCCACCACCAGGGCAGAGGTGAGCGAAAAACGGGATTCGAACCCGCGACCCCAACCTTGGCAAGGTTGTGCTCTACCAGCTGAGCTATTTTCGCATAAAAAAAATTCCTAATTTCTTAGAAATTTTTTAAATTGTGCGGATGAAGGGACTCGAACCCCCACGCCGTGAAGCACCAGATCCTAAGTCTGGCGTGGCTACCAATTACACCACATCCGCATTATTTTTAAGAACTTCTTTTCTTTCGTTTTGGTGAGTGCAAATATAGAACTCTTTTTGATATCCTCCAAACTAAAAACAATATTTTTTAAAAGTTTTTTCATTGCCTGATTTTTTGAATAAAATCAATACTTTTATTACCTTTACAAACTTAAAACATTTTCGAGATATGGAATTAACAGGAACGATAAAGAAAATTTCTGATTTACAAACATTTGCAAGTGGATTTCAAAAAAAAGAACTAGTTCTTTTGACTGAAGAACAGTATCCACAACCAATTAATATTGAATTCACGCAAGATAAAGTGGATTTATTAAACGCTCACAAAGTTGGTGATAAAGTAAAAGTTCATATCAACATCAGAGGGAGAGAATGGACAAGTCCTCAAGGTGAGGTGAAATATTTCAACTCTATTGTAGGATGGAGAATGGAAAAAGATGCTTCTACAGATTTCAATGAGCCAACTCAAGCATCTCCAAGTCAAGGCGGAACTCCTGCAACTGAAAACAAGAATGTTTTTGCTGAGGATGAAGATGATGATTTGCCTTTCTAATTAAAAAATTTAATTGAAAATAAACTTCCCTGTACATTCATTTGTGCAGGGATTTTTTTATAAATTCGAGGTCATATAAATGATTATGGAAATCTTTAAAATCATTGAGCCAACAGCTGCGAAAGTCCCTGTTATCATAAGTGTTCCGCACGCAGGAACTTTTATTCCTGAAGATATAATATCTAAGATGAACCCTGAAGTTTCAAAACAATTGGACGACACAGACTGGTTCATCGATAAGCTTTATGCTTTTGCAACAGAACTTGGAATTACAATTATTGTTACGAATTACAGCAGATGGGTTGTGGACCTGAACAGAAATCCTGAAAACCAACCGCTCTATAATGACGGAAGAGTAATTACGGATGTTGTGGCAATTACAGATTTCAATGGAAATAAAATCTATAATGATGATTATGTTCCGAATCAAGAAGAAGTTTCCAGAAGAGTTGAATTATATCACAAACCTTATCAAGAAAAACTGGCAGAACTTTTAAATGAAACTAAAAATGAATTTGGGAAAGCGTTGTTGTTTGATGCACATTCGATAAGGAAGTCTGTGCAAGGAATTCGTTCGGAGGATTTTCCGGATTTGATTCTTGGTGATAATGATGAGACTTCTGCTCATCCTGAATTGATTAAAACAGCAGTCGATTCTCTACAAAACAATAGTTACGAATTTTCTCATAACTACCCTTTCAAAGGTGGATATATTACCAGAAATTTCGGAAAACCGAATGAAAACATTCACGCTTTGCAATTGGAAATGTGCAAGACCAATTATATGGATTCTTCGGAAACAGTTTATGATGAAGGCAATGCCGAACGAATTCAAAAGGTTTTGAAGAAAACACTGGTGAATCTTATTGAAACTATAAATAAAATATAAATTCTCGCTGGTTAAGCTGATTTTGCAGATTCTTTGAAACGTTGAATCACTCGCAGCCCGACTTGAGCGGAAATCCTTTTTTGCTTAAACGAAAGTTCTATTTAAAGGTAAATCGTCGGCAAAAAAGATTGAGAGCGGAAGGCGGAAATAGCTGCCCAAATAAATATTATATAAAAATTTACAAATATCTGATGTACACATTCAAAGGATTATTGACCGAAAACGGATGGTTGGAAAATGTTTTTGTAAAGCTGGACGAATCCGGAAATATCTCTGAACTGAAAACCGTGGAAAAACCCGAAGGTGAATATGTGGACGGTTATGTTTTACCGGGATTTCAGAATGCGCATTCGCACGCTTTTCAGTATGCAATGTGCGGATTGGCAGAATATTTTGAAGGTTCGGAAGTTCCTGATGATTTCTGGAGCTGGCGCGATGCAATGTACGGAATTGCGCTGTCACTTTCGCCTGGACAAATGGAAGATGTTGCAGCGATGTTGTACGCAGAAATGCTGAGAAATGGTTATACATCGGTTGCTGAGTTCCATTATGTACATCACGATAAAGATGGGAAACCTTATCAAAATCTCTCGGAATTAGGAGAAAGATTGGTTTCTGCGGCGAAAAGAGCAGGAATCAGGATTACATTGATTCCAATGTTTTATCAGAAAGGGAATTTCGGAACGAGACCTTATGATTTGCAGAGACGGTTTATTTCGAAAACGATTGAAGATTATTGTCAATTATTGGAAGCATCTAAACAATCGATTCAGTTTTATGATAAGGCTAATCTTGCTGTTGGTTCGCATTCTTTGAGAGCGGTTCAGAAAGAGGATTTGATAGAATCTTCTTTGCTTTCTAAGGACTATCCGTTTCATATTCATATTGCCGAACAGTTGAAGGAAATCAAAGATTGTGTGGATTTTTACGGAAAAAGACCTGCAGAATGGCTTTTGGAAAATTGTAATGTGAATGAGAAATTTAACCTAATCCATTGTACACATCTTAAAGATAACGAAGTGGAAGGCATTGCAAAATCGGGTGCTAACATCGTACTTTGCCCATCAACAGAAGGAAATCTTGGTGATGGAAGATTCCGATTCAAAGATTATCAGAATTTTGGAGGAAACTGGTCGATCGGGACAGACAGCCAGATTTGTGTGAATCCTTTGGAAGATTTGCGCTTGTTAGATTATGGTCAAAGAATCCATACGCACAGACGAGATACTTTTTTCAAACCCAATCTTGGTGATAGTGGATTCAATGCATTGAAAACAGCTTGGAAATCCGGTCGAAATTCGATGGGATTTGAGAATGAAAACTTTTTCAAAGTCGGAGAAAGTTTTGATGCGGTTGTGATGGATGCAAAAGCACCTTTGATTGAGACTTCTTCTCTCAAAAATCTTTGTAATACGATTGTTTATTCATCGGATTCGTCGCATCTTTCGGGAACTTTGGTTGCCGGAAAATGGGTTGTGAAAAATGGGAAACACGAGAATTATGAAAATGTTCGACGAGGTTTTGTGAAGTCTATTAATGAAATTAAGATTAGATAAATAATTTTCTCGCAGATTGTGCTGATTTATTTAAACGCAAAGTTCGCAATGTTTTTTGTTCATTAATTGCTCTTATTCTAAGATTCGCAAAGGCGTTTCACTCAGCAAAATTTTGAAAAAATTATATTCAAATAAAATAATTCATTCCTAAAAATGATTTGGTTAGACCCTGATGATATTTCTTTTCCCGACCCAGAACTTTATGACCCGGAAGATGGATTGATCGCGATTGGTGGTGATTTGAAGCCGGAAAGACTTTGGTTCGCTTATCAATTGGGATTATTTCCTTGGTATAACGAAGGCGAGGAAATCCTTTGGTGGTGTCCGGATCCGAGATTTGTGATGTTCCCGAATGAAATCAAAATCTCAAAATCGATGAAGAAAATCCTGAGAGATAACATCTTTGAATTCACGGAAAATCAATGTTTCGAAGAAGTGATTCGACACTGCAAAATGGCTGAACGAAAAGGACAAAACGGAACTTGGATAAATGAGGAACTCATTGATTCTTTTGTAAAACTTCATCAATTTGGGAAAGCGAAAAGCTTTGAAGTCTGGCAAAATGGAGATTTGGTCGGAGGATTTTATGGAATCCAAGTCGGTAATATTTTCTGTGGCGAAAGTATGTTTTCCAAAGTTTCCAATGCTTCAAAAGCGGGATTTATCCACTTCACCACAAAATATCAAAACGAATGGGAGTTGATTGACTGCCAAATCCATTCTGAACATCTAGAAAGTCTTGGCGCAAAGATGATTCCGAAAATCGATTATTTAAAACTATTAAAACAACAAAAGTCTTGAATACTGAAAAACAAAAATGGGTTCTTCTGATAGCGTTGTCTGTCATTTGGGGTTCATCATTTATACTGATAAAAAAATCGCTGGAACACTTCAATCCTTATGAAGTCGGTGCATTGCGTGTCCTAATTTCGGGAATAGTTCTGATGCCTTACGCCATTTCTAAAATAAAAAAATTCCCAAAGCAACATACAATTTGGCTAATCATTGCGGCATTGACAGGAAGTTTCATCCCGATGTTCCTTTTTCCAATGGCAGAGACCGAAATCAGCAGTAGTATTGCAGGAATCATCAATTCTATGATGCCGATTTTTGTGATTATCGTCGGTTCTTTGGTTTGGAAATTCTCAACAACAAAAAGACAACTGATTTGTTTTTACCGTCCTTGATTGCTTTGGTTTTCTCTGGATTTTTCAAAGATTTTAGTCTGAATCAAAGTACGCTGGAAGGATTGGGTTTTGTGGCAATATTATCCATTTTCGGAACCGGATTAGCGATGATGATGAATTATAAGTTATTGAGCATCTCTACTCCACTGTTCGCTTCTACAGTTACTTTATTGATGCCAATCGTAGCAATCATATGGGGAATTTTGGATGGAGAAAAACTGACAACTCAGCAATCTGTTGGCGCATTGATTATCTTGGCTGGATTGATATTTTTGAGGAGTAAACCGAAAGTAATTTAGGTCTGACAATCAAATGATCTAACAAATTATGGTACGAGCTGATGTAGAAAAAACTTTTTTGAATGCTGAAACCTATAGCCCTGATGGTAGCGGCTACCCCACAGCAGGCGATGGATAAAGCTTGGGGGCGAGGAGTAATAGCGGACAGCAGGTTCCCGGCTCCTAAAAATGAAAAAGCTCAGACGAATCTGAGCTTTTGTATTTATTTCTTTTTGGTCTTTATTTTTTTGACCTGTTCTTTTATGAACGGATATTTGAGCTGCATGTCTTTACTTAGCGAAGGATCCAGTTCTAGAGCTTTCTCTAATTTTGAAATACCTTCTGCTTCGTTTTTCAAATGGAAATAACAATTGCTCAATTGGTAATATAACTCTGCACGTGGATGAACTTTCAACGCTTTTTCCAAAATAGTAATAGCTTCTTCATATTCACCAATTAGCATCAAAACTTCAGAATAAGCGTACCAATTGTAAAATCTTGTAGGTTCGGATTCTATCAATTTTTTCAGACAAGTCAAGCTTTCCTCATACTCTCCACAAGTGATGTAAAGAAATGCCAATCTTTTATGATATTCTATATTCCCTTCGTTAAGAGCTGTTGCTTCTTGTGCGAAATAAAGTGCTTCTTTGGGGTTTCCCAGCTCTTCATAGAGGTAAGACTGCTCCATCATTGCCAAATAAAACTGAGGATCTTCTCTTAGTGATTTTTGGAATGACGTGAGTGCAGGAACCAATTTTTTAGCTTCTTTATAACACAATCCGATTTTATAATAAGTGAAAGCTTTGGTGTATTCCAAATCCAACATTTCTTCATAAACCGCGATTGCTTTGTCCCATTCTCCCATTGCTTCGTAACAAGCCGCTTTATTAGCATAAACCCCAACAGCGCTGGAATTAATGGCTAAAAGATAATCAAAACCTTTGATAGCTTCTTCATAATTTTTCTTGTTGAAGTGGAATTGTCCGTACTCATACCAAGCTGTTTCCGAGAAAGAAAACTTGTCTAGGTATTGATTAAGGAAATCCAAAGCTTCCTGAGAACGATTCAGTTTGCTGTAGCAAACCATTACGTTTTCCAAAGAATACTCATCATAAGGATCGTGCTCCAACGCCGAAGTATAATGTTTCAACGCATTGAATGGATCATCCAGATTCACGTACTCATCAGCAATGAAATTATGAAGAAAATTTTCTTCCTCTTCTAACAACAATGCTTTTTGGCAGTACTCAATAGATTTTTTGGGGTTTCCAAGATTGGAATAATATTTCGCACAACAAACCAAAAAGTCTGTATCTTCCAAAGAAGATTGATGCAAATCATCAATCAATTCTTTAGCTTTTGTATAGCGTTCTAATTCCAAGAAAACTTCCAATTGCTTAGTTTTGATTTCAAGGGAATTAGGATGTATTTTAAGAGCGTGATTGACTGCCATTTCTGCATAGCTGTAATCTCCCAACTCTAGGTAGTAAATAATGATTTCTATATATTCTTCGGTATCGAAGTAGAATTCCTCATTGTTCTCTATCATTTCTTCGAACTTTTTTGCAAGTTCGTTTTCAAAAAATTCTTCCAATATATGTGATTTAGATTTGAGATTTAGCTCCGCTCAGTTAGGTTTTTCCTTATGTGAGGTCTGTAAATAAATTACAATTAGCCGGGTTCTTAAATCTTCTTGTATAAAATTAATCAATTTAATTATGAAAATAAGCATCTTAGGTATGACAACTTATTAACATTAATCCTTTTTTTGTTCTGAATAGATTGTAGTCAAAAACATACCAAACGATTTTTCCAATCCTGTAATATCTCCCGATTTTAGGTTGACCCCTCCGTAGATACTATCGTTACTACGAATTTTGAAATCTGTCAAAGAAAGATACAAAGATGGTTGTCCAGATTTTGCTGACAATTTTACCGTAGAACCTAATAATTTTCTGGTTGAGACTGACATAACTTCACTTTCGCTTAAGTTCAGTTTAATGAAACTTCTGGGTTGTAATTCTGTAGTTTTATTATTGATATTGATTTTCTGTTTTTTTTCTGAAGATGAAACCAAATAAGCAACATTTTCTTCAGCCGGAATATCGTCAATATTAGTATAATATAAATTGAGAATGTAATAAGACGGATTGAAATTCTGAATCGTTCCGTCTATATTTTCAATCGGTTTTAGATTAAATGAATTAGCACCCACTTGTTTTGCTTTTTTATAAACATCACCAAAAATGGTTACATCATCATTAGAATAAGCATTCACAAGAATTTCACCTAAGAATTCTGATTTCGAAGGCTCATTAATCTTGTAAAAAAACTTGTCTTTGTTTTCATTGGTTTTCTCTACCTTATTAAGAGTAACAACCTGAAGGTAAAAGAATTGAAAACAAAAAACACTGATTAAAAATAATAATTTACGCATTCGTTAATTTTAAAATTTCTACACAATCCTGCAGACTATTTTCCCAATGTTTCAGTTCAATTTGATAATCTTTTTCGATTTTATCTAGAGACATTGTACTTCTCTTTGGACGTTTTGCTGGTGTAGGAAACTCTGCAGTTGTGATAGACTTTAATAAAACGGAAGAATCTGAAAATTCTTTTATTTTACTCGCAAAATCAAACCAAGTTGTTTCTGGATAGTTGGAGAAATGGTAGATTCCGAAAGTCTTATTTTTAGCTTCGATGATTTCCATAATTGCTTCTGCCAAATCATTAGCATTGGTTGGTTGACCATATTGATCGCCTACAATTCCTAATTCGTCTTTGATATTAAACAAGTGAAGCATCGTTTTCACGAAGTTCTTATTAAATTCTGAATACAACCAAGACGTCCTAAGAATTACCGTTTCTGGATTACGCTCCAAAGCTAGTTCTTCACCTTTTCTTTTTGAAGCTCCATAAACGCCAATTGGATTTGTAAAATCGTCTTCGGAATAACTAAGATTGGTTTCTCCGTCAAAAACATAATCCGTAGAAACGTGAATCAGAATAGCGTTATGTTCTTTTGAAACTTCTGCCAAATTTGCAACGCCATAAGCATTCACAGCAAAAGCTTTCTCTTCCTCTTTTTCTGCTAAATCTACAGCGGTATAAGCTGATGCATTAATCACAAAATCTGGCTGATATTCTTCAAATTCTTTCTCAATCTGAGCTTTATCTGTAATATTAAGAACATCTGATCCTGTAAAATTGAAATCGTATTGATTGTGATATTTTGGTGCTAATTTTTGAAGACAATGTCCTAATTGGCCATTTCCTCCAACAACTAAAATTCTTTCCATAATTATTTGATTTTATTTTGGCTTCTTAAAAAAGCGACTCTTTCTTTGAATGTTTTATGATCGATATCAACCAAGAACTTAGAGAATTCTTCTAAGCTTTCATCCGACATCATCTCCGCTTTTCTGGTTTTCATATTGAAGTAAATCACTGTTAGCCAGAAAACAGCATGAACGATCCCATTTTCATCTCTCATTAATAATTCTACAACGGATGTCATATTATTTACAGCAATCGTTTTACTGGTAATTTCAACTGTAGAATTATATCTCACTTCTTTCAGGTAAGCAATTTCATTTTGGATAGTAACCCAAGTGCAGCCAGTTTCTCTTGTATATTGCTCATAGGTAAACCCGTAATTCTGCTCCACGTGATCTTCTCTCGCATTGAGCATATACTCCAGATATTTTACATTGTTGAGATGTCCGATTGGGTCGCAATCTGCAAAACGGATTTTTACTGTAGATGAAAATTCTTTTTCCATAGTACAAAAATAGAAAAACCGCTCCGTAAAAAGAGCGGTTTTCATTATTTTATTGTCTTAATATTAAAGACCTAATTCTTTCTTAACAGCTGGAGTTGCATCTGCACCTGCTTTGTATAAAAGAGCTGGGCTAGAAGCATCGAAAGTCCACTCGTAACCTGCTGCTTTTGAAACTTTTGAAATAGCATCATTGATTTTTTTCTCAATTGGTGCTAGTCCTGCATCTCTTTTTTCAGCGATATCTTTCTGTGCTGCAGCATAAAGTTGCTGAAGGTTATCTTGAAGTTTTTGAACCTCTTGGCTTCTTTGCTCATTGATAGCCGGCGTTTGTGTAGCTGCCTCTTTCTGATACTTTGCCATCAAATCTTGAAGAGACTTCCCTTGCTTTTCTAATTCTCCTTGTTTTGAAGTTTGCAAAGCTTGCAACTGAGTATCAAGCGCTTTCATTTCTGGCATAGAAGTAAAAATTGCATTTATATCAACAGAAGCAATCTTCTGAGCGTTTGCAAATCCAGTTGCAAAAATCATTACAACGGCTACTAATAATACATTTAATTTGTTCATTTTAAAAAGTTATGTTTATAATTTATATTTAATTTAATTTTATTCTGCCCTCATTTGAGTTGCCTCAACAGATCTTGCTTTTTTTTGTATAGCACTACCTCTTTTGCTGTTATTTGTACCTCTACTATTAACGCCGGGTCTTACATTGTTTCTAGGCTCATCGGTTTTTGGAAGCGTTTTTCCCAAGAGATTAAGAACAGCCTCGGTATAATCATATCTTTTATCTAAAAAGATGACACTAATGTTGTTGCTTTTATCAAGAACTATGCCCAGATTGTTTTTGGTAGAAACTGTTTTGATAGCATTCCAAATCTGATCTTGAAAAGGTTTTGTAAGATTGGATCTTAATTGATTAACCTCTCCATTGGTTCCAAATCTCCCTCCAATTGTATTTCTAATATTGGCCTCTAGGTCGGTAACTTCTTTTTCTCTTAACTTTAATTGATCGCCAATAAGCAGTACTTTTTCGTTTTCAAAAGCTTCCCTTTTTCTTTCGTATTCGGTCTGTAATCTCTGAAGATCATTTTGCCATTGTGCAATTTGTGTATTAAGTCTAGCTTCTGCCTCTTTGTACTGAGGCAATTTGCTCAAAACATAATTGGTATCTACAACGCCAATCTTTTGTGCAGTGAGTTGAGTAGCGGTAAAAAGAATTGTGACAATTAAAGCTATTTTTTTCATTGCGTAAAAATAAAAAATTATTTTATAATGGTTGATTCATCAAGAAGTGTTGTTGCCATCCTGAAGGTTCTGAACTTCCTAGAGTTTTATCAAATCCATAAGCGAAATCAAATCCGATTAACCCGAATGCTGACATCGATACTCTAATACCAAGACCAGCAGATCTTTTCAATTTAAATGGATTATATGTTCCATAACTATTCCAAGCGTTACCAGCTTCCACAAATGACAAAACAAAGATTTTTGCCGTTTGATTCATCGAAATTGGATATCTAAGCTCTGCCGCGAATCTGTTATAAATGGTTGCCCCTCCATAAGGCGTAATATCATATGTAGAAGATGAGCTAAAACCTGTGGAAGAAGCATTTTCGTAACCTCTAAGTGGCACTAGTTCTCTACCATCATATCTACCATTGAACAATCCTACACCACCAACGTAATATCTTTCGAAAGGTGGTGGTCCTAGTTCTTTGCTATAGCCGTTCAAGAATCCCATTTCACCAGTTGTTCTAAGAACTAATTTTCCAATAACCTCGTTATAAAAATCAGCTTTTAATTTCACTTTGTAGAATTCCATCCATTTGTACTTTTCCAAAGTGCTCATCGTAGAATAATCTTTGTTACTAAACCAAGAATATGGTGGTGTAAATTTCAAAGAAGCTTCTATATTAGATCCGTAAGTTGGGAACACGGGGTCCAACCCGGCAGAGTTTCTGCTCAACCCGATATTGAAACTGAAAGACTTGGTATTTCCATAATATTCTAATGCATCACCAAAATAGAATGGATAGTTGCTAAAGTCATAACTCTGGTACTGGATCCCTGTGTAAAGAGAGAAGTAATCATCTGGCCACTTAAGAGATCTCGTTAATCCTACACTTGCAGAGAAGATGTTCATCTTTTGATCCCCAGTTGAATCATCATAGTTGACTCTAGAGTAGTTCAAACCTACACTTAAAGAAGTAGGTCTAGTCCCAAAAACCCATGGTTCTACGAAAGAAATCCCATAATTGGTAAAGTATTGTCCAGCTTGTGCCTGAAGTGACAATGTTTGCCCATCACCTTGAGGAACAGGTTTGAAATCTTTAAATTTCAAAAAATTCTTCAAAGAGAAGTTATTAAACGTCAAGCCAAGTGTTCCAATAAAAGATCCACCACCGTAACCAGCTTGTAACTGTACTTGTGAAGATCCTTTTTCTACAAGCGTCCAGTGCATATTAACTGTATTGTCTTGTGGATTTGGCTTCACATCTGTACCAATCTGCTGTGGATCAAAGAACTGCATCCCAGCCAATTCAAAATAAGTTCTTTTGATATCTGATTTTGCAAATAATGCTCCTGGTTTTGTTCTAAGTGCTCTTAAGATGACGTGATCATGAGTGGTAACGTTACCAGACCAACTTACACGGTTCCAAGTTGCTTTTTCCCCTTCATTGATTCTAATCTCTAAATTAATAGAATCACCTTTGATAGATTTTTCTATCGGTGTTACATTAGAAAAAAGGAATCCATTATTCATATAGATGGACTTGATATCAGAATCATCTTCTTTACCTCCATCTTCTCCAACTTTTTTGTTGAATCCTACAGCATCATAGATATCACCCGTTTTATATCCTAAAACTCTCTGTAAAAACTCTGTTGTAAATGTTGTATTACCAATGAAGTTGATGTCTCCGATATAATACTTTTTACCTTCGTTAAGTTTTACATTAATGTTATATCCTTTCTCATTTCTTGTAACAGAATCAGAAACAATAGTCGCATCACGGAAGCCCAAAGAGTTGTAGTAACTAATCAAGTTTTTCTTGTCTTCATCATATTTGTCTTGAACAAACTTAGAAGACTTCAAGATTCCAAGAATGAATCTTTTCTGCTTTGTATCTTTGAACCCTTTTTTTCTAAGTTTTGCATCGGAGATACTCGTATTTCCATCAAACTCGATTTTATCGATTTTAACTTTCTTACCTTTTGAAACTTCTATTGTCCAGTCTACCAAGTTGGCATCACCTCCGTTAGCTTTTTCCTGTATAGAAATCTTGGCATCAGCAAATCCTTTTGCAATATATTCCTGTGGAATTTTGTTTTGCAAATTAGAAACTAGATTATTATTAATCTTTGTACCAGGTTTCAAATTGTTCTCCTTGATGAGTTTTTCATTTTTGGATTTTCCAATTCCTTTACCTGTAAATTTAACTTCTCCTAATTCTTTAAGATCTTGTAACGAGAATTGAAGAACAACGTTTTGCCCTTCCACATCCTGGATATAGACCTCAACCTTAGAAAAAGATTGGGTTTCCCAAAGTTTTTTGATAGCGTTGCTAACTCGTTGCCCGGGAATCTCTAACTTCTCTCCTTTCACTAGACCTGTGAAACGCAAAATCTGAGCTGGCGTGTATCTTTTGACACCGTCTACGACGATATCTTTCAGAACATATTCTTGATTTTGGTTTGCAGCAAGTTCTGTGTTTTCTGCATCGTTACCCTGTGGAACAACTTGAGCGTGGAAATACGCGGAAGCTGTTAACATAATAATGGGTATAATTCTTAATCTCATTCTTATTGAAGTTGTTCTCTTTTCTAAATATATTATGAAAGAAGCTGTTCGCTTGTCTTTCCGTATCTTCTTTCTTTATTTTGATAATCTAAAATGCATTGAAAAAACGTATCCTTTGTAAAATCTGGCCAAAGTACGTCTAAAAACTGAAGTTCTGCATAAGCAATCTGCCAAAGCAGAAAATTACTAATTCTGACTTCTCCACTGGTTCTAATCATTAAATCGACTGTTGGAAAATCTTTGGTATAGAGATGATTTTCAAAGCATTTTTCATCAATATCATCTGTATCTATTTTTCCTTCTTTTACTTCTTGGCTGATTTCTTTTACGGCTTTCAAAATTTCTTTTTGTGATCCATAATTAAGTGCAAGAATCAAGTTACCATTTTTATTATCTTTTGTAAGTTCTATTACATTTAGTAATTGGTCTCTTACCAATTCTGGCAATTGATTAACATCACCTACAACATGCATCCTCAATCCTTTGGAAAATATCTCTTCCGCTTCCAGCAATAATGTTTCTGAAAGAAGATTCATCAGCGTATCTACTTCTTCTTTTGGTCTGTTCCAGTTTTCTGATGAAAAAGTGTAAAGTGTGAGGTAAGGGATATGGATCTCGTTACATGCATTGATAACATTACGAACAGCATTAATGGCATTCTTATGTCCATAAGTTCGCTCTTCTCCTCTAGATTTTGCCCACCGTCCATTACCATCCATGATAACAGCAACATGTTGGGGTAAGTTGTCTTTATTTATAAGTTTCTTCAAATTGTCCATAAGTATTATTTACAATAGCAAGGCGGTCTTCCAAATGAATAAGACAAAATAAGTGTAGCAGAGTTAACCCAATCTTTTGAATTTGGATTCCCTATATTTCTTTGCTGGATAAAACCTTGAACAATAGCTGCTGTTTGACTCTCATCTAGGTTAGTACTATTTACTGTAACATCTTTTTCTTCTAAGAAACTATAATCTACTTGATCCGAGAAGGTTGGTCTAAATGTAAACTCACCGGAAAGTGCCCAGTTGTAATTAAATTTATATTTTAATCCTACCCCAAATGGTATTGCCATCGTAAAACTTTTGTTTTGTTTGTAACTCACTTCTACATCTGTCGCAGAATTGATCGTAAGTTCTGGCTTTGAAGCGTTCATGTACATTCCCGAAACACCTCCAAAAATGTAAGGGCTTAGCATACTTACCTGCTCATCATTGACTGGTAGAAAGTTGTACTCGAAAAGTAAATCTGCGGAAACTATAGAGTTTGTACCATGCAATTTCCTCATTCTTCTGTAGTTTTCTTTTGCAACACGATCGTCAAACTGGATATGGTTATATCCTAGATTAAGCCTAACGGTTTGATACGGATTGAAATTCATCCTATAAAGCAATCCCCCGTAAAACGGCAAGCCATTTTCTGAAATATTTCGTAAGGGTTTTTGCAAAATATAATTGGGTTTTCCAATATCGCCCACCAAATTACTAACACCTAATTGTACCCCAATCTCATGCCTTTGCGCATTAGCAAAACTGAGAACACAAAAAATAACGACAAGGGTATAAGTTAGTTTTTTCTTCATTTTCAAGATACTGGTGCGTCTTTTATTAAAAAATTTGGTGCAAATATAAAACATTTTTAGTTTAAGAAACTTCTTAATGATAAGTTAAATAAGGTCAAAAAAATATAATTTCTTGTTATAAAAACGAACATATCCGCAAAATATTCTACAAAAAAACAATAAAACACCTTTGTAATCGCTTTTAATTTCTGTTAAAAAACATTTTCAACTTGTTTCGAATTTTGATAATTGTGGGTTCTTTATAGTTTTTGTCCTCGTCAAAATAGCCGTAACCATAGCCATAGCCGTAACCATAACCGTAGCCAAAACCATAGCCGTAGCCATAACCTTGCTTCACAACAAAATCATTATAAACCAAACCTAAGTTTGAAATTTCCTTATTAAAATATTTCTCACTAATCATTCTCAACATATGCTTCTCCGTATATTCGTGACGAACGACATAAATTGTTGTATCAGCTTTTTTAATTAGTTCAAATGAATCCGCTACCAATCCCACCGGAGGCGAATCAATAATAACATACTCATAGACGTCTTTTAACCTATCTATGAATTTCATATTATGATCACTCATCAATAACTCTGATGGGTTAGGAGGAATTGGCCCGGAAGTAATAACATCCAACCCTGGTATACTGGTATGATTAATGATATCCTCCAATTCTACCTGCCCTGTAAGATAATTAGAAATTCCATTTTTATTATTAATTTTAAAATCTCCAAAAATTTTCGGTTTTCTAAGATCCATCCCTAGCAGAACTGCTTTTTTCCCACTAAGACCTAAAACTGAAGCTATATTAATGGAAACATAAGTTTTTCCTTCTCCACTAATGGATGATGTTATAAGGATAACTTTACTTTTTTGCTCCTCGTCAAATAAAAATCGTAAGTTAGCCCTAACCGCCCTAAAAGCTTCTGATATCGAAGACTTTGGCTCTTCCAACACCGTCAGGTTATTGTCGTTATTATTATGTCCAATAACACCAAGGAGAGGTATCCTAGTTGCGGACAGCAACTCTTTAAGATTCCTTATTTTGTTATCTAATAACTCCCCTAATACTAAAAACAAAAGTGGAATAAACAAGAGACCTCCTATAATTTGAATTTTAGTCGCATTAACGTCTGGAGCAATTGGTCCCTGACCAAGATTTTTTGCTTTGTCTATAACATTCAGATTACTTTGATTGGTTGCTACTCTCATCTGGGATTTTGCTTGTTCAGACAAGAGTGTATTGTAGGTGCTTTCTATAATGTCATATCCTCTCTGGGCATCCAAGAACAAACGTTGCTTCTCTGGAAGGGTAATCAGCTCTTCATCAATTTTGGCAATGTTAGTATTCAAATCAGTTAATCTATCGTAATAACCTTGAAAATATTTTTTCAATCCGTCTTGCGAAGTATATTTAGCCTCGTTTATCAATCGGTTTATTTCACGCATTGGTTCGGAATTAGGCGTATATACTTGTGCCAATTCTCTACGTTTTGCGTACAATTGTTTTAATTCTGAGACAGAAGCATTAAAAGTTCCATCCTCTATTCCAGCTAAATTTAAACTAATAATCTTCTCAATATTATTGGTTCCAACAGAATTTCTAATTTCATTTAACGAATTAATTTTCATTGTCAATTCTGCCTTCTGAGTTTCTAAATCTGTGAGCTTTTGTAAAGTTTTAGAATCGATATTAGCCATATCGAATAGGCGATTATTGATTTTTAGGTTATTGAGTACAACACCACTAGAGTCTAGTTTTTTTCTGATGGTGGTAAGATTCTCACTAAGATATTCTACGGTATTTTGATCAACCGTATTCTGATCTAACAATCTTTTTTTGATCAATTCTTGTACAGAGCTATTTAGAAAATTAACTGTTCCGTTAAGATTATATCCAGATTTACTAATAACCATAATAGAGGTCAATTCCTTGTCAAAATCTACAGAAAGAGTTCCTATAATACTATTCACAGCCTGATTCACAGGTATCAAAGTCACCATTATGTTTTCCAATCCCAAATTACTAGGTGTTGGATTAGGTACTAATTTAAATTTCAGATTAGGCGTTTCATACCATTCATTAACTTTTATAACTTTTGGATTTGGTCTGGGATAAGAAGCAACCGTTTCTATTGACTCTGTATTATAATTGTAAAGATTTCTCGATAAACCTTCTTCCGGCAAGGTAATTTCATAACGATCTTTTCCCTTAGGGATAATATTGATTGGGAAATTAACTTGCTGTAAATGGTCCTTATCTATTTCAAGAAAAACCGGACTATCTTCCTCGTCAAGATAGGTTGTTTTGATAAGACCTTTGGTAGTATAATTCGTATTAAGATTTAGCTTTTTTACTAGATATTCATTATGACTTCTAGATAGTAATATTTTTTTCAGATAGACACCATCTTGGTTTCCGCCTTGTCCCCAAATAAAATTAATGGATTGATTGGGCGTAAAATAGCTCGCTGTATTATTGGATATACTTAATGAAAGACTAGAAGAATATATCCTTTGGGCGTAGTACTTGCTATAGACATATGAAATGCAATATCCTAAAAAGCCCAAAATCACAAACCAATACCAGTTACGAAGAACTCTTTGCACAAAATGAAGCGGATCAAACAAATTGAATGAACCCATTTTTTCAGCAACTTGAGCCGTGTCTTGCGTACTTTTTCCGTTTTTATCAGGAATCATTATAAATTATTAATTAATAAATAGATAGACAAAGCTGTTGTAATAAGAGATACACCTGTTGTTAAAGTCTGAACCGGCTCTTTTCCAAATCCATTGATGCTCTTACCATTAGTATTCAGATAGATAATATCTCCATTTTGCAACCAATAGTAAGGTGAGTTCATAGCATCTTCTCGTGTAAGATCCAATTTTGCAGTCTTGATACCTTCCGGATATTTTCTATGAATGGTTACACTTTTTCTATCTACTGTACGGTTTAATCCACCGTTCATCGCAAGAGCTTGCATAATGTTGAGCTGGGTAACATAAGCTGTTTTTTCACCTGTCACACCAATGGTTTCCATATCTCCTAATATATAATATCTAATGCCGTCCAAGTTAAGTCTAACTTCGGACTTTCCTTGTAAAAAATTCTCGTTAACACGCGTTTGTATCTCTTTGGTCATATCCTCCACGGTTCGTCCTTCTGCCTTGATATATCCAATTCCAAAAATATTAACATCTCCATTAGAATCCACCTTCAAACCATTAAAATAAAATGTAGCATTACCTCCTGTTCCATTTCCTCCCTGAGCTCCTCCTGCTTGAGCTCCACCCGCTACGTTTTGTTGAGTAGTTGCTCCAGCACCTAATGACGAAGTATTAAGAGAAGAATAAAATTGAGCGGCATCCCCTTTAGGAGTTGTAACAACATTAAGGGTTAGGATATCACCTTTTGTAACTCTATATTCTGGAACATTATAAGGAACCAATCCCTCTTCATTAATAGTAAGACTCTCACTAGGTTGTAGATAACGAATATCTTTCTTTGTAACACAAGATGACAAACCCAATAGAATGAGTAATAAAAATATATTAAATAAATATCGATTCTTCATGAATGTTTTTTTTCAACAATATAACAATTTTAATCTTTTTTGAATTTCAGTAACAATATTGGCAAATAAGCCCCTAAAAAGCCTAAAATCATAATAAAAACTAATAATAGGTTAATATCAAAATGCCTTAGAAAATAAGCCACAGTGACAATTAATAAAAAGTAAGCTATGATATAAGCCGTTGAACGTTTATGGGTTAGCCCAAGGTTAAGTAATTTGTGATGGATATGATTTTTATCTGGAGATAAAATCGACTTTTTATGATAAATCCTTGTTATAATAACAGTAAGTGTATCAATAATTGGTAAAATCAAGATCGCAACTGCTATAACAGGAGCAGATTGCAAATGATAAAAAACGTCATCTCTTTTTGCAATAAAAATTTCTATAAATGAAATCCCTGTAAAAGCTAGTAAAAATCCTAAAATCATAGATCCAGTATCTCCCATAAAGATTTTTGAGCTTCTTTTATTAGACAAGTTATAAATTAGAAAACCTAAAGATGCCGCTATAATAATAGCACACAAAATAACAAGGGGATCATTATGATTACCCAATCTAAAAAAACTAACCCCAAATAATGCACTTGTAACTACAGAGTAACTACCTGCAAGCCCATCAATCCCATCAATCAAATTAAAAGCATTAATAAGAATTATAAATGTAAGAATACTGAACAAAATACTCACATAATAATTAATTTCATAAACACCAAACAATCCGAAAAGACTTCTAATACGAACATCAGAACCTATAACCAACAATGCAGAAACTAGAATCTGAGCCAAAAGCTTTTTATAAGCTCTTAGAACCATAATATCATCCATTACGCCAACAAAAAACAAGATTATGAATGAGGCAAACAGAAACTTATAGCGGTCGAATAATTCGTATGCAAATATGGGAGCACAGACGCCTAAAGAAAAGAATATCGCAATACCTCCAAGATTTGGAATTTTCCTAAGATGTGAACTTCTAGCTCCAGGCTCATCCATCAGATTTTTTCTTCTGGATATTTTTATAATTGTAGGTATTGCTAAGTACGTTATCAAAAAAGAAAAGAAAAAACCTAGCAACAGCTTAAAATAAAAAAAAGAGATTCCGGTACTTTCTATAAAAGTTTCGAAATTATTCATTCTGTGTTTTTAGCTTATATTGTTATTTTTTCATGTCAATATCCTGACAATCTTCCTAAATCTTAACAAGCTTAGGATGTAATAAATTTTTTTTCTTGTAGACAAAGATAATAGATAATTCTTACCAAACCGCTTATATTGGAATATATCTTTAGTCTTTAGACCGTTAGTTTCAATAAAGTTATCCATTTTTTTCGACATATTGTAAAAATCAGTCTCATCTTTTACAAATGCCAGATAAGCCAAAAAAGTATAAACGCCTTCCAAAATTTGAAAATCCTTCAAAGCTTTTTTCTGATTTGAAAATCTGCTTTGATTAAATTTTTCACTCACAGTTTTCACAGCGTTCAAAATATCAAGACCTTTTGTTGTATGACTTTTACTGATAGAATCCTGCCTTTCCAGATATTGATAATGATAATTGGGTGTAAATGCTAAGGTTTCGCACTCAAGCAACAACTGCGGAATCAGTTCAATATCTTCAAAATGAATTCCTTTTTTGAATCTTTTATCTTGAAACAATTCTTTCTTAAATAATTTATTACAAGCAAAATAAGAAATATCAGAAAAAACGGAAAGATTGTTTTCGAGAATAATTTTCTCAGGAAAGTTGGGAACCTGAGTCAGTTTCTGAGTCACATTTCCATTTTCATCAACTTTTTGAAGATTACAAATCGCCATTTGAGCATTGTGTTTTTCAGCCAGATTGTACATCTCTTCAAACATCGTTGCGGAAACATAATCATCGCTGTCTACAAAACCGAGATATTGACCTTTTGCTTTATCTATTCCGAAATTTCTGGCATCGCTCAAGCCTCCATTTTCCTTGATGAAACCAAAAATTTTGTTGGGATATTTTTGCTGAAAATTCTCAATAATTTTTTGAGATTGGTCTTTGCTTCCGTCGTTCACCACAAGAATTTCGATGTCTTGCAACGTTTGATTGACTAATGACAGCAGACATTTTTCCAGATATAATTCAACATTATAAACCGGAACAATGATTGAAACTTTAATGTCAGAAATTGGAGTCATTTCTATTTTGAATTTTTAACAACATAGGCACATCGTTTCTTGAAAAACTTAAGGACAAATAGATTTTGATAAGCCTATTTTTACTTTTTAAAATATTATTTGCTATATGTCTATGTGGTTTTTATTAATTTCTTGTAAATCTCGGACTTAGAAAACCTCTTTTAGCTTCATCAAAATCAGAGCGAGAACAAGGGATACAATTATCAATATTCTCATCCTCTCCAAAATACCAAAGATTGCTGAAAACCTCTCTTTTAAAAGCATACTGAGAATCATTAATCAAAACATAAAAAGTCTCATAAGATTTCTCTTTCGGATGCGATTTTTGAATATTAATTCCTTCTATCAAATACCAAATCATTTGAGCCAAAAGCTGATGATTGAGCTGAGAATCAGAATAGATATTGTAATTGAAAATCCCAACAGATTTCAGTTTTTCACTCAACCCGATTTCTTTCATATAAGCACAAATTTCTCTTCTGTTGAGTCCATTGACTTGAGGATTCATAGAAAAAGCCTCGGCAAAACTTTCAACTGCATCACAATTAATGGTTACCAAATCAGCTTTTCGGAAATAAGGTTCTGTTTTCTCTGTAGAATTCATCATTTCAGCCAATCTGATAATATCAAACTGGACTTCTTTGATAAGTTTCACAGAATCCATTTCGTTCAAATGTTTCTGATAACCAAGATGATGATAGTTTTTTATCGAGAAGTTTTTGGAACCTAATATTTTACTTAGAAAATTGGATTCGTGGATTTCTTCTTCCTGCTTCAGAGAAACAACATTGCTGATTTGAGTATAATTGATGTCTTGCTGATGAAAATTGAGCGCAGAAAACAATGAAAAAGCAAAATCATTGCTTCCGCCAACAATCACAGGAATTGCGCCTTTGTAATGACAAGCCGAGAGAACTTCCTGCAAAATATAATGAGAATCCTGAGGCGTTCTTCCGGAAACCAAATCGCCCAAATCCACAATCGGAATCTCAAAATCGAGTTGAGATAATTTGTAAAACTCTTTTCTGATGCCTGTAAAATCCTGACTTTCTGCATCTCCATCAGCACCTCTGTAATCTGAAACAAAAAGGAGAACAATGCTATCTTCTTTTATTTCATTGATGATTCTGTCTCCAATTTGCCATTTTTCTGTCCTAATTTTTCTGGGAGCAATAATAAAGTCTTCGAATTCCATAATTTATTTTTTATCACAAAGACGGAATTTTCTTAAAAAATCTTGCGACTTTGCGTTTCAATTTTATTTTACAATTTTTACAATAACATCTTTTGGTGTTTCCTTAGAAAATTGAATCAGTTGATTCTTAAGTCTAAGCGTATTTTCTTTTTGCACAGCATAAAAAGAAACCGTAGTTCCTCCACATATGTAATTATTCTGAATCGTCAGCGTTCCAACTTTGGTAAAATAATCTGGCATTTTTACCCATTCATCAAAAACCAAAGCCAAATCAAACATTTCATTTTTTGCAGTTTCAGCAACATAATCCTGAAGGTTTTTATTATCCAGAAACTTTCCATGATCGTCCTTTCTCAATTTTGCCACGTCGATACTTCCCAAACCGTAAGTGTCCAAAAGATGAATGTTATTAAAATAAGTAATCGCACCAATATCATTGGCAACAACTCTTGAGTTTCTGTAATATTGATGAAGAAAATCCGCCAATTGAATCTGCTGGTCAAAGATATTTTTGGAAGCAATTTTCTGTTGTTTCAATGTTGTCCCAAATCTTATATAACATGTAATCAACAAAAGAAAAACAGTTCCGAATTTTAGAATTTTGTTGGTAGCATTTCCCTGAAAAACCTCATCCACAAAAGGAATAATCGCAAATAAAATCACGACAACAAGATAAGATTCATAACGAATCAGCCAACCGAAATTAGCAAACAAAAGGTGAACCACAAATCCACAAAACACGACAAACGGAATGGCATTTTTGGGAACTTGGGGAGTCTGAGAGTTTGAGGATTTTTGGTTTTTTGAGTTTTTGAAAATCTGAATTAATAATATTAAAATCAATATCAAAACAGAAATCCCACGATAAGCATTTCCTGCCACTCTTGTTAAGAATCCGACAATTCCGTCATTGGTATTTCCTTTTAGAATTAAAGAATTAGGCAAGAAAAATGAGCCGTGCTCAATAGAAATCCAACCATAAACCAAAACTGGCGTGATAGCAAATAATCCTAAAGCAATACTGATAACATAATCTTTCTTAGCAAAGAAAAGATAAACGCAAATGAAGAAGATAAAAAACAAACTTTCATATCTGAAACCTACTGCGATAATTGAAAACAAAGCGAGATTCAAGAAATTTCTTGGGGCTTTATCTTCAAGATATTTTTGAAATTGGAGTAAAACCAAAATCATCGCCAAGCTATGGAAAACATGCTCCATTCCTGTCATAATCATCAGATGCAATGGCATTAGCAAAACTACAGACGATAATATGATGATATAAGTTGATTGAGAAAATTGCTTGAGATATCTGTGAAAAATTAATATTAATCCAATTCCTGCGATACTATTAGCAATCAAAGGAATGTATTCCCAGTTTCCAAAAACTTTAATCAAAATCGCTAACAAAAATGTGAATAGCGGAGAAGATGTGGTGGAAGAAAACTCATATTGTGTGATGCCCCAAGTCTGAAATTCCGCAAAATTCTTCGCCATAGAAAGGTGAATGTAAGCATCATCCAAAGGATAAATATATTGTCCCGCAAAATCTACAACCACTTGGATATTGTAGAAAATCAACAATCCAAGAATTAAAAATAATATTAAAAGTACTATATTTTTTTTCATCGCTTTAATTAATAACTCCAAAGGAAATTCTTATAAGTATCTGGCGTAAACCTTCCCGCAAGTCCCTGATAACTTGCAAAAACAAAATAATAAAAAATCATAAAGCAGACAAAAAACAAATGCCAAAATCTCTTGACGTTGGGTTTATCTATTCCAGAGATAATATTAGGAATTACCAAAGCTGCAAATCCTATATATACCCCAACCAATCTTGTTGAAAATACTGGATTCTCTCGGAAAATAAAATAGAGGCACACTCCAAAAACTAAAATATTCCTCAAGTACTCATAATACCAAACTCTTTTACAGACCATTTTATCATATACAATCAACAAAAAAGAGTTAAGAATCATTGTTCCATCCATAAAACTAGATGCTTTGTCTTCGTAGCCGATATAGCCATTATATCCATTGGAAACATCCTGAAGATTAAGACTTCCTAAAAAACCCGAAAACAATTTGTATATCTGAAAAGGAGAAAGGATGACGCATGTAATAATGGCATAGAAAATCCTATTAGCATTCAGCGGAATCAATACCAACCAATAAGCGGGTAAAAAGATAATTGCAGATTTGTGAAAACCGTAAGCAACGTAAAGACAAAGCAAGTACCAGAATAACTTTCTTTCTTTGATAAATTGATATGAAAGAATACACATAGACATCCCAAGCGCCTGCCTCATATGTCCACTATCTGCAATAAAATATCCTGGAATAAACAATAACAATGCAGAAAAAATCGGATATGGAGAATCTTTCCTAAATGTCCAAAGTTTCAACCCGAGCGTTATGCACGCGCTTACAAATGTAAAAGACTGGAAAGGACCTCCAAATGACAAGACAAACTTATTCAGCATCACATACATCCATTCTATTTCCAAGTCGCTTTTCCGCATCAGCATTTTATCTATCAGCTCAGAGTACTCTATGGTTGGAAAATACGTCAAGTAAAAAGATCTATAAATTGGATAGTCTGCCCCCACATTCCCTCGCAATCCTGATAGCACAATCATTATAATCGCAACAATCCAAATGCCTAAAGATGTTTTTTTATCTTCATTGCCATATACCTCATGAAAACTGAACAAAATCAGTATTATAAGAAGTATTGTAAAAGCGGGGTGAAGAATCGGCATTTATTTATAAAAAAAATTTAAGATTGTAAATGTATTAAAAATGCTGGTTTTATTAATATGAATAAAAATGAAGATGCTCTCATTCAGTTTTTTTATGAATTAGTACTGTTAAATCATTCAGAATAATTTTTCTCATAAATTACCAATAAAAATTCCCAATCATCTGCATCCCAAATGTCTGAATAAGGCAGAGATAAAATAAAATTTTGAACTGATTAGAATTAATATCTTTCAATAAAATCATGAAGTAAGGCACCAAAAACAAACATGCCCTCGCCGTTTCCCCAGTTCCGTAAGCACCTGTCAAAAGCATTGCGGAGATAGCTGCAATTGCGGAGAAAAACAGAATATTGACATTTCGGTTTTCAAAAACTTCGGTTCCTGGTTTCTTAGAAAATAAGAGGGCTAAAAATCCAAAAGACAAGAACAGAAAAATCTCTCCAATGTCTTCTAACCTTGTCATTAGATAAACAAATGGCTGATGAAACAATCTAAAACCATCCGGATTTTCTGAGTGTGAGGCTAGTAGAAATGTTTCTAATTGATTATAACCTGTCCTTGCATAAATTACCAGAAAAGCCAAAGCAAACACAACAGTGCTCATCAGAGTTAACCAAACAAAATTCCATTTCCCTCGGATTAAAAAATAGAAACTGAAACAAGCTAAAAATGCAAATAGAAATAATCCTGAGAATGTAATCAAGTTGGTTAAAATTAATCCAAAACAAATCAACAGAAATGAAACAATATCAATTTTGTTTTGATGAAATATCCTCGTCAATCCTAATAGAAAAATCAAAGTTGATGTCAGAACCAAGGCATCAATGGAGACCAAAAGATAAATATTAACGGAAGGAATCACAGCAAATAAAACCAATAGCCATTTTCTTCTTGTCTCTTCGAAGCCGAGATAAACCAAAATCTGATAAAACAATGGAAAGGATAAACAGCCTATCGCAAAAAACACAATGGCTAAGGTTTCTATATTAGAAATATTCAGAATCCAAAAATGAAGAAGTGTCACAAATGGCGGATGTGTCTTGGTATGCATCTGAAAATACTCCAGATTCTTGGAAAAATCCCTTAACCAAACCTGTCCATCGGTAATATTGATGGCATCGGCATAATACTGTCGTCCTTTCAGATAAAACGGTTGCAGAAAAGCCGTATCAAAATTCCCTTGACTCATATTTCCTAAGACAACCAAAAGAATTGAGATTAAAAACAATAGATAAACATTGAGTCTCTCTACATGTTTGAAAGCAAAAATCCCTGAAATCAAAAATAGAAATGCGAAAACAAATCCGCTCCACAAAAACTGATTGGGATAGATGACAGAAATCGGGAACAAAATACCTGTCCCTGTATAACCGCCTTGACTTTGATAATAGAAATTAGCACCGGCAATCGCTACCCAAATGACGATTGCTAAGAAAAAAACCATCCAAGGAAAGTTTTTAAGATCTGTCCATTGTAATTTTTCTCCCATCAGGAAATGTGTTTTCTTGGTTTTAAAGGCAAAAATATTAATAAAACTTCAGATTGCTGACTATTTTTTGATGATAACATTTTTTTCTATTTCGCAAGGTTGAAGTCAACAACTAATCCTCAAAAAAACCCTTTCAGAGTTTGAAACTCTGAAAGGGTTAATTTTTTATCAAATATATTGATTACTTTTTCTTTGCCGGTGCTTTTTTCGCAGCAGGCTTTTTAGCAGTAGTTGCTTTCTTAGCGGCTGGTTTCTTTTTCTCAGCAAAGGCTTTCGGGTCTTGTGCGGTGATCCATTTTTTCACCTCATCCAGAGAAACATCTTTCAGCTCGTCTGCCTCGTATTTAGAATCATCTTTCTTTTTCGGGATTTTGTAGATGTTCTTGCCGTGTTTTACGATAGGTCCCCATCTTGCATTCTCGATAGAGATTTTCTCGGCTTCCCATTGCTGGATGTATCGGTTGGCCTCTTTCTCCAGTTTAGCTTCCACCAACTCGTTGATGTCGCTTTGAGAAAGGTTATCAAAATCATAACGTTTCGGAACGTTGATGAAGATACTTTTGTACTTGATAAAAGGTCCAAATCTTCCTGTTCCTTTAGTTACAGGCTCTCCTTTATAATTAGCGATTGGCGCATCGGCTACTTTCTTTTCATTAATGATTTCCTCTGCACGGTTTTGATCTACAGACAGCGGATCTTCCCCTTTCGGAATACTGATGTAAGTTTCGCCCCATTTTACATAAGGTCCAAATCTACCAACACCCACAGAAACTGGCTGACCGTCAACTTCTTTAAGATCAAAAGGCAGTTTGAACAACTCCAAAGCTTCTTCCAAAGTAATGGTTGCAATATTCTGGTTCGCCATCAATGATGCAAATGTCGGTTTCTCTTCATCATCCTGCTCTCCAATCTGAATCATCGGTCCAAACCTTCCGATTCTTGCGTGAACATTTTTACCTGTTTTCGGATCTACGCCCAGGATTCTTTCGCCATTTGCACGGTCTGCATTCTCCTCAACATCTTCAATTCTTGGATGGAATTTGGAGTAGAAATCCGTCATCATTTCTTTCCACTTTTGGTCGCCGTTGGCAATGTGGTCAAAACCTTCTTCTACTCTTGCAGTGAAACCATAATCAAGAATCTCAGCAAAGTTATTGATCAAGAAATCGTTGACAACTTCACCAATATCGGTTGGAACAAACTTATTTTTATCACCACCGAATTTCTCTTCAAGAATTTCTTTTTTGACACCCGTTTTTCCGAGTGTCATTTTCACCACTTCTCTTTTTTGAGGTTCGATTTCTCTTTTATCTACATATTCACGATTCTGAATCGTTTGGATAGTCGGCGCATAAGTCGATGGACGACCAATCCCTAACTCTTCCAATTTCTTCACCAAACCAGCTTCGGTAAATCTTGCAGATGGTCTCGTGAATTTCTCTGTAGCTGTAATTTTTTTATAGTCTAAAGCTTCACCAACTGAAACTTTCGGTAACAATTTTTCGTTGTTTTCATCATCGTCATCCTCAGTTTTCACGATGCCGTAAGCTTTTAGGAAACCATCGAAAACAATAACCTCTCCTTGCGCTTCAAAATGTTGTGGCAATTTTGCATTTCCAATCTCGATAACTGTTTTTTCGATTTTCGCATTTTCCATTTGAGAAGCTAAAGTTCTTCTGTAAATCAATTGATATAATTTATTCAACTGAACATCCCCGATAGATTTCACAGAAAAATCTGTCGGACGAATTGCTTCGTGCGCTTCCTGAG
This sequence comes from Epilithonimonas hispanica, assembly GCF_003385395.1. Taxonomy (GTDB): domain Bacteria; phylum Bacteroidota; class Bacteroidia; order Flavobacteriales; family Weeksellaceae; genus Epilithonimonas; species Epilithonimonas hispanica. Next base: position 69,306 of record NZ_QNUG01000012.1, on the reverse strand, counting down.
CGGAAGATGATTTGGTAGTATAATTTCTTGGCTTAGAATAATTTTCACCATATTCTGAAATAATCTGCGCTTTTGCACCATTGATTGCTTCTTGAGAAAGATTCACGGAATCGGTTCTCATATACGTGATGAATCCTTCTTCGTAAAGTCTTTGTGCCAGACGCATTGTCGTTGTTACACCATAACCCAATCTGGAAGAAGCTTCCTGTTGCAAAGTTGAAGTGGTGAACGGAGCAGAAGCTGTACGAGATCCAGGTTTGGTCTCAACATTCAGAACTTTGAATTCTGTTGTTTTTGCCAGATTAAGGAAATTCTCTGCATCAGATTCTTTATCAAAATCTTTTTTAAGTTTAGCTAAAATCTCTTGTTGAGCATTATTAAGAAAAATCCCTTCCAGTTTGAAACTTGGTTTCGGAACAAACTCACGGATTTCTTTTTCTCTTTCAACAACCAATCTCACAGCCACGGACTGAACACGTCCTGCAGAAAGACCTGTTTTCACTTTTTTCCAAAGAACCGGCGACATCTCGAAACCTACGATTCTATCCAAAACTCGTCTTGCCTGTTGAGCGTTGACCAAATTCTGATCGATATCTCTAGGATTTTCAATCGCTTTTAGAATAGCATTTTTTGTAATCTCGTGGAAAACAATTCTTTTTCTGTTTTCAGGTTTTAATTTTAATTCTTCAGCCAAATGCCAAGCAATCGCTTCTCCCTCGCGGTCCTCATCGGAAGCCAGCCAAACCAAATCGGCTTTCTTAACAGAAGCTTTCAGTTCTGCAACCAACTTCTTTTTATCAGCAGAAACTTCATACTCAGGTGTGAAGTTCGACAAGTCGATTCCCATTCCTTTTTTAGGCAGATCACGGATGTGTCCGAAGCTGGACTTAACCTCGAAATCTGACCCTAAATATTTCTGAATTGTTTTTGCTTTTGCCGGAGACTCGACAATTACTAAATTTTTTGGCATCTAGAAAAATTTTTGCAAAAGTAGGAGTTTTTTTATTACAAACCATTTTAGAAATAATTTCTATTGTCTATACCTTATATATATTATTGATTTCTTAATTATTCCTTTAACAAAATATTAACTTTTTTTATTAAATTCGCAGACTCAACTTTGAAAAAACATCAGTTTTTAAACACTGAAAATGAACAAGTTGAACAAACCAAAAACTATAAAACTCCAAAAGACTGCGAAATAGTGCAGGATAATTTTCAAAATGCATCGCTTTTTCATTTATTTATATTATTTAATTTCAAAAAACCGATTGATTTCCATTGCTACGGCTTTGGGAATACTTGTCATTTGCGGGTTTTTTGCTTCGAAAATTAATTTTGAAGAAGACATTAATCAGATTATTCCGAAAAACGACAAGTCTGATTTGACCGCGAAAGTTCTGAAACAATTAAACTTTTCAGACAAAATTATCGTCATCATTGAAAATAAATCGAAAGACGACAACTTCCAGCTGTCAGAAACCGCAGATACTTTTTTAAATAAAATTGAACCTTTAAAACAATACATCGGTTCGGTTCAAGGAAAGGTAAATGACAACGAAATTTCCGAAACTTTTGATTTTGTGAATCAGAATCTTCCTTTGTTTCTGGATGAGAGCGATTATAAGGAAATCGACAGAAAACTCAACAAAGACAGCATTGCAAAACAAATTGAAAGCAATTATGTTTCTTTGGTTTCGCCTACAAGTTTGGTCACAAAAGAATTTATCAAAAAGGATCCTCTTGGAATTACTTTCCTCGGAATCAAAAAACTGAATGCTCTTAATATCAGCAAAGATTTCAAGCTGGAAGACAGCTACATTGTTACCAAAGACGGGAAAAATCTCCTGCTTTTCATCGAACCAAAAAATAAAAGCAACGATACCAAAAACAACGAAATTTTCGTCAATCAGCTCAATGAAATAAAAGATAATCTAAACACGCAATTCAAAGGCAAAACGGAAATCAGCTATTTCGGTTCACCGGTGATTGCCGTTGCCAATGCGCAACAAATCAAAAAAGACATTCAGAATACCGTGATTATTTCGATGTCGCTTCTTTTGCTGATTTTGATTTATTATTTTAGAAATATTTTCACACCTCTGATTGTTTTTCTGCCGACTGTTTTTTCAGTATTTCTGGCGTTGTTGGCTTTGTATTTTATTAAGGACAAAATCTCGGCAATTTCCCTCAGCGTTGGAGCTATTCTCATTGGAATTACGATTGATTATGCGCTTCATATTTTGACGCATTACAAACACAACAACAATATTGAAGAGCTTTACAAAGAAATCACTCAACCGATTATTCTGAGTAGCGCGACAACGGCAGTTTCGTTTTTATGTTTGGTTTTTGTACGCTCGGAAGCTTTGAAAGACTTGGGTCTTTTTGCGGCAATCACAGTTATTTTATCCTCTATTTCTGCGTTGATTATTGTTCCTCAATTATACAATCCGAAGAAAAAACAGAAAGAAGTCAATAACAATTTCATCGATAAAATTGGGTCATATCCTTACGAAAAGAACAAACCTTTGATTATCATTTGTTCGGTGATTATCTTCGCTTGTCTTTTTGGTTTTAATAAAGTTGGTTTCAATGAAGATATTGGTGATTTGAATTACATTCCGAAAGATTTGAAAATCAGTGAAGCGAAACTTGAGAAATTATCGGACATTACTTCCAAATCGATTTACACGATTTCTTACGGAAACTCGGAAAGTGAAGCTTTGGCGAGAAATTCTAAACTAAGTCAGTTTTTGGAAAAAGAAAAACAGGAAGGGAAAATCCTGAGCTACAATTCTCTTGGAAATGTTGTTTTATCGAAAGAAGACCAACAAAAAAAGGTTGAAAAATGGAACAACTTCTGGAATCAAGACAAGAAAAATGAGACCATTTCTGAGTTGGTTCAGAATGGGAACAAATTTGGTTTCAATGCTTCTGCTTTTGACCAATTCAATGAAAATTTAAATAAATCGTATTCCACTTTAAGTTTAAAAGATTACGAAAAAATAAAAGCGCTTCAAATCTCAGAATTTCTGAGCAACGATAATGGTTTTTACACCGTTTCGAATGTGGTAAAAGTAGATGAAAAGAAGCGAGATGCGTTCATCAAAGATGTCGAAAAAAATCACGAAGCTTTGGCAATCGACCGTCAACAGATGAATGAAAATTTTCTTGGCTTGTTGAAAAATGATTTCAATACGTTGATTAATTATTCTCTTCTAGCGATTATATTAACGATTATCGTTTTCTTTAGAAACTTCGAATTGTCTTTGCTCACAATGTTTCCAATTGTTTTAACGGGAGTTGTGACTGCAGGTTTACTTTACCTTTTCGGATTGGAGTTAAACATCTTCAGTACAGTAGTTTGCACATTGGTTTTTGGCGTTGGCGATGACTTCAGTATTTTCCTCACGCAAGCGATGCAAAAAGAACATACGACGGGTAAAAATGAACTTCCGACTTACAGAACCTCCATCATCTTGGCAGTTTTCACAACTATTCTTTCCATTGGTTCTTTGATTTTCGCCAAACATCCGGCTTTACATTCTTTGGCTTTGGTTGCATTAATTGGGATGTTTTCCGTGATTGTGATTACTTCTACTTTATATCCGTTCTGGTTTAGATTTTTAATTATCAATCGACAAAAAAAAGGACTTTCTCCAATTACTTTGAGACTGTTTTTACATTCTGTAATTCTGTTTATTTATTATGGTTTGGGCGGGTTGATATTCTCCGCATTTGGAAGCGTTTTTGTAAAAAATGCAAAAGGAAAAACTTTGGACTTCATCAAATTGGTTCTGGCTAAGTTTATGAAATCTGTACTTTACGGAAATCCATTTGTTAAGAAAAGAATCATTTCAAATCCGAAGGAAGATTTTAGCAAACCAGCCATTATCATTGCCAATCACACATCTTTTCTCGACACTTTGGCAATTGCAATGGCGACACACAAGATTGTTTATTTGGTGAACGATTGGGTTTGGAATTCTCCTGTTTTTGGAAAACTGGTAAGAGCTCTGGGATTCTTCCCAGTTTCTCAAGGCATCGAAAACGGGATGGAAAAATTGAAAGAAAAAATCGACCAAGGCTACTCATTGGTTGTTTTTCCGGAAGCCGAAAGATCTTACGACAATAATATCAAACGTTTTCACAAAGGAGCGTTTTATTTGGCTGAGGAATTTGGTTTGGATATATTACCGCTTTATATTCACGGGAATTCTGAGGTTTTGCCGAAAGGAGACTTTATTATTTATGATGGTAATATCATTGTGAAAGTTGGTGACAGAATCAGCAAAGATGATTTGACATTTGGAACAACTTATAAAGAAAGAGCGAAAAACATTAATGCTAATTTCAGAAACGAATTTGCCAAACTGAGAACTAAAATTGAGGACGAAAATTATTTCAGAAAAAAATTACTCTTAAGTTTCCTTTACAAAGAGAATGAAGTGGTAAAAGAAATCAAGAAAGATTTTAATGAAAACAATTCAATTTATCTCGAACTAAACAATCACATCGCAAAAGATGCAACAATCATGCATATCGCAGATGATTTTGGGCAAAAAGATGTTTTGTTGACACTTCAACAAGCTGGCAGAAAAATTTTCAGCCTGATTGAAAACGAAGAAAAAAGACAAATTGCTAAACAAAATTATCTTGTTAAAAGAAGAAAAATCCATTATATCAACGAATTTTCTGAAAATAAAAAAAACCTAGACGTTTTATTGATTTCTGATGACAACTTTAATCTTTCAGAAATTACTGTTACTCCGGAAACTGTTATTTTATTAAGAACAAAAGCTTTATTGTTTTCTAATGAGAATTATTCATTAATATTTGACTCAAGTAGTATAAAAGTTTACAAAAAGAATTAGAATAAGGGCTAAAAATCATAGTTTTGTATAAAACCATTTTTTTAATGCCTAAAAAAATTCTTGTCATATATTATTCACAAACCGGGCAACTGAAAGATATTGTGAAAAATATAGCTCAACCTTTCGAAGATAAAAAAGACGAATACAGTGTTACTTATTATAATATCCAGCTGAAACAGGATTTTCCTTTTCCGTGGTCAAGTGATGTTTTTTTTAACACATTTCCAGAATCTTACCTTCAAATCCCAAGTGAAATACTACCACCTCCAGCAGACGTTCTGAATCAAAAATTTGATCTCATTCTTTTCGGATATCAGGTTTGGTATTTGACGCCTTCCATCCCGATTATTTCTTTTTTGAAGAGCGGTTATGCAGAAAACATTCTGAAAGACACTCCTATTGTTACCATCTCCGGAACACGCAACATGTGGATGCTTTCTCAGGAAAAGCTGAAAGTCTATCTGCGTGATTTGAAAGCTCAATTGGTTGGCAATATTGCTTTGGTTGACAGGCACGACAATTACACCAGTGTTCTCACCATTCTGCGTTGGCTAACCACTGGACAAAAAGAAAAATCAGGAATTCTACCTGCAGCCGGAATTTCTGATGAAGAAATTACAGGTTCCACCAAGTATGGTAAGATTATTGAATGGCATTTTCGCGAAAATAACTTTAAGGATCTTCAACCCGATCTGGTAAAAAACGGAGCGGTAGAAATAAGACCTTTTTTGGTAAGAGTAGAGAAAGTCGGGAATAAAATTTTCACGGTTTGGTCCAATCTCATTATCAAGAAAAAAGAAAAACGTCCTTTGCTTATCAAATTCTTTAAGGTATATTTGATGGCAGCGATCTGGATTATATCACCAATAGTTTTGGTTCCACATATCCTTATGACGCCCATTTTATGGTTTAAAAGAAAAAAACAAAGAGAATATTTACAAGGAATTAATTTAAAATAAAAATGAATAACGTTTATATCACCAAATCTTCTACATATTTGCCAAACGAGCCTGTTTCTAATGATGAAATGGAAACACATCTTGGTTTGGTAAACAACACTCCCTCCAAGGCTAGAGCTCTGATTTTGAGAAACAATCAAATCAAAACTAGATATTACGCTCTTGACAAAAACGGACAACCGACTCATACCAATGCTCAGATTACTGCTAATGCAATTAATGGGCTCTTTGATGAGAATTTCAAAAAAGAAGATATGGAACTGCTGTCTTGTGGAACAACTTCCGCAGACCAAATCCAACCTTCTCACGCCTCAATGGTTCACGGCGAATTAGGAATTAACAAATCTGTAGAAATCAACACTTCTATGGGACTTTGTAATTCCGGAATGAATGCGCTTAACTACGGTTTCCTTTCTGTAAAAGCAGGTGTTAAAAATAATGCAGTTTGTGTAGGTTCTGAGAGATTTTCTTCTTGGATGACCGCAGATAAATTTGATCACGAAGCAGAAAACCTGAAACTTTTGGAAGAAAGACCAATCGTAGCTTTCAAAAGAGAATTTTTGAGATGGATGCTTTCTGACGGAGCCGGAGCATTTTTACTGGAAAACAAACCAAGAGAAAACGAAACGTCTTTGAGAATCGAATGGATTGATTTCTATTCTTACGCACACGAGATCGAAGCTTGTATGTATTCTGGTTGTGAAAAACAGGAAGACGGAAGTCTGAAATCTTGGGCAGATTATCCTTCTGATGAATGGTTAAAACAGTCGATTTTCGCTTTGAAACAAGACACCAAAATCCTTGACAAATATATCCTTGTAAAAGGAGCAGAAAGTTTGAGAACATCTTTTGACAAACATCAGTTGGACCCAGAATCTGTTGACCACGTTTTAGCGCACATTTCTTCCGGTTATTTCAAAGACGGTTTGAAGCAAGAATTCGCAAACGTGGGCTTGGATTTCCCTTGGGAAAAATGGTTCTATAATCTTTCCGAAGTTGGAAACATCGGCGCAGGATCAATCTTCATCGCTGTGGAACAGTTAATGAACTCTGGGAAACTGAAAAAAGGAGAAAAAATCCTTCTTTGTGTTCCGGAAAGTGGAAGATTCGCTTATTCTTGTGCATTATTGACGGTTTGCTAATGGAAATCAAGTTACCAAACTCTGACAAAGATTTTATAGAAAGTCTGATTCCGCAAAAGTTTCCTTTTGTGATGGTAAGCGGACTTTTGGAATATTCGGAAAATCATTTGATTTCCGAATTTGTCATTAAAGAAGATAATATTTTTGTTAATGAAAATATATTTCAAGCTTCCGGTTTGATTGAACATCAAGCTCAAAGTGTGGCGCTTCATACAGGTTACAAATATTTTCTTTTGGGAAAAGAATCTCCGACAGGCTACATTGGCGCAATCAAATCTTTTGAAGCTGAAAGTTTACCAAAAGTTGGAGATCAATTAAAATCTGAAGCGACTATTATTAATGAAATGATGGGTGTAACTCTGGTAGAAATCATTACAAAAATCGATGATAAAGTGATTGCAAAATCCCAGATGAAAACCGTAGTGAAATAATTAAAAAATAAGTCACAGAAGAAAAAATTAATTATTCTAAGTTCAAAAAAGAGCATTTTAAAAAGATTATCTTTTTTGAACTTTTTAAAAATAAAAAACAGCAAAAGCTTTTGTAACTTTTGTGGTTAAATCAAAATATGGAACTGAAAGACGAAAACCTGATCAACATCCACAATTTTCTGCCTCATCGCGAACCAATGCTGATGACAGATTACATTCTGGAACTGACTCAGGAAAAAGTTATCACTTCTTTTAAGATTGAAAAGGATAATATTTTTGTTTTCAATAATGAATTTGTTGAAGCTGGATTAATAGAAAACCTTGCTCAGACTTGCTCATCGATTTTGGGGCAGAGTTTTTTTCAGAATCCTGATGTAGAAACTAAAGTCATTGGTTTTATAACTAATATCAAGAAAATAGAAATTTTTGCCTTACCAAAAGTTGACGACATTATCATTTCGAAAGCTTCATTGATTTCTCAGTTTGACAAAATCTGCAACATCTTTTGCGAGACTTTTCTTAATGATGAATTGTTAATCAGAGCAGAAATCAATTTATTTATTCAAGAAGTAAAATAAATGAAACATTCATCCTCAAAATGTCTTTCAAAAAACAAAATTATGATTATGGATGTTCCATCTGACTTTTGAGAAACAATAAATACAACCAGATGAAAAAGCAAGATATTCCACAAGACGAAAGCAATCTTCAGTCCGCCAACATGACCGAAATGTTATATGTGACTGATGAAAACAACAATTACACCACCGCTCAAAGTATTGGCTGGGAAGCCAAAAAAGCAGCGTTGGACGAATCGATGGAACTCATTTATGAAAGAATCGAAGAAGCTAAACAAAACGTTGCAGATGGAATCGTAAGTCCAATCGTCTATTTTATGGAGTTCAATAAAATGGATTTACAGGTTCTTGCAGCTTATGTTGGCAAATGGCAATGGGCCGTAAAACGACATTCAAAACCAAAAATTTTCAAAAAACTAAGCGATTCTACTTTGAAAAAATATGCCGATGCATTCGGAATTTCGGTAGAAGAACTGAAAAATTTCGACGGTAAATAAATATGCAAATCAACTTTGAACACCATCAGACCGCACATTGCGAAAACGGTGTCGCCTCCAATTTGTTACTCAACAGAGGTTTAAAACTCAGCGAACCAGTGATTTTTGGAATCGGTTCGGGATTATTTTTCGTGTATTTACCTTTCTTAAAAGTAAATTTCGCTCCCGGATTCAGTTATCGTCCGATGCCTGGAGCAATTTTCAGCAAAGCGGCAAAAAGACTGGGAATTAAAATAAAAAGACAAAAATTCTCCAATCCAAAAGAGGCGCAGACGGCTTTAGAAAAAAATTTAGAAAATAATATTCCAACTGGTTTACAAGTTGGAGTTTTCAACTTAACCTATTTTCCGGAAGAATATAAATTCCATTTCAACGCTCATAATCTTGTGGTTTATGGCAAAGAAAACGGGAGATTTTTAATTAGCGATCCGGTAATGGATTTCGCAACTTCCCTTTCTGAAGCGGAATTAGAAAAAGTACGTTACGCAAAAGGTGCACTTCCGCCGAAAGGTCATATGTATTTTCCAACGCATATTCCGGAAAATATAAACCTTGAAGAAGCTATCAAAAAAGGAATTAAGGATACTTGCAAAAATATGCTTGCTCCTGTTCCTTTAATCGGAGTAAAAGCAATGCGTTGGGTTGCGAAAAGTATTCCGAAATGGGCTGAGAAAAAAGGCACAAAAGTGACCAATCATTATCTTGGACAATTAATCCGAATGCAGGAAGAAATAGGAACTGGCGGTGGCGGATTTAGATTTATTTACGGTGCTTTTTTACAAGAAGCATCTGTGATTCTAAAAAATGACGAACTGAAAGAATTATCCAAAGAAATTACCAGAATCGGTGATCTTTGGCGAGATTTCGCCGTGGATATTGCACGAGTTTATAAGAATAGAAATTCGAAAAGTGATATTTACAATCAGCTTTCAAAATCGATGTTGCATATTGCAGATTTGGAAGAAGCTTTTTATAAAAAACTTAGAAAAGCGATTTATTTTGGAACATATCATCGAAATAAAAAACCTTTATAAAAAATACAAAAGCTCCGATGAGTTTTCTGTAAATGATATTTCGTTGAATATTGATAAAAACGAAATCTACGGAATTCTCGGACCCAACGGAGCCGGAAAAACAACATTGATTTCTATGCTTTCTGGTTTAATTAAACCAACTTCGGGAAGTTTTACCATTAACGGATTATCTCCTAAAAAAGACAATTCGAAAATCAAACAAATTATTGGTGTTGTTCCGCAGGAATATGCACTTTATCCAACTTTAACAGCCAAAGAAAATCTTTTGTTCTTCGGAAGTTTATATGGATTAAAGCCTAAAAGTATTCACAAAAAAATTGATGAAGCTCTGGAAATAATGGGCTTATCAAAATTTGCAGATAAAAAAATAGAACAGTTTTCTGGTGGAATGAAACGTAGATGTAATCTTATTGCGGGAACGCTTCACAATCCAAAGGTTTTGTTTTTAGACGAACCAACTGTTGGCGTTGACGTGCAGTCAAAAAAAGCCATTATTGATTATCTTTTAGATTTAAATAAAAAAGGAACTTGTATCATTTATACATCGCATCATCTTTCTGAAGCTGAGGAATTTTGTACAAAAATCGCCATTATCGACCACGGAAAAATCCACGCAACAGGAACGCCGGAAGAATTAGTAAAAAGAGTTGCTAATGCGGAAAATCTTGAGGATGTTTTCATTTCATTAACCGGAAAAGAATTGAGAGATGTTGTATAAATTGTGGAGAAGTTTTATCAAAGAAATTCAGTTATTGAAGAGAGATTCTGGTGGAATTGTCATTATTTTTCTGATGCCTTTGCTTTTGATTATTACGATTACTTTGATTCAGGATTCGACATTCAAAAATCTTGAAGGTTCAAAAATTCCGATTATTTTTATTGATAATGATAAGTCTGAAGTTTCAAAAGTCATCACGCAGGAACTTAAAGACAGTAAAACATTTGAACTGGTTACAGATTATAATGAAAAGTCTGCTCAGGAAGCTGTTTTCGGTGGAGATTATCAGATGGCGATTGTCATTCCTGAAAATTTAACCAAAGATTTAAATTCAAATATTGATTCCAAAGTTCAAACCATTGTGAGTTCTTTTGGGTTAGATGCAGACTCAGCTTCGGCAAAAATCTCTGCCGTGAAAACCAAAGACATTCATTTGTATTTTGACCCGGCAACCAATCTAGGTTTTAAAAACTCAGTTATGAATGCCATTAATAAAATGGTTTTTGAAATTGAGAACAAAAAAATCTATAAAGCTTTCCAAGACCAACTGGGAACAACAGAAAATCTGGAAGAGAATAAAAATTTAATCAGTTTCAAAGAAATCATTCCGAAAAATGGTAAATTAGATGTTATTCCAAATTCGGTTCAACACAATGTTCCGGCTTGGGCATTGTTTGCAATTTTCTTTATTGTTGTGCCTTTGTCTATTAACTTGGTTAAAGAAAAAAGTCAAGGAACGAGTGTAAGAATTCGCATTAGTCCAACACCTTATTTCATTCATATTTTAGGAAAAACATTTACCTATTTAATTATCTGTGTCATTCAGTTTTTGCTGATGGTTGCAGTTGGCGTTTGGCTTTTCCCTTATATGAATCTGCCGCAATTTGATGTGACAGGAAAAATGTTTCATTTAATCATAGTAACTTTATTTGCGGGATTAGCAGCGATTGGATTTGGAATTTTAATCGGAACAATGTCCAATACTCAAGAACAGTCTGCTCCTTTTGGCGCAACTTCGGTTGTAGTTTTGGCAGCAGTTGGAGGAATTTGGGTTCCCGTATTTTTAATGCCGGAATTTATGCAGAAAATCGCAGCATTTTCTCCAATGAATTGGGGATTGAATGCTTATTACGATATTATTTTACGAAACAGCGGAATTGGAAATATTGCTAAAGAACTTGTTTTCCTTTTTCTATTTTATATAGCGATGATTGCTATTTCATTATTTTACGAAAGAAAACAAAATGCAGTCTAAAGATTTAACTTGTACCGAAGAAGTACGCGTAAGATTTAACGAAACAGACCCACTCGGAATTGTGTGGCATGGTCATTACATCGTCTATTTTGAAGACGGAAGAGAAGCTTTCGGAAGACAGCACGGCTTGACCTATCTTGATATTCAGAAAGCTGGATTTGTAACTCCAATTGTGAAAAGTACCTGCGAACATTTTCTTCCTTTGAAATATGGTGAAACTTTCAAAATTGTGACAACTTTCGTGAATTCTGTTTCGGCAAAACTGATTTATAAATACGAGCTTTTTAACGAAGAAAATAAGTTAGTTTGTTCAGGAGAAACGATTCAGGTTTTTTTGGATTCTGATAATAATTTATGCTTATATAATCCTGAATTTTTTCAGGCTTGGAAAGATAAAATGGGATTATAATGAAAAAGGAAATTTACATTACAGATTACAACTGTGTCACGCCTTTAGGTTTCGATGTTCCATTCAATTGGAATGCTCTTTTGGAAGGAAAATCAGGCGTAGCTTTACATAAAATCATAGAAAATCAAGAGCCTTTTTACGCTTCAATGATTGATTCCGGTGAATTAGAAAATGAGTTTCAGAAGCACTTCGAAAATCAGAATTTCACAAGGCTGGAAAAAATGTTTTTGTTGAGTCTAAAACCTTTAATTGAAAAACATCCAGTTTCAGAAGAAACAGCTTTTATTTTATCGACAACAAAAGGAAATATCAGTTTATTAAAGAATCAGGAAACTTTACCGGAAGGTGCTTTCCTTTCTAATTTAGCTCAAAAAATTGCTGATTTTTTCGGATTTAGAACTAAACCAATTGTTGTTTCTAATGCTTGTGTTTCCGGAGTAATGGCGATTGCTGTGGCAAAAAATATGATTCAGGCAGGAAAATATAAAGATGCTTTTGTGATTGCCGGAGACGAAATTTCAGAATTTGTTATTTCGGGTTTTAATTCTTTTCAGGCGATTGGAACAGAAATCTGCAAACCTTACGACAAAAACCGTGACGGAATCAATATTGGAGAAGCAACCGCAGCGGTTTACATCACTTCAGAGTTAAATCAAAACGAGAAATTTAGTTTTAAAATTTTAGGAGATTCAGCAATTAATGATGCAAACCATATTTCCGGACCATCAAGAACTGGTGAAGGATTGTTTTCAAGCATCAAAAATGCGATGACGGAAGCCAAGATTTCATCAGAAAAAATTGATTTTATTTCTGCACACGGAACAGCAACAATTTACAACGACGAAATGGAAGCCATCGCTTTCAATAGGATTGAATTACAAAATGTTCCTTTGAACAGTTTGAAAGCTTATTATGGCCACTGTTTGGGAGCTTCTGGATTATTGGAAAGTATTATTTCTATGGAATCTGCTTTGAATAATATATTAATTCCATCAAAAAACTTCGAAGAAACGGGAACTTCTCAATCTTTGAATATTATTAAAGAAAACCTACCTGCGGAAATCAAATATATTTTGAAAACGGCTTCAGGTTTTGGTGGATGTAATGCAGCAATTGTTTTGGAGAAATGCTAAAAATAATTTTGTAAATTTGATAGGATTAAAGTTTTAGGAAATGGAATCTACTGTAGACATTAGAAAAAGAATTCACGAGTTCATTGATATTGCCGATGAGAGAATCCTGCGTATAATCAACGGAATTATAGACGTTGAGGAACAGGAAGAAAACTATCCTGCTGTTCCAGATTGGTATTATGAAAAACTGGAAATTGAAAGAGAAAAACATTTGAGAGGAGAAACACCTTCATATACTTGGGAAGAAGTAAAGCAAAGATTGATGAAAGATTATGACTTATAAATTAATTTTAAAGTCAAATGCTCATAAAGAATTATCCGAGGCAATTGAATATTACCAAAGCAAAAGAAAAGGCTTAGGTCTTCAATTTTTAAAATGTGTTCAAAATTTTTTTGACAGAATTACAAAAAATCCGCTACATTATCCTTTAAAGAGTAATAATTTTCGAGAAGCATATATTCAAAAATTTCCTTACATCATTATCTATGAAGTTATAGAGAATGAAATTGTGGTGTTTTCTGTTTTCAACACTCACCAAAATCCAACAAAAAGGCCTTAAAATTGATTAATGAAGAAAACAGACATTTGCACCGTAGAAAATTCAAAAATCGTTCTCAACAACGAAATTATTTTTGAAACTCAAACCGAAAATTTTCAAGACTTTGCGAAAGAAGCTTATAAAAATTTAGAACTGAATTATCCTAAATTTCATAAAATGGATAACTTGAGCAAACTCGCTTTTCTTGCTTCTGAAATGATTCTTAAAAACGATGACCACAGCAAAACGGCTTTGGTTTTTGCAAACAAATCATCAAGTTTAGACACCGATTTTAAATATCAAGAAAGCATCAATTCTCAGGAAAATTATTTTCCGAGTCCTGCGGTTTTCGTGTATACTTTGCCTAACATTTGCGTGGGTGAAATCAGTATTAAACATAAAATGCAGACCGAAAATGCTTTTTTCGTCTTGGATGAATTGGATGAAGAATTTTTAAACAATTACGCACAACAGATTTTAAATTCTGGAAAAGCAGAAAAGGTATTATGCGGCTGGGTAGAACTTTATAAAGAAAATTACAAAGCTTTTGTATATTTGCTAAATAACTAGAAAAATTAAACAACACAACGATGTTCAATAATTAGAATTATTGAATTAAAATTATTTTTATGGGAGATTTAAAATTAGAATTAAAAAACAAAATCGTAGAAGTTCTTAACCTGGAAGATGTTGCTGTAGAAGACATCAAAGACAATGACCCACTTTTTGGAGGTGGTCTTGGATTGGATTCTATTGATGCTTTGGAATTAATCGTTCTTCTTGAAAAAGAATACGGAATCAAATTATCTGACCCGAAAAAGGGAAAAGAAATCTTCCAATCTATCGAAGTAATGGCGAAGTTCATTGAAGAAAATCGCACAAAATAATTGATGAGTCAAAAAATTGCTATAACAGGAATGGGCATCATCTCTGCTATTGGAAACAATGTGGAGGAAAATTTGAGGTCGTTAAAATCCGGCAAACACGGCATTTCGGATATCAGTTTATTTGAAACACGTCACGCTGGAAATATTAAAACCGGCGAAATAAAATTGTCTAACGAGGAGCTTGTAAAAAAACTTCAATTAAGTGAAGATAATAATGCTACCAGAACTTCTTTGTTAGGAATTGTTGCCGCAAAAGAAGCTGTAGAAAGTGCCGGAATTTCTGACATTAATGAATATAAAACAGGACTCATTTCTTCAACAAGCGTTGGTGGAATGGATGTTACCGAAAAATATTTCTATTCTTACGAAGATTTCTCTGAAAAGCAAAAATATATTGACTCACACGACGCTGGAAATTCATCTTTATTGATTGCAGATTATCTTGGCTTGAAAGGTATGGTTTCGACTATCAGTACGGCTTGTTCGTCTGCCGCCAACGCCATTATGATGGGCGCAAAGCTGATTAAAAACGGCGTTCTTGACAGAGTAATTGTCGGCGGAACAGATTCCCTTTCAAAATTCACTTTGAACGGTTTCAACACTTTGATGATTCTTACAGATTCTTACAACACACCTTTTGACAACGACAGAAAAGGTTTGAATTTGGGAGAAGCCGCGGCCTTTCTTGTTTTAGAATCTGATGAAATCGTGAAAAAAGAAAACAAAAAAGTTCTGGGTTATCTTTCAGGATATGGAAATGCGAACGATGCACATCACCAAACCGCCTCTTCGGAAAACGGACAAGGCGCATATTTGGCGATGGAAAAAGCTTTAAAAGTTTCTGGTTTAGAAAAAGAAAATATCGATTACATCAATGTTCACGGAACGGCAACTCCTAATAATGATTTGTCGGAAGGAATTGCAATGATCAGAATTTTTGGAGAAAATAAAGTACCAGAATTCAGTTCTACGAAAGCGTTTACAGGTCATACTTTGGCTGCGGCGGCGGGAATTGAAGCGGTTTATTCATTATTAGCCATTCAAAATAATTTGATTTTTCCGAATCTGAACTTTAAAACTAAAATGGAAGAATTTGATTTAACGCCTGTAACTGACCTGAAAGAGAAAAATATTAACCACGTTCTTTCCAATTCATTTGGCTTTGGAGGCAATTGTTCAACTTTAATTTTTTCAAAATCGTGAGTGCAGTTTACATCAACAGTGTAGCCTGCATATCAGCGCAGGACACTTTAAATGAAAATTTCTTTGAGAATTTACAACCTCAAAATTCAGTTCAACTTTTAAAAGCAATTGAGCCGAATTATAAAGAATTCATTCCACCTGCAGCAAGCAGAAGAATGTCTAAAACGGTAAAAATGAGTTCTGTAGCTTCAAAATATGCATTACAAGAAGCTGGAATTGAAAATCCTGATGCGATTATTGTAGGAACAGGAATGGGTTGTTCTCAGGATTCTGAAAAATTTCTAAAAAATGTAATTGATAATAATGAAGAGTTTCTGACTCCTACATTTTTTATTCAATCTACTCATAATACGGTTTCTGGACAGATTGCCTTAGGTTTGCAATGTCACTCGTACAATTTCACTTATGTGAATACGTCTTCGTCTTTGGAATTTTCGATGTTGGATGCGAAACTTCAAATCAATGATGGCGAAGCGGAAAATGTTTTAGTAGGTTCAACAGATGAACAGACTGACAGAACAATGGAATTGTACAAACTCAACAATACCATTAAAGAAGAAAAAAATCTTCCTGTTGATTTTTTAAACTCTAATTCGGAAGGTGTAATTTGGGGTGAAGGTTCGAGCTTTTTTGTGTTAGGAAAAGAAAAAACGGAAAGCTCTTATGCTCAACTGAAAGATATTCAAATCATTAATAAATTAGAATTAGCAGAATCCCAACAATTTGTTGAAGACTTTTTAGCTAAAAATAATTTAAAAAATGATGAAATTGATGCTGTGATTTTGGGTTTCAGTGGAGATGCAAAATCGGATGTTTATTATACGAACGCAATGGATTTATTTAAAAACTCTTCATTATTATATTACAAACATTTAAGTGGAGAATTCAATACAGCCAGTGGTTTCTCAACATTTATGGCTTGTCATATTTTGAAAAATCAAGAGATTCCGGAAGTGATGAAGATTAATTCTGTAAAAAAAGAGGAAGTGAAAAATATTTTACTTTATAATCATTTGGGTGGAAATGATCATAGTTTGGTTTTGTTAGGAAAAGCTTAATTTGTTGAATTATTTTTAACGCAAAGAGCGCAAGGATTTTATTTAAAGTTTGAAAATATTTTTTCGTTCGCAAAGGCGTTTCACTCAGCAAAGGAAAAATAGAGTCTTTGTCATTCAGAGCTAAACGAACTGAAGCGTGGAATCTAAACAATATTAAAATAAAGCCAAGATTCCTACGGAATGACAAAAAAACCGTTTAAGCTCTTTAAGAAACGGAATATTTTAAACCAAAAATTCAGATGAAACATTACCCATTTATCCTATTTTATCTTTTCTGCAATGCTTTTATTTATACGTTTCACGGGACTTTTTGGGTGTATCTGTTTTGTTTCTTGCTGTTTTCTGCGGTTGTTGTTTGGGGTTCTTTTGATATTGAATTAGGATATTTTGTCAACAGTATTACGCATAAAAGAACAAAAATCAAGGAAGTTGCATTGACTTTTGATGATGGTCCGACTGAATTAACTCCTGAGTTTTTAGATTTATTGAAAGAAAAAAATACCAAAGTAACATTTTTTTGCATCGGAAAACAGATTGAAAAATATCCTGAAACCTTTCAAAGAATCATTGCTGAAGGTCACACAATTGGAAATCACACTTATTCTCATTCGAATAACACCGGATTTTTATCAAGCTCAAAAATGATTGAGGAAATTGAAAAATGTGATGAAGTAATTTCTAAAATCGGGAATATTAAAACTAATTTTTATCGTCCACCTTTCGGAGTCACCAATCCGAATATTGCAAAAGCCATCAAAAAAACTCAGAAAAAAAGCATTGGCTGGAATGTACGTTCGCTTGATACAGTAATTGACGACGAAAAGAAAATCTATAACAGAATCACGAAAAATCTCAACAAAGGAAGTATTATTCTACTCCACGACACTTCGGAGAAAACCTACAACGTTTTGGTCGAATTATTGTTATTTTTGGAGCGTGAAAAGTATTCGACTTTCACGATGGATGATTTTTAAACCACAAAAGTTACAAAAGATTCAATTTTATTATTAAAGTTTAAATCTTCGATTGTAAAAGTTAACAAAATAGGAGATTTTAAAATCTTTTATGCTCTTTAAATAAAGAATATTAGCTTAAGAAGATGTAAAAACTTTTGTGACTTTTGTGGTTAAAACTAAAAAGTAAAAATAATGATTAAGAATATTGCTTTAGGCGCATTTTTATTAATTTCAAGCTTCGTTTTTGCACAAAATTCTGCGATGTCTTCTGCAGAAGCAAAAGCGTTTGTGACAAAAGTTTCTTCTGAAACCAAAGAAATCAAAACTTTGCAGGCAGATTTTACTCAAACCAAAAAATTGGATTTTCTGGACAAAAGCATTGTGACTTACGGAAAAATGTCTTTAAAATCCCCAAATTCACTGAGTTGGAAATACACAAAGCCTTATCAATACAGCATTGTTTTCAAGGACAACAAAATCTACATCAACGACCAGGGAAAAAAATCCTCTGTTGATGCAAAAAGCAAAACCTTTGAAAAAATCAACAAACTGATTGTCAGAAGCTCTAATGGACATATGTTCAACGACCCAGAGTTTGTAGTCAGATATTCTAAAAATAGTAATTATAACATTGCTACATTTCTCCCAAAATCCTCTCAATTATTGAAATACATTAAGCAAATCGAATTGCAATTCTCTAAAAACGAATCAACTGTTTCTCAGGTTAATATGACGGAAGCTTCGGGAGATACAACGAATATTGTTTTCAAAAACACAAAAATCAATGCGCCGATTTCTGCTTCCGAGTTTTCTTTATAGTTTGATTTTTTTGCTATTTGTTTCGTGCAAAACCTACGAATTAACAGACGTAAAATCGATTTCTAATTCTAAAACAACGGTTGAAAATCTCTATTTTTCGTCGAACGAAGATTATGTTTATAAATGTCAAATGGATATTTATAACAATCACGTTAGCGGGATTTTAATCATAAAAAAAATTAATCAAACCACTCATCGTGTCGCAATGACTTCCGATTTTGGAAACAAACTGATTGATTTTGAGCTTTCTGATAATGATTTCAAACTCAATTATGTTCTTCCTGATTTGGATAAAAAAATAGTCATTAATTTCTTAAAGAATGATTTTCAAAGACTTCTGAAAAGAGAATATCCTGTCACAGAAAGTTTTGAAGACGACAATTCTAAAATTTATCTTTCCAAAATCAATAATCAATCTTATTATTTGTTTTACAACAAAGACAATTCTCTATTGAAAAAAGTGGTTTACACGAAGAACAACAGAGAAAAAATCGATTTTACTTTTGATGCGAAAAAACATATCTTCGCAGATAGTATTGATTTACAGCACAAAGATTTTAAAATCAATATAAAACTCTTTCAAATCACGGATACCGAATGATTATGCAGAGCATTCTTAATGATTTTTACGCTGTTACCGCTCACGAAAAAACTGAAAAAGGTTTTAAGGCTAATATTACTTTAAACAAAAACCATCAAATTTTCAATGGCCATTTCCCTGGAAATCCAGTGACTCCAGGTGTTTGTATGATGCAGATTGTGAAAGATTTGACGGAAGAATTTACCAAGTCTAAACTCTTCCTAAAATCGGCTTCTAATGTGAAGTTTATGGCCATCATTAATCCAATCGAAACACCGGATTTGGTTTTAGAATTAGACATCAACGAGAACGAAGACGAAATAAAAGTAAAAAACACGACCACTTTTGGCGAAACTATTGCATTGAAATTATCAGTTACCTATAAAAAAATATAGTTATGAAACTGATGTTATCTCTTCTATTTGCAGCTTTCGTTATGTTCTTTCAAACTTCTGATTTGGAAGCTTTGAGAGACAGTTACGCAGTTGCCAATCAGTCCAAAGAAAATGCTAAAAACTTCATAGAAATTGCTGACAAAAAAAAATCTTCTGACCCTGTAATCTCTGGCTACAAAGCTGCAGCAAAAGTTTTGGAAGCAAAGGTAACAACAGACGGTAAAAGAAAAGCACTCGTAAAATCTGGAGCAAGCAATCTGGAAAGCCTAATAAAAAGTAATCCGAACAATACAGAACTTAGATTAATAAGATTAAGTGTTCAGGAAAATATTCCAAAAATTGTAGGTTACAATAAGAATCTTAAAGAAGATAAAGAATTCATCCTCAGCAATTACCGTAAGCAAAATTCTGCATTGAAAAGTTACATCAAGAAATTTGTTGCACAATCCAAAACAATGACCACTGCAGAAAAAGCGACTTTAAAATAATGACCATCCAAGAAGTTCAAAACGCCATTTCTGAAAAGAAAATCTGCATTTTAATTCCTACTTACAACAACGAAAAAACTCTGAAAAGAGTGATTGACGGCGTATTAGATTATACCGAAAGTATTATTGTGGTCAACGATGGTTCAACTGATTCTACCAATCAGATTCTTAGCAGTTATTCTCAAATTTCAATCTTTAGTTTATCTGAAAACAAAGGAAAAGGAAATGCACTTAAAATAGGTTTCAGGAAAGCAAAAGAATTAGGTTTTGATTTTGCCATCACCATTGATTCTGATGGGCAACATTATCCTGACGATATTCCAGTTTTTGTGGAAGCTTTGTTAGAAAAAAAAGAAGATGTTCTTCTGATTGGAAATCGAAATATGTCACAAGATGGAATCCCAAGAAAAAGTAGTTTCGGGAACAATTTTTCTAACTTCTGGTTTTGGTTTGAGACCGGAATCAAATTGGAAGATACACAATCCGGTTACAGACTTTATCCATTAAATAAAATTCCGAAAAAATATTTCACGCCAAAATTTGAATTTGAAATTGAAATCATCGTAAGAACTGCGTGGAGACACATTCCGGTTAAGAATGTTCCTGTAAAAGTTTTGTATGACCCTGCAGAAAGAGTTTCCCATTTTCGACCATTCAAAGATTTTACGAGAATCAGCATCCTGAATACAATATTGGTTTTCATTACTTTAATTTATATAATCCCTAGAAACTTCATCAGGAATTTCAAAAAAAAAAGTCTTAGAAAATTTATAAAAGAAGATGTTCTGGAAAGCGACGGAAGCAATTGCAACAAAGCTTTTTCTATTGCATTAGGAATTTTTTTCGGGCTTTCTCCGTTTTGGGGATTTCAGACTGCGCTGGTGATTTCTTTGTCTGTTCTTTTTAAACTGAACAAGGTTTTGGCATTTGTTGCATCTAATATCAGTTTACCCCCGTTTATTCCGTTTATTATCGCTGGTTCATTGTTTATTGGAGCACCGTTTGTGAGTGGAGAAAGTGATTTTCTGAATCACGATTTAGATTTCGAATTGGTAAAAAACAATCTGCTACAATATGTGATTGGGAGTTTTATTCTTGCGACTACTGTTGCCACAATTTTCGGATTGGGATTTTATTTTTTCCTGAATAAAGTGAATCCGGACAAACCTTAATTTAATTTCTTTAAGGTTTTCTTCAAGTATTTCTCTACATTTTCTTTATCTGGAACTGTTGTGATTTCCTTTGTCAATGCCATTTCAAATTCAACTTTAGCTTTAGAATATTCTTTTTGTTTAAAATAATATTTTCCGGCTTGATAATAAACCCACCAAAAATCTGGATTCAGAGATTGATAATAAGCAATCGAATCTTCGCTTAGCAAAACATTTTCATTTTCAATTGCATCATTCACTTCTACATTAATCATCTTATAGACTTCATAATTTTCAAATTCCTGAGAATCGACAAAAGGATCTTTTGCGATATTCAGTTCTGACTTGGCAAATTTTCCATTTTGCAAACGTTTATCAGAAAAGATTTCATTCAAATCATAACAGACAAATTCTCCCAACTGATAAGGATTTGAGGAAACCCAAACCAGTTTTTTCTCTGGCGAAAAAATTACAGCGTGATGTGCTAAAAGCTGATTAAGCGCTTTCTCATTTCCATAACCAATCTTCTCTCCTTTCAAGCCAGATTTATCTCGAAGAATCGAAGCCATTTTTTCCGGATTGAGTTTTGGATTTTCATCTAAAAGTTCCTGTAGTTTCTCATATCGATATTCCGAATGGCTTGCTACAATGTATTTTTGATTTCGTTTATCATTTTTGTAAGCTTCGGATTGAAAATGATTTGTACAAACCAATTTGCTTGAGTTTTCAACTTTATAAACGCCAAAATTATCTGGAGAAACTTCTATAATGATTGCATTTTTATCATTCGCACTTCCAACCAAAATCGATTCTGAGACAAAGACTTTTCGTTTTTTGGCAATCGCAATTGCTTCGTCAATATTTTTTGCAAACTGAAGAATTTCTCTTGTCACAAAAGAAATTGGCGTTTTTGCAGTTAATGGAATTTTAGATTTCCCTGCGTTGATTGTCACTGTAATGCCTTCTTTATTCATTCCGGAAACTACGCCAATCATTCCCGGCCAGCTTACGGACATATAAGGAATTCCGTTTTCCGTTTCTACAAATTCGATGAGTTTATTTTTAGCAAAATCATCGCCGACATAAAAATCAAAATTTCGCCCAATCAACAAATCGCCATCTTCCGTATTTTCATTCCAAACAGCCAAAGACGAACAGCCAACCATCATCAAATCCTGCATCGCGTGACCGATATCGTGAGCGCCGTGCAGATACATACTTCTCAAAAACTTAGGCGCAATAAAATTATATTTATCCGATGAATATTGAGATAATCCATACAATTCTGCCTGAAAATCGTCACGGACATTCAGATACATTTTACGATTATACCATTTTAAGAAACTTCGTAATAATTTTTGTTTGAATTTTGACGGAACAAAATCTTCAACCTTGGAAAAGAAAATCGCCTCCTGTTTCTGCATCAGATCTTGTGTCAATGCACCATTATTGTAACCTAACTGCAAAGGATTGCCTTTGATATAAAGCTCCCAAAGTTGCTGTTCATTTTTCGTTAAATAATTTTGATTAAAAATAAATGTCGAATCATTGATTTTGTTAACCTTCGGAATTTCAAGCGAATATTGACCGACTTCCGGAACGTGATGAATCGATTTGGAAATCCCACAAGAAGTAAGACTTAGAATTAATAAAAGATAAAATAAAACTTTTTTCATCAATCCTTATTTATAACTGTCATTAATCTATCGTCAATCAATTCTTTTCCCAAAATCTCCGAACAAGTGACAAATGCGCCAATCGTTACTCCCAAAATACCGTGCATATTAACGGTTTGACCTGTCAATAGAAGATTCGGAATTTTTGTTTTGGCAGAGAAAACGGTTTTCAACGGATTGTGAGAATCTTTTACATAACCGTAGATTCCGCCTTCGTAACAGCCGATATAATCACGATATGATAATGGACTTGAAGTATAAATCTCTTCTATCGAATCTAAAATATAAGGATGCTTTTCAGCCATTTTCTGAATCAGAATTTTAGCTTTTTCACTTTTAAATTCTTCGTATGCTTTACCTCTATCTTCGCTTTCAGCAACGGTATTTTGTGTTTTTTCCCATTCTTTAACCTCATCAAAATTCATATAAGCAAGAGCAGTAAGACTTTCGGCAAAATCTGGATTATGCTTGGATTGTGTGGCGGAAAGCATATACCATTCCGGCCAATTTTCAGCTGATGGAGAACTGGCATTCCAGACTTTTTCTATGGAAGAATAATTATAAAAGTTGCAATTGAAATAAGGTAATGAGTTTTCTTTCAATTTGATATAAACTGAAAAACAAGATACAACCGGTTCCAAATCATTGACACGATTGAGGTAAGATTTTTTCAGCTTATCTTCTCCTATTAGTTCAACTGTTCTTCGGATATCGATATTAGAAATAAACCGTTTTGCGAAGAATTGTTTCCCACATTTGGTTTCAACAGCTTTCAGATGATTTTCTTCGTTATAAATAAATTGGCAAACTTCAGAATGTTTATAAACTTCAGCACCATGTTTTCTGAGTTCTCTGATTAATAATTTTGTGATCTGACTTCCGCCATTAATGCATTTGAAAGCACTTTCGATATAAGAATTGACAGTAAGAGCGTGAACATACAAAGGCGTTTTCTCGCCAACTCCTGCATATAGAAAATTAGAACCTGCCAAAACAGCTCTCAACTTTTCGTTTGAAGTGACAGAATCTATAAAATCTTTGGCATTGGTATAGAGAATCTCGTCACTATACTTTTCTTTTCTGTAAAGGCTGTAACGTGAAAACTGAGCGCAAACCTCCTGAATTCCATCACAATACTTGATAATATTTTCTTTTTCTTCAGGGAAAAATTTGGAAAGTTGCTCCACGAAATTGTCATAATCTTGAGAATGTGGATACTCTAAATCATCATTATCGAAAGTGATTTTATCAAAGCCATTTTCGTCCAGTTTTTTCAGATTCAAACCGTTCATTATTCCGAGGTACGTGAAATATTGATTGAGATTTTGACCTTCTGACAAGCCACCTAAATAATGAACACCGGTATCAAAAATAAGTTTGTCTCTGGAAAAAGTCTGCAGATTACCACCATATTGATTATTTTTTTCCAATACGCAAACTTTCAGACCTTCTTTCGCCAAAATAAGCGCCGAAACAAGACCTCCTAAACCGCTTCCGATAACCAATATGTCGTATTCTTTTTCCAATGAGTTTAAAAAATAATTTCAACCACAAAAGATACAAAAGTTTATTAAAATTTAAGCTTAAAACTGTTTATTAAACACATTAAAATAATTAACAATATATTTTAAACGCAAAGTCTGCAAAGATTTTTTTGAAATTATTGAAAACATTTTTAAGGTTTGCAAAGGCGCATAGCTAAGCAAAGAATAAGAATTGATTAGTTGTACTTAAATCAATAATTTTCAAATTTTTTGAACTTTAGAAATGAGATATTATTTAATAAAATTTAGTGACAAAAGCTTTTGTATCTTTTGTGGTTAATCCGAATAATTAATCAATATCGTCCCAAAAGTCAAAGTAATTGAACCACTGAAGTGGATATTTTTTGAGCATCGTTTCCAGATTTTGAACGTAGGAATTGAGTAAGCCCTGAGAATCGCGGTTTTTGATGTTCTGAGCTAATCTTGCGTACAAGTGATAATGAAGATTTTTTTCCTTCATCACATAAACATAAACAACGGGAACACCCAGTCTGGATGCAATGAGAAATGGTCCGGCGGGAAATTTGGCAGTTTTACCTAGCAATTCTGCTTCAAGAAATTTGGACCCTTCGAAATAGCGATCGCCCGTGAAACAAATCAATTCGTTGTTTGACAAAGCCTGATTGATGTCGAAAATGTGCGACATATCGTCTTTGACATAGATGAATTTGATATTGCTTTTTTTAATTGCAACGCTATCCAAGTATTCTTTTATGATGGTTACTTCCTGATCTGTAGTAACTAAATTAATCTGTGCATCAAAATCGATATCTGCAAAAAAGTGCTCTGCAATCTCAAAATTACCGATATGTGCACTAATCAAAACGCCTCCCTTTTTTTCGTTAAGAAGGTTTTTGAGATTTTCTATTCCGTCAAATTCATAAGTAAATCGGTTTCGTAAACCTACTGAAATGGCCGTTTTATCAATCAAAACTTTCCCGAAAACAAAGTAGCTTTTGAAAACAGACAGCTTCGATTTCCAGAAACTATAACCTAATCTTTTTGTGAAATAGTAAGAGATGTATTGGTTGCTCTTCTTAAGAAACAAGAAGTAATAAGTTGCTACAAAATACAGTACAAAATATGAACTGCGGACGCCAAGATTCTTGATGCTCCAAACGAAAATCCTGTAACCGAGTATCGTTCCTTTGGATTTACCTTTCCACTTGTTCATATAATGATGTTTACCAATTGATCCGAAATATTGGTATATCGTTGAATTTATTAATTATGCTACTTTTTCAGAAATTTTGGTTTCTATTGTATCATAAAAATCATCGAAAGTAACAACTTTTTTGAAGTCGGCTTCGCCTAATTTCACACCGAAATTAGACTCAATCACAACGACCATATCGATATAGTCCAGACTGTCTAAGCCCAGTGTTTCCTTAAAATTGGCATCGTTAACGATATCATCGCGATCGACTTCAAACTCATTGACAAGAAAATCATTAACAACCGTAACAATTTTTTCTCTTTCCATAGTGTTTTTAAACAAATTTTTTAACAATTAGTGACGAATTGGTTCCTCCAAAACCAAAAGAATTCGACAAAAATACGTCAATTTTTTGATTTTTTGTTTCTGAGATCAAATTTATCTTTTTTGCGTCATCGTCCGGATTTTCGAGATTGATATTCGGAGCGATAAAATCATTCTGCATCATTAGAATTGAATAAATAATCTCACTTGCACCAGCCATCCAACACTCGTGGCCTGTCATTGATTTGGTGGAACTTACAGGAACTTCGTTTCCGAAAATCTCGTAAATCGCTTTTGCTTCGTTGGCATCTCCCAAAGGTGTAGAAGTTGCGTGAGCATTAATATAATCAATGTCTTTTGCCGTTAATCCAGCTTGATTCAGAGACCTTTCCATTGCCAAAGCAGGTCCATCAACATTAGGTGTAGAAATGTGTCTGCCGTTGGAAGAAAATCCATAACCAGCGATTTCCGCAATGATGTTTGCACCTCTTCTTTGTGCAGATTCCAGACTTTCAACAATCAAAGTTGCAGCACCGCCGCTTGGAATCAATCCATCTCTACCGGAATCAAATGGTCTTGATGCTTTTTCCGGCTCATCTTCTCTTACAGAAAAAACACCTAAACCGTCAAAACTTGCCATTGAAAATTTGTTGGTTTCCTGTGCTCCTCCACACACAACCATATCTTGTAATCCATTCTTAATCAAAAAGTAAGCTAATCCTAAAGAATGTGATCCACTTGCACAAGCTGCGCTGATTGTCAAATTAATTCCTCTTAATTTAAAAATTGTGGAAAGATTCATTGTGACAGTGGAATTCATAGATTTGAAAATCGCACCGGAACCCATTAATTGTGTGTCTTTCTTTTCTCTTACAATATCCGTCGCCTCTATAACAGCCTGAGAAACACTATCATTGCCATAAAGAATTCCAACTTCATTTTGATCCAAGAAATCTTGTTCTATTCCAGCTTGTTTTAACGCATCAATCGTTGCTAAGTAAGCATATTCGCTTTCTTCACCCATACTGATGCGCTGTCTTCTGTTGAGAAGACTTTTGAGTTCAGGTTTTGGAACTTGACCTGTTAAACCAGACCGGTAACCAAATTCCTTTCTATCTTGGTCCAGAACGATTCCCGATTTCCCTTCGTAAAGTGATTCTTTGACCTCATCCAAAGAAATCCCAATGCAGGAATAAATTCCCATTCCGGTAATTACAACTCTGTTTTCCATTTGTAATTAGTTTTACTTATAATTTTATTATGAGTAAATTCCTCCGTTAATATTAATCACTTCACCTGTAATGTAAGATGCCTTTTTTGATGCTAAAAATGCTACCAAATCTGCAACTTCCTCCGCTTCACCAAATCGGTTTGCAGGAATCATAGCTTTCAATTCATCTTCATTAAAATCCTGAGTCATATCGGTTTTGATGAATCCAGGTGCAACAGCATTCACTGTAATATTCCTTTTAGCAATTTCCTGAGCCAAAGCTTTAGTCGCTCCAATCACAGCTGCTTTTGCTGCAGAATAATTGGTTTGTCCCGCTGTTCCTTTTACTCCAGAAACCGAAACCATATTGATGATTCTTCCATATTTGTTACGCAACAACTTCTGAATAAAGAAATTAGTCACATTGAAAAATCCGTTCAGACTTGTATTGACAACATTGTTCCAATCCTCGTGTTTCATCCACATAAACAACCCGTCTCTTGTGATTCCAGCGTTATTTACGATAACTTCAACAACAGAATTAGGATTTTTTTCCTGCCAATCGCCCAGAACTTTTTGAGTTTCTTCAGCGTTTCCTACATCAAATTTAAGAATTTCACCGGTAGAACCCAATTCCTGAACTTTAGCCAAGGTTTCTTCTGCAGCAGATTGATTAGATGTATAATTAATCAAAATATGATAGTTTTTTTCTTCTGCCAATTTTAGACAAATAGCTCTACCAATTCCTCTGGAACCGCCGGTTATAATTGCACACTTCATCTGGTAATCTTTAGGTTGTCTTTAAATATGTTTTCACGTTCTCCAAATACGGATACATTACCATATCATCGGAAAAAGCAGGAATTATTTTTCTCACTTCATTATACAATTCTTTAGTTGAAGATGAAATCTTATCCTGAAAACCAAGATATTCAATAGCTTGAACAATTGTAATCAGTTCAATCGCTAAAACTTCAAAAGCATTTTCGATGACTTTTCTGCAAATTACCGCAGCATTGGTTCCCATACTTACAATATCCTGATTATCATTATTATTAGGAATACTGTGAACATACATCGGATTTGACAACATTTGGCTTTCCGCAGTCGTAGAAGTTGCTGTGAACTGAACACCTTGCATCCCAAAATTAAAACCTAATTTCCCCAGATTCACAAACGGAGGAAGAATTTCATTAATTTTAGAATTCAGAAGATAATTTAATTGTCTTTCGGCAAGCATTGTCAGTTTTGTCACAACAATTTTCAGTTTGTCCATTTCGAGAGAAATATAATCGCCGTGGAAGTTACCTCCGTGATAAACGTGCTGGTCTTCAACATTGATGATTGGATTGTCATTCGCTGAATTAATCTCGTTTTCCAACACTTTTTCTGTGTATTCCAGCGTATCCAAAACAGGTCCTAAAATCTGCGGAACACATCTGATTGAATAATATTCCTGAACTTTTTCTTTGAAAACTTTATCCTGCTCTTCAAAATGTGTGTAAAGATGGTCAGCTCTTTTTCTTACCAATTTGCTATCAGCCAAATGTGCTCGCATTTTTTCAGCAATTTTCTGCTGACCAGCGTGAAGTTTTGTTCCATTAAGAGCTTCTGACAAATGGTCATCATACGCCTGAACAATCTCATTAATAGCGCAAGAAAGCTTAATTGAAATTTCGGTTAATTGATTGGCTTTGTGCGCATTTACAATCCCAATTCCTGACATCACAGAAGTTCCGTTCATCAAAGCCAAACCTTCGCGAATTTCAACATTGATTGGTTCAAGATTTTCAATCTCAAAAACTTCTTTCGTTGATTTTCTTTCACCTTTATAAAACACTTCACCTTCGCCAATTAAAACCAAAGCCAAATGTGCCAACTGAACCAAATCGCCACTAGCACCAACACCACCGTGTTCGAAAATCAATGGTGTAATATTTCTATTAATCAATTCTTTAAGCAAATTAACAACAGAATTGTGAACACCAGAATGTCCCAACGACAAAGTATTAAGTCTCGCCAACATACAAGCTTTAACTTCATCCGCAGGCAAAGGATTTCCAATACCTGATGAATGACTTCTTATTAGATTATATTGAAGCTGATGTGTATCCTGATCATTGATTTTGAATTGTGCCATTGGTCCAAAACCAGTGTTCACGCCATAAATCACTTTATTTTTTGAAAACTCTTTCAGAAATTGGAAACTTGCGTTCACTCTTTGCAAAAGCGTATCGTCCAATTCTATTTTTTGGTTCTCGATGATTATCTTTTGGAAATCTTGAATATTTAAATGGTTGCTAATTTTCATTAATTGAAGTAATAAAATACAAATTTGTAATATATTTAAATATTTGTGATTAATTTTGCGCAAAGATAAAAGTTTTATTATACAAATGAGTAAAGAATTTGTTGATGTTCTAGTTATTGGCGCTGGACCTTCGGGTTGTGTTTCCTCTGCTTTTCTAAAAAAAAACAACATCAATGTCAAAGTTGTCGAAAAAACAAAATTCCCAAGAATTGTTGTTGGCGAGAGCTTAATTCCAAGAGTAATGGATCATTTTGATGAGGCTGGACTCTTTCCTGCACTCGATAAAATGGGATTTGAAAAGAAATTGGGCGCACGTTTTATGCGAGGCGATGAAGTTTGTATTTTCGATTTCAGTAACAAATTTGGAGAAGGTTGGGACTGGACTTGGCAAGTTCCGAGAGCAGATTTTGACAACACCTTAGCTCAAGAAGTGATTAATAAAGGAATCGATTTGGAATTTGAAACCGAAGTTGTCGGGATTGAATTTAATGGAACAGATTCTATCACCACTGTTAAAACAAAAGATGGCGAGACAAAAGAAATTCACGCCAAATTTGTAATTGATTCTAGCGGTTACGGACGCGTTTTACCGAGATTATTAGATTTAGAAAAACCTTCGAAACTATCTCCGCATTCAGCGATTTTTTCTCACGTTAAAGATATTAATCGTGAAGAAGGTGTGGAAGGAACTTTAATCTCATTTGATATTATAGAAACCGAAGTTTGGCTTTGGGTAATTCCTTTTTCTGACGGCAATACAAGTTTAGGAATCGTTGGACCAACTGAATATATCGACAAACTTTCTGAAAATGGCGACACTGCAGAAGCTTTGAGAAAAGCCATTTCTCTTTCAGATTATTATGTTAAACGTTTTGGTGATGTAGAATTTTTGTTTGAACCGAGACATTTGAAAGATTATTCTTGCTCTGTAAAAAGTTTATTCGGTGACGGATTTGCTTTGACTGGAAATGCTTCAGAATTCCTTGACCCAGTTTTCTCATCAGGAATGGCTTTCGCTACAGAATCCGGAATGTTAGCTGCAAAATTAGCTTTAAGACAACTCAACGGAGAAACGATTGATTGGCAAAAAGAATATTCGGATTACATTTTATATGGCGTCAATGTTTTCACAACTTATGTAAAAGAATGGTACACGGGAAATCTTCAGGAGTTATTTTTCCATCAGCCGGAAAATCCAGATGTGAAAAGGAAAATCTGTGCAGTTCTAGCTGGTTATGTTTGGAACAAAAAGAATCCATTTGTGAGATTACACGACTCTGCAGTAGTTAACCTTGCGAATTATATCAAAATAGAAAAGCTTGAACAACAATAAGAAAGACCGCGATTGGCGGTCTTTTTCATAAAGTGTAATTATTATTTTACTTTTTTATCAATCATATTAGCCAAGGTTTTAGCCGTTTTAGCATAACCCTCAGATATTCTGTCATTATTATTAGGAAGGCCAACAAAATTGTCTCCCGGCGCATTTTTACTATCAATCTCTAAAAGTACATTTGAAGGGTTCGATGTTTCCACAAATTTTAAATTCATACTTACTTTAGAAGGCTGATTCATCACACCGGCAAACCAACCTGGATATATCCAAACCGTTTGAGCAACAAGAGTATATTTAGCTTTTTTATTATTTACAGATGTTTTGATGTCTGTATTTTTATTCATAGAAGCCAAAAATTTATCAACAAACTGGGTATTTTTGGAATATTCCCAATCTTTTTTCCATTTTGTAAATTCTTCAGGATTTTTATTCGCTTTTTGGATATCCTTCTCCTGTTTAGCAATATAATCCGATTCATCCATGTTTTCCTTATAGAACTTCATTTGGCTGTAATCCATTTGTAGATTTAGCTCTTTTTGCCCTTTAAGAAAATCAAAATTTCCAGATATGACTTTCATTTTTTGTGACATTACAAAAGTCGACACAGATACCAATCCTAGTAATAAGAGTTTTTTCATAGTTTTTATTGAGTATAATTTTTATGGTCGTAAATCTATAAAATTAATTGGTTTTCGACTGATTGGATTAAAGACAATTTTTGATAAAACTTCAAAATCCAAAACTTCTATTTTCGGGCTTACTCTAAGTTTTGCGCGGAAATGATCTCTGACATCATTTACACAATTCTCATCTTCATTATCCGTACTTAGTTTAATAATAATTTCATCCAGACCAATTTCATCCGACTGAATAACGATTTGATAACACAGAATATTATTAAAATCATTCAAAATATCATTCATCGCTGGTGGATAAAGCGTTGTCCCTTTATACTTTATCATTTGTTGTTTTCTTCCGACAACAGGTCCTAATCGCATTGTGTTTCTGCCACATTGGCAAGGTTCGTAATGTGCTTTAACCAAATCTCCTGTTTTAAATCTTAATAATGGAATAGCTTCAACACCCAAAGTTGTAATCGTTAATTCTCCACTTTCGCCTTCTTGTACAGGATTTCCGTTGTCATCAAGAATTTCTGTGATAATCAATTCAGGATGATGATGTCCTCCGATTTGGAATTCACATTCTGTAAAAGCCGTGCTCATTTCGGTAGAAGCGTAAGTCGAGAAAAGTTTAATACCCCATTTTTCTTTGATTTTTTTTGAAAGAATATTATCTGTGAAATCTTGATTTTTAAGTCCTTCTCCAATACAAATCGCACCGTAAACACTGGAATTTTTGTAATCTAATCCGTGTTTTTCAGCATAGTCTATCATTTTCAAAAGAAACGAAGGAACCGTTATTAAATATTTAGGCTTATATCTCAAAATCGAGTCCCATTGCAATTCAGGAATACCAGGCCCCATTCTCACAACACTTGCTCCCATTTTTCTGAGTCCAAGAAAATAAGCCAGACCCGCCATAAATCTTTTATCAATCGTTGTAATCATCTGCACAACATCACCTTTTTGAACGCCTGCGCAAGCAAAAGAAATCGCTTCGTTATAAGCCAATCTTTCGAGGTCATTATCAGACAATCCAAAAGTTACCGGGTCACCCAAAGTTCCGGAAGTTGTGCTGTAATCGACAATCTTATCCAATGGAACGCAGAAAAAATTGTGATTATGTTGTTGCAAATCATTTTTAGAAGTCGTCGGGATATTCTGCAAATCTTCTAGAGTCTTGATATCATTAATATCAATAAGATTTTCTTTGAATAATTTCTGATAAAAAGGAGAATATTTTTCCAAGTAAACCAAAAGCTCTTTCAGTTTTGATTCTTGAAATTGTTGGATTGTATCTCGGCTGAATGTTTCGATTTTTGGGTATAGTTCCAAGGATTCTAATTTTAGTCACAAATTTATAAAACATAATACAATTTTATAATTCTGAATTTGAAGTTTTTATCATTCAGAAACACTATAAAATATGCTTTAAAAATCGACAAAAATCACTAAATTCGCAAACTTAATCCATCAGAAACAGATTTGACACATTTACAATGAGCAAGTTTACCGAATATAAAAACCTTAATCTTACCGAAACTGCCAAAAACGTTGCAGAATTCTGGAAAAACAATGACACTTTCAAAAAATCCGTAGAACTTCGTGAAGGACAACCGGAGTTTGTTTTTTATGAAGGACCGCCTTCCGCTAACGGAATGCCGGGAATTCACCACGTGATGGCAAGAGCAATTAAGGATATTTTTTGTCGTTTCCAGACTCAGAATGGGAAACAAGTTTTCCGTAAAGCAGGTTGGGACACACACGGACTTCCTGTGGAATTGGGCGTTGAAAAAGAACTCGGGATCACCAAAGAAGATATCGGAAAAAAAATCACGATTGAAGAATACAACGAGGCTTGTAAAAATGCTGTAATGCGTTACACTGACGTTTGGAATGATATGACCGAGAAAATCGGGTATTGGGTTGACTTGGATAATCCTTACATCACTTACAAACCAAAATATATGGAAACGGTTTGGTGGCTTTTGAAACAAATCTATGATAAAGGTTTGATTTACAAAGGTTACACCATCCAGCCTTATTCTCCAAAAGCAGGAACAGGATTATCTTCTCACGAGGTTAATCAGCCTGGCGCTTATCGTGATGTTTCCGACACAACTGTTGTTGCTCAGTTCAAATCATTGTCTGAAACATTGCCTTCGTTTTTACAAGGATTTGGCGATGTTCATTTCTTGGCGTGGACGACAACGCCTTGGACTTTGCCTTCCAACACAGCTTTGACAGTTGGTCCAAAAATCGATTATGTATTAGTTAAGACTTTCAATCAATATACTTTTGAGCCTATTAATATTGTTTTGGCGAAAGCTCTAACTGGAAAACAATTCGGAAAGAAATATGTTGAAGGAACTGACGAAGATTTCACTAATTACACTTCTGAAAGCAAAACGATTCCTTATCAAATTTTAGCAGAATTCAAAGGTGCAGATTTGGTTGGAATTAAATATGAGCAACTTTTAGATTACGCAAAACCTTATCAAAATCCAGAAAACGCTTTCCGAGTGATTTCAGGAGATTTTGTAACGACAGAAGATGGAACCGGAATCGTACACACGGCTCCGACTTTTGGTGCTGATGATGCTAAAGTTGCAAAAGAAGCTACACCAGAAGTTCCACCAATGTTGGTTTTGGATGAAAACGAAAATCCAGTTCCATTGGTAGATTTGCAAGGTAAATTCTTATCAATTGTAAGCGATGAAATCTATGGTTTCGCTAACGAGTATGTAAAATCTGAATATCTGAATGATGACGAAAAGAACACAGAATTCAATATTCAAAAAGATAAATTAAAATCAATCATCTCGGATTTAAAAGTTTATTTGTCTGTTGATGAAAGGATTGCCCTTAAACTTAGAAAAGAAAATAAGGCTTTCAAAGTTGAGAAATACGTCCACAGTTATCCGCACAGTTGGAGAACAGATGAGCCTCTGTTATACTATCCATTGGATTCTTGGTTCATTAAAATGACGGATTTGAAGGACAGAATGTTTGACCTTAATGAAACCATCAACTGGAAACCAAAATCTACAGGTGAAGGACGTTTCGGAAACTGGTTGAAAAATGCCAATGACTGGAATCTTTCCCGTTCTAGATATTGGGGAATTCCGTTACCAATTTGGAGAACGGATGACAAAAAAGAAGAAAAAATCATCGGTTCTGTTGAGGAATTATACAACGAAATCGAGAAATCTATAAAAGCTGGTTTCCTAAAAGAAAATCTGTTCAAAGGATTCGAAATCGGAAATATGTCTGAGGAAAATTATGATTTGATTGACCTTCATAAAAATGTGGTTGACAAAATCATTTTGGTTTCTGATTCTGGAAAAGAAATGAAGCGTGAGAGCGACCTTATCGACGTTTGGTTTGATTCAGGCTCAATGCCTTATGCGCAATTGCATTATCCTTTCGAAAACAAAGAATTGGTTGATAATAACAATGCTTTCCCAGCAGATTTTATTGCAGAAGGTGTTGACCAGACTCGTGGTTGGTTCTATACTTTACACGCTATTGGAACTGCAGTTTTCGATTCTGTAGCTTATAAAAATGTAGTTTCCAACGGGCTGGTTCTTGACAAAAACGGACAAAAAATGTCCAAACGACTAGGAAATGCAGTTGATCCATTTGAAACTTTGGCAGTTTATGGACCAGATGCAACGCGTTGGTATATGATCTCCAATGCGAATCCTTGGGAAAATCTGAAATTCGATATTGAAGGAATTGACGAAGTGAGAAGAAAATTCTTTGGAACACTTTATAACACGTATTCTTTCTTTGCTTTATATGCGAATGTTGATGGTTTCAAATATCTTGAAAGCAACGTTGAAAATCGACCAGAAATCGACAGATGGATCTTATCTGAACTAAATCTTCTTATCAAAGATGTAAAATCTTTCTACGAAGATTATGAACCGACAAAAGCATCAAGAGCCATCAATACTTTTGTGAATGATAACTTGTCCAACTGGTACGTAAGATTATGCAGAAGACGTTTCTGGAAAGGCGATTACAGCGAAGATAAAATCTCTGCTTATCAGACTCTTTATACTTGTCTTGACACGATTACTAAACTTTCTGCACCGATTGCGCCATTCTTTATGGACCAATTGTTCCAGGACTTGAACAAAGTGACAGGCAAAGAATTGGTAAATTCTGTTCACTTGACAGATTTCCCTGTTGCAGACGAAAGTTTGATTGACCAAGATTTGGTTGAAAAAACACATTTGGCGCAACAAATCACATCGATGGTTTTCTCGTTAAGAAAAAAAGAAAATGTGAAAGTACGTCAACCACTTCAGAAAGTGATGATTCCTGTTCTAGACAAGAAAACTGAAGAGCAAATTTTGGCGGTTTCGGAATTAATCAAACAAGAAGTTAACGTAAAGGAATTACAGTTGATTAATGCAGAAGAAGCATCGCATCTCATTGTTAAACAGATCAAACCGAATTTCAAAACTTTGGGTGCAAGATTAGGAAAAGATATGAAAGCTGTTGCTGGAGAGATTTCGAATTTCAGTTCTGAGCAAATTGCTTCATTAGAAAAAGAAGGCAAAACTACAGTTTCCGGATACGAAATCACAACCGAAGATGTAGAAATTTCTACGAAAGACATCCCAGGATGGACGGTTGCTAGCGAGGGAAAAACCACTGTGGCATTAGATTTGATACTTACGGACGAATTGAAATCGGAAGGAATCGCAAGAGAATTCATCAATAGAGTTCAGAATCTTAGAAAAGAAAAAGATTTTGAATTAACAGATAGAATCTCAATCCAATTGGAAGAAGCTTGCCCTTTTAAAGGAGAACTTATTAACAATGAAGCATATATTTCTGCGGAAGTATTGTCGGATAAAATAGAATTTGTAAATTCACTTTCAGATTTTGATGAAATAGAGATAGATGAAGAAAAATTCAAAGTAAAAGTTGACAAAAAATAAACGATTTTTTACAATTGTTAAGAAATTGTGAATTGACACTTTAACTTTAAAAAAATTAAATTTTTATTTCTATTCTTGTTGAAAAATAAATTTAGAAAGCGTGGCTGCTAAAAAGTTAGAAAAGCCGAAAATAGAAATTTTGAACATTAAAAACGATGGAAATGGCCGACGAGAAATTAAGATATAGTGATGCAGATTTGCAAGAATTCAGACAATTAATTCAAGATAAAATAGACAAAGCAGAAAAGGATCTTCTTTTGATTAAAGAAAGTTTCATCAACGATCAAAACAATGGAACAGATGACACTTCACCAACTTTCAAAGCTTTTGAAGAAGGCGCAGAAACCTTGAGCAAGGAACAAAACTCAATTTTGGCAGGAAGACAGGAAAAATTTGTACGTGACTTAAAACACGCATTGATTAGAATCCAAAACAAAACTTACGGTATCTGCAGAGTAACAGGAAAATTGATACCAAAAGAAAGATTAAAAGCTGTCCCTCACGCGACTCTGAGCATCGAAGCGAAGAACATGCAACGATAAACAATTAATTATCAAAATATTAAGTCCGAGTTTCTGATTGCAAAAATTGGAAATTGGGACTTTTTTCTTATAATAAAATGACTTTAATTATTATTTTACTTTTGGTTGTAGCAATTGGATTTGTATTAATGAAAAACAAATCTGTGAAAAGCATCTTCACTCCAGAACAAAAATATTACACAATCGATGATGAGTTCAACGCCAAAAGGAAAGATAGAGAAAATGAAATTGACCAACTACTAAGCAAAATTGGAAAAAATGGGTTGGATGATCTCACAGAAAAAGAGCGCAAAAGACTGGACGAATTGTCTAAGAAGTAAGCAATTTGAATTACATTTGCAGAAATTTCCGGTTAAAAAAAATTAATTATTATTTTAAATTTAGAAAATGGAATCTATAATCGTACATACCAAAAACTCGATGGAGTTGACTGCGCTGAAAAGCGTCCTGAAAGATATGAACATCGAGTTTGAAAAATTTCACACAAAAAATAATTTTCACAATAAGAAAACGGTTCAGAAAATCAACGACAGAAAAGACAAGAAAATCACGAGAACACCTAAACCAAAAGGATTGTAATGAAGAAAAGAACAATTATAATACTCGTAATCTTACTTATTCTTATAATAGATCAGGCTTCTAAAATTTATGTAAAAACGCATTTTAATCTAAGCAGGTTCGAGAGTGATTCGGTTGAAATTTTCTCGTGGTTCAAGCTAACATTTGTAGAAAACCCAGGAATGGCTTACGGACTACATTTCGGAGGACTTTGGGGGAAATACGCTTTAATCATTTTGAGAGTAGGTTTAGCAATTGGAATGATTGTCTTATTTAAAAAATGGCTAAAAGAAGGCGCTTCCAATTATCTTCTCATTCCAATGGCAATGATATTCGCCGGTGCTATTGGGAATGTTTTTGATGGAATTTTCTACGGTGTTATTTTCGATAGCGGGACTTCCTACGATGCAGAAACTGGCAGATGGATAGGATACGATGGCGTTTCTAAACTCACGGCATTCGGACACGGTTATTCTAATCTAATGAAAGGTTGCGTGGTAGACATGTTACATTTTCCATTGGTCGACACCACATGGCCAGATTGGGTTCCTGTTCTTGGAGGAAACAGAATTGAGTTTTTCAAATATATTTTCAATGTTGCTGATAGTTCAATTACGATTGGTGCGTTATTCCTATATATTTTCAGAAAGAAAGCTTTCCCAAATGGTTTGGATTTTTAATTAAAACCAAAACACACAAATGAAAATTATTAAAAACTTAATCAAAATATTCCTGTTGCTTCTTGTGGCAGGATTTCTTTTTATCCTCTTCGCAAATTTCAGTATTAAAAAATACAGCAATGATTATATTTCTAATTATTTAGAAGAAGTTCCCACAGAAAAAACAGCTTTGGTTTTAGGAACAAGCAAAGCTTTGAGCAATGGTAATCCTAATTTATATTTTTCTTATCGTATAAAAGCGACTGCAGAATTGTACAAAGCTGGAAAAATCCAATATATCATTGTAAGTGGCGACAATTCTGTTGAAGGTTACAACGAGCCCGAAGAAATGAAAAACGACCTTGTTGCAGAGGGAATCCCTGCGGAGAAAATCTTTGAAGACTTTGCCGGATTCCGAACTTTGGACTCTGTAGTAAGAGCAAAAGAGATTTTTGGACAAAATTCTTACATCATTATTTCTCAAAAATTCCATAATGAAAGAGCTGTATTTCTTGCCAGAAAATATGGAATCGAAGCTTATGTCTATAACGCAAAAGATGTTAACAAATATGCCGGACTGAAGACAAACCTTCGAGAATATCTTGCGAAGGCAAAGGTTTATGTGGATTTACTTTTCGGTGTAGAACCTAAATTTGGTGGAGATAAAATCTTAATCCCTTAGAAAAAACTTTCATTGTTTACAATTTACCGCCCGTCATATTTTGACGGGCTTGTTGTTTTTTGTCTTTTATTTTTGTAAAAAACATCAAACACTATAATTATGATAACACTTGTACTCCAAATCATTTTTAGAATGATCGACTTTTTCACTCAATTACTTTAATTTATAAATCACTAAATTTTAAAACTATGAAAGACTACAAAGTAGAATCTCTGATCTATTATTCAAAATTAACTTTGGATTCCTAACACATTGCAAAAAAATCCAAGGAAGATATCCAAGAAAAACGGGATGAATATGCGAAAAACGAATGTCATTTGGCAAATACAACTTTTACTAATTTTGGATTAATGATATATATTTATTTGTTCTTTGAAAAAGGTATTTAATATATTAAATCTATGGACTATAATTAAAAATTTTAAATATTCTTAATGCGTCTAAAAATGAGATAAAAGCTAAATTTTGTCTATTTTTGTAGAAATTAAAATTAAAAAATGTCTAGAATTTTAACCGGAATACAAGCCACCGGAACTCCACATTTGGGAAATCTTTTGGGAGCAATCATCCCCGCAATCGAATTATCAAAACAAGCAGGAAACGAATCTTTTCTTTTCATTGCCAATCTGCACTCTTTGACTCAGATCAAAGATGCAAAAGAGCTTAAACAAAATACTTATGAGATTGCTGCGGCTTGGCTTGCCTGCGGACTAGACACAGAAAAAACTTTTTTTTACAGACAAAGCGACATCCCAGAAACTTGCGAGTTATCTTGGCATCTGTCATGCTTTTTCCCTTATCAGAGGTTGACGTTAGCACATTCTTTCAAAGATAAGGCAGATAGACTTCAGGATGTGAATGCAGGACTTTTCACTTATCCAATTTTGATGGCTGCAGATATCTTGTTGTATGATGCAGAAGTAGTTCCTGTTGGAAAAGATCAATTACAACATTTGGAAATTGCTCGTGATGTAGCTTCCAGATTCAATAATCAAATGGGTGAAGTTTTGGTTTTGCCTCAAGCAGAATTGCAAGAAGACACAAAATATGTTCCTGGAACCGATGGACACAAAATGTCAAAATCCAGAGGCAATATCATCAATATCTTCTTACCTGAAAAAGAATTGAAGAAGCAAGTAATGAGCATCGAGAGTGATTCCAAATCTCTGGAAGAACCAAAAGATCCTTCTACTGATAAGACTTTTGCCATCTACGAACTAATTGCAACGCCAGAACAAACCGAGGAATTGAGAGCAAAATATCTTGCTGGAAATTATGGTTACGGGCATGCAAAAAAGGAACTTTTGGAGTTGATTTTAGTTCGATTTGCCAAAGAAAGAGAAACTTTCACTTATTATATGAATAACTTAGATGAGTTGGAAGCAAAACTACAGGAAGGCGCAGGAAAAACAAGAGCTATAGCTACTGAAACCATCAAAAGAGTTAGAGAAAGTTTGGGAATTTAATTCTGAACTTTAAAACCATAAAAAAACCTTTCAAGAGACTTTGAAAGGTTTTTCTTTTTATAAATATTTTTTGATTTCTGACAACTGTTTTACAAATTTCAAACCTTCTTCCAAAGGATTCTCATCCAAAACATCAAAGAAAATAACATCAATCCCAAAATTCTGCGCGCCTTTTACATCAGCAATCCAATCGTCTCCAATCATTAAGCTTTCTGATTTTTCAGCTTTTGCTAAATCTAAAGAATATTGAAAGATTTCTGGTCTTGGTTTTCTAATGTTCACAGAGTCTGCACTTGTAATCGTTTCGAAGAAATCAGAAATTCCGGATAAAATACATTTTCTCTCTGTAACTTCTTGGAATCCGTTGGAAATAATGTGCATTTTGTAACTCTTACCTTTTAAATAGTTCAACAAATCTAACGTGCCATCCACTAGTTCGTTATAATTGAGAATTTCGTCTAAGAAATGATGTTCAAAGTAATCTGCTAGAATCGCATCGTCAATTCCAAATTTCAGAAATGTATCATAAAAACGATGTTTTCTCAGATATTCTTTATCAATTTCGCCATCACGGATTTGTTCCCAAAGTCTTTCATTAATGATATGATATGTTGTATGGAACTCTTCAAAATCAATATTATACTTTTCTGAAATCTTCTGCTGTGAAAATAATTCT
Source organism: Epilithonimonas hispanica (assembly GCF_003385395.1). Classification (GTDB taxonomy): domain Bacteria; phylum Bacteroidota; class Bacteroidia; order Flavobacteriales; family Weeksellaceae; genus Epilithonimonas; species Epilithonimonas hispanica. Next base: position 28,482 of record NZ_QNUG01000012.1, on the reverse strand, counting down.
TTGATGGTCAAATACGCGTTCTTGCGATGATCCCAAAGTGTATTGTCCAAATCAAAAAAAATGTGCCTTACGTTTTTCATAAGGCACAAATCTAATCATTTTTGATCCACGTAGGAAAGTTCAAATCATAAAATCAATTATTAAAATCAAAAAAAATTCTAGTTTTTAGAAACCAAAATAGTTTTTCTATTTTTTATTTTCAATGTCTGAATATTTTTAGAATAATTCAGTAAAAAATCAATTACTTCTTTTTTAGGCATCAGAGCTTTTGTTGTTAAAGTGTCGTTTTTTTTCATAGGCTGACTTTTACAACAATAACGCCAAAAAAAAATCTTTATTATTATTTTGTCAAAATAATTTTATTTTCTTCCATTATTTTCCTCAAATTAATAAGTGCATACCTCACTCTTCCAAGCGTTGTATTGATACTCGTATCTGTATGATCTGCAATCTCTTTGAAGCTCAATCCATCAAAAAACCTCAGCTTAATAACCTCCTGTTGATTATCTGGTAGCATCACCAACATTTTTAGCAAATCCTCATTAATTTGATTATCAATTAATTTATCCTCAATATTATTTTCTGGTTCTTTGATAATATCAAAAATAGAAAATTCTTCATTTTCATAGGAAGTTTCTGAGATTTTAATATTCTTGGATTGCAACCTATAGTGATCTATTATTAAATTATGAGCTATGCGTTTTGCCCAAAGAATGAATTTGTTTTCTTCTTTGTAACGTCCTTCTTTAAGAGTAACAATAATTTTAATAAAAGTATCTTGGAAAATATCATTAGCTAGATCTTCGTCCATCAGCTTGTAATAGATAAAGCTGAAAAGATCTTTTTTGTATCTGCTAATCAATATTGCTAGTGCTTTTTCGTCACCATTTTGATATTGCAGGATTAGTCGGCTATCAGTTTGCGTTTGCATAATTTTACTTCTTTAATATAGAACCAAACAAATCATCAATTATATCAAATAATTAATTGGACTGTCTCGGTCGTTTTAATTTTTAATGAAGTAAATTTTTTCTATATGCTAAATTTTAATAGGTGTAAAAATAATAAAAAAGCAAAAACAAAATGTTAATGAATTGTTAAATTTATACTTTTCTTTAATTTGATTCAAATAATTTTAAAAAGTCAAATCATTTTACCATCACTAACGGGATATTTATTGTGAAATTGACATTAAGCCCTTTCAACTCTTTACCATTGATTCCTTTTTTATCTACCGAGAATCCATATCCTCCAGTCAAATCCAAAATCCCAAAAAGACTGAAACCAGCCTTTGGCGCAACATATTTGTTAGTGGCTTCTGCTCCTAAGATGAAATAATGAGCGTGGTAGAAATCAACATTTTTTTGAAAATTTAACAAAAAATCAGCATTCACTTTTGGCATTATAGCAAACTCATTATTTGCAGAACCCATCAAAGCTGATGCTCCAACACGGAAAAGAACATCGTCATTACTTAGAAAAAGTAATTTACCACCAACTTCTCCAAAACTTTGATTCTGATAAACATAACCAACATTGATGAATTTATGCATTGTCAATTGTGATTTTGCAAAACCACAAAAAGCCAACAAAAGAATGATTGTATATATTTTTGACTTCATTTTTTCTTAATCTTATTTACGACAAAAATAACAAAAGAGATTTATGGAATATGATTTAATCTAAAGAATGTGTAGAATCGTGACAAAAAAACTGCTTCATCCAAAGACAAAGCAGTTTTTTATTTTTTATAAATTCAGATTATAAACCGAATTCCTTCTTGATATCATCTACTCGATCTAGTTTCTCCCAAGTGAAGAACTCCAGATCTTTCAAAGTTAATTCGTTTTTCTGACCTTTATTGAAGGTTTTATCAGCTACATAATAATCTTTCCCCATATGTCCGTAAGCTGCAGTTTCAATATAAATCGGATTTCTCAACTTAAGGTTTTTCTCAACGGCATAAGGTCTAAGATCAAACAATTGCTGAACTTTTCTAGCCAATTCTCCATCGTTGATTCCAACTTTCGAAGTGCCATAAGTATTAATATAAAGGCCACAAGGTTCTGCAACACCAATCGCATAAGAAACCTGTACCAAAACCTCATCTGCAACGCCTGCTGCAACTAAGTTTTTAGCAATATGTCTTGTTGCGTAAGCTGCACTTCTATCCACTTTACTTGGATCTTTTCCAGAGAAAGCACCACCTCCGTGAGCACCTTTTCCACCGTAAGTATCCACGATAATCTTTCTTCCTGTCAAACCTGTATCTCCGTGAGGTCCACCGATTACAAATTTGCCAGTTGGGTTGATATGATATTTGATATCGCCATTGAACAATTCCTGGATTTCCGGCTTTTGTTTAGCCTTAACTTTAGGAATTAAAATTTCGATAATATCTTTTTTGATTTTAGCCAACATTGCATCTTCACTTCCGAAATCATCGTGCTGTGTAGAAACTACAATACTATCAATTCTTACAGGTTTGTGATCGTCAGAATATTCTATTGTTACCTGAGATTTTGCATCTGGACGAAGGTAAGGAATGGCATCTCCTTCTCTTCTCAAATCAGCTAATTCTTTCAAAATCTGATGAGCAAGATCTAGAGCCAAAGGCATGTAATTTTCAGTTTCGTTGGTAGCATAACCGAACATCATCCCCTGATCTCCAGCTCCTTGAGCGTTTGCTCTGGCTTCGAAGTCGGTTTCGTCCAAAGTTCTGTCAACACCCTGATTGATATCCGGAGATTGTTCGTGGATTGCGGAAATTACACCACAAGAATCACCATTGAACATATATTCACTTTTCGTGTAACCAATTTTATTGATCACATCTCTCGTGATATGCTGTACATCAAGGTAAGCATCAGACTTCACTTCTCCAGCCAAAACAACCTGGCCAGTCGTCACAAGCGTTTCACAAGCTACTTTTGAGTTTTTATCGTATGCTAAAAAATGATCAATAAGCGCATCAGAAATCTGATCTGCAATTTTATCCGGATGCCCTTCAGAAACTGATTCGGACGTAAATAAATAAGACATAAATTATTCCTTTTGTATTTTATATTTTGAAGTCAAAAAGTGATGATTGTAAAAAAAAGGAACTAAAAGAGAAAAATCTGTTTTAGCATTTTTTATTGAGGTTGCAATCAGTTCAAAGTTCTCCTCCGTTTATTTAAAAATCGAGTGCAAATTTACAAACTAAATTTCAAACATCAAAATCAATTCATATTAACCCAGTATGAATTTATTCAGGTTTGATGCTGGTGTAATTTTCAGAATCTTTGTAATAATTAAGCCTTTGTTCCATTGACGTTCTGATTTCAGAAATCAATTCATCAATAATTTTTTGCTTATAAGTTGGTTTATAATAAATTAAACTAATCTCTCTGAAAGGAAACGGCTTGATAAATCTGGAAACTTTTTGTTTCTGTTCAGAAGACAATTGTTCAACTCCCATTTCTGGAAGAATAGTAATACCTCCCACTTTATCAACCATTTGAATCAATGTATTGATATTAGAAGCTAAGAACTCTAAGTTATTAGGTTTCAAAGAATTCTCTTTCAAATGACAAATATTTTCGAACTGAGTTCTAAGACAGTTTCCTTCTTCCAAAAGCCAAACTTTGTCTACATCAATATCTTCTGGAACAACGAAACAATCTTTCTTTACACCAGCTTCTTGATTAGCAGAATACAACATCAATTCCTCATTGAAAAGGAAATCCTGATAAAACTCGTCCGCTGCAGAATAAGGTGTTGAAATAATTCCCGCGTCCAATTCACCGGATTTCAAAGACTTGATGATACTTTCCGTCGTCATTTCTTTGATATTCAATTCAATCTGAGGATTATTCTGAAGGAATTTGAAAATCTCGTTTGGAAGAATATAACTTGAAACTGTGGGAATAATTCCGAGGTTCAATTTACCTGCAAGAATGTTGTTTAGAAAATTAGCTTTGTTCTTCAGCTCATTTACAGAATCTATGACTTTTTGAGCTTCCTTTATAACTTCTGCTCCTGCATCCGTAGTCCTGATGGGGTGTGTAGTTCTATCAAAAACCTTCACATCAAGTTCGTCTTCAAATTTCTGAATCATCGCACTAAGTGTAGGTTGAGTAATAAAACAGGCTTGTGCAGCTTTACCAAAATGCTTATATTTATCTACTGCAATTAGATATTCTAGTTGTTGGATATTCACGACTTGTAATTAATTTTATCTATTACAAATATAATTATTAATTTGTTTCATGAATAATTTTTTTTACCGAATTTTGTCTCTCAACAAATGAATTAAATCATAAAATCTGAAAATATGGAAAACATGAAAAAACTCACAAATTCCGTTGGCTCACCCTATTACGAGCATCAAGACTCACAAACTGTTGGACCCAGAGGTCCGGTTTTGTTACAGGATTTTGTCCTTCAGGAGAATCTTGCGCACTTTGTAAGAGAAAGAATTCCTGAAAGAATTGTTCACGCAAAAGGTTCTGGAGCTTATGGTACTTTTACGGTTACACACGACATTAGTCAATACACAAGAGCAAAATTGTTTTCCAAAGTTGGGAATGCTTGTAAAATGTTTGCGAGATTTTCTACAGTTGGCGGAGAAATGGGAAGTGCCGATACAGAAAGAGACCCGAGAGGTTTTGCTTTGAAATTCTACACAGAAGACGGAAACTGGGATTTGGTTGGAAACAACACGCCAGTTTTCTTTATTAAGGATGCAAAAAAATTTCCTGATTTTATCCATACTCAAAAACGTGTTCCAAAAACTAACCTGAAAAGCAAAACAATGGTTTGGGACTTCTGGTCTCTGAATCCGGAATCTCTTCATCAGGTTTTAATTTTAATGTCTGACAGAGGAACGCCTTATGGATATAGACATATGCACGGATTTGGTTCTCATACTTTTTCTATGATTAATGACAAAAATGAGAGAACTTGGGTAAAATTCCATTTCAAAACACAGCAAGGCATCAAGAATTTTTCTGATGATGAAGCTACAAAAATGAAAGGCGAAAACCCTGATTTCTCACAGGAAGATTTAGTTAATTCTATTGAAAAAGGTGATTTTCCAAAATGGACGCTTTATATCCAAACAATGACAGAACAACAAGCCAAAGAATGGCGTTGGAATCCGTTTGATGTAACGAAAGTTTGGTTCCAAGATGAGTTTCCTTTGCAAGAAGTGGGCGTTATGGAACTGAATGAAGTTCCTAGAAATTACTTTGTTCATGTAGAACAGGCTGCTTTTGCACCGAGTCATTTGATTGACGGAATCAGTTTTTCTCCTGACAAAATGTTGCAAGGAAGACTTTTCTCTTACGCAGATGCTCACAGATACAGACTAGGTGTTAATTCTCATCAGTTAGAGGTTAACAAATGTCCGTTTGCTGTCAATAATTTCCAAAGAGGTGGCGCAATGGCAGATGATTCGGATTATGGAGACAAACCAAACTATTATCCAAACAGTTTCAGTGATGTAGAACCAGAATCATCTTACAAGAATTTGGAGTATGATTTGGACAACTCTCACGTTGCACATTACGACAGAAATCAGAATGATGATGACCACTATACACAACCCGGATTATTCTACACAAAAGCTCTGAATCAAGAAGACAGAACAGCCTTAGTTAATAACATTGTTGGACATATGAGCGGAATCGATGGACCAAAACGAGACGAAATTATCAATCGTCAGCTTTGTCATTTCTTCCGAGCTAATATTGAACTAGGAATGAGAGTTGCGCAAGGTCTTGGAGTTAATATCGATGCGAATGCAATGAATCATTCTAAGTAGACTAAAAGATAAGAGACAAATAGAATATAGACTTTCTTATATAACCTTTCGAATTTTCGGAAGGTTTTTTATTGATTTTAAGACAATTAATAAGAATATTTTTCTAAATTCGCTTCCCTTTTAATTTAATCTATGAAGAAAACTTTATTCTCTTTTTTAGCAACTGCTTTATTTTCGGTTTCGAGTTTTAGTCAACAAAAAATTTCTTTTGAGACTTCCGAAGGTTATAATCTTGGGAGCGTTATTGGTCAGAAAGAATGGACTGTCCAAACAGAGAATGTTCCAAACAGTAGCTTCCAAGTCGTTACTGGAAAAGCATCAGACGGTACCAATGCTGTGGAGGTCACAAGCACCAATGCTTATTTAGAAAACAAAATGACTTACCTTTTCAAAAAAATACCAGAATACAACAGGCTTTCTGTTTCTGCAGATGTTAAATTGGAAAAACTGGATAGTTCAGAATATTACATGCTTTCATTATATGACCATAGAAATGGTGAGAACTCTTGGGCTGGAGGATTTAATTTTTTAATCAGTGGAAATTTTTATGCTGATAATAATCTTAATTTTCAAGCTCTCGGAAAGTGGATTCCAGGAAAATGGTATAATCTAAAAATTGAAATTGATCATGTTACTGAAAAAAATATAAAATATTATTTGGATAATCAATTGGTTCATACATCACCTCTTAGCTCCAAAGTTGTAAGAGCCAATGATTTGAATTTTGAATTTGATAATGATGGCAGTGGTTTTATCGTTGACAATATCATTATTAAAGATATGGACCAGCTTTCAGTTTCTGATATTAATAAAACTCAAGTCAATATTTTCCCAAATCCGACTTCTGATTTTATTAATATTAAATCTGATGAAAAAATCAAGTCAGTCAAATTATATAACGTTTCCGGTTCATTAGTAAAAACAGAAAATAATGAGTTTTCAAGAATCAATGTTTCAAATCTTCCAAAAGGAAATTATCTGATTTCCATAGAAACTGATTTCGGAATTGAGACTAAAAAAATCATTAAAGAATAAACAACGATTTTTACAACTCGAAAATAAACCACATAGACACATAGAAAATTGGGATTTTGGATATTGTAAAAAAAGGATAAATAGATTTTCCGACTATTTTTTCTTAATTTTTTTGAAAACTATGTGCCTATGTGGTAAAAAATAAGTTTTAAAGCTTCATATTCGGCAACCGTTTTAATTTCCCAAGCCATTTTTTTTCATTACTTTTGTAACTATGAGTCAAAAATGGATTTATAAAACCGAGCCTGATGAAGAGATTGTTGACGGACTGATTTCTTCGATAGGATTTGGAACTTTAGAATCCAAAATCCTAGTGATGCGTGAAATTGACAATTATCAAAAAGCACGCGAATTCTTCAAGCCAAACGGCGCCGACATTCACAATCCTTTCCTGATGGCTGATATGCAAAAAGCGGTAGAACGCATTGCAACAGCAATTGAAAACGGAGAAAAAATCTTAGTTTACGGAGATTATGATGTTGACGGAACAACAGCTGTTGCCTTGATGTATTTGTATCTGAGCAAAATTGTTGATAAAAAATATCTTGATTTTTACATTCCTGACAGAAATGTTGAAGGTTATGGAATCTCAGACGAAGGAATCTATTTCGCCAAAGACAATGGATTTTCATTAATTATTGCGCTCGATTGTGGAATCAAATCGATTGATAAAATTGACCTTGCCAATTCTGTGGGTGTAGATTTTATTATTTGTGACCACCATTTACCCGGAGACGAACTTCCAAAAGCAGTTGCAGTTCTGGACCCGAAAAGAAAAGACTGCCGATATCCTTATAAAGAATTAAGTGGTTGTGGCGTTGGTTTTAAACTTTGCCAAGGACTTAATACCATTTATAAAATCCCGGAAAGTGAGTTGTTTGAATTGACTGACCTTTTGGCAATCAGTATTGCTTCTGACATTGTTGCAATGACAGGAGAAAACCGAGTTCTTGCAAAACAAGGATTAAAATTCCTTAGAAAAACTCGAAAATTTGGATTAAGGCTTTTAATTCCTGAAGAGAAATTAGCTCATTTTGAAATCTCGAATATCGTTTTTGATATCGCTCCGAAAATCAATGCTGCAGGGAGAATTTCCCACGCAAAAGCGGCGGTTGAACTAATGATTTCGGATAACCTGAAACAAGCTCAGCAAATCGTAGATGAAATTATCAATCTAAATGATGAACGCAGGGAAATGGATATCAACATTACTCAATCTGCAATGAGTCAAGCTCTTGAACTTCAGAAAACAGAGTGCTACTCTACAATTGTTTACGACCCAAGTTGGAACAAAGGTGTAATCGGAATTGTTGCCTCGAGATTAATTGAAAATTATTTTAAACCAACTCTTGTTTTCACAGAAGGAAACAACGGCGAGTTGGTAGCTTCTGCAAGATCTGTATCCGATTTTGATATCCATAAAGCTTTGGAACATTGTTCAGATTTGTTTATGAAATTTGGAGGACATCAGGCTGCTGCAGGACTTTCTATGGAAAAAGAGAAATTTGAAGAATTCAAAATTCGATTTGAGGATTATGTGAAGAATAATATCCAGGAACATCAGAAAGAACCAACTATTTATGTTGATAGTGTGGTAACACCAGATGATTTGAACAGAGAGTTTATCAATTTTCATAGAAAATTAGCGCCTTTTGGACCTCAGAATATGAAACCTATTTTGGTTCTAAAGAATGTGAAAGTAAACGGCTATGTTAGATTGATGGGAAAAGAAAGTTCTCACCTCAAATTCAATATTTCTCAACCGAATACAGGACGAAATGTCGAATGTGTAGGTTTCCGTTTTGGTCAGTTTACAGAAGATTTTAAAACTAAAACTTTTGATCTGGCATTTACAATAGAGGAAAATCATTGGAAAGGCAATGTTTCTCATTTTCTGAATATTAGAGATGTGAGATTTCACGATTAATAAACTGTTATGAAAAAAATCGGATTATTTTTCGGTTCATTCAATCCTATTCATATCGGTCATTTGATTTTGGCTAATTATATTTTGGAACATTCTGATATGCAGGAATTATGGTTTGTCGTGAGTCCTCAGAATCCTTTCAAAGACAAAAAATCTCTCCTGAAAGACCACAATCGTTTGGATATGGTACAATTGGCGATAAAAAATTATCCAAAAATGCGCGCCTCCAATGTTGAGTTTTCTTTGCCAACACCAAGTTACACGATTGACACATTGACTTATCTTCAGGAAAAACATCCGGACTATTCTTTTTCATTAATAATGGGCGAAGACAATTTGAAAAGTCTTCACAAATGGAAAAACTACGAATTACTTCTGAAAAATCATCAGATTATTGTTTATCCTAGAATTTTAGGTGAAGACATTTCGACTCCGCTCAATGTGACAGAATTGAAAAATCACGAGAATATTCATCAAATTAATGCGCCAATCATAGAACTTTCTGCAACAGAAATCCGAAATATGATTAAGGAAGGAAAAAACACAAGACCAATGCTACCGCCAGAGGTTTTTGAATATTTGGATGGTTCATCTTTTTATAAATAAACAAATATCGTAATAAGTCTTTTTTTCTTTGTTCTATAATCCTCTATCTTTGCAATAATGAACATCATAGAAAAATATTCCTCAAAATATCCTGAAGAAAAAATCATTAAATGGTTTAAACAAGTTTGCCTTGCAGAAGCCGTTTCTTGGTTTTTACTTTTCACAGCAATGGTTTGGATTCGTGTTGAGCCCAAAGGTCTTTTCGCCATTATTTATATCAGTACGATGGGAAGCATTCACGGGTTATTTTTCACGCTTTATCTTTTACTTTTGCTTCCGGTGAAAAAGATTTTTAATTGGGACGATGAGGATTCAATTTTTGCGTTGTGTGCGGCATTTTTTCCGTTTGCAACGATTTGGGTCGATAAAAAATTAGCCCGAGAAAATCGGAATGAATGATGAATATCAATGAGTAAAATGTCCTATTTGAAATCAAATTTTGTAACTTTAGAGTATAAAAAAATAGATTTCCATATATGAAAATTACATTTTTCTCCTCCAAGCCTTATGACAAGGAATTTTTTGACAAAGCGAATCAACAATTCAATTTTGAATTGGATTATTTTGAAACGCATCTTGGCCCACACGTTCTCAATCTCATAGACCATTCTGACGCTGTTTGCGCCTTCGTGAACGACAAACTGAATGCAGAAGTTCTGGAATCACTCGCAAGCAAAGGCGTAAAATATCTTGCGTTGCGTTGTGCAGGTTTCAACAATGTGGATTTGGAAGCCGCAAAACGTCTTGGAATAAGAGTTTCCAGAGTTCCAGCTTATTCTCCAGAAGCAGTTGCAGAACACGCAATGGCAATGATTCTCACGCTTAACCGAAAAACACACAAAGCTTATAACCGAGTTCGTGAACAGAATTTTGCTTTGAATGGATTGATGGGTTTTAATCTTTATCAGAAAACCATCGGAGTAATTGGAACCGGAAATATTGGCGCTGCATTTGCGAAGATTGCGAAAGGTTTTGGAGCCAAAGTTTTAGCTTTTGATATTACAGAGAATCAAGAACTTAAACAACTTGGAATCGAATATGTTTCTCAGGAACAATTATTTTCAGAATCCGATATTGTTTCACTTCATTGTCCGCTGATGGAATCTACACATCATTTGATTAATGAAGAGTCTATCCAAAAAATGAAGCAAAATGTAATGATTATCAACACAAGCCGAGGCGGATTGATTGATACAAAAGCCGTAATCCACGGACTGAAATCCAAACATATCGGTTACCTCGGGATTGATGTTTATGAGCAGGAAGAAAAATTATTTTTCCGAGACCTTTCTCATACGATTATCGAAGATGACACCATCCAAAGACTGATGAGTTTCCCAAATGTTTTGGTAACAGCGCATCAGGCTTTTTTCACTCAGGAAGCGCTTGAACAGATTGCTACTTCTACTCTAACGAGTCTTTCTCATTTCGAAAAGAATGAAGAATTTGAAAACCCGAATGCTGTTTTGATATAGACAAACCACAAAAGGCACAAAAGTTTTTTAAAAGTAAATTGTGACTTAAATTTAAAATAAAACCTTAAAATTCCATATCTGAACTTTAAGATAATGAAGCCATTGTAAATTTTACAGTGGCTTTTTTCATTTTTATTTCATTTTAGATGTAACAAAACTTAATTACCGATTGTCTTACAATTATACAGTTGAAATTTTTACAATTGATAATCAAAGAATTAAATCAATAAATTAATTTTATTTACTACTTTGTATTGCATAATACTAATTTTAATATATATCTTTGCAATGTTAAATATTAGTAAAAACAAATTACTCTCAAATAAAATAAATTATGAAAGCTCAAATACTTATTGCATCATTATTTTTCTCAGGATTAATATTTGCTCAAGAAACAAAAACAGATTCTACCAAAACAAAAAACATTGAAGCCGTTGTACTTACAAAACAAGTGTTCAAAAAAGAAAGCGACCGTTTCGTTTATGATGTGTCCAATTCTCCGGTTGCAAAAGGAAGTACTACTTTTGATATCTTAAAACAAACACCGCTTCTTTCTACGACCGATGATAAAACTTTGAAAATAGCAGGTAAAAACAATGCTTTAATTTTCATTAATGGTAGGAAAACCAATATGGATGCTGATTCTTTGAATCAATTTTTGAAAAATACACCTGCAGAAAACATCCAAAAAATTGAAGTCATCACAGTTCCTGGAAGTGAGTATCAAGTAGAATCCTCTGACGGAATCATCAATATCATTTTAAAGAAAAAAATGACGGACGGAACCAATGGTAATATGAGAATGTCCAGTTCTGCCAATAAATTTTTCAGTAACTCTGCAAGTGCTTCCATCAATTATAGAAAAGATAAACTGGGAATCTCTGCTAACCTGAGCGGAGGATCTAACATAGAACCTCAAAAATATGACTTGAGAAATGGAAGTAACAATGCATCTACCAGCTCCATTGGTGATATCAATGATCCCAATCAAAATATCGGAGGTTATATCAACGCAGATTACCAATTAACAGATAATCAAAACATTGCACTTACCTGGAATACTTGGTTTAATAAAAGTTATGACTCAAGAACAGATTTATTCAATATCACAAAATCTTTGGATAATGATAATAATACCGTTACAAACTATAGTTTAACCAAAGGAAGAGAAAATGCTAAAAGCGCCAACAACTCTGTCAACCTAAACTACGAATGGAAAATGGACGAGCTTGGAAGCAAACTTAATGTGAATGCTTCTTACCTAAATTACAACAGAAAACAAAGCAGTTCCAACCAAACCATTGCTTCTGATATTTTTCAAAATGTGGGTTTAATCTCTAGAGAAATCAAACAAAACCAGCCACAGATTATCAACAATTTTTCTGGAATGGCAGATTATGTGAAAAAATTCAAGAATGAATTTACAGTTGCAGTTGGAGGAAATTATAACAAAACAAAAACAGATAACGACACTAAGAATGATACTTTCGATTATACTTACAATGTTGATGGAAGCATAAAAGATATCAATATTACTCTAAGCCCTAATCACTTTGTTTATGATGAAAACATCTATGGTGCTTACCTGACCTTGGAAAAGAAATTCACGGAAAAATTCTCTGGAAAAGTTGGAACTCGTTATGAAATCACCAATAGTTTAGGAACTTCTGACAATGCTCAAAATCCAGAGTATACAAGAATCGAAAGAAAATACAACAACCTTTTACCGTACTTGAGCTTCAATTATGCTATTAATGATAAAAATAATATCTCCTATGCATTCTCTAGCAGAATGAGAAGACCAAGTTTCTGGGAACTAAATCCTGTAAAACACATCATTACAGATAACAATTATATCCAGAATAATCCTTTTGTAAAAGCATCTTCGGTTTATACGAATGAGTTGACTTATATGTTCAAAAACTCTTACTTCCTGATCTTAAATCACTCTTATTTCAAAGATGTAATTACCCAAGTTCCTTTACAAAGAGAAGTTGTAAAAGATGGTGTAAAATATCAAGAATTAAGATATATCCGTACCAATTTTGGAGATAAACAAGAGATGTCTGCAATGCTGGGAATTCAGAAATCATTCTTCAATAGCTATTTGACAACGAACTTTAATATTGGAATTCAGAGAAATGTGAATGATGGCTATTTGGCAAAAGACCCAACTTCTGGCGATATGTTTAATGAATTTATTAATAAATCAAAATCAAACAGCATCATTGTTCAAACCAATAATACCATTAGACTTGATAAAAAGAAAACCTGGTTTGTAGGCGTTAATTATTTCTTTGTTGACAAACAGCAGATTGAATTGGGGCTTCTAAAAGATCTGATGAGCCTGGATCTTAACATCAAGAAAATCTGGAACGACTGGACTTTCAGTGCAGGAATTGATGACCTTTTGAAAACCAACATCGTAGAAATTGAAACCAAACAAGCTGACGGAACCTACAACTACGTCAAAAACAACGAGTTCAATCAGCAGGTTAAAGTGAGTATCGTTTATAACTTCGGAAACAAAAAAGTAAAGAAAGTCCGTGATATAGAAACAGCTTCCGACGCCATTAAAAACCGCACCAGATAACATCCATTTATATATTCAAATCAAATTTTTCAATGATACTCCCGAGAAAATTCTTCGGGAGTTTTTATTTTTTCTGATTCTTCCAAATAAAACCATCCAAAAGATAATGTGTAAGCTGCGGAACAACCAAAAGCGGAACCAAGAATTGTTGCCACGATATTGATAATTCTAACGATTGGATTGAAAAATGCTCCCGCCAGACCAAAACTTCCCACATCAATTCTTCAAAGAAAGCAAAACCTATAATAATCAATACAAATAATAAAATTCCGAAACCTGTTTTAAATATAGAAAGTTGTTTCAAAGATGCCGTTTCTTTTTGTTCAATTTCTCTGATATAAATCAAAGCGATGTAAGGAATTCCGTGAGAAATGACATTCAGTAAAGTGAAAATTAAATCGTTGTTGAAATAAACAATTCCAAAATACCAAGACAAATATGTTCCGACAATGATTGCATTTTTAGGAATATTGAAGGTTTTATCTTTAATGAAAAAATAAATTGTTTTCAGAATCCAAATTCCAAGAATTATAAAATAAATTATAGTAATTGCAGGAATATAATTCGGGAAAGCATCCAGCCAATTAAACTCTTTTTCTACAAACCAATTGAAAGCTCTTGGCGTTTTAATCCAATACAACATTGGAAAAATCGTAGCGGAATAAATAGCAATTCCGTCCCAAAATTTCGAAAATCCTTTCTTCTCAAATCTCGCATACAATCGCATAAATCCGTATTGCTGACGAACAAAATGAAACACAGCTACCAAAGCCAAAACTGACCAAAAGAACAAACTTCCGAATTGATAAAAAATCAAACCGAAAATCAGACTAATTGCAGGAATTCCCAAATACAAAAGCTTTCTTTTCTGGAATTCTTCTTTGATAAAATAAGTTTTGAATAAGGTTGAATAAACGTGCGCAACATCCACAAAAACAATCAAAATCAGCCAAGTGTAAAACGAATAATGATTTTCCAGATTCTGAATCTGATTTTGAAACAAAATCACAATTGCCAGCACCAAAAAAGGAGGCGATAAAATGAATCGCCAATCGGTTTTCGCATTATGTATCCAAGGCTGTTTCATTTGAAGATATTTATTTTGTTAAAGGTCGAATGTAATCTTGGGGATTTCAGATTCCCATCATTTCTTTTCCAGCTCTAATGCCTTGATGAAAGGCTTCTTCAAAAATAGAAATTCCTGACAAATCGGTGTGAGCAAAGAAAATTTTGTTATCAATATTCTGTTTGGCTAATTGTTTTTCTTCTCCAAAAATAAAATCGGGAACAGGCGAAATCATCCCGTGTCCTAATTTATAAAACTGAATATCAATAATAAAATCCTCGATTTCTGGATGTGCAACTTTCAAATCATTTAAAACTAAATTCTTTAATTGTTCTTCCTTCAAATTGTATAATTTTCGCCTTGCTTTTTTACAATTATCAGTCGAGAAACTTCGGTAATATGTGATGACTTTTTCACCAACAATTTGATTCAGATTCTGATGTTGGTCATTGATGTAACCCAAACCTTCCGTTCCGAAAATCACATTGTCCCAAGCCAATTCTTCTGCGCCACCAAATTCATTTTTCAAAGTCAAAGTTGCCAAAAGCCAGGGAACATAATTGAAGTTTTTGAATTTTCTATCCTTAAAAATATGCTGATTCACAAACTGTGGCGTCGCAAAAAGCACTTTTTCAGCAATAATTTTTTTTGAAATTTTTGATCGATTATCAAAGACTAAAACCTCAACATTTTCTTTATCAAGATTAACATCAAAAACAAGATGATTTCTTAACTGCTTGTTCTCAACAGATCTTGAAAGATGTTTTGCCAATCTTGCATTTCCTTCGGGCCAAGTAAAAACTTGGTCTTGACGATTGGTTGCCCAATTATTTTTTCTTCCTGCAAAATAGTGGATTCCAGCCCAAGCAGAAACATATTTCAGACCCAAACCATAATCATCTTTGCAAGAATAATCCAGCAACCAAAGTAATTCTTCGGATTTAAAATTATTGGATTGAAGCCAATTTTCAAAAGTAATCTTATTCAAACTTCTAGCTTCATTTTCCTGACTCGAATTATCTAATGGAATGTTAAACCAGTATTTACCGAAACTATCTTTCTTAATTCGGAATTCATCCATCATCTTGAAATATCGATTGAGTTCTTCTTTAGTTTTAGAGGAAATTCCATTCTGTGGTACCAAATCATTTTGCCATTCGTTTTTGAAAAACAAACGTTCTTCTTTTGGAAAAGTTAGTTGTTCATCATCCAAAATCGGTAAACCGTTTTCATCATCTCCAAGATAGATTTTACATTCATTCAGAAACTCAATCAATTCCAAATCTTCTTTGTTTGGAATCGGGAGATAATGTGCGCCAAGAGGAAACTTTGAAAATTGGTTTTCTCCATTAGAAGCATTTCCTCCCAAATGATTCTCCATTTCGGCCAAAATAAAATCATCTTCATTATTATTTTTCAAATATCGACAAGCCGAAAGTCCAGAAATTCCACTTCCCACAATCAGAAATTTGGTTGTGATTTCTTCGGTTGGTTTCGGGAAATCTTTAGCCCAAAGTTGGTGTCCTAAAACATAATTGGTTCCTGAGATTTTTATCAAAAATGTTTTTGATTTCTGTTTGCAGTATTGTAGAAATGGCAACATCAATCCTGCCCAAAAGATAGTTTTGAGAAAAGATTTTCGGGAAAATTGGTTGACTTCTTGTGACACTTTAAAGAATTATATTATTGAACTTTACCCCATTCTTCATCAAAATATCTTACCAAAATTTGGTTATCAAGACGGTTGACTTCCAGATTATCTGCTTTCATATCTTTGCTGAAATAAGACATTTGTTTAAAGTTATAATCATAGAATTTCAGATTCGGGAGCTTTCTTACAACCTCATTATCAATCGGCTGAAAAGATGCAAGACAAAATCCCCATTCTCCAAAACTAGGAACATAAGAATGATAAGCTGTGGTAAAAGGAAAAATCTGATTAATGGTTTTATCAATACACCAAAAAGATTTCGGAGCAAAATAAGGCGATGTTGTTTGGACCACAATTTTAGTATCATTAGTCGTAATCTTCTCCAATTCTTTATAAAACTGAAGCGAATATAATTTTCCTAAACTGTAATTAGAAGGATCCGGAAAATCGATGATGATGACATCGTATTTTTTCTTGTTTTCTTTAACCCAAATGTAAGCGTCTTTATTAATCACTTCAACTTTCGGGCTGGAAAATGAGTTGTGATTCAGACGTTTCATTGTTTCATTATCTCGGAAAAAATTGGTCATTTCTCCGTCCAAATCAACCAACGTGATATGCTTTACGTCTTTATATTTCAAAATTTCTCGAACTGCAAAACCATCGCCTCCGCCTAAAACCAAAACATTCGAGATATTCTTTGCCATAGACATCGCAGGATGTACCAAAGCTTCGTGATAGCGGTATTCGTCAGCGGAAGAAAACTGAAGATTATTATTAAGATAAAGTCGGAAATCCTGATTATTCCTAGTCAAAACAATTCGTTGATAAGGTGAATTGTTTGCGTAGATGATATTCTCTCCGTACATTTTTTCTTCGGAAAAAGCCAAAAGTCTATCCGAAAAAATGAAAAGTATTAATAAACTTAGAAAGGCGAAAATTGATTTTATTTTTAATGTAATTGGATGTTTCAGTTCTCTTTCCAAATAAAACGAAAGGAAAATCGCAATGGAAATATTAATCAAACCAAAAAAAAGCGGTGTTCTGATAATGCCCAAACTCGGAATCAAAACCAAAGGAAAAAGAATAGATGCCAACAAAGCACCGATATAATCAAACGCGAAAACATTGGAAACTAAATCTTTGAAAGCCACTTTATCTTTAAGAATATTCATCAATAATGGAATTTCCAATCCAACCAAACATCCTGTTAGAAATACAAATAGATATAATACAGGCTCAAAATGATGAACCGTATTGAATAAATAGAATAAAACTACCGAACTGATTCCTCCGATAACTCCGACAAGAATTTCGATTTCAACAAATTTATTCAGTAAATCTTTATGGATGAATTTTGCCAGATAAGAGCCAACGCCCATCGAGAAAAGATAAACGCCGATGATGAAAGAAAACTGTTTTACAGAATCCCCTAAAAGATAACTTGCCAAAGCTCCGGCAACCAATTCATAAATCAGTCCGCAAGTTGCGATGACAAATACCGAAAAAAGTAAAAGCAGTTCAAACGAAATTCGTTTTTTATCCATGAATTGCGGCACTGATAATGATAGAAATCCCAATAATAAAAGCGCCTAAAATAATGGCTAATGCAGTATTGTTATTTTTTGAAATCTCGTGCCAAGTTTTTTCCGGCGTCAATTTTTCTATAATAACATAGCAAATCAACAAAATTGCAATTCCCAAAAAAGAATATAATATCGAATTAAGTATTGGTAAATAATTGAAATCTCCCATAATTAATGTTTTTAAAATTTATTTGTGATAATATCTGTAAACTGAAGTTCCGTGTGAACGATATCTGGTTGCTCCGTCTCTGTATTTTTCTGTTTTTGCACAATCGCAGAATTGGTTTCCGGTGTAAGTCAAATATAAAAACCAGCCCAGAAAGAATATTCCCAAGGATAGCAATAGTTTATTATTTCTGATATAATTTAAAACTTTTTCCATCAGTTTGTATATTCGTTAAAAGGAGAATAGTTACTGTTTTTCCATTTTTCTTTATCAAAAAGATATTTTCCCCAATAATTGAGAAGAACCAAAACAATCATTATTCCTATAATGATGAAGTAATTCCAAAAACTCACAGGTTTCCAAAAAGCCTGAATATCGAATTCGGGATTCAGCGTATCTGTATCAGGAAGTGTTGCAGAGAAATTTGGATTCTTGAGTTTGAATTCTTTTGCTTTTTCTAACTCTGAATAGATTACAGAATCATTGGTTTGAAGATTTGATAAATTGTAAGAAATCTTTTCACCTGTCGCCAAAGTTGTTACATCTACAAATCCAAATTCATCATAAATAAAAGACTTGCTTCCATCCGGAGAATAAAATGTTTCACCGTTTGGCTGTTCAAAACCTTGTTTCTGCGCATTGATTGCAAAATGATATTTTCCCGGTGCAACACCACAAAAATTAAATTCTTTGTTTTTATCACCTTCTGACCAACTTTCACCGCTTTCGTAACCGTGATATTGTTCAATGTCTTGAGATGTGTATTCGATCTCATTCGTCTTTTCATTCACGAGACTCAATTCTACGTTTGCCCAAGAATTATCAACATTGGAATAGAGTTTTACATTAAGCGGAGCAGAAGCACCATTCAAATCAAACGACTTCGAAATCAATTCTTTGTTTCTTACAGAATCGAATCTGATTTTGTCACTGAAAACTTCATAATTCGTCCTTGAAACCGTGTTGTAAAGTTGTAGAAGGCTCATCAATAATGCAACAATTGCCAGAACATTGATTAATTGTTTGATATTAATATAATAAGGCTGAACAATCCCAATTCCGGAATAATTCGGCATATAATTAGGTTTGAATTGCCGCTTTATTTCACTTTTCGGAATGTGTTTTCCCCAAAGGAAAGTTTTTTCTGCTCCAACTTGCTCAATAGAAACCATTTCTGTTCCGTTGACAAATTCTTTATAATTGGCTAGAGAAAATTTAATTTTATCTTCGAAGAAACCGGTTGCTGCATCAATGTTATTGGGAGTAGATTCGTACCATCTGTACTTTTTCCCATTGAATTCTGCATGAAATTTGAAATCTTTTTTCGGCATTTCTTTCGGCTGCAGAAAAACCCAATGTCCACTGCTTTCACTCAAAAATGCGTCATTTTTATCTTTGTCTTTCAGATAATATTCTCTCCAGAAAACAGACGTTCCATATTTGCGAACAACAATTGCTATAACTTGATATTCAATTCCGTCAATTTTACCTTTTTGGCCAACTTCCAAAACTACATTCTCCGTTGGTTTTTTAACCGATTTTAAAATCGTTTTGGTCTCTGTATTAATTAAATTAGAGCAAGATTTACAAATATATTGTTCAATCTCGATATCAATTGTAAGAATATTGTCGGTTTTACAACTCGGGCACACGTAAGTTTTCATCATCTCAGAATTTTGTGTTCTTTGATGACTTCTGCCTCGAAATAAGTTAGTAATTTGGAAGTGATTTTCTCAACTTTTTCGGTATTATCATTATAATAATTACAAAGCAACAAATCCAGAGTCAGTTGCTGAAACTCCGGCCAAGTATGGATGCAAAGATGTGATTCTTTCAGAATAATTGCCGAAGTGAAACTGTCATTATCAAAAATATGAAAAGTCTCACCAACAACTTCTGTATCACATTCTGCCAAAAGTTTTTTAGCGTAATCAAGATATGCGTCATAATTTGTCAGTAATTCCGGATTCTGAACCTTCAGCGTCAACAAAACGTGTAATCCTTCCTGATAAATTTCTAAAGTTTTCATTATTACTGGTTATCAGGAAGCAATATCAGAATTTTTTGAAAAACTTACAATAGGATTAATAAAAAAGCTGTAAATATTTACAGCTCTTAAAAATTTTATTTCTTCGGTAGAAAAACCTCAGCCAACATACATCTTGCGCTTCCGCCGCCGTTTGTTTCTATCACTTCTAAATCTGAATAAATAATTTCACAATATTTTTCGATTGCAGAAACTTGTTCAGGCTTCAAAGATTTATACGCACTTTGACTCATCACCAAGAATTTTTCGCCAGAATTATTTTGAACTTGAAGCATATTTCCTGCAAATTGTTGCATTTGATCTTCAGAGATTTCTATTAATTCTTTTCCTGAGTTTTTAATCGTTTCAATAACTTTTTCTCTTTCCAATTCGTCATCGATGCAATCTAAACAAATCACTACGAATTTATCCGCAACACACATCATCACATTGGTATGATAAATTGGTAATCTTTCTGCACCAGCGTTTTGATAAGAGTGAAAAACCACCGGTTGGAATCCAAATTCACTGCAGAATTTTCTAAATAAATCCTCATCCAATCTCAAAGAAACCGAACCGTAAGCAATCTTGTTATCGTGATCGAAAATCATACTTCCTGTTCCTTCCAAGAATTTATTCTCTTTTTCAATTTCAGAATAATCGACGATTTCGTTGATGTTGAATTGTTCTTTGATTTGGTCAAGGATATCACTTCGTCTTTCCAAACGTCTGTTTTCCGCAAACATTGGATATAAAACCACTTTTCCGTCTCTGTGAAAACTTACCCAGTTATTCGGAAAAATGGAATCCGGAGTTTTTGGGTCAAGTGTATCTTTTATAGTGATGACATTAATACCTTTTACTCTCAGTTTTTCAACAAAAGCATTGAATTCCTTCAAAGCTTCTCCTTGAACATTTCCTTCTTGTTGAACCTGAAAATAATTATTAACCGCAGTTTGCTCGTTGAATCCAAAAGCAACCGGTTCTATCATCAAAACTGTATCTGTAGTTTGCATTGTTTTAATCAAATTTTGAATTAATTATTCTCTCACTAACGGCAAAGTCGAACATCTTAACAATCCACCCATTTTGGAAATCTCACGATAAGGAATTTCTTCTACTGTAAATCCCCATTCATCTCTCAGATGATGATTTAGTCGAGTAAAAGATTTATCAGAAACCACAACATCTGGAGCAATTGAGAAGATATTTGGATTCATTTCGAACATTTCTTTATCATTCACTTCGAAACAATTTTCTTCTCCGAAAATGTCAACTAATAATTGATAATCCGATTCATCTACAAATCCATTTTTATAAATAATACATTTGTCATTCCCAACAATATTAAAAGTACAATCCAAATGCAAAATCCCTTCGTAAGGTTTTGTATCATTCTTCTTCAAATCAAGGTCAATAATTCTTTTCTTTGGGAAATATTCTTTTAGAATTTCGATGGCATATTCGTTGGTTCTTGCTGTTTTCAGATTTCTATAATCTGGACTATAACTTGTTCCGATGAAAAGAAATCCGTTCCAGACAATCACGTCTCCACCTTCGATATGAGCGGTTTCGGGAAGGTTGATGATGTTTCGCCAAGAAACTTTATCAATGATATGCCTGTAAGCTTCTTGTTCATCAGCTCTATCCGGAATGATATTCGAAATTATCATTTTGTCCTCTATCACAAACGCGACATCTCTCGCAAAAACTTGATTGTAATCTTTTAAGATTTTCGGTCGAAAAACCTCGACATCATATTTTTTGAGAACCATTTCAAATTCAGACATTTCGGAAATAATGTCTTGTTCTTTTGGATAGATATTATTTTGGATTGTATGATAAGATTTTGCGTCGTAACTTTCTTCCAAAGTTGGAACAGGGCCATTAGATTTAGGCTGTCCAAGAACTACAGATTTCAGTCTTCCGGTTTCGTTTTTGATATTCAGTTTCATATTTACTTACAGTCATTTCCAAAGTTCAAATGAAATCGCTGTTTCCATAGACAATTGGGCTAAAAAATGCGAGCGATTTTATAAATTCAGAATCAGGCAAATATAATTAAAGGATTGTAATCGCTCATATTTTATTTTAGTTAATAATACCTGTGAGAGAGCTTTTGCTGGCGAAAATTTCATCTGGATTTTTAATTTGATGCAAAAAAAATCCCCGAAAAACTAATTTCGAGGATTTTTATATTGATTTTCAATATTTTTTATCTTTTGGAAATATCTACATAATCACGCATTGGAGAACCTTGATAGATTTGTCTCGGTCTTCCGATTGGATCGCCTTTCAGTCTCATTTCTTTCCATTGAGAAATCCACCCTGGCAATCTTCCTAATGCAAACATTACTGTGAACATTTCTGTTGGAATTCCTAATGCTCTGTAGATGATTCCAGAATAGAAATCTACGTTTGGATATAATTTTCTTTCGATGAAGTATTCGTCTTCCAAAGCTACTTTTTCCAACTGCATTGCAATGTCAAGCGCTTTATCTTGGATTCCTAATTTTCCTAAGATATCGTCTGCTGCTTTTTTGATAATTTTTGCTCTTGGGTCAAAGTTTTTGTAAACTCTGTGTCCGAAGCCCATCAATCTGAAGCTGTCGTTTTTATCTTTTGCTTTTGCCACCCATTTGTTAACGTCACCGCCGTCTTTTTCAATCAATTCTAACATTTCGATAACGGCTTGGTTTGCTCCTCCGTGAAGTGGTCCCCAAAGCGCAGAAACACCTGCAGAAATAGAGGCAAACAAACCTGTATGAGCAGAACCAACCATTCTTACAGTAGAAGTAGAACAGTTTTGCTCGTGGTCTGCGTGAAGAATCAACAATTTATCCAAAGCAGCAACTACAACTGGATCCATTTGGAATTCCTCATTCGGCAGTCTGAACGCCATTTTATAGAAATTCTCAACATAGTTAAGACTGTTATCTCCGTGGTTAATTGGTAAACCTTGTGTTTTTCTGTAAGTCCAGGCACAAAGATGAGAGAATTTTGCAATCATTAATTCTGCTGCAAGATCTAATTCTTCTTTAGATTTAACATCAACCGCTTTTGGATTGAATGCTGTAAGAGCAGAAGTTAAAGAAGACAAAACGCCCATAGGATGCGCAGAGCGAGGGAAAACATCGATTAGTTTTTTAAGCTCGTCTGCAACAAAATTATATTTTTTGATGTTGTTTTCAAAAGAACTGAACTGTTCTGTTGATGGTAATTCTCCGTGAAGTAAAAGGTACATTACTTCCGTAAAGTTTGATTTTTCAGCGATTTGCTCTATAGGATAACCTCTGTAGAATAATTCCCCTTTATCACCATCTAGGTAAGTAATTTCACTAATTGTAGCACCTGTATTTTTGTAACCAAGATCCAAAGTAATCAATCCTGTTTGATCTCTCAATTTGGAAATATCTATTCCTCTGTCACCGATAGTACTATCTACGATTGGATATTCGAAGCTTTTCCCATCGTAATTTAATATAACTTTATTATCTGACATTTTAAAAAAAATTTTGTCTGCTAAATATAGGACTTTCGCACCAAACTGTCAACTGACAAAAGTCATAAATTGGGATTGATTTTATTTATGATGATAATTGACTGATTTCAAAACAATTACAATTTTAATAAGAATTTGACAATCAAATAATACAGCAAAAAAGCCTTTGAAAATTTCAAAGACTTTGGATATCAATATTAATCAAAAATTATCTTTTGATTTTGAAAGCATCTAAACCTGGGAAAACGGCAGTTTCTCCAAGAGCTTCCTCGATTCTCAACAATTGGTTGTACTTCGCCATTCTATCTGATCTAGATGCAGAACCAGTTTTGATTTGTCCACAGTTTTGAGCTACTGCAAGGTCTGCAATGGTAGCATCTTCTGTTTCTCCGGATCTATGAGACATTACTGTCGTATATCTATTATGCTGCGCCATCTGAACTGCTGCCATAGTTTCAGAAAGGGAACCAATTTGGTTAACTTTTACAAGGATTGAGTTAGCTGTATTTTCTGCGATACCTCTAGAAAGTCTCTCAACATTAGTCACGAATAAGTCGTCACCAACCAACTGAACTCTGTCACCGATTTTATCAGTCAATTCTTTCCAACCTGCCCAGTCATTTTCCTGCATACCATCTTCGATTGAGATGATTGGATATTTGTTAGCCAATTCAGCCAAGTAAGAAACCTGCTCGCTGCTTGAAAATACAGGCGCATCTGGAGTCTGGAATTTTCTATAATCGTAAAGGCCGTCTTTATAGAACTCGGAAGCTGCACAATCCAAAGCAATCATGACATCATCACCTGGCTTGTAACCTGCTTTTTCTATAGCTTGTAGTAATGTATCCAAAGCATCTTCTGTTCCCGTGAAAGTTGGAGCAAATCCACCTTCGTCTCCTACTGCAGTTGACAAACCTCTACCGTGAAGAATAGATTTTAAGCTATGGAAAATCTCAGTTCCTTTTCTCAAAGAGTGAGAGAAAGAATCTGCTTTCACAGGCATTACCATGAATTCTTGGAAAGCAATTGGCGCATCTGAGTGAGAACCACCGTTGATTACGTTCATCATTGGAACAGGAAGTGTATTAGCATTTACACCACCTACATATTTATAAAGAGGCATTCTAAGCTCGTTAGCAGCAGCTTTTGCAACAGCCAAAGAAACTCCTAAAATTGCGTTGGCCCCTAATTTACCTTTGTTAGAAGTTCCATCAAGTTGAATCATTACAGCATCAATCAAATTTTGTTCGAAAACTGGAAGACCAATCAATTCTGGAGCGATGATTTCTTTTACGTTTTCTACCGCTTTCAAAACACCTTTTCCAAGGAATTCTGGTGCACCGTCTCTTAGTTCAACTGCTTCATGTTCTCCTGTAGAAGCTCCTGAAGGTACTGCCGCACGTCCCATAGCTCCACTCTCTGTGAAAACATCTACTTCAATTGTAGGATTCCCTCTGGAATCTAATATTTGTCTTGCTTCGATAAATGAAATGTAACTCATTGTCTTGATGTTGTTTTTAAGATTTTTTAATTGGTTTGCTTTTTATAAAGCATTGCAAATTTAAACATTTTTAAAATATTATGTGATGAATCATTTCTTAACATTTATCACATCTATAGAAATCACTTATTATTTGAGGATTTTGTATTTTATTTTTACAATACCATCATTAAGGTCAGCAATTTTTTTGAAAGCTCCTTGACTAAGATCGAATTCTCTGGAAGACCTCAAAGGACCACGATCATTTACAACAATGATTACCGATTTGTCATTATCAACATTTACAATTTCAACTCGTGTCCCAAAAGAAAGAGACTTGTGTGCTCCTGTCATTTTAGAATGTTTATAGGTTTCTCCACTTGCCGTTTTTTTACCATTAAATTTGTTGGCATAATAGGAAACTGTTGTTATTACATATCCAGATGAATTACTAGATGAGTTTCGACTTCCACAAGAAACTACAGAAAGCATAAGTAGGAATATGTTTATTTTAAATAAAATTTCCAGTATTTTATAAATATTTTTCACAAACTCAATTTACAAAGGTTAATAAAATAACAGCAGGAATATTAATTAATCATTAATATTTTGTTTATATTGCATAAATTTCTAAATTCGACTATTACATCATTTTAGAATTAAATATAATCTTCTTTTTGAAATGAATTACGAAAGTATAAAATTAACGATAGATAAGAAAATTGCAGTAGTAACTATCAACAGACCCGAAAGCTTAAACGCCTTGAATGCTCAGGTTTTTAATGATTTGGAAAATGTTTTTGGCATTTTAGATTCAGATAAAAATGTAAGCTGTGTGATTGTTACTGGTAGTGGAGAAAAATCTTTCGTTGCTGGTGCAGATATCAAAGAATTTTCTGCTTTCGGTTCAGAAAAAGCAAAAGAACTCTCAAAAAGGGGACATCTGGTTTTTCAAAAAATAGAAGATTTGAGCAAACCCGTGATTGCAGCTATCAATGGTTTTGCTTTGGGTGGAGGATTAGAATTGGCATTATCTTGCCATATCAGATATGCTTCGGAAAATGCAAAATTAGGTTTACCAGAGGTTACTTTAGGATTAATTCCTGGCTATGGAGGAACACAAAGATTACCAAAATTAGTTGGAAAAGGCCTGGCCAACGAAATGATTTTTTCAGCGAAAATGATTACAGCTGAAAAAGCGAAATCAATAAGCTTAGTAAATGAAGTTTTTTCTTTAGAAGAATTGCTTGCAAAAACTCAGGAGTTAGCTGAACAAATTGTGAAAAATTCTCCACAAGGCATTGCTAAAGCCATAAAAGCTGTAAATGCTAGTGACAAAGAAAATGGAATGGAAACGGAGGTTAATTCTTTTGGAGAATTATTTTCGGGAGAAGATTTTAAAGAAGGTGTTTCTGCTTTTCTAGAAAAAAGAAAACCTTCCTTCAATTAAACTAAAGTAATGAATTATAACAAATTCGATATTGCTTACCTTAAGATGGCGTCCGAATGGGCCAATCTATCTTATTGTAAGAGAAAAAAAGTTGGTGCACTTATTGTAAAGGACAGAATGATTATTTCTGACGGATATAATGGGACACCTTCGGGATTCGAAAACAATTGTGAGGACGAAGAAGGAAAAACCAATTGGTTTGTTCTTCATGCAGAAGCCAATGCCATATTGAAGATAGCAAGCAGTACACAATCTTGCAAAGGTGCAACATTATATATCACAATGTCACCTTGCAAAGAGTGTAGCAAATTGATATTACAATCTGGAATCGAAAAAGTAGTTTACATGGCTGGGTACTCTGATGATAGTGGATTAGAATTTTTAAAAAATTCGGGAATTGAGATTTTAAACATTACAGAACAAGAATTATATATCGTATGACATAACAATACATTTTTAAAAACAATTAAAAAAAAACACACAAATATGAACTGGTCCGAAAAAATAACAGACTTCTCAAATTTTCTAAAATTTGAGAAAAGCTTCTCCGACAACACGCTTGACGCTTACGTTAGAGACATCAAAAAATTAGAAGGTTTTGCTATAACTGATTTAGGTGAAATATCTCCACAAGTCATCAGTTATGAAAATCTTCAGGAATTCATTTATCAACTATCAAAAAAGAAAATCAGCGAACGCTCTCAAGCTAGAAGTATTTCTTCTATAAAAGCTTTTTTCAAATTTCTTTTGGAAGAAGAATATAGAGAAGACAATCCGGCTTCACTTTTGGAAGGCCCCAAATTGGGACTTTACCTTCCTGACACACTGAGTATTGATGACATTGACAGAATCATAGAAAACATACAAAAACACACAGATATTGGAAAAAGAAACCAATGTATCTTGGAAGTATTGTATAGCTGTGGATTACGCGTGTCGGAATTAGTAGATTTGAAAATTTCCAATATTAATTTCAAAGAAAGCTACATCATCGTAGAAGGAAAAGGCGAAAAAACAAGATTGGTACCTTTAGCCAAATCTACGGCAGATTACATCCAAGACTATATAAAAAATGTAAGAAGCAATAATAAAATCAATAAAAAATTTGAAGACACCCTATTTCTAAATACCAGAGGAACCAATATGTCTAGAGTAATTGTTTTTATTATCATAAAAGAATTGACCCAAAAAGCAGGCATCAATAAAAACATTTCTCCGCATACTTTCCGACATTCTTTTGCAACACATCTATTACAGAATGGAGCAGATTTGAGATTTATTCAGGAGATGTTGGGGCATAGCAGCATTACAACAACCCAGATTTACACGCATTTGAAAACAGAGGAATTGAGAGATGTGATTATCAAATTCCATCCTAGAAATAGAAAAGTAGTTTAAATATTAAAGCCCACTTAAATATATTCTAAGTGGATTTCTTTTTATTTGATTAATTTTATGCTATGGAAAATTTGAGATTCTGCCCCAAATGTGGTCAGGGAAATTTGCAATGGAATAACGTTTCCAAATGGAGCTGTAACAATTGTGACTTTGTATTATATCACAATACTGCAGCTGCAGTTGCGGTTGTCATACAATGTAAAGATGAATTGTTTTTTACTGTTAGAAATCAAGAACCCGGAAAAGGAAAATGGGATTTATCTGGCGGATTTACAGACCCGAAAGAAACTTCTGAAGAAACTTGTTCCCGAGAGCTAAATGAAGAATTAGGATTAACAATCAATCCTGAAGAATTCAAATATCTGGGAAGTCAACCAAACATCTATCCTTACAAGAGTATTGATTACAACACTTTGGATTTATTCTACTTGTATGAAGTTGAGGAAAAATTTGAAATCAAATTAGAAGAATCAGAAATATCTGCTACAATTTGGATAAAAGCTTCAGAGCTTGATTTGAATAAAATCGCTTTTGAATCTCAGAAACGATTTCTTAAAAATTACATTGACAAACTTTAATAAAAAAACCGGAAAACAATTTTCCGGTTTTTATTTTAAATGACTACTTGATATTATGCCTAAAACTATTTTTTTGAGATACAGAAGCTACCACCAGCCTGTCGAACAGGGATTCTCCAAAGTATCTTCGGTTGAAC
>NZ_QNUG01000011.1 GCF_003385395.1 Epilithonimonas hispanica | reverse complement strand
ATAACAGCATTAACTTTCATTCAGTTTGTAAATGTTTTTGTTTTCAATAGAAAAATGAATAGACTTAAAATTGAATTAATTTAATAATGCACTACGAGTTAAAACTATATTTTTTATTAAATGCCCAAAGTAAAAAGGTTTTCAATAATCCAATATTTCTGTGCACCGTATTTGCTGAATGTTCACGGTTTTCCACACAAAATTTCAAAAATTTATTGAACGTTTTTTCATCAAATTTACCAAGAGATAATTTATGCTTCGTCTTCTTTTCAAAATCTTCAAGCAATGTTTTATTGCACTTATAACGTTTAAGAGTCGAATTGGAAATTGCATTGCCGGAAAAATCATTTTCTTTTTCCTCTATAAATTCATCGTAAATTCGAAAAAAATCATCTTTTGATTGTATTTTTTTAAACTCTTCGTTAAATCGCTGACGGAGAATATCTAAGGTAAGATCTTCATTGATGTTTTTATATCTGTTTACTATTTCAGTGAAAAAGCTACTATATCTATCCAATTGCTTTTTTATACTTCTATGATTTTCCGCTCTTTTGGTTCTGCCATTAAGGTCATTTGGTTGTCTGTTTTCAAAATCCCATTCTGAAGGAATAATTTTTTCTCCAGTGGAATAAATAAAATTTTTATTTTCATTTAAGAAATATGAACGAAAATAAATCAATGTTTCCTTCTCCGATTTGGGTTCCTTTAATTTGTACGTAAAATTCATAGGTGCTAATTTAGGTGCTACTTATTCTATATTTAGACATAAAAATTACATATATCTACTTATGCAAATATATGTAAAAAACTGATATATAGTACATTTACATAAAATTAGTTATAATAGAATCAAATAGGTTCATTTCCCTCCAACTCCACTTAAACCCCTGTAATCAATAATTTACAGGGTTTTATATTTTAAGGTGCTAATTTTGGTGTTAAAACGAAATTCCGAATATTTGAATGTTTACATCCTTTTGAGTTCGTTATAATAACTTATTATTACAACTATCGACCTCTTAGAAGCACAAATATTACTTTACGCCTGTCAGCATCTAGTCAGCAATATAAAATTTAAAGAAAACTATGCAAAAAAGAATCGAATACTTAGACAGTATTAAAGCACTTGGAATAATACTAGTAGTCATAGGACATTACACTAGCTTCCTTAATTCATTTATCTTTTTATTTCATATGCCCTTATTTTTTTTCATCTCAGGATTCCTGTTTAAATATGAAGACAATAAGACATTATTACAAAAAAAAGGCAAAAGACTAATGACACCATACATTACATATCTTTTATTATTCTATTTAATACCTCTAATTCTCATTAAAGGTTTTATTCCCGAAAAAATAATTAAAGCAATTTTTGGCGGTGCATATCTATTTGGTTCAGTGGGTGTTTTATGGTTTGTGAGTTGTTTATTTGCAACAATGTTTTTATATAACCAAACTAAATCCATCAAACATAAAAATCTCTTTATTATAATAATGCTTTTACTGGCATATATAAATCAAATCTACCCCTATTACCTACCAGGCAATGCAAATGTTGCTCTCTTTACTGTTTTCTTCTTTCATTTAGGATACATTTATAGACAAAAATATTTAAACATTCACCCCCCCGTATATATTTCATTTATAATAATAACCACGCTAATTATAGCAAGTTACACATACCCACTAATAAAATTAGAGTTGAAAACTATTAAATATGGGATTCCATTTTTATCTGCATTCTTATCATCACTTTGCATACTATCTGTATTCAACATTTTCAAAAAAAATCCCAATACATAAATCTTCCTTTTTTAATTCCATAGGCAGAGCCTCTATGCTTATTATGTACACTCATCAAGTTATCAACGTCCCAATTCTCCATTTTTATCCTAATTTTAACAAAGCACTATTAGTATGCATTGGCATTATCATACCATTATTGATTTATAATAATTTCCCTAAAAATAAAAAATTAAGATTACTATTCTTAGGTGAGTAACATCTTCTTTTGAGTTTATTATAAAACTCTTTCTTTTGCAATGTAAATTTAAAATATTACGTTCCATCAGGTTCATTTAATAAATCCTGAAAAGCATCTTTTTTTTAGCTTCTTAAACAGTTGGATTTGTTCTTGCTAGTTTTAATTAGAATTTTAAAATATCTACAAATAACGAATTATGACGAATTATAATTACGGCACAAAATATGTTTAGTAATAAATCAAATAAACAAAAAAATAAAAGTTATGAGAAATCTATTATGGTTAGTCGCAGTAATTTGCATCATCGTTTGGGTGCTAGGATTATTAGGAATAGGTGGCGGAATGGGAATGGGAAATCTGATCCACATTCTATTGGTAATTGCCATCATTGTCGTATTATTTAACATCATTTCAGGAAGGAAACCTCTTGATTAAAGATTTATTCTTTTTGTAGAAATTCTAAACTAAAACATCAAACCTACTTTTCGAGTAGGTTTTTTTTATGTTGTATTATTAATATTGCTTCTGACATTTATCATCAATAGTTCAAAAGAGAAAACTTTATATTTGTACAGAGATTCAACATTGAAAAGTCTAGTCAGCATTTTTATCATCCTAACAATAACATTACGTCCGATAATGCCGATGATGGATTATGCCGTAAACTACGATTACATTTCAAAAAAACTTTGTGAAAACAGAGAGAAACCTCAACTTCTTTGCAAAGGAAAATGTTACCTCAAAAAAGAATTGTCAAAAACTTCAGAACCATCTGCAAAAAATGATTCCAGAATCAACGTTTCAGGCTTCATTGATACTTTTATCATTGATGAAAACTTCAAATTCTTTACAATAATTGATTATAATTCAGAAAAATCAAATTCAATTTCTGATATTAATTTCTCTTATCGCTTTAATCTATTTTCAGATATTTTTCATCCACCATTGATTTAATTTTAAAATCTAATTCTCTATTTACTGGAGACATTTTTAAATTTTATTAAATTAAAATCAACATCAATGAAAATATTCATTCTATCGATACTCCTTTCTGTATCAGCATTGTCGTGCGCACAAGAAGCGCCCAAGGTAAAACACGTTTCAAAAATGAAACCTGCAACCGACCTCAAAAATGTAAAAGTTGCCAACGCAGAAGATCCAATCTGTAAAATGAAAACAGCGGATTATCTAAAAGACACTGTCTCATACAAAGGAAAACTGTATGGTTTTTGCAGTGACCATTGTAAAAAAGAATTCGAAAAGAATCCTGAGAAATATGCCAAAAATGCGAAATAACAAAAAGCAAAAACAGAACTCCAAATCCAAAATCATCATTCCGATTATTATTTTGGCTTTGATTTTTGTGGTTATTGGCGCCGGAATGAGCTATTTCAAAAAGAGTCTTTTCACAGTAATGAAAGTTCCGGATTTTGAATTAACAGATCAAAACTCAAAAAAAATCACCAACAAAGACATGCTAGGCAAAGTCTATTTGGTTGAGTTTTTCTTCAGCAAGTGTCCAACGATTTGTCCCGTGATGAATTCTAATATGAAATATATCGAGGAAACCATCAACAGCAAAGATTTTGGGATTATTTCAATCAGCATAGATCCAACGAATGATACGCCAGAAGTTTTGCAAAACCACGCCAGAATGCTGGGAACCCAATCTCCCAACTGGCATTTTTTGACTGGTGACAGAGATTATATCTTGAAACTGGCAGATCAATTTGATATCTATGTTGGAGACAAAGAAGATCAATCGGAAAGCCTCAACCACAGCGGAATGATTGCTTTGGTAGATAAAGAAGGAAATCTTCGTTCGAGATTCGATGAAAACAACAGCCCAATTCTTTATTACTCAGGCTTGAATTATGAAGACCCCCAAGGAAAGAAAACTTCTCTTAGAGGAAAATATCATCCCGATCGAGAGAAATTAATAGAAGACATTCAAAAATTACTAAAACAATAAGTTTAATCTAAATTAAGTTATTATGAAAATCAAGAAAATATTTCTAGCAAGTGCGATTTCAGCAGCAACTTTTGCAGCTGCACAGTTCAAACAGACTCCTTTGCCTTATGCTTACAACGCTTTGGAAGGATCAATTGACGCAGAGACAATGGAAATCCATTACAGCAAACACGCTGCCGGATACGCTGCAAATCTTAATAAAGCTGTAGCCGGAACACCTTTGGAAAAAGAAAGTATCACAAAAATTCTTTCTCACATTTCAAAAGAAAGTCCAGCCGTAAGAAATAACGCTGGAGGACATTATAACCACGAGCTATTTTGGACAGTTCTAACACCGGAAAAAAACACACAACCATCAGCAAAATTAGCAAAAGCAATTACAGAATCTTTCGGAAGTCTGGACGCATTGAAAGAGAAATTAAGCAAAGCTGGAGCAGAAAGATTTGGTTCTGGTTGGGCTTGGTTAATTGTTACTGCAGATAAAAAATTAGCAGTCACTTCCAGCGGAAATCAGGACAATCCGTTGATGGACATTGCCGAAGTCAAAGGAACACCAATCCTGGGAATCGATGTTTGGGAACACGCCTATTACCTAAAATACCAGAACAAAAGAGCCGATTATTTGACCGCTTTCTGGAACGTGACCAACTGGAAAGAAGTAAGCAAACGCTACGAAGAAGCCATTAAATAATTTTCTTTAATGAAACTAATTTGCAACATATTCCTCATCCTTTATCTGGTATGCAAACCTGCATTTCCACTGGCGGAATATGTTGTAAATTATAACGAAATACAAGTTTTTTGCGTCAACAAAGCGCGACCAGAACTCCATTGCAACGGAAAATGCTACCTCGGAAAAGAACTCGCAAAATCCAGCGATTCCAATTCTTCACCACTTTCCAAAGGCAAAAATCAAGTCCAAAAAATATTGGATTTTTACATCCCAACAGAGATTTTCAAAACCACAATCCAAAACAATTTCTCGACAACAAACCTGCCTTTTTCCTACAAATCAGGTTACACATTTCTCTTTCTGAAGCACATCTTCAAACCACCCATTTTTTAGTTGAACATATTAATTAGGGCGATCCCCTCGCACACGCTTGTCATCCAGAAGTTCTCGGAGGACCAAGCTCGGGTCGGGCTGTCCGCTGCTATCTTTTTGTCTTATCACACGAGCCTATAAAACAACGTTTGCACAAAAGACAAAAAGGATATCCGCTACCATCCCTATCGCGGGATTAGGTATAAAAAACAACGTTTCAACTAAAAAAAATCATATGAAAATTTTTAAACTTTTATCATTGTTCCTTATCGCATTTACCTTAATCACAATCTCATCTTGTTCTAATAATGATGACGACGAAGTTCAAAATGCAGAACCAGGAAATCTCCAAATCAAATTCGAAAATGGATTCGATAATCTTGGCGATATCATCCTCAATCAAACCACACAAACCTCAACCAACGGACAAAAACACCAATTTTCCACTTTAAAATATATCATCAGCAACATCAGTTTAATCGATGAAAACGGCACCGAGTTCAAGTATAACTACAACAATCCCGACAAAGGCGCTTTCATCATCAACCAAGCCGAAGCACAAGGCGGAATAGTTTATGCCAATCTTACAGACATCCCCAAAGCCAATTACAAAAAAATCAAATTCGGATTAGGAATCAGCCCAACCGCTTATTTGATTGGACAAGAAGGGCAAGGTATTTTTTGGGATAAAGCCAAACAAGAAGGCATGGCATGGTCTTGGGCAGCAGGTTACATTTTCGCAAAACTGGAAGGAAAATACGGAACATCTACCGCCGACACCGAGTTTATGAACCACACCGGAAACATGGGCGACACAACCGCCAACGGAACGCCAGATCTTTACCGAGAAGTAGTTTTGGATTTGCCAACAACAGCAAGAGTCAGCAAAGAAATCACGCCTTCCATTCATATTTTGGCAGATCTTAATCAATATTTGAGTGGACAAACCGCTTTGTCTTTATCTTCCGAAAATAATATGGCAATGGGAAGCAGTCCGCATCTTGTAAGCGTGAGCAACAACCTCATTAATATGTTCAAAGTAGACCATGTTCATAATGATTAATCCATTCCAACAATTCCAGAGAGGACGATATAGTTCTCTTTGGATTTTCCTTGTTTTAATTTCGGGGATTTTAACATCTTGCTCAAACGACATTGAAGGCGAAGTTTTTGAGGAAGGCAAAGCTTACAATCTAGAAATCCCAAACAATTTCCCTGCTTTGGCTGTTGATTTAGATAAAAATCCAGTTACAGCCAACGGTGTTGCGTTGGGAAAGAAATTATTTTATGAAGGAAAACTTTCAAGAAACAATACAATCTCCTGTGGATTTTGTCACATTCAGGAATATGCTTTCACGCACCACGGTCATCCCGTAAGTCACGGCATTGATGATAAATTGGGAATACGAAACGCACCAGCCATTCAAAATATGGCTTGGCTGAAAAATTATACTTGGGACGGTGTGAGCCATAATCTGGATGAACGTTCCTTAGTACCAATTACTACAGATTTTGAAATGGATAGCTCGATTCCGGAAGTGATTTCGAAGTTGAGTGCGGATGCGAATTATAAAAAAATGTTCAAATCAGCTTTTGGTGATGACCAAATTAATGGCGAAAGAATCCGCAAAGCATTATCTCAATTTATGGTAACGATGATTTCTGCAGATTCTAAATATGATCAAGTAAAAAAAGGAAAAGCCAGTTTCACGAATGAAGAATCTCAGGGGAAAATTTTATTCGAAAATAAATGTTCGAGTTGTCATTCAGGAGAATTATTCACAGATGAAAGTTATAGAAATACGGGAATGTACTACAATTCGCAGTACGATGATCGTGGAAGATATCGTGTGACTCTCGATTGGAATGACAATATGAAATTCCGAGTTCCAAGTTTGAAAAACGTAGAACTGACGGCGCCTTATATGCACGACGGAAGATTCTATTCTTTGGATGCTGTTCTCAATTTCTATTCGGACAATGTGGAAAATCAACCCAACCTTGATCCGATTTTAAAACAAAATGGTCACATTGGGATTCCAATGTCAAATTTGGAAAAACAATACATCATTGCTTTTCTGAAAACCTTGACCGACCAAAATTTCATCAAAAACAAACAATTTGCAGAATAATGAACAAGCTTATTTTAATTATATTTTCAATTCTTAATATTTCAATTTCAGCAATTGAGAAAGACAGTCTTTACACTCCAATGTACGAAACTCAGAATCTTTTGAAAAGCCAAGAATTTTTCTGCGATGCTTGTGGTTGTGCTGCAGGAAATGGTTCTTCCGGTTTCGAATCTCTATTGAATCCACAATTCATCGGTATCAAATATTTTGCGCAACATTACAAAGCGAAAGAAAATCTTTTCACAAACGATTTGACGCAAGACCAATTTTTTAACACTATTCAGATTTGGGGAAAGATTCCGATTACGGAAAAGTTGAGTGTCTATGGAAGTCTGCCGTTTCAGTTTCACGAGAAAAAGACTTTGCAGGGCGATATTAGAATCAATGGAATCGGAGATGCGAGCTTGATGGGAATTTATCAAATCCTTAATTCTAAAAATACGTTTCATCAGCTCAATGGCGGTTTAGGTGTAAAAATCCCTATTGGAAAATTTGATGAGAAAGGCGCAACTGGTGTTAATCCAAGCTTCCAATTGGGAACAGGAAGTT
Organism: Epilithonimonas hispanica; assembly: GCF_003385395.1. GTDB lineage: Bacteria > Bacteroidota > Bacteroidia > Flavobacteriales > Weeksellaceae > Epilithonimonas > Epilithonimonas hispanica. The sequence goes on along the minus strand of NZ_QNUG01000011.1, from coordinate 105,824 downwards.
GGGATTATCAATTGGCTCTTAATTATAAATTTCAGAAAAACCTTTTTGCATTGCTCATCAATACAGATTATACCATCAAAACTGAAAATAAAAAACATTATCAATTTGGGAATCAATGGAATTATGCGATGACTGGATTTCAGAGGATTTGGAGAAATGAAAACAGTATTATCTCAGGAAAATTGGGACTACAAGGCGAGGTTTATGACTGGAACAAACAGTTTGGTGAAGTGATGCCTAGAACCGCCGGAAGTGCGCTTTACGGAAAAATAGGTTTTGAAGCTTCCTATAAAAAATGGAGTATTGGAACAGAAATAATGTTGCCTGCTTACACCAATCTTGCCAGTGGCGACATAGAAGCAAAATCCAGATTTGGTTTGTTTGTGAACTTTGGAATTTAAAAATAAATATTCTCGCTGATTACGCTGATTTGGCAGATTTTAATCATTCAATAAAAAAAAGGAGGCGCTTTGTAAAAAAAGTTCCTCCTTTCGTAATATAAATTAAATTAATTGATGTATCGTTTTGTAAACCATTTGTCCAGAAAATCGATGCTGATATTGAGCATATGATAATTCTCTTTGATAGCATTGGTCGTCAAAACACCTCGTTTACCATAGCCATAACCAATATTCAGAATGATTTTGTTCATTGGGACTCCAACTCCAAAAGTGGCTTCCATTTTATTGATTTCCCGATTATTGACTTTAAAATAACCGGTATCATAATTAAGCCCGAAACGGTAGATCAACGCTTCGCCAACATTTTTTGGATTTTTACTTTCGGGAAGTAGTTCGAATCCTAAACCATAAACATTTTGGTTGTAATACTTTTCATTCGTAATTGTGTTTTTAACTTCGCTCCATTTGCTTTGGGTATAATCAAAACTGAAACGGTATCTATCATTTTTCAAAACACTGAATCCAATTCCCATTTCCAAAGGTAAAGTAGTGCTTTTGGAGCTCAATTTTGTTGTAACACTATTGGTATAGTCTTTATTTTCTGTATAGATACTTTCTCCTTTTGCATTCAGATTGCTTTTGAAATTAACAATAGCACCAAGAGTTAACTGGAGTCTTTGTTTCTCAAAATACTTATTAAACTGCGTTCCCAAACCATAACTGAAACCCGTATATCTTATGTTTCTGCTAATTTCAAGTTCAGAATTGGTTGTTATGGTTTCTATGCGACTGATGGTTCCGAAGTTATTTTTCACTTTTCCTCCAATGCTCCAATTGTTATTAATTTTATAGCCAGCAGTTACGCCTAAATTGGTAATTCCGCCGCTACCTTCATAAGTAATAGGATAATCACCCGAAGTTCCTTCTACAGGAATTGTAGATACAAATTTGTAATCCGTAGACGTTGTTGGCTGCACACTGGCTCCAATAGAAACTCTATTAGAAATCCGCATTGCAATGCCTAGATTGGTAAAATTACCATTGAATCTGCTGTCCTTTCCTTGGTTACTAGAGATATTGTTATACTTCAACAATCCACTTACATCATAAATAACATTTTGTAAACCAATAGTAGTTATAGATGCAGGATTTTTAGAATTAATATAATCTGGCGATTGCAGCGCTATACCGGTATTTCCTAAAGAAATATTTCTAGCATTATCTGTATTATTAAAAGTTCCAATCCCGAAATAAGAATAGGGAGAAGAGTCTTGCGCTCTTAGTTTTTGCACATTGATTAATGCAAAAAATAGGACTATTGTGAGTTTCTGATACATAAATTCTGAATTAATACCCTAGAATATAAAGTTGAAGTTTTGCTGGATTTGTAGAATTATTCTGATCTCCAACCACCACTTTTCCAGACAAAACATCCGAATAAGAAGATGGAGAAATCAAAATATTATAATTGGATGTCGTGGTTTCCGAAAGAATGGTATTAACATAGCTCAACAAGTTAAAGGTATAACCATAATCACTTTGAAACTCGCTATTATCTGTTAAACTCACCGTAATTTCTGTAGTTTCATCAGACTCCAAAAAGGAAGAAATGATATTATTTTTCTTATCTCCTACATAATAATAAAGCGGCGTTGGATTATAGAAAGCGTTAGAATAATAGCCTGCAACTGGACTTAGTGTAAGATTTGCACTAATGATATTATAATTTGTAAAAAGATTTTTAAGCGTTTTCAAATAAGGTATTTCCACCTGTGTATAAACACCAATTCCCGCCATCATATAGGATTTATTGCCCAGATTTTTAGACTCAATTGGCGTTGTGGGCGAAAGACCAGCAAGATCAGATCCAGAGAAATCGCTACTGATTTTGTTATATTGATAAGTTGTACTAGGATTTAAATCGAGTGTATATTTTACTTCCTCCGTTCCATTGACCGATGCGGTGTGATAATACATACGAACAACATTAGATACTTTTTCCTTTGTTGTTTTATTGATTTGAACCTCATAAGAAGTGTTGATCCCAAAACGTAACATGGCATTATTATCGGTAGAAGGAACCAAAGCGAGCCCTTTGTAGAAATTAAGAAAATACTCCTGACTCGTAGCATCTTTACTTTTCAAAAGATTGAAAATATTAAGACCATAAGATTGATCCAGCTTAACTTTCACGTAACTGCTATCTGTATTGGGTCTTGGGAGAAACTCGGCACTTCCAATAGAGGTGGAAGCATATTTTAGATCACTATTATTATACAGATAGCCACTATTGTAATAATATTCGCCATCGTAACCTCTAAGTTTGATCCTATCCGTCATGGGATGTACATCCATTTTAAAGGTTTTCAAAGTATCTCCGTAATAAAAATCGGTATTGGTGAGATACATCACAATAGAATCAAAAACAACATTGGAGGTTGTGGCAAGCGAATAACTTTCTGGAGTCAACTCAAACATAGAAGCCGAATTAACCGTTCCGAATGTTTGATCTTTGATACTCCCAACCAAAATGGCACTTTTACCAGAGGTGATTACCGAATCCTTCATAATAGTAGACATCTTAAGGGTAAGCGTATCTATCATTACCACTTTGGATTGGGCAGACACCAAAGAATTTCCTACTTCATAGGTGTTGCTTTCTCTTTCGCAGGAAAATAAAAGGAGAAAGGCAACACACGACAATACATATTTGTACATTTTTTTCTGTAAACATACGCTGTGAGACTATTAGAGGTAAAATATTTTCTTCCTTTCGTTATTAGTTTTCGACAACCGATGATTATCTATAGACCATTTTGATTTTAAACCAACAATCAAAAAACATCGAAATAAAAAAGCAGTTTAACGACAAAAAACACACGTTGGTCTAAAAAATTTTCAAATACAATCGGAATGGGATTCATTTGCATCAAAAAATAAGAATGGACAAAAAACTTTCGGTTTTACTTCTTGCTTTTGCAGGAATGTTTTTATTATCAAGCTGTAAAAATGATGATGATGATGAGTTGATAGGAAATTGGGTAAGGGTTTCGGATTTAGATGGAAAACCTCGTTCCAATGCTTCTGCTTTTGTAGTAAACGGCAAGGGATATCTAACCGGAGGTTACGATGGCGAATATTATTACAATGATCTCTGGAGCTACGATCCCGATGCCAACTCTTGGACTCAGAAAGCCGATTTCCTAGGCGTTAAGAGAAGTTCAGCTGTTGGTTTTGCAACAACTTCGTATGGCTACGTTGGTACCGGATATGACGGAGTGAATAAATTGAGTGACTTTTACAAATACGACCCATCATCCAATTCTTGGACTCAAATAGAAAACTTCCCAGGGACAGCAAGATACGCAGCATTAGCTTTTGGTGTTGGCAGCAAAGGATTTGTTGGTACCGGATATGACGGAAGCGAGTTGAAAGATTTTTATAAATACGACGAATCTACTTCTTCATGGACAAGCATTGTAAGCCTTGGTGGATCCAAAAGAAGAGATGGAGCAGCATTCGTGATTAACGGGATTGCTTATGTAGGATTTGGAAGTAATAATGGAAGTTTAGTTTCAGATTTCTGGGCTTTTGATCCTTCGGCAGAAACTTGGACTAGAAAAGCTGATACGAGTAATGACGATGATTCTCAAAACCGTGCTTCTACAGCAGCTTTTGCTGCCAATGGTTTAGGCTATGTTTCTACAGGATCGGTAAGTGGTGTTTCCAATACCACTTGGGAATATAGTCCTTATACAGATGACTGGACAGAGAAAACCAATTTCCAAGGTTCTTCCAGAGAAAGCGCAGTTGCTTTTTCATTCGGGACTTATGGCTATGTTTTGACTGGAAATAGCGGATCTTCTTATTTTGATGACATCTGGGTTTTCCACCCAACAGAAGCTGATAATGATGATGACTAGACCATTTTGGAAACTTCTTTTTCTAATAGGTTTAATCTCAATCTCCTGTCAGAAAAAAGACAATAATCTGGACATTAAAATTACGAAGCAAACAACCGGATTTGGTTATCAGATTATTAAAAACAAAAAAACATTTATCAATCAGCCATACATCCCTGCAATACCGGGAGAGCAAACTTTCAAAGACAGTTTACAAGCTCGCAAAACGGCTGAATTGGTTATAAAAAAAATAGGAAACTCATCCTTTCCTCGGATCTCGGTGAATGAGTTGGACTCTATGAAGATAGAATACGAGATTCAAAAATTTCAATAAGCGCAAATTCCTTCGGTTTTTTATCGGAGGAATTTTGCACGTTAAAAAAGATTTGTTTGTTATGAAGACATTTTTGAAAAGCATCAAAACCATCTACATCTATCACTGGATTATCTGGCTGGTACTTATCGCTTTTAAACTGATAATGGATTACTCCGTTTTTGGACAATTCGCATTGTTGATGAACCTGAAAATATTCTTGTTCTCCATTCTGTTTTTCTATCTCAATTACAAACTTTTTTTGCCTTATCTCATTAAGCAAAAACCTAGAAAAATTACGATTATTGTTGTTTCTTTTGTAGTGGTTTATGTAGCATTGATGATATTCTTTATACCGCATTTTCCACAGCATCCGCAAGGTCGTCCACCATTTCCTCCGAATGACTTTCCGAGACCAGACCGGATGATGAGATTCCGTAAAGGTCCAGATTTTCACGATATTTTCTTTAAGATTGGATTGTTCTCTATTGTCTTCAGCACGTTGATTTTCTTTGTTGACAAGTGGAGGGAAAATCAAAAGATGATCAAAGCCTTAGAATTTGAAAGACAATCGAGCGAACTGAAAATCCTGAGAGAACAGATTAATCCGCATTTTTTCTTCAATGCTTTGAATAGTATCTATTCCTTATCCATTACACAATCCACAGATACGCCAAGAGTTATTTTGATTTTGTCTGATATAATGCGATATGTCCTGAATGATAAAAACGGACAGAAAAACAATCTGAATGATGAGATTATCAATATCAAAAAATATATCGAGATACAGTCTATTAGATTTAATAAATTTAATAATATCAACTGGCAGTTCTATGGCAACTTCGAAGCTTATAAGATCGAGCCTCTTTTGCTATTAACTTTTATCGAGAATGCTTTCAAATATGCCGATTTCAAAAAAGGACCTTTGGACATTTTGATTGATCTGAAAGACCATATTCTCAAATTCAATGTCAAGAATTTTTACGAAATCAAACCGAGTGAAAGAACTGACAATAATAAGCTTGGAATAAAAAATACCAAAATGAAGCTCGATTTGCTCTATCCCGATAAGTACAATTTGGACATCAATGATAATGGTTCCGAATACGAAATCAACCTAACCCTTCAACTAGATTAAAAAATGAATTGTATAATTGTAGACGACGAAGAATTGGCACACAACGTGATTGAAGAATACATCTCAAGAATTCCTTTCTTGAATCTGGTTGCTAATTGCTATGACATCCAGGAAACAATAGGTGTTTTACAAAACAATAGTGTTGATCTTATTTTCTTGGACATCAATCTTCCTAATATTTCTGGAATTGAGTTTTTGAAAAGTTTTAACAAGCTCCCAAATGTCATTATAACTACTGCTTATGACAATTGTGCAATCCAGGGTTTTGAAATGGATGTGATTGACTATCTTCTGAAACCGTTTTCGTTTGAGCGATTCCTAAAAGCTGCTTATAAAAGTTATAATCTTACAAATAATAAAAAACTGATACAAGAGACTGCTTCTGCCGTCAAAGAATCTTTCATTTTCGTGAGGTCAAATAATGAGGATGTCAAATTAAATCTGGAAGAAATCACCCGAATCAACGCTTTGAAAGATTATATCATCATCTATACCAACACCCGAAAATTGATTGTACATCAAACAATGAAGTCGATTATGGAAAAGATTAATTATGACAATTTCATCCGCGTTCACAACTCCCATATTGTTTCTCTCCGTCACCTCCAAAGCGTGGGAAAAAACAGCATTATGATTGGCGACGAAAGAATCCCAGTGAGTGAGAAATACAAGCCTTTCCTATCTGGCATTATCGAAAGGTATAAATAGTAACTGAAAGCTTATAAAATCCATAAGTGTGTTTGGGTTTTATTTGATTTTATTTTTCAGAATCGGTTTCAATAATCGGAATATAAATTTTATCTTCACGGTCTTAAAAAAATTCATAAAATGAGTGTTCACATAAGCGCAAAAAAAGGAGAAATCGCAAAAACGGTTTTGATGCCCGGCGACCCATTAAGAGCTAAATATATTGCTGATAATTTCTTAACCGACGTTACATTGGTGAGTCAAACCAGAAATATTTTCTTTTTCACCGGAAAGTACAAAGGAAAAGAAATCACAGTTGGAGCAAGCGGAATGGGATTCCCAAGTATCGGAATCTATTCTTACGAATTGTTTACAGAGTATGAAGTTGACACAATTATCAGAATCGGAACTTGTGGTGCTTATTCTACAGATTTGAAATTATTTGATATCCTAAATGTAGAGAATGCTGCCAGCGAAAGTACTTATGCAAAATTTGCTTGGGGAATTGAGGAAGATATCATTTCTAATCAAGGAAGTGCTTTTGATAAAATCAATGAAACTGCAAAGGAATTAGGCTTGAATGCGAAAGCAACTAACATCCACTCTAGTGATATCTTTTACAGAAAAGATCCAGCTGTTCCGGAAATTGCAGTAAGACATAATTGTCCTGCGGTAGAAATGGAAGCTTTTGCTCTTTTTGCTAATGCTCAACATCTCGGAAAAAATGCAGCTACAATCTTGACGGTTTCAGACATCATTCCAACGCACGAGTTCATCTCTGCAGATCAAAGAGAACAAGCGCTTAGAACTATGATGGAGCTGTCTTTAGAAACAGCTTTGAAGTTTTAATTTGAGAGATTAGAGTTTAGAAGTTAAAGATTAGAACTTTGACTTTCATTAAAATAAAAATGCTTCCGAAAATTCAGAAGCATTTTTTGTAGGTATTAATTTCGAAAAATTATTTCTTGATTACTTTTACAGAGTTACTTTCTGTTTCAGAGTTGACTTTCAAGATATAAGTTCCATTTGTTAACTGGCTCATATCCAATGACGCATTTTTAGCATTATTGATATTGAATCTCTGAATCATTTGTCCTGCAACATTATAGATCTCAACATTTTTCAAGTTGGAGTTTTTACTATTCTGAATCGTTACAAAACCAGAAGTTGGATTCGGAAAAACAGTGATTCCGTTTTGTTTCTGAACATCTTCTACAGCAAGCATTGCGCAATTGTAAACGTAGATTTCATCCAGATACCAACCATCATTTCCGTTGCATCCATCAGTTCCCATTTCGAAACGGAACTTAACATTGGAACCAGAAACGACTCCAATTTGTGACAAATCGATAACACTTTGTCCCCAACTTCCACTTAAAGATCCGCCATCTGTACCAGAGAAAGCTCTTTGCCCTTTTAGTGGATTATCATTACCAGAGTTTGCTAAAACACGATTATAAGCATTCTGAGTAAAAGCTGTTATTGGTAATAGAATCCAAGAACCACCATTGATACTATACTTGATATTACCACCATCATATTGAGCTTCTGTTGCTACATAATGATTGAAAGCCATTTCATATTTTCCACTTGTGAAAGCAGGGATTGTAATCAATGGACTCTCTAAGCGTAAAATTCCGTTTTGAAGATCTGATTGACAATCGCCGTTTATAGGATCTGCACCAAAGATTGCTTTACCTGTTCTTCCTTTCGGCAAATTATCCTGAATAGTCCAGTCTCTTACTTCCCAAGAAGCAGCAGCAGCGTCTGTAGGAATATTGGTAACTGTCCAGTTGCCAAGACCATTTTCCCAATCTTCTTTGAATAATGGATTACTAGTTGCACCAGCACATAAGTCTGGAACAGCAGATAAGATTGGAACATAATTACATTGAGTCACTGGTGACATTCTTAATTCTGTAGCTAAGATTCCGTTTTTAAGATTCTGAACATCAGCTGCTGTAATAGATTCTCCAGATAGTCCAGCTGGATTAGCAGTAGTAGATAAACCTTGAAGATTAATCCCAATTAAATCATTAGCCGAAGCTTCTAGAGCATCTGCAAAATTAGAAAAGTCGCTGGTAGGTGTTAAGTAATTTTTTTGAGCTCTCCACCAGATATGAGCTGCTTTTACAAAGCCCATTCCCGTCATTGTGTAACCATTGTATGTTCCACCATCTACAAGCAAAGCATACAAATGATTAGTAACACCCGAAGTTGTATGTACTCCACCACTATCAAGAGTTCCACAATAATAGTAATTAGAGTCTAAAACACTTCCGGGATCTCCGTTACAGTTTGGATTCCACATATCACGGATTGGTGCTCCAAATGCAGTTGCATCTTCTCCCATTTTCCAACGTACAGAACCAGAATTACAAGCCGTTGTAGTTCTTACATCATTATTTTCACCTTCGTCTTCATAATTATTAAGAAGATCGATAGTCTCTCCCCAAACATCGGAGTAAGATTCGTTAAGAGCGCCCGATTGGTATTGGTAAATTAAACCACTTGTATATTCGGTGTAAGCGTGTCCCCATTCGTGAGCTACAACATCGTCTGCTGCTGTTCCTGTACAATAATTAGCCGTTACCCCATTCCAGTTGGCATTAGGACAATTGATGTTGGGATTATTGTTAATAGTTATCATAGATGCATCGTTACTATTATAAGAAACATAATCAAATGCATTTTTGAAAAAATTATAAACATGCTCAGAAGTTATAACTTCGTTTTTTTGCCACTTATCGAGAGTTCCAGGCAATTCGTCTCCTTCTTTCCATTTAAGATTAGTCGCATTGGTATTAGTTTCGTACAGTTTTCTATCAATTGGATGGATTCCTGTAAACTGCTCTACCAGTTCGCCTGTGTGAGCATCTATGAAAAGAAATTCTCTTACATCATTCTTATTAGTCACTTCTACTTCATAAGCCAAGTAAGAAGTCACAATTCCGCCTTGCACTAGATTCTTCGGGAAAATCACAAGATTGTTTTTCCCAATCTCGAAAGGAACATTATTGTTTGTAAGTTTTTGTTTTGCAATCAAATTTTTTGCAATACTTGCCGCTTCTGTTGCAGAAATATCTGGCGTAGAATCCACTTTGATATTAGAAATTGAATTACCGTTGATAGAAGCCAACTGTTCTTTTCCGTTAAAATGGAATTTCAGTACACCATCATAAACGGGAACACCTTGGTATTGCTGTCTGTAGATTACATTTTTCAAACCATAATTATCTATAGTTTCCTCTACGAAGACAAGATCATTAATTGATTTTAAATTGAAAGCTTGAAAATTTTCAGCCAGAAACTCAGCTGTTTTTGCTTTTGCTCCAGCAGATTTCAACTGAAGAGAATTTGCATTTCCAAAAAGGATAAAATTAGGATTAGAAGTACTGTTACTGATTGTAACATTCGCATTAGTTTCTTTTTTAAGTTTTGCAAGTTGTTTCGATTCCTGAGCAAAACCACATAGATAACCTAATGCTAGTGCGATAGATAGAGTTTTCTTCATTTTTAAAATTTATTGACAGCAAATATAGGTATTAACTAACAATATAATTACAAAAAGTCAACAAACAACTCTATCTTATAAATATTATAGCAAATTAATTCTAAATATAACACCAATAATCAATTATCATTATCGATAATTAAAATCAAAACAAATATAACTTAGGCTAAAAATACAAGATAAAAGAACCTAGGAGCTATCGAATATTGATTATGTAGTATAACAAAACTAAAAACTCAACCCAGATACAGTCATTTGAAGTTGCGCATTGGTATCAATGACTACTGTGATATACTTTTCTGACAATAAGAATTGTGTAGGCCTTAATGCCAAGACATTTCCTTGCATTTTAATTCCTTTTACATACTCTTTGTTGAAGTTATCCATCATACTTTTTCTGGAAGAATTTTCAATATCTAGCAATGGAATTCCGTAGTCGTTCTCTATCATTCTTCGGATATTTCCTTCAAATAAAACGGTTAACGCTTTTTGGAAAAAATTCTTGGTTTTAAGATTAAAGTCAGATACGTTTAACTTTATTTTGTGATTCACAGCATCGTAAAAAGGTTTTCCTTTGATGAAAGCCGTTCCATTGACTTCGCCAGTTGCGTGAGCTTCTATCACAATATTTTCTTTTTCCTGATAGACCAAGATATCTGTAATCTTGACTTTTTTGTTTTCACTACCCATTGCAAATTCTTTATCTAAAAATTGTTGTTTTGCAATTCTGGTTGCTTCATCAAAACTGATATTGGCTGTGGTCTGCAGATTAAAAACGTTAGGAATATTAGGATTAATTATAAATTTTGGAACAGTGTTAACGTCTTTTGTTGCTAGAGGAATTTGTCCAACATAAGTTTCGGAGTACAAATCTATCGCGATGGTGGTTTTAATCTTATCCTGAAAAACCTGCAACGGCGACATGTAAGTACTTTGAGGTGTAATCTTGAGCCAAGTGTTGTATTCCTCAGAAACATTGATTGGCTTAGAAAATTGGTTCCAAACCATTAAAAGATATGGCTGAAGATTGAATTGAGATTTGATCTGCTGATCTATGACACTAGTGAATTTGGTTTGTTGTTCTCTCAACGTACTTTCAATCAAAGGTGCAATTGGGATCTTAATTTTACCATAATCCAAGACTGGTTTCTGTGTCCAAACAAATCCCGCTGTTGTAGTCTTGGTGTTCAGTTTCCAATCCGATGTTGCAGCAATTGTGGTAATGAAATTCATTATCAGATTAAAATTGGTATCTTTATAAACATATACTCCGAAGGTTCCGTAGCCTTTTTCTGCCCATATTTTCAAAGGCACCGAAATCATTAAGCGATTATTGGTTAAAGCCTTCAGCGCAATATTGCCCTGCTTCTCTACACGAACTTTGAACTGGTCGTTATCGTTATCGGTAAATGACTGGTCTTCGTAAAGCACACCTTTTACGGACTGATTAATCAAATTATTAATTTCAGAAACAGGCAAAGAGACCGGCAACGTAATACTGGATTTAATTTTGGGCAATGTATACACAGGAGCAGCAACCTGAGCCGATAAAATAGACTGAAGGCCGATGAAAAGTAAAAAAAATGTTCTAATTCTCAACATATGAAAGATGAATGTATTCATTTACAAAAGTACAATGATAATAGGATCCGAGTGCACTACTATATATAAAAAAAACAGGAAGTCTAGATAGTCTTCCTGTTTTTTAAAGAAAATATAGTTCCTTATTGTTTGATAAATTTAGCTTCTTTGTTTTTACCGCCCTCAGTAAGTACCAAGAGATAATTACCTTTTGCAAGTTTCTGTACCGGAATTTTACCCGTACCAACTTTACCCGATATCAATTTTTGTCCGGCTAGATTATAAATAGAATAATCACTATCCTGTTTTGCATTGGTAACAGTTAAATTTTCTCTTGCAGGATTGGGGTAAAATGCAATAGCTTTTTCATTAAAATCTGACACTCCCATCACAGGATCTGTATATTTATAAGCTTGTACAAACCCAACTGAATAGGCTCCTGCCGGAGATGAGGCAAGTAACAGTTTCCCATCAGAATTTAACGCAACTGCTTTCCCTAGGTTAAAATTATTTGTTGTACCATACAATGGTTCTCCCACAATATTCCAACTATTATTAGAAAATTTAAGCACTTTTACCTGTCCAGAGCCAGTCCCATGTACTTTGCTGAGATAAGCACCTGCCGCCAGTGTATTACCATCATCACTAAGGCTTAAGCCCCATCCCAAACTGTCGCCAGCCGCATCACCATTAATATTACCTCCTACCTGTTGCCAAAGATTACTACTTAATTTGTAAACTTTTATCTGCCCAGCATTTGATCCGGCGTCATCATTAGTATTAGCTCCTACTGCCAGAATTTCTCCTGTTTTATCCAAATCTACAGAAATTCCGAAACTATCAGATGCTGCTGTACCGTTGAGGCTTTGTCCCAACTGCTCCCATGTATTATTATCACTCAGCTTAAAAACCCTGACTTGTCCGGCAGAAGTAGCACTTGTACTATTTTGGTTAGCACCTACGGCAACAATGTTACCTTCACTATTAATACTTATAGAGCGCCCAAATTGGTCACCATTTCCAGTACCTACAATGTCACCGCCAATCTTCACCCAAGATGTACCATTAAATCTATAAATCCTAGCCTTACCAATACCATTATTATTAACACCTACAGCTACAACACTTCCATCTGCACTGATACTAACGCACCTGCCATGATAGTCATTTTTAGCTTCCCCATAGATATTACTACCCACTTGGACCCAATCTGTCCCATCATAATGAAATACTTTAACCTCGCCAGCATCCGACATGTAGTTATCATTATAAAATGCACCTACAGCAATAGTGTAACCATCTTTACTGATACTGGTAGCCCAACCAAAAAAATCTCCCGAGTTATCACCATTTAAGGAGCTACCCAACTTTACCCAATCGTTATTCTGAAACTTTAGCACACGCACCTGTCCTGTATTTGAAGAATAACCATGTGCACCAACAACAATAATACTACCATCAGAATTGGATCCAAGATAGCCACCTCCTATTTGATTACCGTAAGTTACGGCTCCGATATTTGATCCCTCTTGTGACCATTGACTCATCCCTGCAAATGGAATGAAAAAAGACAGTAAAAATAACTTCTTCATAATAAATTGTTTTAAAAATTGTTAACCAAATGTATAAATTATTTGTTTTCTCAAGAAAAACCGCCTATCAGAATGACTGAAAATTAAAGTATTCGAAAAAACAAAACACTGATTATCAATAAAATAATTGAAATTAAAATTATTTTATAAGTTTTGTCATTAATTGTATTTTATAAATAAAAAAGAGAGATACAATACCTGCTACTGCAAGCAAGAGATAAACTAAATAAGTTAATCTATTCTTTTTTGACCTGTTAATATCAATCTGTTCTTCCAAAGATTGGGTAATTTTGTTGATAGCCGAAGCTTCTTCGTTGTTGCTATCTGATAGCTCCCTATAAGAAAGTTTGGCAAAATAAATGGCTTTGGCATCATCTCCCAGATAATAATAATTATCTGCAAGCATTTTATAAATATCCAATTCCAGCTGCATTTGTTTTGATTTCTTTGCCAGGATCAGGGATTCCTGAAGAATTGCATTAGATTTTTTATAATCCTTTTTCTGTGCGTACAACTCTGCAAGACCATTTTTAGCAAATGAAATAACAGCAGCACTTTTATTAGCATTTGCGATAATAATTGCATTATTAAAATAATACCTGGCAGAGTCTTCTTCGTTATTTTTGAGTTTGCACAGTGCTTTGTGAGTAAAGGCGACTGCTAAATTAATTTTATTGGAATATCTTATTGGGACAGCATTTTCGAATAATTTTATAGCCTTATTATAATATAAATTGGCGTAGGTACAATCCAAATCTTCCTGATATAAATGGGCCTTATTTAATAAAATATTCCCTAATTTGTATGAAAGCGAATCTGGCAAGGGATGCTTTATAATTAACTCATTTGCTTCATTAAGGCAAGACCAGGCAAGACCTTTAAGTTCTATATTTTGATAAAAAATACCTAAAAAACCAAGAATATTAATTTGACTTTCATAATCATTATTCTTTTTAGCCAGTTTTAAAGATTCATTAGCATAATAAAAGGACTTTTTATAATCAAGTAATATTGAGTTGACTTGGGCTAATAAAAGCAACGCTTTTATCTTTGTTTTTACATCAGCCGTATTAGAAAAGAGCTGCAACCCAAGTTTTTCAGAAATTTCGGGATCGGTATATAATGTTTTTATTGCCTTGCTATATAATAAATCTTCTTTATTATTCTGTTGTGCACTAAAAAATGCACTTAAGAAAATAAACACAATGAAATTAAATTTCAATAAAAAAATGCGTGGGTGTAAAGAATTACAGAAACTATGCTTTTTTTTCATCCCGGATTGATTTTATATAGGAAATAGGAGACACTCCCATAATTGATTTGAAAGCAATACTAAAAGTACTTTGAGAAGAGAATCCGCATTCTTGAGCCAGATAAAGTATTTTATAATTTAAGTATATTGGCTCTGTCTTCATTTTTTCAACAATATAATTTATTCTTAACTCATTAATATACTGATTAAAATTAAGATTTTTATGATGATTAATTATTTCTGATAAATACCTTGTATTAGTTTCTAATTCCTTTGATAATGAAATGAGTGAAATACTTGGCTGCAAAAATTTTTTATTTGTTTCAAATTTCAGTAATTTACTAAGAATGATCTCTTCCGTTTTCTCCGGAATAGAATTCTTATTATGATTTTCATTATTGTTACTTGCTTTGGAAATACTACCAGTTAATATAGATTTATTTCCATATTTTAAAAAATCAATATATTTTTTCCTTGTTATTATAAATCCGAGAAAACTAATTGTCAAAAAAATTAATGATGCTACCGATATTTGGATCTTAAAGGTATCAAAAGAATTATCAGAAGCTTCTATTTGTAAATGTTTAATAATAATACTCTTTGCTTTGCCCAGATTGGAATATAAATCTTTATTTAATTTATTATAATCTCCAATATTGTATTGGTATTGCGGAAGTTTATTATTCTGAAGATAATGCATTGCAATAGCATATTTCACCTCTGTTTTTAAATTATTATCAACATAATGGTTTAATAAAGAATCCGCTCGTAAAAGATTTGGTAAGGGATTAAGATGCATTTTATTCTCTGATTGAGCCAGCAGAAAATATGCTTTTGCCGTGTAAACATTACTTATCTTATATCTTTGATTATATTTTAAATATTTAGAGAAGTAATCTTTAGATTTACCCGCATCTCCATAAAGCTCACCAACTCGTAATTTACAATCCTCAACAGAAGAGATCCATTTATCATGTTTTCTAAGATCTATAGAATATTTACTTGAAAAATTAGTTTTGGGAAAGTTGCTAGTAAATGTATTTTCAAAATCATATAAACTCTGAAAATCATATCCTAAGAATTCTTTACTAGATAGCTTGGGCAGCAATTTATTACATTCATCAATTTTAATTTTATACAAGTAATGCAAACCAAATATTCTAAAATACTTTGCAAAATATAAAGACATTAAAAATTTTGTGTTAGAATTATTTATTAATCTGGCAGTTCCTTCTGCTTTGTACAAATTATTAATAACTCCAACATAATCTCCATTAAGATAGGCTACATCCGAAAGAATTAAAAAAGCCCTCATTTTATCTGTAGCAGAAGCATTACTTGCCGCAACGAATCCTGCAAGTTTCTTTGCATTCTTTACATCTTTAAAAATATAGTTATTAGCTTTATCAAGAATACTACTATTGCTATTTTCTAAAGATTGTGAGTATGTAAGAAATATGAAAAAAACAAAAAAAAGAGGGACTAGTTTCTTCACTGAAAATCTTAAATGATAAATTTATAGAAATTAATAATAAAAATACAACTATTATATAATAAAAAAAATTTACATCTATATGTTTAAAAACCAAAAAGCCACCTCAATTGAGATGGCTTTCTTTATTTCAAAAACTTAAAAGTCTTACTCTTCAGTTTTTTCTTCTTTAGCAGTATCAGCAGCCGGAGCTTCTTCTACTTTAGCTTCAGGAGCTTCTACAACAGCAGCAGCTTCTTTTTTAGGAGCAGCAGTAGATCTTCTGCTTCTTCTGGTCGTTTTCTTCTCAGCTTCGTTTGGATTGTAGATATCGTTGAAATCTACCAACTCTATCAAAGCTGTATCAGCAGCATCACCAGCCCTGAAACCAGTCTTGATGATTCTTGTGTAACCACCGTTTCTTTCAGCAATTTTAGGAGCTACAGTTCTGAACAATTCAGTAACAGCTTCTTTACTTTGTAGGTAAGAGAAAACTGTTCTTCTATTGTGAGTTGTATCTTCTTTAGCTTTTGTTAGTAGTGGTTCCACGTAAACTCTTAAAGCTTTCGCTTTAGCAACAGTAGTGTTGATTCTTTTATGCTCAATTAGTGAACAAGCCATGTTAGAAAGCATTGCTTTTCTGTGCGGCGCCGTTCTACCTAAGTGATTTATTTTTTTACCGTGTCTCATTTTAAGGATTATTTATCAGCGTCTAACTTATATTTTGCAACATCAAACCCGAAATTTAGTCCTTTTGAGTGAACCAATTCTTCAAGTTCTGTTAAAGATTTTTTACCAAAATTTCTGAATTTCATCAAATCAGATTTACTGAAAGATACCAATTCCCCAAGAGTTTCTACTTCAGCCGCTTTCAGACAGTTAAGGGCTCTTACAGAAAGATCCATATCTGCTAATTTTGACTTAAGAAGTTGTCTTGTGTGAAGAGTCTCTTCATCGTACTGGATAGAAGCTTTTACAGCCTCAGTCTCTAAAGTAATTCTCTCATCAGAGAACAACATAAAGTGATAAATCAAAATCTTAGAAGCTTCTGTTAAAGCATTCTGAGGAGTGATAGATCCATCAGTTTCGATATCCAATACTAATTTTTCGTAATCTGTTTTTTGCTCTACACGATAATTTTCTATACTATACTGTACTTTCTTGATAGGTGTAAAGATAGAGTCAATAGCAATAGTTCCAACAGGAGCATTGTTTGTTTTGTTCTGATCGCTCGGAACATATCCTCTTCCTTTTTCTACGTTGAAAGTAATTTCAAACGTAACATCATTAGCCAAAGTTGCAATAACCAATTCTGGATTAAGAACCTCAAAGTTAACCATTGAGTTTCCTAAATCTCCAGCAGTTACTAGTTCTTGTCCAGAGATTTTCGCAGTAATTTGCTCATTTCCTGGATTTTCAACTTTTGCTTTAAGACGAAGTTGTTTAAGATTAAGAATGATTTCAGTAACATCTTCGATCACTCCTGGAATAGTTGAAAATTCGTGCTCTACGCCTTCTATTTTGATAGATGAAATAGCATATCCTTCCAGAGAAGAAAGTAAAACTCTTCTCAATGCATTACCGATTGTAAGCCCGAAACCTGGTTCCAAAGGTCTGAATTCGAATTGTCCTTTAAAATCTGTCGAGTTTAATAGGATTACTTTATCGGGTTTTATAAATGTTAAAATTGCCATAGTCTGGTTGAGCAAAAATTTGAAAAAATTATTATTTAGAGTATAATTCGACGATTAACTGTTCTTTGATGTCCTCAGGAATTTGAATTCTCTCAGGAGCAGTCGTGAAAGTACCAGTTTTTTTCTCGTCATTGAATTGTAACCACTCATAATTTGTTTTGTAAGCTAATGCATTAGCAATTACTTCAAGAGATTTTGATTTCTCTCTTACTGCAATTACATCACCAGCTTTAAGCAAATAAGAAGGGATGTTTACTAGCTCTCCATTCACAGTGATGTGTCTGTGAGAAACCAATTGTCTAGCTCCAGATCTAGTTTTAGCAAAACCTAATCTGTAAACTACGTTATCCAATCTTGATTCGCAAAGTTGCAATAGAACTTCACCTGTTACACCTTTACTTCTATGAGCTTTGTCAAAAAGGTTAGCAAATTGTCTTTCAAGAATACCGTAAGTATATTTAGCTTTTTGTTTTTCAGCTAACTGAACTGCGTATTCTGATTTTTTCGCACCTCTTCTTTTGTTAGGACCGTGTTGTCCTGGTGGTTGATTTTTTCTTTTCTCGAAGTTTTTATCATCTCCGAAAATTGCTTGACCAAATTTTCTAGCAATTTTTGTTTTAGGGCCAATATATCTTGCCATTGTATTAGATTTGAGGTTAAAAGATTATACTCTTCTTCTTTTAGGTGGACGACATCCGTTGTGAGGCATAGGCGTCACGTCAACGATTTCGCTTACTTCGATACCAGAGTTGTGAAGAGTTCTGATTGCAGACTCTCTACCAGCACCTGGACCTTTTACAAACACCTTAACTCTTCTAAGACCAGCTTCGAAAGCAACCTGAGAACAGTTTTCAGCAGCCATTTGAGCTGCGAATGGAGTATTCTTTTTAGAACCTCTGAAACCCATTTTACCGGCAGAAGCCCAAGAGATAACTTCTCCTGCTTTATTTGTTAAAGAAATGATGATGTTATTGAAAGAAGCTTGAATATGCGCTTCACCAATAGCCTCAACTTTTACTTTTCTTTTTTTAACTACTTTAGTTTGTTTTGCCATAATTCCTAACGATTATTTACTTGCCTTTTTCTTGTTAGCAACAGTTTTTCTCTTTCCTTTACGGGTTCTAGAGTTGTTTTTCGTTCTCTGGCCTCTTAAAGGTAGTCCTAGTCTGTGACGTATTCCTCGTTGGCATCCTATGTCCATCAATCGCTTGATATTCAATTGCACTTCAGAACGCAATTCTCCTTCAACTTTTACGTTGTCTAAGATATAAGTTCTGATTGCTGCCAATTCATCGTCATTCCATTCGTTGACTTTCTTGTCTTCGCTGATTCCAGCGCTTTTCAAAATTTCTGAAGCAGTACTTCTTCCAACACCGTAGATGTAAGTAAGACCGATAACGCCTCTTTTGTTCTTTGGTAAATCAATACCTGAAATTCTCGCCATAATTTAATTGCGGTTCTTAACCTTGTCTTTGTTTAAATTTAGGGTTCTTCTTGTTGATTACGAAAAGTACACCTTTTCTGCGTACAATTTTGCAATCAGCACTTCTTTTTTTGATAGATGCTCTAACCTTCATTTTGTTAATTTTAATATCTAAAAGTTATTCTCCCTTTAGTCAAGTCATAAGGAGAGAGTTCGAGTCTTACCTTGTCTCCAGGTAAGAGTTTAATATAATGCATTCTCATTTTACCAGAAATATGGGCAATTAATACATGCCCATTCTCTAGCTCTACACGGAACTGCGCATTGGAAAGTGCTTCCGTTATTACGCCGTCTTGTTCTATATGTTTCTGTTTAGCCATTTACTTTATTAAAGGTTTGATGATCTTGATAATTTAGATTGCATCAACCCATCATAATGATGGTTCAGCAGATATGTGTTAATTTGTTGCACAGTATCCAAGATAACTCCAACCATAATTAACAACGAAGTACCCCCAAAAAAGAGAGCAAATCTATCTGTCTGAACAAACGCTCCGTGCACTATTGCCGGAAGGACTGCAAAGATAGATAAAAATATTGCACCAGGCAAGGTTATTTTTGATAAAATATCATCTAGATAATCTGCCGTTTCTTTTCCAGGTCTTACCTTAGGAATAAGCCCACCATTACGCTTCAAATCGTCAGCCATCTGATTTACAGGAATGGTAATTGCTGTATAGAAAAATGAGAAAATTATAATCAATAACGCAAACAATACGTTGTACTGCCAGCTAAAAACATTTTTGAAACCAGCCAAAAACGTGTTAGATTCGTCTACTTTTGTAAGTAATCCTGGTACAAACATCAATGCTTGTGCAAAGATGATTGGCATTACACCTGCAGCATTCACTTTTAATGGAATCCACTGTCTAGCACCATCCATCAAGTTTCTGCTAACACCACCTCTTGCTTGAGCTCTACTTACATACTGGATTGGAATTTTTCTTACAGCTACAGATAAAACAATAGCTAATAGAATGACCAATAACCAGAATATAATTTCTACTAAAATCATGATGCTTCCTAAACCACCTTTACCATTCTGCGTAAGAATCTCTTGATAAAATGCTGTTGGAAGATCCGCAAGGATACCCACCATAATTAAGATAGAAATACCATTACCAATACCTTTGTCAGTAATCTTCTCTCCTAACCACATTGCAAATACTGATCCTGCTACCAAGATAATAATACTCGGTAACCAAAACATTAATGATGCTGGATCTATATAATAGGCTGATCCAAACTGTGAATAAGGCAAGAAATATTGCGTAACAGAAGTTAAATAAGAAGGCGCTTGTACAAGACAAACCCCAATAGTTAACCATCTGGTAATTTGGTTCAATGTATTCCTTCCACTTTCTCCGTCTTTTTGTAACTTCTGAAGATAAGGAATAGCCATTCCCATCAATTGCACAATAATAGAAGCAGAGATATATGGCATAATTCCTAATGCCATGATAGAAGCACGGCTAAATGCTCCACCTGTGAAAGAAGACAATAAACCCAAAAGGCCGGCCCCTTGTTGGTTCCCGCCTTGATTTTGGTAATGTTGTAATAAGTTCCCTACTTCTGCAGTATTAATTGCAGGAAGAGAAACATATGATGCGAATCTATACACAAGGACCAAAGAAAGTGTCAGGAAAATTTTATCCCTCAGCTCTTTTAGACTCCAAATGTTTTTAAGTGTTTGTATAAATTCTTTCATTATTATTAATTAAAGAGTAATTGCTTTACCTCCTGCTTTGTTGATTGCTTCTTCAGCAGACTTAGTAAACTTGTCAGCAGAGATAGAAACACCAGATTTCAAATCACCTCTACCTAAGATTTTTACTAATTCGTTTTTAGATGCAAGACCGTTTTCTACTAATACTTCTCTAGTGATATCACCAGTGATGTTTTTAGTATCGATCAAAGTTTGGATAGTATCAAGATTGATTGCTCTAAACTCTTTTCTATTAATATTTTTGAAACCAAATTTTGGTAATCTTCTTTGCAAAGGCATCTGTCCACCTTCGAAACCGATTTTCTGAGAATAACCAGCTCTAGCTTTTTGACCTTTATGTCCTTTTGTTGAAGTACCACCATATCCGCTTCCTTGACCTCTACCAATTCTTTTTGTGCTAAAAGTAGAGCCAGCTGATGGTTTTAAATTATTTAAATTCATTGTTGTATTGAGATTATAGATTAAAAGATAAGAGACAAGAGACTGCAAAAACTAGTCTCTTTTCTCTATGTCTATTGTTCTTATTTCTGAACTTCTAATAAGTGACTTACAGAAGCGATCATTCCTAAAATAGAAGGCGTAGCTTCGTGTTCTACAACTTGTTGAAGTCTTTTAAATCCTAGTGCTTCAAGTGTTCTTTTTTGAGTTTTAGAACGATTAATAGCACTTCTAACTAATTTTACTTTGATTGTTGCCATTGCTATATTGATTAACCGTTAAACACTTTACTTAAAGAAACTCCTCTCATTCTTGCAATTTCTTCTGGTCTTCTGATATCCAACAATGCATTGAAAGTAGCTTTCACAACATTGTGAGGGTTAGAAGAACCTTTAGATTTTGACAATACATCGTGTACACCTGCAGATTCCAATACCGCTCTTACCGCACCACCTGCGATAAGTCCTGTACCGTGAGATGCTGGTCTCAAGAAGATATCAGCACCACCATATCTTGCAGAAGTCTGGTGAGGAATTGTATGGTTGATTACTGGAACTTTTACCAAGTTTTTCTTAGCATCTTCTACTGCCTTAGCAATTGCAGAAGCTACTTCTTTAGATTTACCTAGTCCGTATCCGATAATTCCATCCTCATTTCCTACAACAACAATTGCAGAAAATCCGAATGCTCTACCACCTTTGGTTACTTTAGTTACTCTGTTAACAGCAACCAGACGATCTTTTAATTCTAATCCTCCAGGTTTAACTCTTTCTATATTACTATCTACCATGTTTTCTAGATTTTTAAAATTAGAATTTAAGACCAGCTTCTCTAGCACCGTCAGCAAGAGCCTTCACTCTACCGTGGTATACGAAACCATTTCTATCAAATACAACATTTTCGATACCTGCTGCTTTAGCTTTAGCTGCGATAGCTTTACCTACCGCCACAGATACTTCAGTTTTCGTTCCTTTAGCGTCTACTCCTTTCTCTCTAGAAGATGCAGATACTAATGTTTTTCCGTCTTTGTCATCTACCAATTGAGCGTAGATCTCTTTATTACTTTTGAATACAGATAATCTTGGTAAAGATGCAGATCCTGAAATCTTTCCTCTTACTCTTCTTTTGATTCTGATTCGTTTTTCAACTTTTGTTAATGCCATTTTCTTAAATTTTATGCAGATTTACCGGCTTTTCTTCTGATGATTTCACCCACGAATTTCACACCTTTTCCTTTGTAAGGCTCAGGTTTTCTGAAAGATCTAATCTTCGCAGCCACCATTCCAAGAAGTTGATTATCGTAAGAAGATAATGTAATGATCGGGTTTTTCCCTTTTTCAGTCAATGTATCTATTGTAACTTCTTTTGGAAGTTCCAATATGATACCATGAGAAAATCCAAGAGCCAATTCTAATCTTTGACCATTGTGAGATGCTCTGTATCCAACTCCTACAAGTTCTAATTGCTTAGTGAATCCTGTAGAAGTACCAACAATCATATTGTTGATAAGCGCTCTGTATAAACCGTGAAGCGCTTTATGTTCTTTTGAATCAGAAGGACGTGTGAATGTAAGTACACCGTCTTCTTGTGCGAAGCTAATCCCTCCTGTAAGTTCCTGAGATAACTCTCCTTTAGGACCTTTTACCGTTACAACACCTTCTTTTTCAGAAACTGTAACTCCAGCAGGAACTTCTATAATTGCTTTACCAATTCTTGACATTTTCCTTGTTTTAAAAAATTAATATACGTAGCAAATTACTTCACCTCCTACTTTCTCTTGTCTAGCTTTTTTATCAGTCATTACTCCCTTAGAAGTAGAGATGATAGCTACACCTAGTCCGTTAAGTACTCTTGGAAGTTCCTCAGAACCTTTGTACTGACGTAGACCTGGTCTAGAAGCTCTTTGAATAGACTTGATAGCTGGTTTGTTCGTTTGCTTATCATACTTCAAAGCGATCTTGATAGCTCCTTGAACCGCGTTGTCCTCGAACTTGTAGTTCAAGATATAACCTTGGTCAAAAAGAATCTTAGTGATCTCTTTTTTGATTTTCGATGCAGGAATTTCCACCACTTTGTGGCCTGCGCTTTGTGCGTTCCTTACTCTTGTTAGGAAATCTGAAATTGGATCTGTTACCATTTCTTTATTATTAAATTATTGGTTAATGACAACCAGTATTGAAAAGACTTGAAAATTAAAGATAATTTAGTTCGAATAACTCTCCCAAAAAACTCTTTATTTACAGTATCTCAACAACTTAACTGTCACTTTGATTTTCTAAAATTCAATTAACTTTAATAAACATAGTCAAAACTAAGTTTAACTCTCAGAAAATATTAATTTACTGAGCGGGTGCAAAAGTACAAAAAAATTAATAATAATTAAAAATTTTCAAATATCTTAAAATCATTATAGTTTTGTCCTCTATTTATTAAAATACAGCTGACTTATAAAATATAGAAGTCAGCTGTAAAATTCTAATTGCTTACCAACTAGCTTTTTTAACGCCTGGGATAAGACCATTATTTGCCATTTCACGGAAAGTTACTCTGGAAATACCGAATGTTCTCATATATCCTCTTGGTCTACCTGTCAATTTACATCTGTTATGTAATCTTACAGGAGAAGCATTTTTAGGCAATTTCTGTAATGCATCATAATCTCCAGCTTTTTTCAAAGCTTTTCTTTTTTCAGCATATTTAGCTACAGTAGCTTCTCTTTTGCGCTCACGCGCTTTCATTGATTCTTTAGCCATTTCTTAGTTCTTTTTGAACGGTAAACCGAAGTGAGTTAATAATGATTTTGCTTCTTTATCAGTTTTCGCAGTTGTTACGAAAGTGATGTCCATCCCTTGGATTTTTTTCACTTTGTCAATTACGATCTCTGGGAAGATAATCTGCTCAGTAATACCTAAGTTGTAATTACCTCTTCCGTCGAAACCTTCAGCTTTGATTCCAGAAAAATCTCTAATTCTTGGAAGTGCAGAAGAAGTTAATCTATCTAGGAACTCATACATTTTATCAGCTCTAAGTGTTACTCTTGCTCCTACAGGCATTCCTTTTCTTAGTTTGAAGGCTGCTTCATCTTTCTTAGAAAGTGTTCCAACAGCTTTTTGTCCTGTAATTGCAGTCAATTCTTCTACTGCATAGTCAACGATTTTTTTGTCAGCTGTAGCAGCTCCCAAACCTTGTGACACAACGATTTTCAACAATTTAGGAACTTGCATTACTGATTTGTACCCAAATTCTTCCATCATTGCAGGAACAATTTTCTCTTTATATGCTTGTTTTGGTCTTACTATATATTCCATTGTAATTCTAAATTATAAAGTTTCACCTGTTGTTTTAGCAACTCTTACTTTCTTACCTCCTTCTACTTTAGTACCAGTCTTAGTAGCTTTACCGTTTTTATCAACAAGTGCTACGTTAGAAATATGTAAAGAAGCTTCTTTTTCTACAATTCCACCTTGAGGGTTTTGTGCAGATGGCTTAGTATGTTTTTTAACGATATTAATACCGGCAACAACAACTCTAGGATCTTTACCTTCTTTTCTAATTACTTCAAGAACTTCACCTTTACTACCTCTGTTTTTACCTGTAGTAACGATAACGTTGTCTCCTCTTTTTATTTTAACTTTTGTCATTTTTGTAAATTTTAAAATTAAAGTACTTCAGGAGCTAATGAAATAACTTTCATATATTCTTTATCTCTCAACTCACGAGCAACTGGTCCGAAAACACGTGTTCCTCTCATTTCTCCAGCAGCGTTTAGTAAAACACAAGCATTGTCTTCGAATTTGATGTAAGATCCATCTTTTCTTCTAACTGCTTTTTTAGTTCTTACTACAACTGCTTTAGACACTTGGCCTTTTTTAGCATTACCTGATGGTGTAGAATCTTTGATAGTAACAACGATTTTATCACCAACTGAAGCATATCTTCTTCTAGTTCCTCCTAGAACTCTGATCACTAGTACTTCTTTTGCACCTGTGTTATCAGCAACTTTTAATCTTGATTCTGTTTGTAACATTATTACTTAGCTTTTTCAATGATTCTTACTAATCTCCATCTTTTGCTCTTGCTCAAAGGTCTAGTTTCTGTAATCAAAACTGTATCACCTTCTGTGCACTCGTTGTTCTCATCGTGTGCAGTATATTTTTTCGTTTTCAAAACGAATTTACCGTACATTGGATGCTTCACTCTCGTAGTTTCACTAACAACAATAGTCTTTTCCATTTTATTGCTGGAAACTACTCCAATACGTTCTTTTCTTAAATTTCTGTCCATTGTAAAAAGGAATTATTGTTTGTTAGTTAACTCTGTGTTAAGTCTTGCGATTGTTTTTCTCAAATCTCTGATTAAGATTGGATTCTCAAGTGGACTGATTTTGTGAGCTAATTTAGTTTTAGCATAGTTAGCTTTAGCTTCAGTCAATTGATTGATTAAATCCTCTTTGCTTAAATTTTTGATGTCAGCGTTTTTCATTTTAATAGAGATTATAGAGGTTTAACAAAATCGTTTGCAACTACGAACTTGGTAACGATTGGTAACTTTTGAGCAGCAAGCCTAAGAGCTTCTTTTGCTACATCGTAAGGTACACCACCAACTTCGAACATAATTTTACCAGGTTTTACTACAGCTACCCAATATTCCACAGCACCTTTACCTTTACCCATACGTACTTCCGCTGGTTTTTTAGTAATTGGCTTATCTGGGAAGATTTTGATCCATAGTTGACCTTCTCTTTTCATATATCTTGTAGCTGCGATACGCGCCGCTTCAATTTGTCTTGCAGTAACCCAAGCTCCCTCTGTAGCTTTGATTCCGAAAGTTCCGTAAGCAAGTTGATTACCTCTTTGAGCAATCCCCTTCATTTTCATCTTATGAACTCTACGGAATTTGGTTCTTTTTGGTTGTAACATAATTTCTTAAATTTTAGATTTTAGAATTTAGATTTTAAAAAAGTAACGGTCATTTAAAAACTATCCTCTAAAATTTTATTAATTATTTCTTCTTGGTTTTCTGTCGCCTCTTTCTCCTCTGTCGTTTCTACCTCCAGCTGGCGCTTTTTTCTGTTGTCCTACAAGTGGAGTAAGGTCTCTTTTACCGTACACTTCTCCTTTCATAATCCAAACTTTAACACCTAACTTACCGTATTGAGTCAATGCTTCACCGATATGGTAATCGATATCTGCACGGAAAGTAGATAAAGGAATTCTTCCTTCTTTGAAGTTTTCAGAACGTGCCATTTCAGCGCCGTTCAATCTTCCAGAAATCTGAACTTTGATCCCTTCAGCTCCCATTCTCATTGTAGAAGCGATTGCCATTTTCACAGCTCTTCTGTAAGAGATACGATTTTCGATTTGCTTAGCGATGCTATCAGCAACCAATACTGCGTCTAGCTCAGGTCTCTTGATTTCGAAAATATTGATTTGGATATCTTTTCCAGTCAATTTTTTCAATTCTTCTTTTAGTTTATCAACTTCCTGTCCACCTTTCCCGATGATTAAACCTGGTCTAGCAGTTGTGATAGTTACAGTTACTAATTTAAGTGTTCTTTCAATAAAGATTTTTGAAATACCACCTTTAGATAATCTTGCTTCAAGGTATCTTCTGATTTTGTAATCTTCAGCGATTCTATCACCGTAGTTTTTACCACCAAACCAGTTAGAATCCCATCCTCTGATGATACCTAATCTGTTACCAATTGGATTTGTCTTCTGTCCCATACCTTGAATTAATTTTTAGTACCTAAGATTAATGTAATGTGGTTTGATCTCTTTCTGATTCTGTAACCTCTACCTTGTGGAGCAGGTCTTAGTCTCTTCAATTGTCTTGCACTATCTACAAATATTTCTTTAACGATAAGGTTTGCTTCCTCGATGTCAGCACCTTCGTTTTTAGTTTGCCAGTTAGCAATCGCAGAAAGTAATACTTTTTCCAATTTCTCAGAAGCAGCTTTCTTTGAATATTTTAGAATAGATAGAGCTTTTTCAACCTCTACTCCTCTAATGATATCAGCAACTAATCTCATTTTTCTAGGAGAAGAAGGGCAATCGTTGTGTAACGCTTTTGCCACATCTTGGTTTGCTATTTTACGTGCTAATGCACTTTCTCTTTTTCTTGATCCCATGATTATCTACCTCCTTTATTTTTGTTACCACCGTGACCTCTGAAAGATCTTGTCGGAGAAAATTCGCCTAACTTGTGTCCAACCATGTTTTCTGTTACATAAACTGGGATAAAAGATTTCCCATTGTGTACAGCAATAGTTTGACCTACGAAGTCTGGAGAGATCATAGACGCTCTAGACCAAGTTTTGATTACAGTCTTTTTGTTAGACTCTATATTTGCCTGAACCTTTTTATCTAAAGTGTGATGAATAAATGGTCCTTTTTTAAGTGATCTTGCCATAATTATTTACGTTTAGATATGATATGACGGTTAGACGCTTTGTTTTTCTTTCTAGTTTTGTAACCTTTAGCTGGCATACCGTTTCTAGATCTTGGGTGACCTCCAGAAGAACGTCCTTCACCACCTCCCATTGGGTGATCAACTGGGTTCATTACTACTGGTCTTGTTCTTGGTCTTCTACCCAACCATCTGCTTCTACCAGCCTTACCTGATACAGTTAACTGATGATCACCGTTAGAAACAGATCCAACCATTGCTATACATTCTGTAAGAATCATTCTAGACTCACCAGAAGGTAATTTAACGATTGCATATTTTCCATCTCTAGAAGTCAATTGAGCTGAAGAACCAGCACTTCTTGCCATAATTGCACCTTGTCCAGGCTTCAATTCGATACAAGAGATTACAGTACCCAATGGAATATTTTTCAATTTCATTGCGTTACCTACGTTAGGTTCTACGTTTTCTCCAGAAACAATTTTCTGATCAACTTTGATCCCGTTTGGAGCGATGATATATCTCTTCTCTCCATCTGCGTACTCCACCAACGCGATGAAAGCAGTCCTATTTGGATCATATTCTACAGTTTTTACCGTTGCTTCAACATCGAATTTGTTTCTTTTGAAGTCGATAATTCTGTATTTCTTTTTGTGTCCACCTCCGGTGTAACGCATGGTCATTTTACCAGTTTGGTTACGTCCACCTGACTTACTAATACCAACTGTTAGAGATTTCTCTGGTTTGTTGGTAGTAATTTCCTCAAAATTGTTAACAACTCTGAATCTCTGTCCTGGGGTGATAGGTTTTAATTTTCTAACAGACATTACTATTATTTATAATTAATTAATTAGTTGCGAAAATATCAATAACTTCTCCAGCTGCTAATGTTACAACAGCTTTTTTCAATTTATTGGTTTTCCCAACTTGAAGTCCTTTTTTTGTATGTTTAGCAGAAACTTTAGGCGCATAAATCATCGTTCTAACGTCCGCTACTTTTACACCGTAAGCTGCTTCAATAGCACCTTTAATCTGGATCTTGTTTGCTTTTGGAGCAACCAAGAAAGAATAAGCACCTCTTAGATCTGTAAGATAGTTTGCTTTTTCTGAAATAATTGGTTTAATAATAAGTGACATGATTTATTTCTTTAAGTTGTCCTGAAATTTCTCTACTGCACCTTCTAAGAAGATAATCTCACCTGTATTGATTAAATCATAAGAAGAAATCTCGTTATAATTCAATACTCTTGTTTTAGGCAAGTTTCTTGAAGATAAATATACATTCTTGTTAGCTTCAGGAAGTACGAATAATGATTTTTTACCTGTAAGAGTCAAAGCATCCAACAATGTGATGAATTCTTTTGTCTTAGGAGCATCAAAACTCAAGTTCTCCAAAACTTTGATACTGTTATCTCTCAATTTTTGAGACAAAACAGATTTTTTAGCTAATCTCTTAAGCGCTTTGTTCAATTTGAATCTGTAGTCTCTTGGTTTTGGACCAAAAACTCTACCTCCACCTTTGAAAGTTGGCGACTTGATATCACCATATCTCGCAGATCCTGAACCTTTTTGCTTCTTAAGCTTTCTAGTAGAAGCCGTGATTTCGCTTCTTTCTTTAGATTTATGAGTACCTTGACGCTGAGCAGCAAGATATTGTTTAACCTCTAAGTAAACCGCGTGTTGATTTGGCTCAATTCCGAAAACTGATTCGTCAAGAGTTACTTTTCTTCCGGTCTCTTTTCCTGATGTATTTAATACTACTAGTTCCATTTCTTGATAATTACATAAGAATTTTTAGCTCCCGGAACAGCGCCTTTTACTACTAAAAGATTTTGTTCTTCATCCACTTTTAACACCTGAAGGTTTTGAACAGTTACTTGCTCACCTCCCATTCTACCAGCCATTCTCATTCCTTTGAATACTCTCGAAGGATCCGATCCAGCACCGATAGAACCTGGAGCTCTAAGTCTGTTGTGCTGCCCGTGAGTTGCTTGCATTACACCTCCAAATCCGTGTCTTTTAACAACACCTTGGAAACCTTTACCTTTAGAAGTCCCTGTTACATCAACGTATTCACCTTCTGCAAACATGTTAACTTCTACTAAATCTCCTATTTTAACATCGTGTTCGAACGCATTTCTGAATTCTACCAACTTAGCTTTAGGAGTTGAACCAGCCTTTTTAAAATGACCAGCTAACGCTTTACCAACGTTCTTCTCACTCTTGTCATCGAAACCTAGTTGAACAGCAACATATCCGTCAACTTCTTCGGTTCTGACCTGTAAAACCGCGCATGGACCAGCTTGAATAACTGTACAAGGAATGTTTTTCCCAGCTTCGTCAAACAAAGATGTCATACCGATTTTTTTACCAATAATACCTGACATTATTTATTATATATCTATTATATTAAAACTTAGCATTTTAGTGGTCTTCGTAATATTCTATGTCTGAAATAGGCATACTCTTTCCCTAAAATGAGTGTGCAAATGTATGAATATTTTTTATATTGACAAATATTTTTAGGAAATTATTTGATAATTTGTGAGTTACGAGATTCTAAACCAATTTTAAAAACAAAACATCAAATAAATCTTGACAGAATAATCACTCTAAGAAAATTAAGGCTTAAAAGTAAACTTATAACAATAAGAATTGGACAAAGCCCCCCCATCTTAAGTAGTTCTGTTAACATTTAAAACAGAACATTACATTTTGAAAATGAAATTTTATTCTAGAACTGCCAAAAATCAGTTTCATTAGAAAGCATTAAAAAGATTAATTTGTACTTTTGCTATTTAGAATTAATAAAAATAAATTAATTAAAAATGAAAAAGATACTTCTCACATCTTTCATATTATTAGGTATGCTTTTCCAAGCGCAAAAAAATCCACTTCTGAGTGCTGACTTCTGGAAAGCAAAACCAGATATAGAAAAAGTAAAAGCAGAAATCAACAAAGGCAACGACCCTTACGAATTTAATTCTAATGCTTTTGATCCAACTGCACTTTCTATTAATAATAGATCTTCTACAGATGTAATTATTTACTTATTAGAAAAAGCGAAAAGTGTTGATCAACTAACACACGATGGAAGAACTTACTTGCATTGGGCTGCAATGAGCGGAAACAAAGAAGTCATCTCTTACCTATTGAAAAAAGGCTACAACCCCAATAAATATGACACAAAAGGTTTTACGCCTATATCTTTTGCAGCTTATTTTGGTCTAGCCAATGCAGAAATCTATGACTTGTTTTTTCAAAATGGTGTTGATCCAAAAACTAAATACCATAACGACGCCAACATTCTTTTATTAGCCATAGGAAATGATAAAGACGGCTCTCTGGAAAAACTATTCTTGTCAAAAGGTCTTTCTTTGGATTCTAAAGACAACAAAGGAAGAACAGCTTTCGATTATGCTACAAGTTTTGGCAATCTTGATATTTTAAAATCTTTACGTACAAAAAATATCAAGGCCACAGATTACGCTTTGATCAACGCAGCTTCGGGAACAAGAACTAATACTAATGGATTGCCAGTTTATCAATACCTTCTGGATGATTTAAAATTAAATCCAAAAACAACCAATGAGGATGGAGCTACGGCCCTGCAAATCGTCGCAAGAAAACCCAACCAAAAGGAGATCATCGATTACCTTATCAATAAAGGTGTTGATCCTAATCAAAAAGATGTTGATGGAAACAATGCTTTAATCATTGCGGCTGGTGGTAGAGACATCAATAATATTAAAGCTATTCTTCCAAAAATCAAAGATATCAACGCCATCAACGCAAAAGGAGAATCTGCTTTAACAGAAGCCGTAAAAAGTAGTTCTGCGGAAGTCATCGCTCTTCTATTAGACAACAAAGCCAACATCAATATAAAAGATATAAAAGGAAATGACTTGGCTTATCATATTATTCAAGCTTACAATCCTGCTGGCGGAAGAGGAAATGCAAAAGATGACTTAACCGAAAAAATGGAGCTTCTAAAATCAAAAGGAATTAACTTTGCGACGCCACAAGCAGATGGAAATACGTTGCTACATCTCGCCATTGCAAAAAACAATCTTGACCTTCTAAAAAAATTAGAACCATATAAGATTGATGTAAATGCTAAGAATAAAGAAAGTATGACTGCACTTCACAAAGCGGCGCTTATCGCAAAAAATGACGAGATTCTAAAATATCTCATCAGTCTTGGCGCTAAAAAAGATATCAAAACTGAGTTTGATGAAACCGCTTATGACTTAGCTTCAGAAAACGAATATCTAAAAAAGAACAACACCTCTATCGAATTTTTAAAATAAAATAAAAATGACTTCATCATTCAGAATTCAACTAGTCGGAATTTTGACCTTTTTCGCTGTAATATTTTCTTCAGCACAGGTTTCCAAATACAAATGTATGCTCCAAATGACAAGCTACACAGGCGAAGGCGCTTATGTTGTAGTTTCTTTGATCGACCCAAAAGGTGCATACGAAAAAACACTTTATGTGATGGGACCAGATAAAAAATGGTACGACACACTTAAAGAATGGCACAAAGCACAATCTAAAAAACCAACAAAACTAAATGCCATCACCGGCGCATCTGTAGCTGGCGGCGATAGAAGTATCACGACATTCTCAATAGAAGACAAATATTTTAACAAAGGATATAAAATCCGCTTCGAATCTGCTGTAGAAGACCAGAAATATCATGTACAGGATTTGGAAATTCCTTTAACTACCAATGGAATTACCCAAAAAACTGATGGAAAAGGCTATATCAAGTATGCCAAATTGATCAAAATCTAATTCCGAAAAATGACATCATCTGTTTGGAGACTGGCGCACCTTGCGTTGGCAGTCGTTACATTTCTGTTTCTGATTCTTGCATCGTTAACAGGGATTGTTTTGGCATATAACGCCGCACAGGAAAATCTGCAACCACTCCGGGCAGATGACATCAATACCATCTCACTTTCCCAAGCGATTCCGGAACTGAAAAAACATTATCCGGAAATTATTGAGCTGACTGTAGATCACAATCGTTTTGTTTTACTGGAAGGTATTGACAACGACGGCAAAGATGTAAAAGCTTATATCAATCCAACAACAGGAAAAATTTTAGGAAAACCAACTGAAAAAAGCGAGTTCATCAATTGGAATTTATCTTTGCATCGTTCATTATTTTTGAAAGAAACGGGGAGATTTGTGGTTGGGATTGTTTCTTTTTTATTAATGTTAATTACCATTTCAGGATTAATATTAATTCTAAAAAGACAAAAGAGCTTCCGAAATTTCTTTGGGAAAATCAACAAAGATTCTTTTTCTCAATATTACCACGTGGTTTCTGGGAGATTGTTATTGATTCCGATTCTTATCGTTTCCATCACGGCGACTTATCTTTTTCTGGTACGTTTTGAAATCATCAAGAAAAGCGAACCCGAGAAAATCAAGAGTTTCAAATCTACTAATCAAGAAAAAAAGAAGTTACAGGATTTTGATATTTTTAAATCTACCTTATTAAAAGATGTTCAGAAAATCGAATTTCCTTTTGTAGAAGATGAGCCAGAGGAATTCTTTGTTCTGAAATTAAAAGACAGAGAAATAACCGTTAACCAAATCACGGGCACGATTGAAAAAGAGGAAAAATATCCTTTAATAACGGTCTATGAAAATCTAAGTCTCGATCTCCACACCGGAAGAACCAATTGGATTTGGGCAACCGTTTTGGGATTATCATCTGCTAATATTCTGATGTTCATTTGGTCTGGATTTGCCATTACTTTCAGAAGAAGTCGATCTAAAATTAAGAATAAATTTAAACCAAATCAGGCAGAAATAATTCTGTTCGTCGGTTCAGAAAACGGAACCACCTTGAATTTTGCTTCTAATGTTCATGAACAATTATTATCATCCGGAAAAAAGTCGTATTTGGCAGAACTCAATCATTACGAGCTTTTCCCGAATGCAAAACAATTAGTCATTTTTGCTTCTACTTACGGTTTGGGAGATCCGCCGACTAATGCGTCTCAGTTTTTGAAATTAGTAGATAAGATTCCGCAAAATCAAGACGTTCATTACTCTATCGTTGGATTTGGTTCCAAATCATATGAGGAGTTTTGTGCTTTTGCAGAGAAAATTAATCAACATCTGTCTGAAACCACTTGGGCAAAACCACTGATTCCACTACATACCGTTAATGACCGTTCGACGCACGAGTTTGCTGAATGGGCAAGAGAATGGAGTGCAGAAAGCCTGATTCCGATTGCATCTGCACCTTCGCTTTATGCTCCTAAAATTCCATCTTTATCAACATTTAAAGTCGTAGGAAAATCCGAAGTGGTGGAAGAAGCCACAACTTTTAAACTCAATCTAAAACCAACTTCCAGACAGAAGTACCAATCCGGAGATTTGCTTACCGTCTATCCCGACAATGACCACAAGGAAAGATTCTACTCTGTAGGAAAAGTAGATGACAGCCTGCAACTGATTGTCAAATTATTCGACAACGGATTAGGTTCTTGCTATTTATACCGATTGGAAGAAGGACAAGAAATCAAGGCGAGACTTATTAAAAATTCGGATTTTCATATTCCTAAAAATCCTAAATCAATCGCATTAATCGCCAACGGAACCGGGATTGCGCCTTTCCTTGGAATGATTGATGAAAATACCAAAAAGAAAGATATCCGCCTCTACTGTGGGTTCAGAAAGTCGAGTGAATTAAGTCGCCGTTATACTCAGTTTTTGGAACATCAAAAAGAAAAAGGACAACTTTCGGATTTTCAATTTGCTTACTCCAAAGAAGAACAAGCCGAGTATGTGATGCACCTTATTGAAAAAGATGCCGAGTATTTCTACCAACTTCTTCAAAGTGGCGGAACCATTATGATTTGTGGTTCGCTGAGAATGCAACACGATGTCGAAACCTTATTAGACGACATTTGTTTGAAGAAAGGAACTTCTCTTGGTGATTATAAAAGTAAGGGGCAGATTCTTACGGATTGTTATTAATGAAGTAGATGAAAAGATAATAGATGAGAGATAATAGACTTGGTGAAGTCCTCATAATTATTCATTCCATCGATCCAAAGTCTTAAGATTGAATTCCTTCGGAGTTCGTTGTTAATTTCACGATTATCCAAAACCCGCTTATCTTTGCCAATATGAAAAACAGCATTGCAAAACTATTTTTAATCTCGATATTCAGTATTTCATCAATGGCTTTGGCGCAAGTTCAGAGGATCAGAACCTTGACCTTGATGGGTAGTCAATTCGAGATTACGGTGGTTGAAAAAGACTCTATATCTGCAGAACAAGCCATTGATAAAGCCATTACCGAAATCACCCGAATAGAAAATCTCATCTCTGAGTGGCGACCGGAAACACCAATCTCACAAGTCAACCGCAATGCTGGCATCCAACCTGTGAAAGTAGATCAAGAAGTCATCGACCTTACCAAAATGGCACTCCAATTCTCAAAACTGACCGATGGGGCTTTTGATATTAGTATTGTGGCAATGGACAAAATCTGGAAATTCGATGATACAATGGAAACCTTGCCCAATGCTGAGGCGATCCAATCTTCTATCCGAAATGTCGGTTATCAAAACATCGAAATCGACAGCATCAACTCTACTCTATTCTTAAAAAACAAAGGGATGAAAATCGGATTTGGATCCATTGGCAAAGGCTATGCGGCAGATCGCGCCAGAACGCTACTGAAACAAGCGGGTGTTTTGGGCGGCATCATCAATGCTTCTGGCGATATCTCTACTTGGGGAACTCAACCCAATGGAGATGCTTGGGCAATTGGGGTAAACAATCCTTTCCGTAACGGCAAAGTGGCAGCTGTGATTCAGAAAAAAACAGAGATGTCTATGACCACATCGGGTAATTATGAAAAGTTTGTCGAGATCAATGGGAAACGCTATTCTCATATCATCAATCCCAAAACAGGGATACCTTCTACTGGATTGACCAGCGTGACCATCATTGGTCCAGATGCAACTACCGCCAATGGTTTCAGTACTTCATTAATTGTTTTGGGAAAGAAAAAAGGCAAGAAATTGATGAAACAATTCCCCGAATACAGCTATGTTTTGATTACCGACAAAGGCAACATTATCAGAAGCTTAAAATAAAGAAAGATTATCATTGCGATAATCTTTCTTTTACTATATAAAATTGATTGGTGTTCTTAAAATGTTAGAACTTGTAACTGATCTGAGCAGCAAAGTTTCTTGGCTGTATCTGATCGATATAACCGCCTCGGAAATAAGAACTATATCCAACGGTATCAAAGATATTATTGAAGAATACTCTTAGTCCAATTCCGTTTTTCAGGCTATAACCCACTTGTGCATCAACAGTTGTGTATTCTGGCATATCGAATGGTTGTACTCCCGGAGCAACACTGTTAATATGTCCTGCGGTAAATGTTTTCTGAGTCCACTCATCCACCGGACGTTTTCCTACATAATAAATTCCGGCTCCAATGTCAAGTCTATCCAATAAACCTTGATTAAATTTATAATTCAACCAACCGTTTGCTGTGTGCTTCGGCGTGTTCATAGGCGCTGAACCATTGACGTAAGAAGGACTGTTTTGATTTTGAGCATCTACATACGCCCAACCAGCCATTATCTGTAAGTTAGGAAGAATCCTTCCGATTGCTTCAACCTCCATTCCTTTTCTTCTTAGATTTCCAGCAATTCCGTATAGGATATTCTTGTTGGCATCCTGAACTGGATTATAATTGGAATCTAAAATTTGGAAAGAAAGATTATCTGAGTTAATATCAAATAATGTAACGTTAAATCTTAGTTTCTCATTAAACCAATCCGATTTGATTCCCGCTTCCCATTGTTTTGTATGAGACGCTCCTACGTTTCCTCCTGCTTGTAAAATCTGATTCACAGAACGAAGGGATGTTGTGGTGGTGTAAGAACCAAATACATTGATGTTTTCTACCGGAGAAACAATCAGACCAAACTGAGGATTCCAAGTATCAACAATTCTACTGCTAGAACCACTCAATCTACTATATCTTAATCCCAAATGCGCTTTTACATATTTCCCAAAAGACATCACGTCTTGTGCTAATGCACCAATACTAGGTGTCAAAATAGGATTAGATCTTCCAAGACTCTCGTAAACAACATTCACGGGCAAAGTATTAGAAATAGAACCATTAACCACATCAAATGTATCTAATGGATTAGCTGCATACGTTACAGAACCAGTAGGCGTATTAACAGTTCTTGATCTCGCGGTGATTAAATTAGCATCAGAAATTGAGTTTTTATAGGCATTATAATTAATTGCTGACGTTTCAGTTTCTCTCCAATCAAATCCAACTTGGAAAGTGTGGTTGATAAAGCCTGTTTTAATATCCTGTCCAATGAAGTCTAACTGCAAAACTCTGTTGATATCTTCACTTTCAGATTTACCGATAATTCTTTGTCTGATGTTATAATCCGTACCGCCTTGTGGTAAAGAAACCGAAGAACTTTCAGAATCTGAATTACTATTCGAACTAATAAAAGCAACTCTAGCTTTTAATTTATCTGTAAGTTTTCTCGTAACTGTCGTTGCAAAGTTAAAAGTCTCTGTTTTTGAATAATCTGAAGAATAGCCTAGAAACTTACCTTTGGGCATATGATACAATGCTTCTACATTTCCTGGAGCCGCATTGATTGTTCCTCTGTCCGGCGTTCTATTATCATTTAGATAATCCATTTCAACATTAATCTCCGTTTTATCATCTGGACGATAAGTAATGGATGGATTAACATAAATTCTTTCTCCCTGTACGTGACTTCTGAAAGAATTGTTATTCTGATAAGCAGCATTTAATCTAACCGCTACTTTTCCTTCAGAATCTAAAACTCTTTGGAAGTCTAAAGTTGGACGATAAAAATCCCAACTTCCGTATCTGAAACCTACACTAGTTTGATTGATGAACTGTGGTCTTTTGGTCACCACATTAATAACGCCTCCAGCAGAACCAAGACCGTTACCAATACCTTGGCTAACTGCTGCCGAACCTTTGATAACCTGAATACTTTCTACGCCTTGCATATCTGTAATCATCCCAGCCGTACGGAAATCTGAATCTAAATGTACCCCATTTTTAAGAACAGGAACACCTCTATAACCACGGATTGACATACTCTCGCTTCCGCCACCATAGCTCGAAAACAAAGTGACACCCGGAACGTTTTTAGCAACATCTGTAACAGTAAGACCTCCCAATTGTTCAATTACTTTATGAGAAACTACCGAAATACTTTGTATCTGATCTCTTGTCTTAAGCGGTAATCTCGTAATCGCTTCTAGACCTTGAGGTTGCTTTTTCTTTTCACCGAAAAGTTCTACTTCTTCAATTTCTTTTTCTTTTTTGAGAGTATCTTTCACTTGCTGGGCATTTGCAAAAATAACCCCGAGTACTACCGATGAGACTGCTAACGTTTTCTTCATTGTTTAAATTTGAAGCAAAAATATTATTTTTATTAATTCTAAATAACTTTTATACATTGACAAATCTCAGTTTTCTTAAAAAAAGTTAATTTTCTAATTTGCTATTATGTTTTTTCACCGCTGCATCTATGGAGTAGCATTTATGAAAATTACCTTCTTGCTTAGACAACTCCGCAATTTTCACAAAATATTGATGAAGCTGATCTAGTTCTTTCTCCGTAAGATCCTCAATATCTACCATCCGATTACTTGCTTGTTTGCTTGCTGCAATCAATTCGTTGAGTTTTAATTGAATAGCTTTACTATCCTTATTTTGAGCTTTTTGGATTAAGAAAACCATCAAGAATGTAATAATTGTTGTCCCTGTATTAATCACCAATTGCCAAGTTTCTGAATAATTGAAAACAGGACCAGAAATTGCCCAAATCAATACAATAAGGACAGCGCTTATAAATGCATAAGAACTGCCTGTAAAATTAGTAGCCAAATTGGAGAATCTTTCGAAGAGATTATTGTTTTTCATATGATAATATTTGAAGAATTGAAGTTAATATTAAAAAAGAAAAGATTAATAAAATAGAAGTATGTTTCTATCAATTTTGTAATAATTAATTATATTTTTATAAACTTAATTGAGGATTTTTATCAATTATACTCTAATCAATTCGTTTATCTCAGCTTCAATTCTCCAAATATAATACTATCATATTTCAAAAAAAATCCCTTTTCTTTCGAAAAGGGATTTGTATAATATGATAAGCCAAATGCTCTATTATCACACTTTAATTTCTACGTCAACTCCTGAAGGAAGTTCTAATTTCATTAGAGCATCAACAGTTTTAGAAGAAGAAGAGTAGATATCCATCAATCTCTTGTGAGCTGATAATTGGAACTGCTCTCTTGCTTTCTTGTTTACGTGCGGAGATCTCAACACTGTGAAGATTCTCTTATTCGTTGGCAATGGAATAGGTCCGTTTACAACAGCACCAGTAGCCTTTACCGTTTTTACGATTTTCTCAGCAGACTTGTCTACCAAGTTGTAATCGTAAGATTTTAATTTTATTCTGATTCTTTGTGACATTTCTTGTACTTTAAAAATTAACCTTTTGCTTTAGCAATGATATCTTCAGCAACGTTTTGTGGAGTAGCTTGATACTTCTCTAATTCCATAGAAGAAGTAGCTCTTCCTGATGAAAGTGTTCTTAGAGTAGTAACATAACCAAACATTTCAGACAATGGAACTGAACCTTTGATAACAACGGCACCGTTCTTTTCTTCTTGTCCACTGATTGTACCTCTTCTCTTGTTAAGGTCACCAATGATGTTACCCATATATTCTTCTGGAGTTACAACCTCCAATTTCATAATAGGCTCCATGATTACTGGTTTAGCAGCTTTACCAGCTTCTTTGAAACCAAGCTTAGCAGCTAATTCAAAAGAAAGTGCATCAGAATCCACTGCGTGGAAAGATCCATCTTTAAGAGTAACTTTAATTCCTTCAACTTCGAAACCAGCCAATGGACCGTTTTTCATTGCAGCTTTAAAGCCTTTTTCAATTGCAGGAACAAATTCCTTAGGAACGTTACCACCTTTGATCTCATTGATGAATTCTAAACCAATTTTACCTTCGTCTGCAGGTCCTAGTTCGAATACGATATCAGCAAATTTACCTTTACCTCCAGATTGCTTTTTGTAAACCTCTCTGTGGTTGGCAGTTTTTGTTAAGTTCTCTTTGTACTCTACCTGAGGTTGTCCTTGGTTAACTTCAACCTTGAACTCTCTTTTCATACGGTCAACAATGATATCCAAGTGAAGCTCACCCATACCAGAGATAATCGTTTGTCCAGAAGCTTCGTCAGTTCTTACTGTAAAAGTAGGATCTTCTTCAGCCAATTTAGCTAGAGCGTTACCCATTTTATCCTGGTCAGCTTTAGTTTTAGGCTCAACAGCGATACCAATTACCGGATCAGGGAAAACCATCGATTCTAGAACGATTGGGTTTTTCTCGTCACACATTGTATCACCAGTTTTGATAGATTTGAAACCTACAGCAGCACCAATATCACCAGCTTCAATATATTCTACTGGGTTTTGCTTGTTAGCGTGCATCTGATAGATTCTAGAGATTCTTTCTTTATCTCCTGAACGCGTGTTCAAGATATAAGAACCAGCATCTAGTCTTCCAGAGTATGCTCTGAAGAATGCTAATCTTCCTACGAATGGATCGGTAGCAATCTTAAATGCTAATGCAGAGAAAGGCTCATCTACAGAAGGTTTTCTTGTGATTTCAGCGTCAGTTCTTGGATCTGTACCTTTGATATCATCTTTATCCAATGGAGAAGGCAAGTATTTACATACTGCATCCAACATAAACTGTACTCCTTTGTTCTTGAATGAAGAACCACAAGTCATCGGGATAATAGATAAATCGATAGTAGCAGCTCTCAATGCAGCATTGATTTCTTCTTCTGTAATTGAATCCGGATCTTCGAAGAATTTCTCCATCAAAGTTTCGTCATATTCAGAAACAGCTTCTACTAATTTCTCTCTATATTCTAGAACCTCATCCTTCATGTCTTCCGGAATTGGAACTACCTCGAAAGTAGCACCTTGTCCAGCCTCATCCCAGATGATCGCTCTGTTTTTAATTAAGTCTACAACACCTTTGAAATCTTCTTCAGCACCGATTGGTAAAACGATTGGAACTGCGTTTGACCCTAACATTGTCTTAACTTGGTTTACCACGTTAAGGAAGTCAGCTCCTTGTCTGTCCATTTTGTTTACGAATCCCATTCTAGCAACTTTGTAGTTGTCAGCAAGTCTCCAGTTTGTTTCAGACTGAGGCTCTACTCCATCTACTGCAGAGAAAAGGAATACCAATCCATCTAATACTCTCAAAGATCTGTTAACCTCTACTGTGAAGTCAACGTGTCCCGGTGTATCGATGATGTTGAAGTGGTAAGCTTTTGTATCTGGTAATTTTTTACCTTGATCTGTAGGAAAGTTCCAAGAACAAGTCGTAGCCGCAGAAGTAATAGTAATACCTCTTTCAGCTTCCTGCTCCATCCAGTCCATTGTAGAAGCACCATCGTGAACCTCTCCAATTTTGTGATTTACACCTGTATAGAATAAAATTCTTTCTGTAGTGGTAGTTTTACCTGCATCAATGTGCGCAGCAATACCAATATTTCTTGTAAATTTAAGATCTCTACCCATTTCAGATTAGAATTTAAAGTGTGAAAACGCTTTGTTAGCTTCCGCCATTTTGTGAGTATCAGTTTTCTTTTTGAAAGCTGCACCTTCTTCTCTTGAAGCTGCTACAACTTCGTTAGCTAATTTCAAAGCCATAGACTTATCATTTCTCTTTTTAGAGTAGCTAATTAACCATTTCATAGCCATAGAAATTTTTCTATCAGCTCTGATTGGCATAGGAATCTGGAAGTTTGCTCCACCTACTCTTCTAGAACGTACTTCTACGTGAGGCATAACGTTTGTTAATGCATCTTTCCAGATTTCAAGGGCTGTTTTCTCAGTTTCTCCTTTTTTAGTTTCTACGATATCTAATGCATCATAGAATATTTTGAATGCGATTGACTTCTTACCATCAAGCATCAAGTTGTTTACGAATCTCGTTACCAATTGATCATTAAACTTTGGATCCGGTAACAACGGTCTTTTTTTCGCTTTTGTCTTTCTCATTGTTTCTGTACCTTATTTAATGATTACTTTTTCTTACCTTTAGTTGGTGCAGCTGCTTGACCTGGTTTTGGTCTCTTAGCTCCGTACTTAGATCTTCTTTGTGTTCTTCCGTTCACCCCAGCTGTATCCAACGCACCTCTTACGATGTGGTATCTTACACCTGGTAAATCTTTAACTCTCCCCCCGCGTACCAATACTATCGAGTGCTCTTGAAGATTATGTCCTTCACCTGGGATATAGGCGTTAACTTCTTTACCGTTTGAAAGTCTTACCCTTGCAACTTTTCTAAGTGCAGAGTTAGGTTTCTTAGGAGTGGTAGTATATACTCTCGTACATACACCTCGTCTTTGTGGACAAGAATCAAGGGCAGCCGATTTACTCTTCTTGGTAAGTGCGACTCTTCCTTTTCTAACTAATTGTTGAATAGTAGGCATTTAATTGCTTTTTATTTTAGGGTGCAAAAATATGAATAATTTTTTAATCTACAAGTAGTTAGAGAAAAATAATTAATGATAGAATTTTTCAATCTGTTGCTTGTGATATTTTAATCAAATTAAGCTCAGAAAAAACATTTTTGGAGAGATTATTGATGATAACTTTATAACTTATTTTAAAATCAATTAAACTTAATTATAATGAAAAATGCCACATTAATCGGACTAAAAGAAGCCGATTGTAAAAACATTTCTGAAAAACTCAACATCCTTTTAGCCAACTATTCTGTTTTCTATCAGAACACAAGAGGTTCCCATTGGAATATAAAAGGTGAACAATTTTTCACACTTCATCCAAAATTCGAGGAACTATATAATAGTCTTGTATTGAAAATAGACGAGATTGCTGAAAGAATTTTAACATTGGGTGCAATTCCTGCTCACAATTATTCAGATTATTTGAAAGTTTCTACCATCAAGGAAAGTAAGGAAGTAAGTGACGGAAATAAAAGTGTAGAAATCATTCTTAATTCATTCAAGGTTGTGATTGATCTTCAAAGAGAATTACTAGACCTAACAGACAAAGCCGGAGATGAAGGAACCAACTCTCAAATGAGCGACTACATCACAGAACAGGAAAAAGAGGTTTGGATGTATAATTCTTATCTTGGTAAGTAAAAAAATAAATTATCGATAATAAAATCCAGTTTCTCAAAGCTGGATTTTATTTTTATTAACCTAAATCATTACAATTAAAATAATCATTAATTTTTCAAAAAACAAACAATCCAATTCGATTATCCATTATATTTGCCCTTTAATCTTATATACATTTGAAAAAAATTTTATTCTTTTTATTGATTTCAAATTTCATATTTGCACAATGGAGTATTTCTAATGCAGAAAGGAGTGCGCTTATCAACATTTACAATTCCACAAATGGGGAAAACTGGAACAGAAACTGGGATCTAGAAAAAGACCCAAGAAACTGGTTTGGTGTTTCCGTCAAAAATGGAGCTGTCATAGAACTGAACCTTTCTGGAAATGCTCTCAGCGGAACTTTCCCAACTTATATAGGCTCTTTTCCAAAGCTAACCAAACTAGACTTAAGTAATAATAAGCTAACTGGCGAAGTTGCAATGGGACTTTCTTCTCTAAGTCTATTGACAAAAATAGATATCAGTAATAATAGATTGGAAGGGAATCCTACAATTACATTATCTGGGCTTTTTAATTTGGAAGATCTTGGCCTAGGCGGAAACAAGTTTACAATTCCTGATGTGAATGGGCTACTTCAGAATTTCAACAACATCCGAATTTTAAATGCCG
This sequence comes from Epilithonimonas hispanica, assembly GCF_003385395.1. GTDB lineage: Bacteria > Bacteroidota > Bacteroidia > Flavobacteriales > Weeksellaceae > Epilithonimonas > Epilithonimonas hispanica. The sequence continues at coordinate 62,289 of NZ_QNUG01000011.1, read as the reverse complement.
CAGATCTAGACTTGTCCAATATCCCTTCAAAAATTGCAACTTTTAACAATCTCGAAACATTAATATTAGACAACAATCCAATTCCTAACAATTCTTATGGGAATCTTTCTGGACTGCCTAAATTAACAACCATATCACTTGCAGGAACTGGCTTAAGTCAAATTCCAACTCAAGTTTCACAAAGCACACAGATCAAAAGCCTTAATCTAAGTAACAATAATATAACGGAGCGTAATACATCTGGTCTTTCAACACTCACAAACCTAGAGTGGTTATCTTTGGAAAATAATCAACTATCTCAGATTCCAACACAAATTGCCTCGCTTAAGAAACTCAAAACCCTTAATCTCGGAAGAAATAAAATCTCTGGAAGCACATCATTACTCGCCAACCTAACAGAGTTGCAGCAATTATTTTTGAATAATAATTTGCTTGCCGGCAATATTCCTTCAGAATTTTTAAGTATGCCAAAATTATTAATGCTCAACCTCAACAGCAATCAACTTTCTGGCGATTTGGATAATCAACTTCCTCCTATTACTCATATTTGCAACAACCGTTTTACAAAACCTCAGCTTTACAATTATATAACAGATTTTAATGTCCAGACCGAACTCAATTACTCCCCACAACGCTATGATGTAGAAAAAGAAGTATTAGGCATCATTGGACAATCAGCAAAACTGGATCAATCTTTAGCTAATAGTGATTATTCATTTACTTGGTTCAAAAATCTGGATCAGAAAACCAATACGACCAATGCGGATCTCAATTTCGCAAGTGTGGAAGAAGAAGATTATGCCACTTACACTGTAGAAGCATACACCTATTCTGTTTTAAACAATTCAACGGTCTTCGATTTGTCTCTTTTCAGAGAGCCCATTTCATTGGTAAAAGTTCTCGGAACGGCAGAAACAGTAAAATATTTTAATATCTATCCCAATCCCACATCAGATTATTTGAATATTGTAAGCACCAAATACAACATCCAGAAAGTCTATATATATGATTTGAGCGGTAAACAAATGCTATCGGACTCCAAATCCAAAATCGATGTTTCCAAACTTCCAAGTGGGGTTTATATGTTAATAATCAAAACACAGGAAGGAAACAAAAATTTCAAGTTTATCAAGCAATAGTTTTTTAGGAGCCTAATCCCGCTTTCCGTTACAATCTTTTTCTTTTCCTTATGCCAAAGAAAAGCAAAAGGATTTCCACTGCAATCGGGGCTATTAAGTTAAATCTTCAAATTTAGATTCAGCAAAAATCTATTATTTATCAGTCTATCATCTTGCATTTATTTCCCATTTCAAAAAAAATTTTATCTTTGGAAACATCGATTTAATAAATGGAAAATCAAAGATATACTCCTAAAAACAAAGTAAGAATTGTAACTGCTGCGTCTTTATTCGACGGGCACGATGCTGCAATTAATATCATGCGTCGTGTGATTCAGGGAACAGGATGCGAAGTTATCCACCTTGGTCACGACAAATCTGCAGAGGAAGTGGTAAACACAGCCATTCAAGAAGATGCGAATGCAATTGCATTAACCTCTTACCAAGGCGGTCACAACGAATATTTTAAATACATCTACGATCTTTTAAGAGAAAAAAACTCTCCGCAAATCAAAATTTTTGGTGGCGGTGGCGGTGTTATTCTGCCTGAGGAAATCGAAGATATAATGTCTTACGGAATCGACAGAATTTATTCTCCGGACGACGGTCGTGAACTTGGTCTTCAGGGAATGATTGACGATTTGGTAAAAAGATCAGATTTCCCAACTGGAAAAGAGGTTGAAGCAATCGATTTAGATTCAATTAGTTTTGAAAATTCTACAAGTATTGCAAAAATCATTTCTGCAGTAGAAAACTTCTCAGAAGAAAAACCGGAATTGGTTCAGGCAATTGACGAAAAATCAAAAGATTTAAACATTCCAATCATCGGTATCACAGGTACCGGTGGAGCGGGAAAATCTTCTTTAACTGATGAATTGGTAAGACGTTTCCTCCGTTCAAATCCAAATAAAAAAATTGCGATCATCTCCATCGACCCTTCGAAAAAGAAAACAGGAGGTGCGCTTTTGGGAGACAGAATTCGTATGAACGCAATCAACGATCCAAGAGTTTATATGCGTTCGATGGCAACGAGAGAAAATAACGTTTCGGTTTCGCCGTTCATCCATTCTGCTTTGAATGTTTTGAAATTGGCTCATCCTGATGTTATCATTTTAGAAACTTCAGGGATCGGACAATCTGGTTCGGAAGTTTCAGATTTTGCGGATGTTTCAATGTACGTAATGACTCCTGAATACGGAGCTGCAACACAGTTGGAGAAAATCGATATGTTGGATTATGCAGATTTGGTGGCTTTAAATAAATCTGACAAAAGAGGTGCTTTGGATGCACTTCAAGCCGTTAGAAAACAGTTCCAGAGAAACCATTTATTATGGGAACAGCCATTGGACGAAATGCCAGTGTATGCAACAAAAGCATCTCAATTCAACGATCACGGAACAACGAAATTGTACAACAGATTGGTTTCTAAAGTAAATGATAAGTTTGCGGATTTAAATTTAAAAACATTTGTTGAACAGGAAATTACAGATGAAGTAACGATCATTCCTCCAAAAAGAGTTCGTTATCTATCTGAAATCGTTGAAAACAACAAACAATATGATGCAAACATTGAAAAACAGGCTGAATTAGCCAGAACAATGTATCATATCGATGGCGTTAAAAAAATCATTTTCAATGAAACTTTGGACGCTGAATATCAAAAAGCTGAAAAAGAACTTCAACAGGAAAACATCGACTTCCTAAAAACCTGGGACGATACGAAAAAGGCTTTCCACGAAGAGTTTTACTCCTATTTTGTAAGAGGAAAAGAAATTAAGGTTGAAACCTCAACAGAATCTTTATCTCATTTAAGAATTCCAAAAATCGCATTACCAAAATACAACGATTGGGGCGATTTGATTAAATGGAAAGGTCAAGAAAATCTTCCGGGAGGATTTCCTTACACCGCAGGAATTTACCCTTTCAAAAGAACAGGTGAAGACCCAACAAGAATGTTCGCCGGAGAAGGAGGCCCTGAAAGAACCAACAGAAGATTCCACTATGTTTCAGCAGAAATGCCTGCAAAACGTTTGTCTACTGCTTTCGACTCTGTAACATTGTACGGACAAGATCCAGCTTTACCGCCGGATATTTACGGAAAAATCGGAAATGCGGGAGTTTCCATTGCTACTTTGGATGATGCTAAGAAACTATATTCAGGATTTGATTTGGTAAATGCATTGACCTCAGTTTCAATGACAATCAATGGCCCAGCTCCGATGTTGTTGGCTTTCTTTATGAATGCTGCGATTGATCAAAACGTTGAAAAATATATTGCTGAAAATGGTTTGGAATCAAAAGTTGAAGAAGTTTTAAAAGCAAAATTCGACGACAAAGGCTTAGAAAGACCAAAATATAACGGAGAACTTCCGCCTTCCAATAATGGTTTAGGTTTAAAATTATTAGGAATCACGGGAGATGAAGTGATTCCTGCAGAAGCTTATGCTGAAATTAAAGCCAAAACAATCGCAACCGTTCGTGGTACCGTTCAGGCAGACATTTTAAAAGAAGATCAGGCTCAGAATACCTGTATTTTCTCTACGGAATTCGCTTTGAGACTGATGGGTGATGTTCAGGAATATTTCATCAAAGAAAAAGTAAGAAACTTCTACTCTGTTTCAATTTCGGGTTATCACATCGCAGAAGCGGGTGCAAATCCGGTTTCTCAGTTGGCATTTACGTTGGCAAATGGTTTCACGTATGTTGAATATTATTTGTCAAGAGGAATGGATATCAATGATTTTGCACCGAATTTATCTTTCTTCTTTTCGAATGGAATAGACCCAGAATATGCAGTCATTGGTAGAGTTGCCCGTAGAATTTGGGCAAAAGCTATGAAACTGAAATACGGAGCTGATGAAAGAAGCCAAATGTTGAAATATCACATCCAGACTTCAGGACGTTCGCTTCACGCTCAGGAAATTGATTTCAATGATATCAGAACGACGCTTCAAGCACTTTATGCAATTTATGATAACTGTAACTCACTACACACAAACGCTTATGACGAGGCAATTACAACGCCGACTGAGCAATCTGTAAGAAGAGCAATGGCAATTCAGTTGATTATCAATAAAGAACTTGGTTTAGCGAAGAACGAAAATCCGTTACAAGGTTCATTTATCATTGAAGAATTAACTGATTTGGTGGAAGAAGCTGTGTATGCAGAATTTGATAGAATTACAGAAAGAGGTGGAGTTCTTGGTGCGATGGAAACGATGTATCAACGTTCGAAGATTCAGGAAGAATCAATGCATTATGAATGGTTGAAACACACAGGAGAATATCCGATCATCGGGGTAAATACTTTCTTAGGAAAAGATGGTTCACCAACGGTTCGTCCCGGAGAAGTAATCCGTTCGACTGAGGAAGAAAAACAATTCCAGATCGAAATGCTTAATAATTTCCAGAATTCTAACGAAGATAAATCTGCAGAAGCTTTGAAAACTTTACAATACGCAGCCATCAATCAACAAAACTTATTCGAAGTGATGATGGATGCCGTGAAATATTGTTCGCTTGGGCAGATTACCAATGCGCTTTTTGAAGTGGGCGGAAAGTACCGAAGAAATATGTAGGCGAAGGTCGCCCACCAATTATTTAAAAATAAAAACCTCAGAGATTTCTTTGAGGTTTTTATTTATATTATAATTCAATTTCCAAATTATATCCGTCGTTCTTTTCTAAAGTAAAACTTTACTTATAATTAGGAATGTATTTTCTAATATGATTAACTGTTTTCGAATGTTGAAATAAATTGATATTTGTAAAAACCATCATAGTTTGCATAATAAAAATTAATACAAATAATATCCATGAATTTTTGCTACTTAAATCCTGACCATGAAACAAGTTAAAAATCCTCTCCGACGATTTGCTAGAATCAAAAATCGTAGAATTTAGAAAAGTTATAAAGGCAATATAAGCAGTAAGATTTCTTTGATAGATAGAATATTGCAATGTTCTTTTCTTGATTTTAAAAAAATTTAAATTTCGAAAATTAAATACAAAAATTGAAATCGGAATTATATATAAACTTAGATTAATTATCAGATAGAACCAATTGAATTGTTCCTTATTAGAAATTTTTAAGATAAAAATGGCCATAAGTAACTGAATAATCAAAACAATACATAACGATTTTTTTAAAACTTTTTTATCAGATTCCACCATTATTCTATAAACAAAATTGGGAGCATTAATGTTCAAAAAATAATTACTCTTCATTTCAAGTTCATCCTGCCAAGCGTTTTTTACACTATCAAATGCGAGATGAAATTCCAAATTCTCATCCTTCTTGATTTCTTCTACTTGAGATATAATGTGATCTTTCACTTCAAGCAAAATATCAATAGGAAGTTTCTTAGAAATTAAATACTTCTCAATTTCTAATTTTTGTTCAGCAGAAATCATATATCAAAAATAGTTTTTAAATTAAACAAATAACTTCTCATTTCAACTTCTTGCAATATTTGCTGCCTCTTGCCTTTATCCGAAAGCAAATAATATTTACGATTTCTTCCATTGATTTCCTGAATCTCCGAAGTAATAATGCCGTCTGCTTCCAATTTATGCAAAAGCGGATACAACGCACCTTCTGTCATTTCAAGCTCTCCTTCCGTGAGTTCTTTCGCACGTTGTGTCATCTGATAACCATACATTTTCACTTCTTTTGAAAGTAGTTTTAAAATAATATTTTGAAGCGTTCCCTTATAGAGACTATTTTTATTCATATCAAAGAATTAATACCTCACAAAAATATGCATAATTTTCTTATGCATTTAAAATAATTTAAAAATTTTCAACGGTTTACTTTTTGATAAGATTCAAAACATTAAATCAAAATCAAACTATGAAACTAAAATCACCTGAACCATTTTGGCTCGTCAAAGACGGCATCAAACATTCTTATCCTTCGCTTAGAGAAAATATCGAAACCGAAATCCTGATCATCGGAGGTGGAATCACCGGTTCTCTTCTCGCTCATCAGATGATAAAAGACGGCTACAAAACTGTTTTGGTGGACCGACGCGAAATCGGGAATGGAAGTACGAGCGCAACAACGTCAATGTTGCAATATGAGATTGATGTTCCGCTTTTTGAACTCTCAGAAATGATTGGAAAAGAAGGCGCGGAGAAATCCTATTGGGCTTGTTATGATTCGATTGATGATTTGCAGAAGGTTGCCAAAGAAGTGAAATCGGATTGTGGTTTCAAGAAAAAAGAATCGCTTTATTTTGCAGCTTTCAAAAAAGATGTTCCAGATTTGAAAAAGGAATTCGAAGCTAGAAGATCGGCTAAGTTTCCTGTGAAATGGCTTTCAGCAGATGAAATCAAAAAGAAGTTTAAAATTGATAATACTTTTGGCGGAATCCTTTCCGAACAAGGTGGAAGTATTGATGCATTTTGTCTGGCGCACGATATTCTTCATTTCAATCATAAAAAAGGATTACAGATTTTCGATAAAACGGATATTATCAAATTCGATTATAAGAAAAACGGAGTTACAGCAACAACAGATTACGGAAACACGATTAAAGCTAAAAAAATCATTTTTTGCAATGGTTTCGAAAGTACAGAAATCATCAAAGACAAATTCGTCAATCTCTTATCAACCTACGCAATTGTTGGCGAACAACACGAAAAAAGTCACAAGGAACTGAACGACCTTTTAGTTTGGAACACCGCAGAACCTTACATCTATATGCGAACCACAGACGATAACAGAATCTTGATTGGTGGCGAAGATGAAGAATTTGTTGATGCGCAAAAACGAGATTCTCTACTTTTGGACAAAGAAAAAAAACTAGTTAAAAAACTCGATAAATATCTTCCCAAAAATAATTTCCGAACCGATTTTGTCTGGGCGGGAACTTTCGGAGAAACCAAAGACGGATTGCCTTACATCGGTGAACATCCCAATTTCCCAAGCGCTTATTTTGTTTTAGGTTTTGGAGGAAATGGCATTACGTTTTCGGTCATCGGAATGGAAATGGCTTCTGCATTTCTCAAGGGTAAAAAACACGAATTGACAGAATATTTCAGATTTAGGAGATAATTCACCAAAAAGCAGAAACCACTACAAATTAGTGATTTTCTGCTTTTTAGTTTCTATGAATTTTGATTTTATTTTTTTCAGTAGCGTTGATAATTTTTGAGATGTCATCCGGCGAAAATTTCCCTTTCACATCTACGAAAATACTTTGGTCATTATCATCATTTACGGTGATTATCATTCGTTTGATGATATCATTTGTTTGTTGAGCATTAAGGCTTATCAGATTACCTTGTTGCTTTACAGACATCCATTCTTCGTAATTATTACGGTTAAGATATTTCTGAAACTCTTCTTTGACAGGTGTTTTGGAACTTTCTACAAGCAATACTTTTACGTCGCTTATTTTCTTTACAAGGTCTATCACTTCCTGGCTTTCACCGTCTTGCTTCATCGCATTTTTCACGTAAGATCTTGCTAAGAAAGTGGGAACATTGATACTTAGAAAAGTAGAACCTTCTTTAAATCCTGGATTATCAAAAAAATCGGTGTGAACTTTTTTCTGAGAAACCATACACGATTGTAAAAAGAAACCAACAATCGTCAAAATGATAATGTATATAAATCTTAACATAATTCTTTAGTTTATCGAGTTAATAGTTGAGCCTGTTCTTTCGCTGGCAGATTTTGTCACTTTGGAAGGATTACCTCTGTATTGTACAGACGCTGCAGATGTTGCACTTGCTGTTAAACTTTCAGTTGTATTGATTTTTACACTTGCTCCAGAAGATGCATCCACAACTGCAGATTTAGTCACGAAATCGCCTGCCGAGACAGAACTTCCACTGCTTGCACTGTAAACTCCAGAATTAGCTTTTCCCGTTAATTTGATAGAACTTCCGCTGCTTGCTTCCAAAGCCAGAGATTCGGTTTCCAAATTCATTTTTACGCTTACACCAGAAGAAACATCCAAAGCTGTGTTTGTGGAGATTTTAAAACTTCCCGAAACTTGTGAACCAGATGAACAGCTTGCCGCAAAATTAGACTCACTAACTGGATTTATAGCTTTGAATATAGAACCAGATTTGGTAATCAATTTTGATAATTTTGGCCCTGAAACAATCACTTTAAGACTATTGAAATTCAAATTCTTTACGCCATTATTTCTTACAAAGATTTTCAAAATACCGTTTTCAACTTCTGTTATGACGTATTGTTGCTTCTCAGGCTCTACTTTTACAACCACACTTTGCGTTGGACTTTGAGTGAATTCTACATCTACTCCAGAAGAAGTTTCTATTCCGTTAAAATCTGGGACGTTTCTCACACTTCCAATCTGGACATTGGCTGATTTTATACTAGACACTGGATTTAATGAAGTGACATTTTTTGTTTCAGACATCAGGTTATTGACATCATCAATAGAGATTTTCCCGTCCAACATCATTAGAACTGAACTGTCTTCTGACATAATATTAAGAATCAAATTATCCATAACATTAGCTGTGATATCCTGTGCCATAAACTTGATTTTAGCATCTCGATTGTTCACGGTTACCAATTCCTCATACTTCATATTTTTGAGAGAATTCGCAATTTCTGTTTCGATTTTCCTGCCACTAACATTGGAATTATTAGACAATTCCGACTTCTCCAAAACCAACATTTTCAATCCATTAACCTTTCCTAAAAGCGGCTGAATTTTCCCTAGTTCTTCATCATCGATTTTAAGATTATTCAACAACTTGAACATTGGTTTCGCAATCTTGATAGAGGTTACACCTTCTGTATCTTGGTATTTATCAAAAAGCTTATTGAGTTCTTCTGTCTGTCCAAAAATATTGGTCGACAGCAGAAATAATACGATTAATATTGATATTTTTTTCATTGTAATAATTTTAGAATTTGATGATTTTGATGACATCTTCTGAAACATTTTGAGCAGATTCTACGTGATTTATGGTTTGGGTAACGTTACTTGCGAAAAAATTAAAAGTATCCTCTGTCACCGCAATAGCTTCCTGCTCGCTGTAAACCGGCTTTCCATTGATGATAACATAATTAGGATTGTATTCCAAATCTGAGTTTACTTTATTTAGGTTTTGATCTTTTTTAATTTCTTTTGGTTCATGATAAGCGAACTGTGTTTTTGATTCTTGATTTTCAACTGCATTTTTTTTCTCTACTTTCTGTGTTTTTGGCTGAGTATTTTGTTGGGCTAAAACTGGTTGTTGAGTTGAAGCATTTTCAATTGGAGAAACTTTTGGAGTTTCAACTTTCTTAGGAGTTTCTGTATGTTTTGCAATTTGAGGTTCCACATTTTCCGGATTGTTAAACATCCAAAATCCACCAATTCCCATTAATAAAACTAAACTCGCTGCCATCCAATATTGTGTATAAGATTTTCTCTTTGCAATTGGAAGTGTTACTATTTTCGGTTCTTCAATATCAAGTTTTGTCGCTTTGTTTAAGAAATCCTCGAACTTGATATCTAATTTCTCCTGTTTCTCCTCTTTTAGAAAAGAAAAATATGGATTATCGCTTTCATTTTTCAGGAATAATTCCTCTTCTGGCGTCAACTCTTCGCCTTCGAAGAATTTAGATTCCCAATCCTTGTATCTGTCGGTTTTCATACGCATAAAGTTTGTTAATTGATTCTTTCACTTTTTGTCTGGCTCTCATCAGGTTGACCCGGACTGCATTTTCTTCCATTTCCATCATTTCCGAAATCTCCGAAATCTCATATTCCTCGACATCTTTTAAGTGAATGACCATTTTTTGTTTCTCGGGAAGTTGGTTGATAAATCCCAAAATCTGCTCTTTAATATTATTGGTTTCAATCTGATAAAGCTCCGAATTGTGTCTCGTCTGACTTGCAAATCCGAGTTTCACTTCGTGATGTTTCAAGCGGTTCAGGCATTCGTTTTTTACACTTCGCAGGGCAAAACTTTTCAGATTTTCTACAACCATTAATTCTTCTTTTTTCTGCCAAAACTTCATCATCAAATCCATTACGACATCTTCCGCTTCGTCTGCACTCATCAAAAACTTTTTCGCAAAACGATACATCTCATCCTTGAGAACAAATACCGTTTGTTGAAAATTTTCTTGAGTCATAGATTCTGTTTAATGTTTGAGGTTAAAATTTTGTCAGTCTAAGCCTGTCGAAGACTCTCTTTCAAATTTTAAAACCTTTTTAATTTCTTGGTTGTTTAAAAGTAAGACATTTTGGAATTGCAAATTATTACATCAAAAATAAAAAAAGAACTCCAACAATCGTCAAAGTCCTGATAATCAATTTACTATTATTTAATGTTTTTCTGTTTTCTATGTTGTTTTGTCTTTCTGCAGGAAACCTAAGGAAGTGGTTAGACTAAGTCAATCTCAGCAGTTTAGATTTCTAGGGATGACAAAATTGTATTTTATTGTTTAATTTTATTTTATGCTGACGCTGCGCCCCGGGCTGAGTGGAGCTCTTTTTGTGAGGAGGAACGACGATCAAAAAAGCGGGAACGGAGCACGGAAAAGGCGCCCAAACCTAACAAAGTTGTGATACTTAGCAAAGTAATTCTACAACTCTCCGTTTGCTGAAAAAGCAGATTCTGTTTGTGAACCGCCTTTTGGATTCATTGTTTTGTTGAATTTATCTAATTCTAAAGGGAAATTTTCGAACAAACCAGATAATGACAGTGCGGAATAAACTTTTTGCGAATACTTGTTTCCGATGGCTACAATGGTTATTTTGGATTTCAAAAGATGCGCAAAAACGGCATTAGACCCATGCCACCAACCGTTGTGATAAGTGAGTTTTTCGCCGTTGTCAAATTCTTTCATTCGGAAACCAAGACCATAATTGTTGATCCCTTTTTTCTCATTACTATAAGGTTCGAAGATTTTGTTTTCCAACTCTGGTTTCAGGAAATCTTTGGAATATAGTGCAATGGAAAAATTAAGCAAATCTCTCGGTGTTGTATAAACATTTTTATCGCCATAAATCAAATCCAGATTCGCCAAAGGATACAATCTGTAACCGCTGTAAAACGATTGCGAAGCTGTAGGAATATCCTTTTTTTGGAAGATAAATGTGTGATTCATTTTCAACGGTTTGAAAACAATCTCCTGCATCGCTTCCGGAAAAGGTGTTGCGGTAACTTTCTCAACAATCAACGCCAGAAGCGCAAAATTGGTGTTGCAATACATAAATCCTGTGTTGGAAAGTCTCGCCAATTCTGGTTTGTATTTGATGAGCATATCCAAAACGTCCTGATTTGTTATGAAATCTTTCTTCAGTTCTTCGGGAGCAGGCTTTATGCTTTGGTCAAAATGTTCGTATTTTGGAAGTCCGCTTCTTTGGGACAACAGACTGAAAACCGTGATTTCTTTGTAAGGAAACTTTGGAAAAAACTTGGTTAAGTCATCTCCCATTTTCAGTTTTCCAGCTTCTACTAATTTCAAAACAGCCATTGCGGTCATCGTCTTGCTAACCGAAGCGACGTGAAGTGGCGTATTCGCATCAATCGGCATTTGTTTGCCTTCTCTTCCAAAACCTCTGTACTTTTCGAAGATGATTTTATCGCCTTTTGCAACAAGAATCCCTCCGCTTAGGTCACCTTGTTCCCAGATTTTCTGATAATAATTATTGATTTGAGGAAGAATTGCAGCTTCGTTTGAAAGTGTAGATTCTTGTGGGGTGAAAACTTTGGTCAAATCTACGTTGCCGTAATTGGGAAGTTTAGATTCGTAATTCTCATTGATTTGTTCTTCTTTCTTTTTACAAGAACTAATACATAACACTGCTAAACCTACCGTAATTACTTTTCTAAAATTCATTATATCCAAACTTCTTTAAGGTTCGCAAGTTAACATAAAATGAGTTTTTAGAAGTCTCTAATTTTCTTAAGAATTGTTAAATGTGGAGAATTTTTTGAGACTTAATTTCTAAAATCAGCAAGAATTTTATCAACAATTACCTGAGCCAATTTTTCTTTACTCTGATGCGTCCACCCACCAATATGCGGTGTAACAATCACTTTTTCAGAATCTAATAAATATTTCAGATCCTGATTTTCTGTTTCCAAATTTTCAAAAGAAGACTTTTCGTATTCCAAAACATCAAGACAAGCACCTAAAACTTTGCCCGACTCAATTGCTTGTACTAAAGCTTTGGTTTTTAAATTCTTCCCTCGAGCTGTGTTGACGAAGTAGAAATTCTTTTCCATTTTTGAAATAAATTCTTCATCAATCAAATAATGCGTTTCCGAAGTCAAAGGAATATGAAGACTCAAAACATCTGCTCTTTTTTGAAGTTCTTCCAAAGAAACCTGTGTTGCAAATTCATCGGAAAGATTTGGTAAAATATCGTGGAAAATAACCTCAACCCCAAAACCCGAAAGTCTTTTAGCTGTAGCTTTTCCCATATTTCCGTAACCGATGATTCCGAAGGTTTTTCCTAGCAATTCATCACCACGATTTTCTTCCCGTTTCCAGATTCCGTTTTTGACTTCATTAGATGCAATAAACAATCGGTTCATTAGAATCAATAGCATCCCGACAACGTGTTCTGCAACAGAATCTCGGTTTCCTTCTGGAGAATTAATTAATTTGATTCCTAAATTTTCAGCAGTTTCGATATCGATATTTTCCATTCCCGCTCCTACTCTCGCAATAAATTTGAGATGAGAAGCTCTTGTTAGAAAATTTTTGTCTAATGGAATTCGACTTCGGATAATGATTCCTTGATAATCAATGATTTTTTCCAAAACCTCATCATAGGTCGAAGAATGGTCTTCTTCTACAACAAAACCTTTTGCAGTCAATTGTTCGGAGATTAATGGATGATTTTTATCGAGTTGAAGGATTTTCATAATTTAGATATTAGACTTTAGATATTAGACTTTGGATTAATTATTTTGACCACAGTCTGAGATGTGTAAAACTCAAAAAAAACGAGCTAAAGCCCGTTTTTTGTTTGTATTATTAATAATTATTCTCCTAAGAATAACTTTTTGAGTTCTATAGAATCTGTTGGCTTCATTCTTCCAGAAAGGATGAGTGATAGTTCTTTTCTTCTTTGTGCTGCTGCAAATCTTTCGATTTCCAGTTCTGTTTCTGGTTCAAGTCCTGGGATTCTAACTGGCTTTCCATTTTCATCAACTGCAACAAATGTATAGATGCCAGAATTGGTATATACTTTTTCTTGATTGATGGGATCATCTAACCAAACATCTACATAGACCTCCATAGATGTAGAAAAAGCTCTAGAAACTTTGGCTTCCAAAACAACAATTCCTCCTTCTGGGATAGATTTTGAAAAAGAAACGTGATTAACAGAGGCTGTTACCACTACATTTCCAGAATGTCTTGTTCCTGCAATAGAAGCAGCTCTATCCATTCTTGCTAATAGCTCTCCTCCAAACATATTCCCTAAATGATTGGTCTCGTTTGGTAACACCATATTAGTCATTACTGTTAGACTATCTGATGGTTTTTTGGATTTTTGCATTCGTTGTTGTTTTTATACTATCTGTTTTTATAGAATCTTGTTTAGGAATTGTCACCGCTTTTTTCAGCTTCTCTTTTTTGACAATTGGTTTCGTTGGAATGTTTGATGACTTTCCGAAAATCAACTCCTGATTACCAAAAAGAAATAGCGCTAAAGTGCCAATAATGATAAGGGAGACAAAAGTCCAAATAACATTTTTGTTGAACGTATAATTTTCTTCTTTGGACGTTTTTTTGGATTTTAAAGTTTTGAGTTGCTGTAAATCAACTTTCTCAAAACCAAAAACATCTTCATCATTACCTATTACTTTAACAACTTTTTTGTCATCATTTAATTGAAATTGCCCAAGATTTTCAAGACTTAAGGAATTTTCTGTCTGCAATTTCTGAAACCATTTTGCCACTTCATTTTTCAAATCCATCTGAACGACGAAAAGATTAGAATTGGTTTCATCGGTAATATATTTCGCCAACTGATTATCATATACAGCTGGGTTGTATTCGAAAGTAACAATTTCTTTCGGTGGAATTATAATAGAATTTTCTGCATCAATTTTAGCAGACTCTTTGGTAAGTTCGAAAACTCCAAATTCCGGAATCTCTGCTCTATTATGCTTCAGAAGATATTGATATAAAAAGTACTCAAAATTCATCGGTGCAAAACTACATAATTTTTGATGTTAAAGAAAATATAAAAGGTTGCTTTTGCTGCAACCTTAATTTGTGTTTGTATATAAGGCGTATGTACAAACCTTTGATTTTAAAATTAGAATCATTTATTTCAATTTCAAAGAAACCCCAAAAAGGAAGTTAATTCCAGCTTGCGCGAAATAATATGGCCCACTAAAACCGTTATTGACATACTTAGTATCTGTGAAATTATTTAACAAGAACCTCAAAGTCACATCTTGTTTCTTGAGAGGCAATTTGTATGACATATTAAAATCAGGGACAAAATATGCATCTAATTGATTCTCTTTATCTCCATTATTATCTAGATATTGCTTACCAACATATTGCGCCGTAACGCCAAGATTAAAATTCTTAAACGGTGAATAAAGAATATTTCCATTAGCAAGGAAACTTGGTGAAAAAGAGATTTCTGTATTTCCTAAATTCTGAATTCCAGATTCGGTTTCTAAATAAAAATCTTTGTTTTTGTTATCGCTTAAAGTGGCGTTAGCCGAAACCTGCAAATCTTTTGTAATCTTTGATAGAATTCCTAATTCTAAACCAAGTCTGTAACTTTTCCCGCTATTAGTTCTGATAAATGCTCCAACATTATTGACTTGCCCGTTCAAAACTAATTGATTTTTATAGTACATATAATAAGCGTTCGCTGTGAAAGCAATTTTCCCGATCTGTTGTTCCCAACCCGCTTCAAAATCGTGAAGTGTTTCTGCTTTCGTCTCCGGATTAGCGAAAAGATCATCTCTATTCGGTTCGCGATGCGCATTGGCGTAAGACACAAAAACTTTTCCATTTTCTAAATTAAAATTAACTCCGGCTTTTGGATTGAAAAAAGTCCATTTCTTATCAAGGTTCGCACCTTCATCATCACCTTGCTGAATGACTTTGGTATCATAATCAATGTTTCTCAGTTGCAAATCTCCAAAGAACTCGAATTGATTCAGTTTATAAATCGCTTTTGCAAATCCGGAAACTTCATTCTTAATAGAACGATTTCTGTAATATTCTGATTCATTAATTTCCGGAATAAAAACGCCTGTAACATTCCCAAAATGTCGTCCATAATATTGATTCGCAACCGCTCCAACATTAACACTCAAATCTCCCAGGTTTCCATATAAAGTAGAAATCACACCATAAAAATCGTTATCCAGCCATTTTTTTCTAATAAAGTCAGAATATTCTTCACCATTATAGTCCGGTAAATTATATCTCGCGAAAGGGTCACCTTGTTTATAATTCTCGTAAAATCCTTTTCCTTTTGTATAATGAGCGGTTGTTTCCAATTTCCAATCGTCAGAGAATCTTTGATTCCATAATAATTGATAATGATTTTGTCTGTAATTATCCGTTTCATTATTATAATATCCTGTTATATTTTCCCAGTTGGAATCATAAATTGCTCCAGAATAATTGAATCTCGGATTAGTTTCCCAAGTCGCTTTATCAACACCATTCCAAGCCTGGTAAGTTTTTTCTTTTCCTCCAAAAGCTAAGAATCTCAATTCCGTATTTTTTTCTTGAAACAAAGCAGAGAAATTATAAGAATGAAGTTTTGAAAAAGCTCTATCGATATAACCATCAGAATGAATGTAAGTATATCTTCCCATTACAGACAATCGGTTTTTCCAGAATTTTCCAGAGTTGACCTCAGCAGAATATTTGTAAGTATTGAAAGAACCATAAGAATCATCTGTTTTCACAGAAAATTCATCAGACGGATCTTTGGAAATCACATTCACACTAGCTCCGAAGGCAGAAACTCCATTTGAAGATGTTCCAACACCTCTTTGAATTACAATTTGTGAAGCAGAACTTGTCAAATCCGGAACATTAACAAAAAAAGTTCCTTGAGATTCGGAGTCATTATAAGGAACACCGTTCAACATCACATTGATACTTGTTCCCGACGTCCCTCTAATCCTAAGCCCTGTATAACCAACTCCATTTCCTGCATCGGAAGTAGAAACTACTGACATTTGGTTTTTCAAAAGAATTGGCAAATCCTGACCTAGATTCTTGTCCGCTAAATCTTTTTCGACATTGATGATTGCTTTTGCAACCGGTGTTCTTTTGGTAAATTCAACTGCTTGGATTGATGTAACCTGTGTAGAATCCTGAACAGTTTGTGAAAGATAAAATGGAGCAATGAACACTCCTAAAAAAATAAATCCTTTCATTCGTTTAAATTTTTGTTGTTAAAATTTATTGGAATAAAAGGGGCAAAAAGAATTAACAATGAAGAATTAATAATCTATAATATCCGGAAATCATATCTTATTAATTCAATTTTTAATTATTCATTAAAAACTATTTCCCTAAACAGCATTACCTGTTCTAGGTTCATTGGGTATAATCTCAGCTTGTGACAGCACCCCTTAAATTTCTGACGGCGAAATTACAACTTTTTCGCCAGATAAGCGTAATTATTCTTATTGACAAAAAAATAATCTTTTCCATCTGTAGAAACTTCAAAAAGATTAGCTGTTTTCCAACTCAGGTTGGTTTTGATGTCTGCATATATAAAAGGGATTACGACTTGGTTATTTTTATCGATTATCCCAAACTTATCATTTTTAACCGCAACAATCATTGGATTTTCACGATCACTTTCTAACACATACAACATCTGATATTGTGGATAGATGTCAAAATCCTTATAACCACCTAGGTCAATATCTTCTTTACTAACCAAACCATACGCACCATTTAACACAAAGGCCTTATACTTCTGCACGACATATGGCTGGGAACACTTTCCTATGTCAGTTTTTTTGTAGCGGTAAACTCTCTTCCCTTTTTTATTGATACGATACGATATATTATTTTTTTCAACCGTTGCATAATTTGCAGATCCAAAAACCCTCACGGCTTTATTAGGGGAATTAAGAAGATTACAATCTTGGGAAAAGAACATTGCAATATGATATTCGGGCACAATCACCACTTTGCCTTGCTGATTGATATATCCAGAAAATTGATTAATTTTTTGAGGAATCAAAGACGGCAAAGTGTCGTTATCGTCCTTCATCTGGCTAAACGCTAAGCCAAAAAAGCTTAAAATAAATAAGCTAAATAGTTTTTTCATCGTGTTTGTTTTTATAAATGAGTTATAAAATCTTTATAAAAGTCTGTGTTTTTCAACAACGAAAATACGAAAACTATTATTAATACTACAAAAACAAACATTTTATTAATGATGAAACGGTCAACTCCAACTTTAAGTTTTGGATTTTTAGAAAAATTAATAAAAACTAACATCAATAAAAAAGGAATGGAAATCACAAATAACGGGTTGAATTTAAACGCTTCCAAAAACCTAAAGTGCAACAATGAATGAAACGCCCTCTGTACGCCACAACCAGCACATTCATAACCTGTAATTGTTTTCAAAGGACATTTTAAGAAAAAGGAATATTTTAAAGGATCAAAAAAATAATAGACACAAATCAATATTAAAAAAAAGACAAAAACAGCGATTGTCTTTTTTTTATCTCTAAGTAATAATTTGATTTTCAAAATGATACAGTTTTCAAATTCTTCTGATTTTCAAAATCGAAATTAATATAATAAAAATATAAAACATAGATAAAACACATCTAATTTATTATTAATCTAAATTATTCTATTCTTAAAAACGCTTATAATTTCGTAAATTTGGGCGAATTTAGCAAGATTAAATTTTCTCTTCAAATAGAATTTTTGATTAAGTTGGATTAAAATCAAAAAAAACATTTAGTTATCAATTAGATTTAGACAATTTTTGAAATTTCAAATCTATTTTTTAAAGAATGAAAAGACGTACATTATTATGAATATTTATCAGGATTACATCCAAGAAATCGAGGAAAGAAAAACACAGGGGCTTCACCCAAAACCAATTGACAGCGCAGATTTAACAAGCGCAATCATTGAGCAAATCAAAGATACAGCGAACGAGCACAGAGCTGATTCTCTAAAATTTTTCATCTACAACACTTTGCCGGGTACTACAAGTGCTGCAGGTGTAAAGGCTAAATTTTTAAAGGAAATCATCCTTGGCGAAGCTGTAGTGGCGGAAATCACTCCAACTTATGCTTTTGAATTATTGTCTCATATGAAAGGAGGACCTTCTATCGAAGTTCTTCTTGATTTGGCTTTAGGAAACGATGAAGCTATTGCAAAACAAGCTGCGGAAGTTCTTAAAACTCAGGTTTTCTTGTACGATGCTGATACTGTACGTTTGAAAGAAGCTTACGAATTGGGTAGTGCAATCGCTAAAGATATTCTGGAAAGCTATGCCAAAGCAGAATTTTTCACTAAACTTCCTGAAGTTCCAGAAGAAATTAAAGTGGTGACTTACATCGCTGCAGAAGGTGATATTTCCACCGACTTATTATCTCCGGGAAATCAGGCACACTCTCGTTCTGACCGCGAATTGCACGGAAAATGTATGATGTCTCCTGCTCAACAGGAAGAAATAAAAGCGCTTCAGGCTCAACATCCTGACGCAAGCGTGATGTTGATCGCTGAAAAAGGAACAATGGGTGTAGGTTCTTCCCGTATGTCTGGTGTTAACAACGTTGCACTTTGGACAGGGAAACAGGCAAGTCCTTACGTGCCTTTCGTAAACATTGCTCCAATTGTTGCCGGAACAAACGGTATTTCTCCGATTTTCTTAACTACAGTTGACGTAACCGGAGGTATCGGAATCGATTTACAAAACTGGGTGAAAAAAGTTGACGAAAACGGAACACCTGTTCGTAACGAAAACGGTGACATCGTTTTGGAAGAAAAATATTCAGTTGCTACAGGAACTGTTCTTACCATCAATACGAAAGAGAAAAAATTATACAATGGAGACGTTGAATTGAAAGATATTTCAAAATCATTTACTCCTCAAAAATTAGAATTTATCAAAGCTGGTGGTTCTTATGCCATCGTTTTTGGTAAAAAAATCCAGACGTTTGCTGCTAAAACTTTAGGAATTACCGCTCCTGCAGTTTTTGCTCCTTCAAAAGAAATTTCTATCGAAGGACAAGGCTTAACAGCTGTTGAAAAAATCTTCAACAGAAATGCAGTGGGTGTTACTGAAGGTAAATTATTACACGCAGGTTCAGACGTTCGTGTTGAAGTAAACATTGTTGGTTCTCAGGATACAACAGGTTTGATGACTTCTCAGGAATTGGAATCTATGGCTGCAACAGTAATTTCGCCAATTGTTGACGGAGCTTATCAGTCAGGATGTCACACCGCTTCAGTTTGGGATAAAAAAGCACAAGCAAACATTCCTAAATTAATGAAATTTATGAACGATTTCGGAGTGATCACAGCCCGTGACCCGAAAGGTGAATACCACGCAATGACAGACGTTATTCACAAAGTTCTTAACGACATTACGGTTGACGAATGGGCAATCATCATCGGTGGTGACTCTCACACAAGAATGTCTAAAGGTGTAGCTTTCGGCGCTGACTCTGGAACGGTAGCTTTAGCTTTGGCAACAGGTGAGGCTTCAATGCCGATTCCTGAATCTGTGAAAGTGACTTTCAAAGGCAAAATGAAAGAGCATATGGATTTCCGTGATGTGGTTCACGCGACTCAGGCTCAGATGTTGAAACAATTCGACGGAGAAAATGTATTCCAAGGTAGAATTATCGAGGTTCACATTGGAACACTTCCTGCTGATCAAGCGTTTACATTCACAGACTGGACTGCAGAAATGAAAGCGAAAGCTTCTATCTGTATCTCCGAAGACGACACTTTGATTGAATCACTGGAAATTGCGAAAAGTAGAATCCAGATTATGATCGATAAAGGAATGGACAACCATAATCACGTTCTTCAAGGATTAATCAACAAAGCAAACAAGAGAATCGAGGAAATCAGAACAGGTGATAAACCTGCTTTGACTCCGGATGCTAATGCAAAATATTACGCAGAAGTTGTAGTTGACCTTGACGTAATCGTTGAACCAATGATTGCTGACCCGGATGTAAACAACGACGATGTTTCTAAAAGATATACGCACGATACCATCAGAGACCTTACTTTCTACGGAGGTGAGAAAAAAGTTGACCTTGGTTTCGTAGGTTCTTGTATGGTTCACAAAGGTGACCTTAAAATCGTTTCTCAGATGTTGAGAAATCTTGAAAAGAAAAATGGTAAAGTAGAATTCAAAGCTCCATTAGTGGTTGCTGCTCCTACTTATAATATCATCGATGAACTAAAAGCTGAAGGTGACTGGGAATTACTAGAAAAATATTCAGGTTTTGAATTCAACGATGCTGCTCCGAAAGGTGAAGCTCGTACTCAATATGAAAACATGATGTATCTTGAGCGTCCTGGCTGCAACCTTTGTATGGGTAATCAGGAAAAAGCGGAGAAAGGAGATACTGTTTTAGCAACTTCCACCCGTCTTTTCCAGGGAAGAGTGGTTGAAGATTCTGAACGTAAAAAAGGTGAATCTTTATTGGCTTCTACTCCAGTTGTTGTATTGTCTGCAATTATCGGTAGAATCCCAAGTATTGAAGAGTACAAAACAGCTGTTGAAGGAATTGATTTGACAACTTTTGTACCTTCTATTAAAGAATTGGTAACTGTTGGTCATTAATTGATTTTAAACTAAAGTCTTAGACTTTTTAAATATAAAATGGAAGATTTCTTTTTGAAGTCTTCCATTTTTTTGTTTAGAATCTTTCCATATTAAGTTTTCAATTGAAATTTAAAATAAGAGATTTTATTTTTTGCTTAACTTGATAGGTAGAAATTATTGTAATCATTAATCATATTTATTCTTTTAAATCAAGCGTAGGAATGGATTTTGATTAATCATACAAGACTTAATTTTCCTTTTAAAACAAGGTAAAATCTATTAATAAAAATAAAATTGAGATATGACTTTTGACTTGGATATGATCAAAAAAGTTTATTCTGATTTCGAAAGCAGAGTAAACGAAGCAAGAGCCTTTATGGGAAGACCTCTTACTTATTCAGAAAAAATTCTTTGCGCTCACCTTTTTCCATCACAGGTAAAAGAAGCATTTAAAAGAGGAGAATCTTATGTAGATTTTGCTCCCGACAGAGTTGCGATGCAGGATGCGACGGCGCAGATGGCTCTCTTACAGTTTATGCAGGCCGGTAAGAAAAAAGTAGCAGTACCTTCAACTGTTCATCTAGACCATTTGATTCAGGCAAGAGTTGGATCTGCAACTGATCTGGTAGATGCTAATAACAAAAACAACGAAGTTTATCAGTTTTTAGAATCCGTTTCGAACAAATACGGCATTGGTTTCTGGAAAGCCGGCGCAGGAATCATTCACCAGGTTGTTTTAGAAAATTACGCATTTCCCGGAGGAATGATGATCGGAACAGATTCTCACACGCCAAATGCGGGTGGACTCGGAATGGTCGCCATCGGTGTTGGTGGCGCAGATGCAGTTGATGTGATGGCAGGAATGCCTTGGGAACTAAAATTCCCCAAAATGATTGGTGTTAAATTAACCGGAAGACTGAATGGTTGGGCTGCTCCAAAAGACATCATTCTAAAAGTAGCCGGAATCCTTACTGTAAAAGGTGGAACTGGTGCCATTGTTGAATATTTCGGAGAAGGTGCGAATTCATTGTCTTGTACTGGAAAAGGAACGATTTGTAATATGGGCGCAGAAATCGGAGCAACCACTTCTATTTTTGAATACGACCAAAATATGAGCAAATATCTTCGTTCAACCGACAGAGAAGATTTGGCTGATGCAGCAGATGCCGTTGCCCACGTTTTGAAAGCTGATCCAGAAGTTCACGCAGAACCTGAAAAATATTATGACCAGCTTATTGAAATCAATTTAAGTGAACTAGAACCAGCACTGAACGGACCTTTCACACCTGACCTTTACACTCCGATTTCTAAAATGAAAGAAATTGCAGAGAAAAATGGATGGCCAACAAAAATCGAAGTTGGGTTAATTGGTTCTTGTACCAACTCATCTTACGAAGATATAGCAAGAGCTGCTTCTGTTGCAAAACAAGCAAAAGATAAAAATCTGGAAGTGAAAGCAGAATATACTATTACCCCAGGTTCGGAACAAGTTAGATTCACTGTCGAAAGAGACGGTTTCTTGAAAACTTTTGATGAGATTGGTGGTAAAGTTTTTGCTAATGCTTGCGGACCTTGTATTGGACAATGGGCTCGTGAAGGAGCTGATAAACAAGAGAAAAATACAATTGTTCACTCTTTCAACAGAAACTTCTCAAAAAGAGCAGATGGAAATCCAAATACTTACGCTTTCGTAGGTTCTCCGGAATTGGTAACAGCTTTGGCAATTGCAGGAGATTTGAGATTCAACCCTTTAACAGATAAACTTAAAAATAAAGACGGAATAGAAGTTCTTCTTGACGAACCAAGCGGAGATGATTTACCAAGATTAGGATTTGATGTGGACGATCCGGGTTATATTGCGCCTGCCGAAGATGGTTCTAATGTAGAAGTGATTGTATCTCCGACTTCGGACAGACTTCAGTTATTAGAAGAATTCCCAGCTTGGGATGGAAAAAATATTACTGGAGCTAAATTATTAATCAAAGCTTATGGAAAATGTACAACTGACCATATTTCTATGGCTGGACCTTGGCTGAAATATCGTGGACACCTTGACAACATTTCCAACAATATGCTAATTGGTGCTGTGAATGCTTTTAATATGGAAACCAACAAAGTTAAAAACGAATTGGACGGGCAATATAAACCAGTTCCAGATTCTGCAAGACAATATAAAGCAGCAGAAATCCCAACAATTGTTGTAGGAGACGAAAATTACGGCGAAGGTTCTTCCAGAGAACACGCCGCGATGGAACCAAGACATCTTGGTGTAAGAGCTGTTTTGGTTAAATCATTTGCCCGTATCCACGAAACCAACCTTAAAAAACAAGGAATGTTAGGAATCACATTTGCGGACAAAGAAGATTATGATAAAATCCAAGAAGATGATACAATTAACTTTTTAGATTTAGATCAATTTGCACCGGGTAAACAACTGACTTTGGAATTTGTTCACGCAGATGGAACTAAAGATATCATTATCGCAAACCACACATACAACGCCGGACAAATCGAATGGTTCAAAGCTGGTTCTGCTCTTAATCTCATTAAGAAAATGGAAAAGCAAGGATAATATAAAGTCCAATATCTGGATAATAAAAAAGCAAGAATTGAATGATTCTTGCTTTTTCTGTTTTATAAAACTCTGTTTCTCTTATTTATTTCAGCAATGCACTGAACGTATCGCCTTGTCTGATATCACCAGTATTGTAACCTCTCATAAACCATTCTTCGCGTTGAGCGGAAGAACCGTGGGTAAAACTTTCTTGGTTTACATAACCTTGTCCTCTTTTCTGAATATTGTCATCACCAACTGCAGCAGCAGCACTCATCGCTTCTTGAATGTCTCCAGGTTCTAGAATCTTTTCTCTGTTATCGGTTTGCTTTGCCCAAAGTCCTGCATAGAAATCTGCTTGTAATTCATTGGCGACAGAGATTCTGTTGGCTTGAGTTTCGCTCCCTCTTTGGCTTAATTGATGAACTTTATCCAATGTCCCTAAAAGGTTCTGGATATGATGTCCATACTCGTGACCAAGAACATAAGCAACTGTAAACTGTCCAACCTTGGCTCCAAATTTTTGCTGAAGTTCGTTAAAGAAACTCATATCAATATAGATAGTTTGGTCTGACGGGCAATAAAAAGGTCCCATCTCTGACTGTGCAGTTCCACAGCCTGAATCTGTTGTACTTTCGAACAAAACAACTTTTGCAGGTCTGAATTGGATTCCGTTTTCCTGAAAAATCTTTTCCCACGTTTGCTCATTTTCTTTAGTCAACATTCTGACAAATTCTCTGATGTTGAGCTCTTCTTTGGTAAGTTGTCTCTGTTCTGTTTGTTGAGGTGCAGAATTACTGTTTTGTAGAATTGCAGATGGATCTCCTCCGAGAAAAAAAACAATGGCTGCAATAATGATGGTTCCTAAACCGCCACCAACAAGCATTCCGCCACCACCGCCGGAACCGCGTCTGTCATCTACGTTGTCGCTTCTGTCGTTTGTCCATTTCATCTTGTAATATTTTGTGTTTTAAAATTAACATTTTCTTTTTGATATTGAAAAATATTTTTTTTGCACATTGCTTCTCACTAGTCCCGATAGTAGCGGCATCCTTTTTTGTCTTAACTAAAAACTTTGTTTTTGAAGGTAAAATCCTCTAAGACAAAAAAAAAATATAGCCCTTCGACAAGCTCAGGATAAACTACTAGCGGGATTAAGCTACTAAAGTTTAGTTGTCTTATTATTGAAATCAATCATTTTCAATGCAGTAACGGCTGCTTCTACACCTTTATTCCCAAGACTTCCTCCACTTCTGGCAATGGACTGTTCTTTGGTATCATCTGTCAAAACACAAAAGATAGCTGGTGTATCGGTCAAGATATTACAATCTTTTATGCCTTGTGTAACGCCAGAACAAACATAATCGAAATGTGGGGTTTCTCCACGAATCACATTGCCTATTGCAATAACTGCGGCGAATTTGTTTGAACGACATAGCTTCATTGTTGCAAAGCTTAACTCGAATGCGCCCGGAACGTAATAAATGTGAATGTTTTCTTCTTTGATTCCTTCGGCTTTCAGCGTTTCGATTGCGCCGTTTCGAAGGTTATAAGTTACGAAATCGTTCCACTCAGAAACAACAATGCCGATTGAATATTCATCGGCATTAGAAATGTTGAGTGGCTTATAATCTGATAGATTAGTAGTTGCCATTGTTTAGTAATATTTTGTCATTTCTATGAAAGCATCGGATTGTCCGTTGTCATAGTCCTGATATTTTTCGTCGATTGTAGCGAAATATTTTTTAGCATCAGTATTTTTCTTAAGTGCCAAAGCTAACATTCCTGCTTTTTTTGTAAAATAATAAGAAGTGTAAGCGTCATCAGAAGCAGAAGATGCTTTGTCTGCCAATGCAAGCGCGTCATCCGCTTTGTTAAGATTTGAAAGACAATCTGCCATAGCTCCAAATTTAAGCGCTACCAAAACTTTGTTATCTGAACTGAATTTGTCCAACAAATCGTAAGCTTTCTGATAATTTCCTTTTTTGAATTCTATTAGTCCAGCATTGTAAGCGGACAATTTACCAGCTTTTGTTCCGCTGTACTCATCGTAAGTACCAATGAAACCTGGGTTTGCAACAGATTTTCCACCAAGAGCAAGATCTTCTTTTCCGTCAGCTAAATTTTTCTGAGCAGCAAGATAACTTTTTGTAGCTTCCTCATTTTTAGGAGCAACAATGAACTGCTGATATCCGAACCAACCTAAAACTGCAACAATCAGAACTCCGAAACCAAAGCTAAGTGTTTTTGCATTTTTTTCTAAGAATGATTCTATACTAAGTGCTTCTTTATCAAGGTCTCTGAAAAATTCTACGGTTTCTTTTCCTTCTTGTTCGTGATTTTTGTTATGCTGGTTTGCCATAATTTTTTTTAATAAATAGAGTGCAAATTTAATGTTTTCCTTTTGATATGCAAAAACTTCTTTTTCTGATGGTTAAATTATTTTAATATTTCAGAATCGAGTAAACTTCTGCGTTAAATTTTTTGAGTCTTTCTTCGCCGTCCAAATCTTTCAAATCAATCAAAAAACTGAATTGTGTAGGAATGGCGCCTTGTTTTGAAACGAGTTTTGCAGCAGCTTCTGTAGTTCCGCCAGTTGCTAAAAGGTCATCGTGAATCAAAACGCGTTGTCCTTCTTTCAAATGTCCGGTTTTCATTTCGATTTCAGCAGAACCGTATTCCAAATCATATTTTTCTCCGATGAAAGGCGGAGGTAATTTTCCAGCTTTTCTAATTAAAACAAAAGGAACATCCAAAGCAACAGCAATCGCGATCCCAAAAAGATAACCTCGGCTTTCGATTCCACAAACGACATCAATTTTTCCTCGGCTGAAATTAGCCAAATCTGCGATGACTTCTTCATATAACTTTGGCTGAAGAAAAATCGGACAAATATCTTTAAATTGAATTCCCGGAATTGGGAAGTCCGGAATATTATCAATTGTTTCTTCTAATTTCTTAATCAATTCTGCAGATGCCATCTTCTATTTTTAATTGTTGATTTTATAAGTTGTAATTTTCCAGTTGTTGTTAACAGCTTTCAATCCGTAAGTCACATTCAAGGAAGTTGTTTTTCCGTTTTTGTCAGTCACATCATAAGTAACGTTGACATTTGCTGAATTATCCTTATTATAAGGAACAGCAATATTTTTAACACTGATATTTTTTACGGAGCCAAAACCTGAATTAGGATTCGAGAATTTGTCATAAGAACCCCAATTCGGATTTTCAGAAGCATCAAAAGCGGCTTTGAAATTCTGAGAAGATAAATTATTCAAGAATTTTGTTACGGTTGTTTTTGGGTCTGGATTCGTAGCTTTTGGAGCTGGCGGAGGCGTAAAAGTTTCTCCGGTTTGTGGGTCAACTTGCGGTTCAGGAACTTGGAGAGAATCCGAAACTACAGGAGCTGGCGGCGTGTAAAGCGCTTTTCCATTCACAGGAATTCCCATTTTAAGCATTTGTAAAAGCTTCTTAGTTGTTTTTACAGTTAGCTTAATATCAATTTTTTCTTCAAATATTTTTTCTTTTGGAAGCGATGAATATTTAATCGTGAATCCTCTGAAAGCTGGGTCTTGCATCAGGTTTTTAGAAGTAGAGATTTTGTTTCCACCACTTGAGATTTCCATAACAGTTTCCAATGCAGCGCCTTCAAAATCAACTTTTTTTCTATTGTTGTCAACCAATTGTGGTGTGATGATCAATCCTTTTGAACCTGTCAAACTGTCGCCTGCAATATTGGTAACAATAATGTTAAGTGCTGCCGCATTAATATCGTTAGGGTCTTTTTCAGAAGCTACTTCATTTCCGAAGATGTTCATTTCCCCTAAACTTGGTGGAGCGGTACTGCTCCAATCAACGCCGTTTTTCTGCGCCACTTGGTCTGCTAAAGCAAAAATTTCTGCTGTTTTTTTTCCATCCAGAAGTTTTCCAAGAGCTGCAATTTCTGCAATATCTCCATCAGCTTCTACGCCAAATGTCTTTAGAATATATAAAGCTTCGTTGAATTTTACTTGTTGCAAGGTTGGAAGGCTGGAAGCCATATCATTGATACTTTCCTGAAAGCTTTTGCGGTTGCTCCCGTCAACACTTGTTTTTTTGCAACCTACCATCAGAATCAGTAAAGTTGCTAACAGACAGTATTTTATAAATTTCATTTTGTGTAAGATTTATTTTTAAAAATAAGGAATATGTTTGATTTGAAACCCCTTATATCAATTAATATGCAAAATTAAATTTAAAATTCAGAATTAATCAATTTTTCAAAGAAAATTAAAAAAAGTAACTTTACAGAAAATTAAAGTTGATGCAGAACAAATTAGTAATAGATATTCACAGTTTTTCTTATAAAAAAGGCGGAATCCCTAAAGATAATACAGAGAACGGAGGCGGTTTCGTTTTCGATTGCAGAGGAATCCTTAATCCGGGAAGAATTGAAGAATATAAAACTCAAACCGGAAATGATATTGGAGTTCAAGAGTTTCTTGAGAATAAAACAGAAATGCCTAATTTCTTAAAATCAATTCACAGTCTTATTTCTATCAGCATCACAAATTATCTTGAAAGAGGTTTTGAAAATCTTCAAATCAACTTTGGATGCACAGGTGGACAACATCGCTCGGTTTATTCGGCAATCAAAACGGCTGAATTTATTAGACAAAATTTTCCGGATGCAGAAGTGAAAATCCATCACGACGAACAGTTGCATCTTAATTTATCATCCGCTTCTAGCAATTAGATTTTTGCTGCTAGCTTAAAATAATTATATTAAATTGATGAGTGAATTCATTCATCAATAATTATTTATCATTTATAAATATGAAAGCATTACTATTTGCTGCGGGAATGGGAACCCGTTTAAAACCTTTTACAGACAGTCATCCAAAAGCTTTGGCGAAAGTAAATGATGTTACTCTTTTGGAAAGAAATATCAAATACCTGCAGAGTTACGGAATCAATGATTTTGTCATTAATATTCATCATTTTGGAGGTCAGATTCTGGCTTTCTTGGCAGAGAATGATAACTTCGGAGCCAATATAGAAATTTCAAATGAATCGGATGAACTTCTGGAAACTGGTGGCGGATTGTTGTTCGCTAAAAGATTTCTTGAAAATGAGAAAACATTCTTAATTATGAATGTTGATATCCTGACAGACCTGAATATCACCAATTTGGTAAAAATCCACGAACTCAAAGGTGGAATGATTACATTGGCGGTTTCCGATAGAGATAGTTCCAGAAAATTGATGTTCAATGACAAGATGTATCTTAAAGGCTGGAGAAATCTTACAACTAATAAGAAAACTGTGGTTGGAGGGATTTTTAAATTAAGAGAATTGGCTTTCAGTGGAATCCATTGTGTGAATTCTGAGATATTCGAAAAATTGACAAGAACCGGAAAATTCTCTATTATGGATGAATATCTGAACCTGATGAAAGAAGATATTATTATTGGTTATCAACACACCGCTAATTTGATTGATGTTGGTAAGCCGGAATCTATTGTAGAAGCAGAAAAATTATTCAGATGACACAACAGGACGAAGAAAAAAGATTACACGACAGTCTGAGACAGAAAACTTGGGACGAGACTATTACAAAAGATAGCTGGATGGTTTTCAGGATTATGTCTGAGTTTGTAGATGGTTATGAAAAAATGGTTCGTATTGGACCTTGTGTTTCCATATTTGGTTCTGCAAGACTAAAAGAAGATAGCTATTATTACAAAATGGCTTCTGAAATTGCACAGAAAATTACAGAAATTGGTTTTGGTGTGATTACTGGTGGAGGTCCTGGAATAATGGAAGCCGGTAACAGAGGAGCTAGCGGACACGGGAAATCAATTGGTCTTAACATAGAATTGCCTTTTGAACAACATTTTAATCCTTATGTTGATAAGGGATATAATATCAATTTTGATTATTTTTTCGTTAGAAAGGTAATGTTTGTGAAATATTCGCAAGGATTTGTTGTTATGCCTGGAGGATTTGGAACTTTGGACGAGCTTTCTGAAGCTTTGACTTTGATTCAAACTAATAAAATTGGGAAGTTCCCCATCGTTTTGGTCGGAAGCGAGTTTTGGAGTGGATTGTTGGATTGGTTCAAAGGAACTTTATTGAAAGAAGGTTTGATTGCTGAACAAGATCTGTCGCTTTTCCGAGTGGTAGATACAGCGGAAGATGCAGTTGAGCACATCAAATGTTTTTATGATAAATATTCGGTAAGTGTTAATTTCTGATATGTGGCATATAATTTGACCTTATATCTCCAATAAAAGTTATTTAATTGTATAAAAATGAAAAAATCTATATTTATATTATCTCTCGGAATTTTGCTCATCAGTTTCTTTAGTTTCAAAGATTTTGATTTCTTTTCATCAATGACCAAAGTCGATTATATTGACGGAAGCAAAACCTTGAAATTCACGACAAAACTTAATACTTCGCATATTTCTCAAGCTACAAAAATTGACCCTAACACGGCAGGTTTTGAAGCAGAAGTAAAAAAATATGTTAATAATAATGTAGATGTAGCCGTAAATGGAGTTGCTAAGACTTTGACTTTTACAGGGAGCCAAGTCAACGGAGAATCTGTTTGGGTCTATTATGAAGTAGGAAATGTTTCTGATATTTCCAGTTTGAAAATCAAAAACAGCATATTGATTGGTCAATTTCCAAAGCAGGTTAATATTATGAATGTCACTTACAAAGGAAATTTGAAAACGGTCAATTTCCAAAAAGGTAAGGAAACAGCAGAAGTTACTTTCTAAAATATTAAATCGGTCATTTGGCCGATTTTTTTATGCTTAATATTAATGACAATTCGTATGGTCGATATGAAAACCATCACTAGAATGATTGACGTGTAATGACTCGGAATGTGGGGAAACGTAAGGAATTCCTAATTCCAAACCTCTCAGAACGAACAATCCACCAAGTATAATCATCATCACAGGAATGACTCTTAATATCTTTACTCGGAAAGCGGTTGTGATGAAATTCCCTAAGAAAACAACAGCAAACATAAATGGGAAAGTTCCCAATCCAAAAAGGAACATAAAAAGAGAACTTTGCCAAATTCCGCCAGCTGCTAATGATGCAGTCAAAGCCATATAAACCATTCCGCAAGGTAAAAATCCGTTAAGAATTCCTGTGGCAAAACGAGATTTGTAATCGGGGCGTTGCAGGATTTTTCCCAATTGCATTTTGACCTTCAATAACGCTCTTGAAACGAAAGGGATTTTTGCTGCAAAGTCTTTTCCTCCAAAAGATGAAATCGCCATTATAATTAATAAAACGCCAACAGAAACTGTTAAATATTTTTGAAATCCAGCCAACTCAAAACTTTGTCCGATAATTCCTAGAACTGCTCCTAGAAAAGAATAGGTGAGAATTCTTCCCAACTGATAAGTTAGATTCTGAAGATAGAAATTAGCTTTCTGATTTTTGGTCAATCCCATAGAAATCGCAATAGGCCCGCACATACCAATACAATGGAATCCGGATGCGAATCCCAATCCAATGGCTGATATGATGAGTGCTAGTTCCATAGGATATCGTAATCTACCTGATAAGGTTTTTTATTCTCTATCCATTTTAGTTTCAGAGTATAGGAACCTTTAGAAATCACTTTTTTAGGAATCAAGAAAACATTATGTTGCAAACCAACTTCTTTTCTGACATCCAAGTTAGAATCATCTGTACGAAATAAAACGAAATTTACTTTGTTCTCATCCACTTTTATAGTTTCGGGAAAAGATATCATCATACCTTCGGAAGTTGCTTTATATTCAGGGATTTTTTCAAGTTTAGCAGCATTTTCTTTAGCATCAATAATATCCTGATAATGAAGTTCTTCCTCGTAATAATTATTAGAAATCATTTCTGCATTCTGTTTCCCCATCGGAAAGACGAATATCAGAAATAATATAAAAAGGATGAAACAACCTAGTGCAATCATCAATCCGTGTCCCCAATTTAGATTTTTCATTCTTTAATATTTAAAATTGAAATTTGAATGGTCCTTCAAAATAAGTCTTGTAAGAATCTAATAATTCTCCGTTCATATCGTAAACGCCCAATTCCAGATTTTGTTTTGATAGTTTGATTTGGCTTTCTGGGAAACTTACTGTAATTGTTCCTTTCACCATAGCATCTCTTTTCAGTACAATTTTGTTAGAAGCCACGCTGGAAGATATTTCTCCGTTAGCAGGCTCAATAATTTTAATGATAACAGTCTTAGTCTCATTAGACTTATTAAGGAAAGTATAATTGTAAGTATTATTAATTTTCCCATCTCTTACGAAGAAAGTAGAACCTGGAGGTTTTAGGAATTTAGCTTCCATTTCTCCTCTGTTGTACAACAATCCACCTAAGAAAACAACAAGCGCTAATAACACAACAGAATAAGCTTTCATCTTTCCAGAGAACTTGAATTTCTGTTGTTCTTCAATCTCTTTTTCTGATGCGTAACGAACTAATCCAGTCGGAAGACCCACTTTCACCATTACTTCATCACAAGCATCCATACAAGCGGTGCAATTCACGCATTCCATTTGTAAACCATCACGGATATCGATTCCTGTTGGACAAACGACAACGCACTGTTTACAATCGATACAATCGCCTTTTCCTGCCGCTTTTCTATCTTCTCCTTTTTTCCATTTAGCACGGTTTTCTCCTCTTTTGTAATCGTAGAAAACGTTGATAGTTTCCTTGTCAATTAAAACGCCCTGCAATCTTCCATACGGACAAACCATTGTACAAACTTGTTCTCTGAACCAAGCAAATACAAAGTAAAATGCCGCTGTAAACATTATCATTACCAAGAAATTGGTTGGCTTTGCAAATGGACCCTCTTGCATAATGCGGAAAACCTCTTCATAACCTACAATGTACATAAACATAATGTGGGTTATGATAATGGAAATCAATAAAAATATAGACCATTTCAAGGAACGTTTCCATATTTTTTCTGTATCCCAAGCTTGATTGTCAAGTCTTATTTGTTTATTTCGGTCTCCTTCGATAGCATATTCTATCTTACGGAATATCATTTCTAAGAAAATAGTTTGAGGACAAATCCATCCGCAAAATATTCTCCCGAAGACAACCGTGAAAATAATAATGAATATTAATGAAGCTATTGCTCCTAATGCTAGAATAAAAAAATCCTGAGGATAAAAAGGTTGACCAAAAATGAAGAATTGGCGCTCTATAATATTGAATAAAAGAAGCGGATTGCCGTTGAATTTTAGAAAAGGAATTGTAAAGTATATGGTTAGTAAAAGAATGCTTACAATAACTCTGTAATTGGTATATTTCCCTTTTGGTTTTCTTGGAAATACCCATTTTCTTTTCCCGGTATTATCCATTGTACCAACAGAGTCTCGGAATGTTTCAGCTTCTACTACCCAGCTTTCTGATTCGTTGTATTTTTTTTCTGTTGTACCCATAATATTTGAGATAAAAAAAGAGATTGCCCCAAGAATAAATAGCTATTATTTATTCTCAAATATCATTCCGAAAGAACGATATTCTTGACAATCTCTTTTGTATGTTTTTATTTAGATTTTTCCCAGTTTGCTTCTGTTCCCTGAGGAGCAGCGCCACCTTGTGCAGGTGTGATAGGAGCTTGTTCTTGGTTGATATGATAGACATAAGCCGCAACTTGTTCCATCTCAAAACCAGAAACCACACCGTTTTTACCCCAAGCCTGCATCGTTGGGTTATTTTTACTACCGTTATCAACCATATAGAATATATTTTTGAATAATGTTTTCTCAGGTTGGTTAATCCAGAAATTATCTGTCAAGTTAGGACCAATACCTCCTTTTCCACCTTCACCGTGACAAGAAACACAGTTAGTTTCGAAAACAGCTTTACCTGCCTCAACATTATCTTCTGAGAAAACTGCAGTTTCCAAAGTTGGTTGTGTTACTGTCGCCATATAATCATTGATAGCAGCAGTTTGCTCTCTGTATTCTTGCTCGTATTCTTTGTAAGGATTAGCAAAATCTGTCATAAAGTAAGACGAAATATAAAGTACACAATATGCGCAACCAAAGTAGAAAAGACCTAACCACCACTTTGGAAGCTGATTGTCAAGCTCCATAATTCCATCGAAACCATGGTCGATAAGGATATCTTTTTCTTCTTTTTCGCCTTGGCTTTTGAAAGCACCATTCCAAAGGTATTTGAAATAAGGAACTTGCTTTTCCGATATATAAGTTGCTTTTTCAGCATCAGTTAATTTTTTGAATTTCTCATTTTCAATCAAATCTCCAATAGCATTTTGAATGAAAACAACAATGATACTAATCAAAGCTGTTCCCAAGAAAAATCTAGTAGACAAGAAATCCGATGTCTGCGAGAACATATAGAAAACTACAAGTAATAATCCTAAAACGATTAGAATATTAATATAAACAGGTGTTCTTCTTTTCATTATTAAATATCTTTTTTAATTACAAAGTAAATTTGTCATCGTCGTGGTCTTTTTCCAAAGGCGCATTTTCTTCTTCGCTATAATATTTCTTTGGTCTGTTGATTACGATGTAAACAACCACCACAAAAAATAGAATGAAGATAATCATTGCCAAAGTTTGGAAGAAACCTGCATTTTCCACATTGGAGATGATGTCTTTAAAACTTTGCGGAATCATTTTATTTTAAATATTAATTACTAGCTGTTTTTACTTCTGTAGTCTTGATATCCGTCCCTAATCTTTGTAGATAAGAAATCAATGCTACTATTTCTCTCTTCTCTAGAGGAACGAATTTCTCTCCTGATTTTTCTTTGTTAGCTTTAGACTCTGCGAAAGATTTCTTAACGTCATCAGCTTCAGAGAATACATTCTTCACGATAGCACTTGCTTGATTGTTCATCCAAGTATCCATAGAATCAATCTGAGCTTTTGTATAAGGAACATCAAAAGAGTTTTTCATCAATTCCAATTTAGCTTTTGATTTACTTCTATCAAGTTCATTTTCAATCAACCAAGGATATCTAGGCATAATAGAACCTGCAGAAGTTGATCTTGGGTTATACATATGCTTGAAGTGCCAAGAATCTGGTCTTACACCACCTTCTCTCTGCAAATCCGGACCTGTTCTTTTAGAACCCCAAAGGAATGGTCTGTCATAGATAAATTCTCCAGCTTTTGAATATTGCCCATTCTTACCGTTGAATCTTACAACCTCATCACGGAAAGGACGAATCATCTGTGAGTGACATGCATTACAGCCTTCTCTGATATAGATATCTCTACCTTCTAATTCTAACGGAGAATAAGGTTTAACCGCAGAAATGGTAGGAACGTTTTCTTTAACAAATATTGTAGGTAGAATTTCTAACGAACCTCCAATTGCCAATACGATGAAAGAAAGTATTGATAGATAAAGAGGTGTTCTTTCTAACCAAAGGTGGAAAGTTTCTCCTTCTTTTCTTCCTTTTTTTACGTTTGCCAAAGCAGGAGCTTCTGCAGAAACTTCTTTTTGGAAAGAACCTCTTCTAGCTGTTGCAATTACGTTAACAACCATAAGAACTGCTCCGGCGAAGTATAATAAACCTCCTACAAATCTCATTTTGAAGTAAGGAAGAATTGCTGTTACAGTATCTAACCAGTTTTTGTAAACCAAAGTTCCATCTGGATTGAATTGTTTCCACATCAAACCTTGTGTAAATCCTGAAATATACAAAGGAACAGCGTAGAAAATAATCCCAAAAGTTCCTAACCAGAAATGCCAGTTAGCTAATTTTACAGACCATAGTTTGGTTCTCCACATTACTGGAACTAAATAATAAATAACACCAAAAGCCATAAATCCGTTCCAACCAAGTGCACCTAAGTGAACGTGCCCAATTACCCAGTCTGTAAAGTGACCTACTTTATTGACTGTTTTAGTAGCTAAAAGTGGACCTTCGAAAGTTGCCATACCATAACAAGTTACAGCGACTACGAAGAATTTAAGAACCGGATTTTCTCTTACTTTATCCCAAGCTCCTCTCAACGTCAATAGACCGTTCAACATACCTCCCCAAGACGGAGCGATAAGCATAATAGAGAAACCTGTTCCTACTGCCTGAGCCCAAGCTGGCAACGCAGTATATTGTAAGTGGTGAGGACCAGCCCAGATATATACGAAGATTAATGACCAGAAGTGGATAATTGATAGTTTGTATGAGAAAACTGGTCTGTCTGCCGCTTTTGGTACAAAATAATACATCATCCCTAAAACCGGAGTTGTAAGAACGAAAGCTACCGCATTGTGTCCATACCACCATTGTACTAGCGCATCTTTAACACCAGCGTAAGCAGAATATGATTTCCATCCTGTAAAAGATAATGGAACTTCTAAGTTATTGAAAATGTGAAGCATTGCAATTGCAACCCAAGTTCCAATATAGAACCAAATTGCTACATATAAATGTCGAACTCTTCTTACTGCAATAGTTCCAAACATATTGATCCCGAAAATGACCCAGATAACTGTAATCAAAATATCAATTGGCCACTCATGCTCTGCATATTCTTTTGAAGTGTTAATCCCCATAAAGAAGGTAATAACAACTGCAACTATCATAAGTTGCCATCCCCAGAAATGAACCCAAGACAAAGTGTCACTCCACATCCTCGTTTTCAAAAGCCTTTGCATAGAGTAATAAGCTCCCGCGAAAAAACTATTACAAACAAATGCGAAAATCACGGCACTTGTATGCAACATTCTAATACGTCCGAATCCAAATGCACCCTGAGAATTAATTAAACCTTGCAATCCTCCACTTCTAAGCGTGTTGATTGTTGTGTCGTCTGTTCCCAAGAAAAATTCCGGTAACTCAGGATAAAATAATAACAACGCGGCAGTAAGACCCAGTAAAAAACCGGTCAAACCGAAAACAACTGTCGCAATAAGAAAAGCGCGAACAATCCCATTGTCATAACTAAATTTTTGTGTCTCCATATCTACAAATAGCAATTATTCTTTTTTATTTCCAGGAGTTTTCGTCTCCTTTTCTGTCTTCACCTCGTCATCGAAAAGAATTCTGACTGCAGGTGATTCATCGTCTTCAAACTGTCCTTTTCTTGCTCCAATAATAAAAATTATTAGAAAAATTACAGCTAAAGAAACGCTGCAGATAATCATCAAATAGAGAATCTCCATACCAGCCACAAATTTAAGATAAAACAGTCGTCAAATTTAGTGAAAATTACTGACTTTGGTCAGAATGATAGAAATATGGATAATTTATAATCACTCTAAATAAAAGTGTTCTAAATCTTTATCTTGAAATATTTTGAACTTCTAAGCCAAGTCGAAAGCGTTGTGAATGTTACAACAGTTACAGAACTCAAAGGCATAAAAATAGCAGCAAAAAGTGGATGCATATGTCCCGAAACTGCAAAGCTGACTCCGATAACATTATAACACAAACTGATTATGAATGTGATTTTTACAATCATAATCGCATCTTTTGAAAGTGCTAAAAACTTGTCCAATTCCGGAATTTTTTCGCCGTTCATAATCACGTCTGATGAAGGGGTAAAAGAGTTGCTGTCATCCGAAATTGCAATACCGACATTACTCTGTTTTAAAGCTCCAGCATCATTTAATCCATCACCAAGCATTGCAACTCTTTGTCCTTTGTCTTGTAATTCTTTGATAAAATCCAGTTTGTTTTCCGGATTTTGATTGAATTTCATCTCAGAAACATTTGGGATGAGTTTTTCGAGAATTGGTTTTTCTGAAGGATTGTCTCCACTTAAAATATTAATAGCATAATTTTTCAGGTTCTTGAAAAGCTGAGAAAGGTTATTTCGATATTCATTTTTGAAAGTGAATTTTCCAATAAAAGTCTCATCTTTCTTAATGTAAACTGCCGTTTCTAAATCCTGAGATTTCTCTCCGACAAAGCTTGCGGAACCGATTTTATAATTAATTCCTCTGACTTTTGCTTGATAACCTTTTCCTGAAATTTCCTCAAAATCTTCCACTTCAAAGTAATCATCATTCACTTCGATGAAATTATAAAGTGATTTAGAAAGCGGATGATTAGAGTTTTTAAGTAAAGATTTGATATTTCTCAAATCAAAATCCTCAATCTCGCTTCCGATATAATTAATATTCGATTTTTTACTTTCTGTAATAGTTCCTGTTTTATCGAAAACCAATGTGTCAACTTTTGCCAATCTTTCGATAGTTAAAGTGTCTTTCACATAAAAATTATTTCGACCAAGAATTCTCATAATATGTCCGAAAGTAAACGGTGCAGACAATGCCAAAGCACACGGACAAGCAACAATCAGAATCGCTGAAACCACTTGGAACATTTTCTCCATATCGATTCTTGACCAATAAATTCCGGCAAATAATGTAATTCCTAAAATAATGAATGTAAAATATTTACTGATTGTATTCGTCAAAGTATCAAGACCAGTATCCATTTTCTTGAAAGCTTCTTTGTTCCAAAGCTGTGTCAAATAACTTTGGTCAACACTTTTAATCACTTCAAGTTCCAGAATCGAGCCTGTTTGTTTTCCTCCGGCAAAGATTTTATCGCCCGGTTTTTTGGAAATGTGAGCAGATTCACCTGTAATAAAACTGTTATCGATGTTTCCTTCGCCCTTTATCAAAATCGAATCTACAGGAATGATTTCCTGATTTCTGACCATAATTCTATCGCCAACTGCCAAATCCGAAAGAAGAATATTCTCCTGCTTTCCGTCGAAATCAACTTTTGTTACCGCAATTGGATAGAACGATTTGTAATCTCTGTCGTATGAAAGTGTATTGTAAGTTCTTTTCTGAAAGGTTTTTCCGAGCAACATAAAGAACAGTAATCCGCAAAGTGTATCAAAATAGCCCGGACCGTAATCTGTCACAACTTCATAAATACTTCTTCCATAAAGAACGAAAATTCCTAAAACAATCGGAACATCGATGTTGATGATTTTATTCTTCAAGCCATACCAAGCGGACTTGTAATAATCTGAAGCAGAATAAAATACAACCGCTGTTGCTAATAGGAATAAAATAATTCTGAATAAATGTTTATACGAGTGAAACCAAACGTCGTCTCCCGAAACGTATTCCGGAAAACTGAAAAACATTCCGTTTCCGAAAGCAAATCCTGCAACTGCCAATTTTATCAAAAGACCTTTGTCTAATTTGTCGTGTTTTTTCTCCGCAGTTTCAAGGTTGATAATTGGTTTGTACCCAAGATTCGTTAAGAATTTTGCTAATTCACTTAGTTTCAATTCTTCTTCTTTGAAAGAAACCTGAAGCGTTTTTCTGGTGAAATTAACCTGAGAATATTTGATTTTATTATTAATCGTGTGAAGACTTTCCAATAACCAAATGCAAGATGAGCAATGAATTACAGGGATTTTGAAAGTCACAAGCGTAGTTCCTCCTTCGGAGAAATCTACAACCTTGGTAAAGATTTCCGGCGTATCAAGATAATCGAATTGCGAATTGTTTTCGTTACTCGGACGTATTCCTGAACGTTGATTGATATTGTAAAAATTATCAAGGTTATGAAAATTCAGAATTTCGTAAACGGATTGACAACCGTTGCAACAAAAGATTTTGTCGTCAAAAAGAAGGCGTTCTTTGTCGATTTTCTGACCACAGTGAAAGCATTGTTCTGCCATTAAAAAGTTCTCAGATATTTGGATTGCAAAATTACGTCAAAAATCTTGGTATGTAGTGTTAAAAAGTCTTATTTTTGCTGACAAATGTCATAGGTATGTCTCTTGAACAACAATTGGTTATAGAAGAAAATTTCTCAAAAGCATTTAATCAAGAATCTTTACGTGAAAGTTTGAATCCGGAAGATTTTGAAATCTACAGTAATGCACTTAAAATTCTAGAATTCTCAAAAGGTGATGTCGTTTTCGACGATGGCGAGTCGCCGAAAGGTGTTTATTTTATCGAAAAAGGAACTGCAAAATTATCAAAATCAGGTGTTTATGGTAAAGATCAGATTCTTAGATTCTGCAAAGAAAACGATTTGATAGGTTACCGTTCGTTGCTTTCTGGTGAAAATTTTCAGGCTAAAGCTGAAGCAATGACGCCTATGAAAGTTCAGTTTCTACCTTCGGATGTTTTTCTTAAATTATTAAAGTTAGATCCGAAATTGTCTTACGCAATGCTTCAGAAAATTGCTTATGAATTGGGCGAATCTGCAAATACAGTAACATTTCTCGCTCAGAAAACTGTACGTGAAAGACTGGCAGAAATTCTGGTTTTGCTAGAGCAAAAATTGGGAACAGATCCGGAAGGATTCATAAAAATTTCTCTAACCAGAGAAGAAATCGCCAACCTAATTGGAACTGCAACAGAAAGCGCCATCCGATTAATCTCCGAATTCAAACAAGATGATTTGATTTCTGTAGAAGGTAGAAATATCAAAATCCTTAACAGAGAAAGGCTTATTAAGCTGGGGCACGTTGTAATATAAATGATAATAGATGAATGATA
The DNA here is from genome assembly GCF_003385395.1 of Epilithonimonas hispanica. Classification (GTDB taxonomy): domain Bacteria; phylum Bacteroidota; class Bacteroidia; order Flavobacteriales; family Weeksellaceae; genus Epilithonimonas; species Epilithonimonas hispanica. Next base: position 22,378 of record NZ_QNUG01000011.1, on the reverse strand, counting down.
GCTGATGCAGTTCAGCGCAACTCATTTATCTGTTTTAATCATTTATCACCTATAATTTTATCATTCATAAAATATGTCTGTACATTCTGAAATAAAAAAAATCACCACGGAGACCTTGCGAAAAATGAAATTCGATAAGGAAAAGATTACAATGCTGACGGCTTATGATTTTACAACTGCGAAAATGGTTGATGCTGGCGGTGTTGACTCCATTCTAATTGGTGATTCTGCGGCGAATGTAATGGCCGGTCACGAAACGACTTTGCCAATTACATTGGACCAAATGATTTATCATACACAATGTGTTGTTCGTGGTGTGGAAAGAGCTTTGGTTGTGGCGGATTTACCTTTCGGAACTTATCAGAGTAATCCTGAAAAAGCTTTGGAATCTGCCGTGAGAATGATGAAAGAAGGTGGTGCTCACGCCATTAAAATCGAAGGTGGAAAAGAAATTGAAGAATCTATCAGAAAAATCGTAAATGCGGGAATTCCTGTTTGCGGACATCTTGGTTTGACGCCTCAAAGTATCTATCAATTCGGGACTTATAAAGTAAGAGCGAAAGAAGATGCTGAAGCAGAAAAATTGATTGCTGACTGTAAATTGTTAGAAGAATTGGGATGTTTTGCAGTTGTATTGGAAAAGATTCCGGCAGCGCTTGCGAAAAAAGCTTCGGAAAGTATTTCTATTCCTACAATCGGAATTGGAGCCGGACCGGATTGTGACGGACAAGTTCTCGTTTATCACGATATGGTTGGGATGAATCAAGGTTTTTCTCCGAAATTTTTGAGAAGATATCTTGACCTTTATTCTGAAATCACAGGTGCAGTTTCTCAATATGTGAAAGATGTAAAAAGTTCTGATTTCCCGAATGATAAGGAAAGTTATTAAAAATAATTCAAAATAAAATTTACCCTTTCGGAACTTGAATTCTGAAAGGGTTTAATTTAAAATATCGTCAATGTTTAAGTTTCTTAAAGTTTCATTATTTCTGTTCGGAATCCTGTTTGTGTTTTCCTGCACTTCGCAGAAAATGAAATATGGAACGAAGACTGACTTTCACGACAAAGCAGATTCGTTACAATCTTTAGCAAGAATTAAATATATCAAGAGTTTGGATTATTCTGATTTCAAAGCGGGAAAATTTGATAATGGAAAAGTAGCTGTGAATTATCGTTTTCTGAAACCAAAAACAATTGAACAGAATAAAAAATATCCATTAGTTTTGGTATTTCACGGCTCTGGTGCAATTGGAACAAACAACTCTTCTCAAATGGGTGTTTTGTCCAAAATGTGGCTTCTTTCGGAAAATAGGAAGAATAATCAGGTTTATGTTTTGTCTCCGCAATTTCCCGTTCGTTCGTCCAATTACCATCTCGATGAAACCAGAAATGTAAAAGCTTCTGAATCTAATCAACATCTGGATTTAGTTTTAAAATCAATCGATTCTTTAATCATTAATGAAAATATTGACCGAGACAGAATCTACGTAATGGGATTTTCTATGGGAGGAGCTACAACTTCTAATGCAATTTCTAAAAGACCAGATCTATTTGCAGCTGCCATTAATATTTCAGGAATTTCTCAGTTTGATAAAATGGACGAACTCACGAAAATGCCAATTTGGATTGTTCACGGAAGTCTGGATACGGATAATTTCCCTCAAAGTAATTTTAAGTTTTTTGATGAAATGAAATCTAAAGGCAAAGTTTTTCTTTGGGAATACACAGACAAATATCACAACAATATTCTTTCGGCAGAGCTCTTGGACGAGATTCCGAAATGGCTACTAAAACAACATCAATAATGTCTCAAAGTTTTTCTGAATCACAAATCGTTTACGAAGATAATCATATGATGGTCATCAACAAAAAAGCAGGACAATTGGTTCAAGGCGATAAAACCGGTGACTTATCTTTGCTTGAATTGATTAAAGACTTTATCAAAAAAAGAGACGATAAACCGGGCAATGTTTTTCTTGGTTTGGTTCATAGAATTGACAGACCAACTTCTGGTTTGGTTATTTATGCAAAAACTTCCAAAGCGCTTTCTAGATTGACTCAAATGGTGAAGAACCGTGAAGTTAAAAAGACATATTGGGCAGTTGTTGGGAAAGAGATGATTCCGAATTCTCAAAGATTGGTTCATTATCTTCAAAAGAATGAAAAAAATAACAAAGCGATTGTCTTTACAAAAGCTACAGAAGGTTCAAAAGAATCGATTTTGACTTACAGTCTAATCAAGACTTTGGAAAATTATCTTTTGCTGGAAGTGGATTTGGAAACAGGAAGACATCATCAGATTCGTGCGCAACTTTCTAAAATTGGAGTTCCAATCAAAGGTGATTTGAAATACGGAAGTCCGCGTTCTAACCAAGATGGAGGAATTTCCCTCCACGCCAGAAAATTAGAATTTACTCATCCTGTCACTAAAGAAAATATTCAAATAACAGCTCAGGTTCCGCAGAATGATGCGGTTTGGAGAGCTTGTGAAGAATAAAACAAAAAGCCGAAGGAAATCAATCTTTCGGCTTTTTTTAATTTAAATTCTTATCTAAGGAGTTATAATTCCTCCACTAGAATCAGACGTGCTATTGTTCTTGATAAGATTCGGGTTCACTTTGGCTAATTTATTTTTGGTCGGAATTTTATAATTGAAAGAAATTCCGAATTTTCGGGTGTCGTTTTTGCTTGATAAAAGTACAGGACTCAAATCGTTTGGCGGAACAGAGTTGAAATAATTCTTATTCTGATTGAAAATATCATCTGCATAAAGCGAAACCGTAAGACGATCATTCATGAATTTTTTAGTCAAATTAATATCAAAAGATTGATTAAATGGTTTTATCGCATCAAAGTAGAAGTAATTTCCTTTCGTAATATGACGGTAATTAGCAGTTAGTTTAATTTCCTTAGGCAAAATAATCTGTGCGGAACTTCCAAAGACCCAAAAACCTTTGTTGTTCAAATCAGGAATCTCATGTCTTTGATAACTCGTGTACAGATAAAGGAAATTGATTTTATCTGGATTGAAATCAAATTTCATCATCTCGCTAAAACTCTTCGTGAAAATCATAAACGGAACCGGCAATCCTGCATTGAAACTGTGGATTCTCATTGTTGGGATATTCACATTCGTGTTAGTTACAAGCAGATCTTTTCTCCCAACTTGTTGTGCAATATTGTTGTCAGAATAGCTAATGCTGTAACTAATAAAAGCATAATCAAAAGCCGAAATTTTAACCTCAAAATTATCAAAAATCGTAGGCTGTAAATATGGATTTCCTCCGTAATTGATGTTCTGATTATTGAAAACCGTGTTGTTTGGATTCAGGAAAGAGATGTTTGGAAGGCTGATTTTCTTATTATAGTTGAAGCTAAAAAATACGCTTTGCATAAAATTGTATTGGACACTTGCATTCGGGAAAATCCTGAATTGATTGAAAGGCGTCAGTTTTTCTTCAGTTACAATATCATCTTTCAGAACTCTGGTCATTCCATTAATGTCATAATTCTCGGCTCTTGCGCCCAAAATAAAATCAAATTTCTTCAGTTTCGCCTGCAATTCTGCATACATAGATGAAGTTTGTCTTTCGTAATCTAAATTTGTAATAATTCTGTTATCTGTATCAAAATTTAGTTTTTCATACAAACCACCAATGCTGATTTTTCCTTCGTCCAAGATTTTCAACGGCTGAGAAAAATCGACCTTGAAACTATAAACATTTTGGTTGGAAGCATTCGCGGTATTATTAGATGGATTGACAAAACTATTTTGAGCGTAATCCGTATTATAGTTATTATAATTTAACTGAAAATCAAGCTTTTTGTTTTTATCATCAAATCTTTTTTGATAAGTAATCGTCGCATCATTTCTATTAATCAATGTCTTTCCAAAATCTTCAGAAATGACAGGAATAATAATGTTATTGATGTTATCAAAGTCAAAACCATTACTTTCAACCACGTTGTCATTATTGTTTTTATTGAATTCATAATTCAACAGCAATCTGTCTTTTCCCAAATCAAAAGTCATCGCTGCATTGGCAAAATAACCACGTCCTGTTCTATCAGTATAAGTTTTTGAAAGACCGGCAATTTCGCTCCATTGTGAACTTTCACGATAGTTTTGTCCAAAATTAATTTGCCAGCCAAAATATTTGTTTCGGGCATTTAGATTAAGACTGTTGACAGTTTTGTGTCTCGCTTTTTCATAATTTGTAAAAGCATAACTTCCGCTGTAAGTTGCAGAAAGATAGCTTTTTGCATTTTTACTAGTGATGATATTAAGAATGGCACCACCAGAAGTAGCAGGGAATTCTGCGCCTGGTTGCGTCACAATCTCTATTCTTTCTACAGAATTTGCGGGCATTCCTTCCAGGAAAGCGGTCAGCTCATTACTTGAAATATTCAAAGGTCTTCCGTCCATATAGACTTCTAGAAATTTTCCCTGATACATCATTCCGGCAATATCTGTGGAAACCAGTCCGGGAAGCTTCTTCAATCCTTCCATCAATGTTCCGGAATTTAGATTCGGTTGTTCAGAAAAATCGAAAATTGTTCTATCTGCTTTTTGTTCAACGGCTTTTTTAGTTTTGGTAATGGTTACCGCTTCAATTTGTTTTTCTTTACTGCCTGTTTCTTCTGTTTCAGTTTTCTGAGCAAAATAGATTTGACTTAGAAATAGAGCAGAAATGGGGAAGATGGATTTTAGTTTCATAGATTGTATTATCAATTAATTAGACTTTCAAATCATTCTTTTGTTACAAATTGAATCCATTATAAAAATTTTGAACACTTTTAAGGTAAAAAAAAATCTGTGGCGTCATATTCATATGGAGTCGCTATCTTTACAGCAAATGGCCGAAAAAAAATCTGCATCGATTACGGAAGTCGTGAAAAATTACGGCTCCCAGCTGTTGCGCTTTATCAATTCTAAAGTGGCAAAGACAGAAGATGCAGAAGATATTCTTCAGGAAGTTTGGTTTCAAACGAGCAGATTGACCAATCTGGATGAACTGGAAAATGTCGGAGCTTGGTTATATTCTGTTACTAGAAACAAAATCATCGACAGTTATCGAAAAAAGAAAAGCGAATCTCTGGAAGATTTTGTTTATCAGGACGAAGACGGCGAACTGAATGTCAAAGATATTCTCTTGGCTGATGATACTAATAATCCTGAAATTGGGGTTTTCAAAGAAATGTTTTGGAATGAGCTGATGAAAGCTTTGGATGAATTGCCTGAAAAACAAAGACGTGTTTACATACAAAACGAACTTGAAGATAAAACTCTGCAGGAAATTGCAGACGAAGAAGGTGAAAATATAAAAACAATAATAAGTAGAAAATCTTATGCTGTAAAACATTTGCGAAAAAAATTGCAGACTCTTTACAACGATTTGAATGATTAATATAATAAAGGATGAAACGTAATAAAAAGAAATTTTGGTTGATTTTTCCGTGCGTTATTGGCGCAATGGGATTATTTATTTGGTTTTTCCAATGGCTTTGGAATACACTTTTGCCGGAAATATTGGGCGTTAAAGCTATTAATTATTGGCAGGCATTTGGGATTTTGTTATTATCCAAAATCTTATTTGGAGGATTTAATGGAAAGAAATTCGGAAAAAGAAATCATTTCGAAGGAAGTGATGATATGAGAAATACTTGGAAACAAAAATTTGAATCAAGATTTTGTGGAACAGAGCAGGAGCGTGAAGAATTAAAAGCAATGTGGAAACAAAAACTAGAATCCAAATTTTGTGGAACTGAAGAAGATAAAGAAAAGTTCAAGGAAATGTGGAAACAGAAATTCGAGTCGAAGTTTTGTAAGCCGGAACCTGAAATAAAGGAAAATTTGACTAGTCCTAAAATAGATTGACAAGTTTTTTCAATTAAAATTACTAATCCGGAAGATTTTGATTTTCCGGATTTTTTGTGGGTTGTTTCCGGAGTTTTCATCTTCAGACTAAGATGTGGTCTTTTGTTATTGTAAATACAAATACTTTCTTTTACTAAAAGTTTGGATTGTAGATTTTTCGCTCACGTTTCATAAGTTAAAAGTAAGTTTTTATGCTTCACTTTTACTAGACACTAAATTAGAATATCCACACTGAACATATGAACCTAACTGCTCTACGAGGGCATATTATAGGAGGTAAAATATTATTTCTAATTAAGTTAAGAGTGATATAAGGATAAATGCTAAATTTTTGTATAGTTGGCTTTATTAATCGTCTCTATAAAGCTAAAAAATCCCTTTGAGTTTCTTTTTTTAATTTGAAATTAAATGATACAAACTGTTTAAATCAATTCAATAATGATTGAATTTTAATAAAGGAAGAATTCGAAAATGACAATACGAATACTTTTTTACTTTTTCTTTTTTCATGAATTAACATTGTACATATATTGCACTAAACATAAAAAACCTTGACAATCAGTCGATTATCAAGGTTTTTAAGTACCCCAGACGGAGGTAATGTTAAACTTTTCTTAATTTTACTTGTTTTTAATTCATTTATATTCAATAACTTTGATATACAATAGGTTTTAAGATAAATGATTTTTTGATTTTAAATAATCTTAAATGCAAATTAGTCCCCCCTTTTGTTCCCCCTTATATTCATTTATATCTATTTCAACTTATGATAAAGTACAATTTTGAATTAAGAAAAGACAAAGTAAATCAAGACGGTTTAATGCCAATTAGGATATTATTCAGAATTGACAGCTCTATAATAAAAAGAAATACTGGATTGAGTTGCAAAATAAATGACTGGCAAAATAATCGTGTGAAAGCTAATTCAAAAAAAGACATTTACTATGGATATGACGAAATAAATGAAAAACTCCAACAGATAGAAACCAAAATTCAAGACATTTCGCTTTATTTCAGAGCAAATAAGCTTGAACCAACAAAGGATTTGTTTATTGAAAAGTTTGATTCAAATGAAAAAGTTGAAACATCTAGTGAATTCGATTTTTTCAAATGCTTTACAGAATACATTGACAAAGGAAAATTAATAAAAACTCCAAACACAATCAAGGGTCAAACTACTGTAAAAAACTATCTGGAATTCTTTTGTAAAGAAAACGGAATTTCGCTTTCTTTTGATAAAGTTGATGAAGATTTTTTTGAATCATTACGAGATTACTCTTATGAAACAAAAAAGATGAAGCAAAATTATTTCGCTAAAGTAATCAAGGTTTTAAAATCATATTTAAACTGGGCAACCGAAAAAGGATATAATACAAATAGAGACTTTGAAAAATTCAAAGCTTCTGAACACGACATTGATATTATTTATTTAACTTTTGAAGAGCTGATGAAACTATATGAAAAAGATTTTGACAACGATAGACTTTCACAAGTGAGGGACTTCTATTGTATGGGATGTTTTACTGGATTAAGATTTTCAGATTTATCAAAATTACATTTAGCCAACATATCTGAAGACCATATCATTCTGTCCATTCAAAAAACTAAAACACAGAATCACGCTATTAAGTTGAATAAATATGCAAAAGCTATTCTGGAAAAATACAAAGGAACAATTTATGAACCTTTACCAGTTATCTCTCCACAGAAATTTAATGAATACATAAAGGATTGTTGTGAGCTGGCAGAAATTACACAGCCTTTTACTATCCATTGGTTTGTAGGTAATAAGAAAAATACACTTACACAGCCAAAATGTAAATTTATAACTAGCCATACTGCACGAAAAACATTCATTACTAATTCTCTGCTTTTGGGGATGGAACCTAAAGCCATTAAGAAAATTGCGAATATCAAAAAAGATGCTGTTTTAGATAAATATATGAAGGTGACAGAAGCATTCACAGATGAACAGATGGACAAAGCTTGGGGATAATTTATTGTATATTGCGATATGCGATAATTATGATTGCAAAGTCTATATTTTTTATTAATATTGCATATCGCAATATGCAATATATGAAAAATTCAAAACAAAATATGAAACCACAGGATATTGTCCTTTTGTTGAAAATTATTAGTCTTGATAATGATTCGTGGAATCAGTCTTCCGTTGCAGCTGATTTAGGAATAAGCCAAGCTGAAATAAGCGAATCTGTTGCAAGGTCAAAAAATTCTGGATTATTGGACACCAAAGGTAAAACTGTAATGAAATACGCACTGGCAGAATTTTTACAGTATGGAGTCCGCTACGTTTTTCCACAAAAACCGGGAGCAGTTGTACGAGGAGTTCCAACTGCACATAGTGCATCTCCATTAGCTAATGAAATCCAAAGTAATGAAAATTATGTTTGGGCTTATGCAAAAGGAAATGCAAGAGGACAAAGCATAGAACCACTTTATCCATCAGTTCCGGAAGCTGCACTGATAGATGAAAAATTGTATGAGTTACTTGCTATTACGGATGCCATTCGAGTAGGAAAATCAAGAGAAAAAGAAATTGCAGTCGAATACCTTAAAAAATACCTGAACATTGCATAATAAAACCATCAACATAGGCACTGTTGCTGAAGTAGCTGAAGCTCTAAAACAGTATAAAGACCAAATAGTTTTTGTAGGTGGTTCCGTAATCAGTCTTTATACAGATGACCCTGCAGCTGATGAAATACGCCCTACAAAAGATATTGACTTGACTATTAATATCATTGATACGGGTGAATTTCAGGAAACTATTGAAGAGCTTGGGAAATTAGGTTTTCATCCTGACCCATTCGGAGCTTCCATATGCAGCTATAGATATGATAAATACCTGTTGATATTATTCCTGCGGAAGACAACGCTTTTGGTTCAACCAACCGCTGGTACAAAATAGGTTTTGAAAATTTATGGAAAGTAAAGGCAAAAGAACAGGAAATTAACATCTTATCTGCACCTTGCTTTTTGGCAACGAAATTTGAAGCCTTCAATAGTCGGGGAAAAGATTACAGAACCAGTCACGACATTGAGGATATTATCTACATTATTGATAATCGAACCACCATTGTTGAAGAAATCGCTAAAGCTGATGGGTGGATTTCAGGGTTTCTCAAAGCAGAAATTCAAAAGATTATTGACCGAGGTCTGTTAGACGAGCTATTGCATACTCACATTCATCCATTGATTATTGATGAAAGAATGGATATTGTAAAAGAAAAAATCAATGCCATTATGGATGATATAGAATAATCTGAATAATAAGGAATAAAATGTGGGAGTAATTTCTGACAACTTGGGTCTATTTTTATCAATTACGGTTTTAAGCGTAATTGCATTTATTATTTTGTTTAAAACGTATGTCTACATCACAGAAAAATATTTCTTAGACGAATTCACTTGGCTTTTGCAAAAAACAATCTTCAGGTCTTATTTCATTTTTAAATTTACAATTTTAAGTATTCTTTTTGCCTATGCAATAATCGCCATATACAGTATAATTTTTACACCTTATTGGTATTATGGCGTATTTATTATATTGTCTCTTTCTTATTTCTTTTACAAAACAACCAAGTCTCGAAAAGAAGGTAAATTAAGTTTACGTGATGATTTTTTCTTTCAAAAATATAGCACAAAAGTAAGTTTCTATAATAACCAAACAGAAGAATACCGGAGAGAAAGTTTTGAATCCATCATTGACAAAATTAAAAGAACAGAATTGAATGGGATAACCGATACAGCCTACAAAAATTATTTATTCGAAAACTTTATACTCAAAATAGATAGTCTTTTAACATTTGAATATTATGATAACAAATTATACAATTCAATTTCTGACCATTACACAGCAACACTTTTCTATAGAAAATACCTTAAAAATGTACTTGAAATTATCAGCAGAATAGATAAGCAGACAGATAGTCTTAGCAATTTAAATAACGACTATCAAATTATTTCTGAAACTTTATTAAATATCAAGTTGATAAGATTTGATGACAATCAAGGTTTGCATTATGACATTTCACTTGTTGATTTGGAGATTGAGAAGATTCTGAATAATGAAAATGACAATTTTAGCATTGAAAAAAGCCTTCTTATCCTTTCAAGTTCCATTGAAAATCTCAAACTCGTTTTTGCGGAAAATAATCTCATATCATCTTTGTCAGAAAAATCTGATAATATTCTTCAAACACTTTCCGATATAAAAGTATCTCTTGAAAAGAATTTAAAAAATAATAAACACTTATTGAAGTTTGCAGGAGACTCAAAAAAAATCTATCCTCTTTTTGAGAGATACTTAGATTTGAAATATAAAAATGACGGACGTTTGAAGGGATTTAAAATACAATTCATAAAATTTGTGAAATTTTTCACTGATGAAAAAGTCTATGAAGAACCTTCAATAAATTCTTTTGACGCAAAGGATGTCAAATATTTAATGGGATTTTTTTCATATTTAAATGCAAAGAAAATTGCGGAATATAAAAATTTCGATTTAGTTCTTTTAATTTTAAAAATCACCAAACAAGAAATCGAGATTAAAAATACATCTATTGAACACGCACTTAGAAACCCGGCTTTTAAATTGTCTGAATTGGAAGAAAAATCAATAAACTCTGTTTACAATAGATTATTCAAGTCTTAGACGCAAATAACTAAATTTCAATAATTTACAATTTAAAATCATTACGTAATTCATCGTATTTTTTATACTGACCTATTTTGATTGGAACTTTGCCATAAGTTAAACCAACAAAAATCAATTAAAATGTCAGTACAACTCTATTCACATTCCAAAGCAGATTTGGAAAAAGCGGTCGAAATTATTCTAAAAAAAGCAACCGATTTCACATTACCTATTAAGAAAGCAGAAGAACAGCCGGAAGATTTGATTTCTCAAATTGAAGCTACAAAATTCCTGCATATTTCCATTCCCACCATTATCGATTGGAGAAAAAATAAGAATTTACCATTCTACAATTTCAGCGGAAGGTATTATTATTCCAAAAAGGAACTCTTGGACTATGGGAGAAATCGAAGAAAGTAAGCAACAATAAAAATCCAATTACTTCTACTTTAACCTTCCGTATTCCTACGGAATAATACCACTATGAAAAATGAGTGAAAAAATCCCCTATCTAAGAGTTGGAACAACCTACCTACTATAAAACTATTGAGAAACCATTAATTTCCGGAGACAAGAGTTCAATACTTGTTCGGTGGAATCGTGAAACCATTATTAGCGATCACGGAAAAATTTACGTCTCAAAAGTTCCCAAGTACGATGGTTTCTGTTGCATCCCCTCACATCTTCAGTACCAGCAGATCATTCAAGGATTCTACAATACTTATAATGAAATCCCTTACCACCCTGTTGAAGAAAATATCAGTTTTGAAGCTTTAAAAGAAAAGATTCCATTTTCATTGAGATTTATGGAGCATATTTTCGGGGAACAGCTGGAACTTGGTTTGGACTACATCAAGATATTGCTTGAAAAGCCGACACAGATGCTTCCTATTCTTTGCCTTGTTTCAAAAGAACGAGCCACAGGAAAATCTACTTTCATCAAATGGCTGAAAGCTATTTTCGGTCTTAATATGACCTATATCAAAGGAGACTCATTCAGCAGTCAGTTCAACTCGGATTGGACTTCGATGCTGATTGTCGCTATTGATGAAGTATTCTTCGACAAGAAAGAAATCACTGAACGATTGAAATACCTTTCCACTACCAATAAAGATAAAATGGAAGCCAAAGGCAAAGACCGTGAAGAAGTGGATTTCTTTGCCAAATTTATCCTGTGTTCCAATAATGAGGACAACTTCATCCAAATCGATGAAAACGAAATCCGTTTCTGGATTTTAAAAGTCAATCCGATAAAAACAGAAAATACAGAGTTCCTGAATAACCTTATCAGTGAAATCCCTTTCCTACTGAAGCATTTAATCCAGCGTAAGTTTTACAGCAGGAAACAGACCAGAATGTGGTTCAATGAATCACAAATACGAACCAAGGCTCTACAAAAATTGGTCTGGAAGAATAACAACAAGCTCGAATCAAAAATAATTGAACTTTTATACGAGTTCTTTGAATGCAACGAAGACAAGCAAATCAATTTTATCCCGCAGGATATTTTCAATATGTTAGGTAAAATGTTCAAGAATCAGTACTGGACAGTAAATGATGTCCGAAAACTATTTAAGGAAAGCTGGAAGCTTGAACCCCAAAACAATTCATTGGCTTACATCAAATACGACATAGATTACAGCGGAAGCTTCTACCAGCAAAACAAGACGGGACGATATTTTAGCGTAGAAAGAAATTTTATACTCCAAAAATTTGATGAAATGATGAATTAATTGATAATGAAAACAAAATCAATTAATTATATCTCATCAAAAGCCTCATCAAATTTTAGAACCTTCAATTTTGATGAGAGAATGATGAGAAGAAAATTTCAAGTTTGATGAGATGATGAGACTTTGATGAGAGTGTAACTTTTTAATATTTAATAAGATACAGTATTCTCTTATCAATTCATCAAAAGTTTCGCAAAATCAAATCCGTCCGCTTTAAGCGAAAAGCATTCCTTGAGTTTTTTCCTAAAAACAATTACAAATCTTTAAAACATTAAAAAAATGAACTGTAGACAATTCAACCGCATATCGTTGGAAGAAGTCCTCCTTTCTCTCGGACACCTTCCTACGAAACAAAATGAAAAAGAAGCTTGGTATCTCAATCCTTTTGCCAGCGAATCCCAAGCCTCTTTTAAATTCAATAAAAGTTTAAACATATGGTATCTCCATTCTGAAGGTATTGGAGGGAACAATATCGATTTTATGAAGAAATATCTGAACGCTTCGATAAAAGATGTATTGGAATGGGGGGAGAAACAAAATTTTTCTTCCTTTCATCAGCAAAACATAATTCAAAAGCAAAACAGCTTACAGCCGAATTATAAAATCACGGAAATCAAAGAACTTCAAAATGAACATCTAAAAAACTATCTTGAGCAGAGAGGTCTTTCTCCAAATGTTTATCCTTTTGTAAAAGAGATACATTTCAAAACAGGAGATAAAAATCTATATGCTGTCGGTTTTCAAAATCAATCCGGTGGATGGGAACTGAGAAATTCATTTTACAAAGGAGCAATCTTGAAAAAAGATATTTCAATCATTAATCTGAATGAGAATAATTCTAGCAAAATTGATAATGGTAATGGAAAAATCAAGACTGGAAATGTTGCAGTTTTTGAAGGCTTCATTGATGCTTTATCTTTTGTGGAAATGCAGAAATCGTATAAAGGAAATCTGCTTGTGATGAATTCAATTGCATTGCTGAATAAAACCAAAGAGCATTTGAAAGATTATTCAGAAATCAGTTTGTTTCTGGATAATGACCCAGCAGGGTTGAAATGCAAAAATGAGATTTTGCAATCATTCCCCAACGCCAAAGATTATTCTGAAATCTACGAGAATCATAAGGACTTTAATGAGTATCTGACTGATATAAAAAATGATGTATCAAAAGCTGGTAGTCTCATAGTGCAAAAAGTACCCAATGTTTACAAAAAGCGTGGACGCTAATTGTAAAATTGGGAATTTTTGGTTTTTTCCTATCGTCAAAAACGTCTTAAAAAACCTATCTAAAACAAACTGAATTTCGATTAAAAATAAATACACAAAATTTGGAGAATGACTTTTTAAAAAGTTTTGTCCTGAAAGTCTCCCGTGAGCAGGAACAAAAAAAAGAGACTGAAAACAGAAAAAAATACTTCCGTGAACTCGGGAAAAAAGGAGGTCTGAAAAAGAAAAGTGGGAACCATCTTTCACGAGTTGTTTCCGTGCGGTTTACCGAAAAGGAATTCAAGTTTCTGGAAGACGAAGCTAAAAAATACAGTTTGAAAATTTCGACCTTTCTTCGAATGGTTGCAACAAAAGAAGAATTGAAAGTCAATCAATTCGAAACGGATAAAATCCTTCTGGAATATGGCAATAACTTTATACGAATCACCAACCTTTTGCGAAATTCCGAATGGTCTGCTTTTGAAAATAAAAAAAATATCCTGCTGGAAATCGAAACTGTTTTGAACTTGATAAAACAGTACCTCTATCAAAAAATACAGGAACGGGAGAATCTTCAAAATGGAGAGTAATGAATAATTCGGCAACAACAAGACGGATTTCCAAAATCGCTTTGGAATACAACGGAAACGACAAGGGAACTGCAAAGATGCTTGATACGAACAATCTTCTCGGGAGCAGTTCTAAAGAACACTTTTTGGAGATGAAAGCAATCGCTAAGAGAAATATCAATGTCAAAAAATGGGCTTTGACAGGCTACATCTCTCCTCCAAAAGAAACGGGCGACAAACTTTCCGATTCGGAATTGGCGAAAATCACAATGCTAGCTCTTGCAAAAGTTGGAGTTTCAAAAAACAATCAATATCGTTTGGATGTACACAATTCCACAAAACAGAAACACATTCATTTTGTAGTAAACAGGATAGATACTTTTGGAAAATGCACCGTAAAATCCCATAAAATCGGGGAGAATTTTGGCAAAGCTGTACGGGAAATCTGTCGGGATTTGGGTATAAAGACCGACATCGAAACAGGTATTGAAAAAAGAAATGATATGTATGAGAATCTGGTTTATAGTATCGGAAATTCTAAAAATTTTGAAGAACTGGTTTTGGAAATGTCGAATCGGGGTTATTTGGTTTCATTATCGAGCAATGTCAAAATAGGAATTTCAGGAATGAGAATCGCACTTAAAACGGATATCAACGAGGAAACCTCACGACAATATAAACCTGGATACAAGCTTTCTGAAATCACGAACAAACTGAAAATATCTGAAATAAAAAAAATCTTTGAAGAAAAAACAAAACGCTCAGAACGATTGAAAACCTCAAATGATTCTGATTTTCTTAAACAAAATAGTCAGAATGAGGATTTAAGAAGTAATGAAATTGAAATAGAGAACAATAAAAAATTTAAACGTTAAAAATTATGGACAACACGGAAAAAGACGGAATGGAGATTCTGAATCAAGTTATAGAATCCTGTAAAGCAAATATTGAATCCAACGAAGAAACCAGAGCTTCGATTGAAGATTTTATGAATGTATTATCGGAACTTGAACAATCTGTATCAGCATTGACAAATTTAATTGATGAAACATCGGGAACTTATAAAAAAGAGAATGAAGCATTAAAGAAAACCGTAAGCCAAATCCCGAAAACAATTACTGCGGAATTATCACAACAAAGTCTTGAAGCTATTAATATTTTTAAACGAAAATCGAAGTTTGTCTGGGGAGTTTTCGGGGTGGTCTTTTTGTCTTTTTCGACGATTCTTCTAAGTGGTAATCAGGCGTTGAAATGGTATTCCGAAAGTATCCGTTCCAAAAGCGAGCTTAGGCAGGAAATCCTTTCCGAATTTGAAAAGGATGGAAAACAGCTTTATCCAGAAGACAATATTCAACAATTAGAACATAATACGAAACTCCTGCAAAAATGGATTGAGAAAAATCCTAAAGAGGCGGAGAAATTTCTGAGATTCAAAGATGGGTATGAAGCGAGGTAGGTCTTTGTTTTTATCTTTTGAAGAAGTGTTAAGATTCTGATGACGGTATGGCTGCTGAAATATTTCCCTGTTCTTCTAACTCTTTTTTTCTTTGCTTTATAAAATCTGTTGGGCGTATTCCATTTATTTCCTGAAAAAGATCAGAGAAATTCTGGCGGGAGCTTATTCCGCAAGCGTCCGCTAGACTTTGAATTTTTAGACGTAGGTATAAAGGGTCTTTATACATTAATCGGGTAATGTAATTAATCCGAAGTGTAGATAGGTACTTATTAAAATTCATCTCCTTTGTATCATTTATATATTGTGATAAGTAAGAAGTGTTAGTATTTAATTTTTCAGCAAGTAATATAAGTGATAGTCCTTTTTCGTTAAATTCATTATTATTTTCAAAATTCTCAAGTCGCTGTTGTAAGTCTGTAAAAATCTCCTTACTAAGTACCGATTTGCTATAGGTAGAAATTCCTTCGTACGATAATGAAGCTGATGATGTGTTTTGTTGCAGTTTTTTTTCTAGTTCTAGATAGTTTAGCTTTATCTTCTTACCATTATTATAATATTTCCAAGCTAATAAAATTACTATAACTAATAATGAAGTAAGTATTATAATTGTTCCTAATCCCCATTTATTTTGATTTTCTAGTTTGGTTTTGGATTCTTCCAAGATTTGCTTATCATAATCTTTGTGGATTTTTGCTGACAAATAACTAAAATCTCGGTTAAGGATACTATCTGCTTTTAAAAGTTTTTTTGAATATTCTAACTCTTTTTCCGAATCTTTTCTTTTTTGATAATACTTTATTAGTAGATTGTAATTTTCAAGAAGCTCAGGGACGATAAATTGTCTTTTATCAAAAATGGAATCTACCTTTTCAAATTGTTTTATAGCAACATCCTCTTTTCCCAATCCTAAATAGCTTTTCCCAATGTAAAAATTTGAGACAGAAGACCAATAGAAATCGTCATCTTTATTTAAAATGGGTAAACTTTTTTGCAGAAGTGTAATGGCAGAATTATATTTTTTGTAGTGATATTCCGATATTCCTTTACACTTAGTAAGATAAGCTTTTTCTGAGGGGAAATCATCAAATTTTGAAAATCTAAGGCCTGTAGTAATAATTGAATCTGCCTTTTTGTAATTTTTTATATTTCTGTAGCATACAGCTATCTGATGCAAACTATTGAGGTAACCTTTGGTGGAATTGTAAATTACATATCGATGGTAATTTCCTTTTATCCTTGGTTCAAAATAATAAATACAATCTTTAAAATGTTCAATAGCTTCGTTATAATAACCAAGATAACTTTTTACTAATCCCATTTGATAGATTACTTTGTATTTAAGGTAATCATCATTACCTTTTTTAGAGTAATCGTAAGCTGTCAAATATTCTCTTAATGCAGATTGGTAATCTTTGTCATAAAAATAATATATACTTCCCTTGTATAAATAAGCGGAAGACAATAAATCATTGTCTCCAGCCTTTTTTGAAGCAATAATAGCACTGTCAGCATATTTTAATTTAGACTTTTTATTAGAAGAATGATAAGAATAATCTTCGTAAGCTTGCTTCAGTTCAGTATAGTTACTTTCCCTTTTAGCTTTCTTGAGATAAATATTTACATATCTAAGTGCTTTTTCATCATTCTCATTTAAATTTTCATAAGTTTTTTCTAATTCCTCATAGGTTTTTTGTCCATTCATTTTTTCAAATTGAAGCAAAAGAAAGATACAGAAACAGAAAAATAAGAGTTTTCTACTAAACATTATTAAAATTATTGGCTATTACTATACAAATCTAACTATTAAACCTAAATATTACTAAAAAAAATATTTTTTTAGTAATAAAACTTTTTTTTATTTAATTATTTGATTACTAATTGATTGCTTTTTTAAAATTGTCCTAGTATTTAAATTAGGACGTCATTTTTCTTAAATTTAAGAGTAGGGACTTGCTTCTCTTTCAAAATATTTTTTTGCATAATACTTTAGCAACAAGAATTCTAGTCAATAAAAATCCCGGCCGGGATAAACTTTAAAATTCAAATATTATATGAAAAAGTTTATCTCAACAATAACATTATTAATAATATCACTTTCAACAGTGGGTTGTAGAGAAGCAGAAGAGCTATCAGCAATACCAGAAAATAGTATAGAAAATTCGATTACCCAAAAAGCAAAACAAGATTCTTCTAAATCTAACAAAGACGGCGATTCATCAAACATTACAAATGATGAGGGAGAACCTAAAAAAGACAAAATAAAATGGTAGAATATCAAAAGTATTTTTAAACCTTTTAAAGAAACCAAAAATCATAAAAAGATTTATCATTCCTTCAAATTTTGTAGTGCGTAATACAAAAGAAAATGGATTATAAATAAAGTGTTAATCAAAAAAAAAATTAAATCTTAAAATTTTTAACTATGAAAAAATTATTATTAGTAGCAACATTTGCAGTTGCTGGTGTGACAGGTAGCCTAAGTGCAAAAAGTAAACCCGTAACAATAACCAAAAGTTTTTTACAAGCTGAAGCTACAACTTGTTATAGAAAAGCAATTGATGATTTTGGTAATACTTATTATGTAAAAGTAACTTGCCCTAAAAAAATTATCCTTGCTTCTTAACAAAAAATGGGGCTGCAAAGCCCCTTTTAATTTATAAAATGAAAAAAATATTCTTTATTCTTTCTTTTTTAATATACTTTCAATACTATGGCCAGTACAATGTTTATTATAGCTTGGAGAAAAAAATTGAAAGTAAGAAACTATTAGCCGAAGGCTTATTACAATTGAATATAAAAGAAAATAGATCTATTTTTTATCTATCACAATATAAGAACTTACTTAAAAATAAATTTGAAATTAATGAACTTGGAGATACTATAAAAGTGCTTAAGAATAGTTCTATCTGCCAAGATAAGAAAGAGTATTTTTTCAATTTTAATAAAAAAATAAGTAAGCTCCTTTTATATGATGTTGATTGTAATTCAAAAAGTTTAATAAATCAAAAAATAACGTTACCTAATTGGAAAATAAATCCAAAACTGAAAAAATATAAACAGTGGAATGTTTACGAAGCAACTGCATTTATAAATGACAGAAAATGGGATGTCCTTTTCACAAAAGATTACAATGACATAAATGTTTTTGGACCGTGGTTGTTAGTTGGTCTTCCAGGCTTAGTAGTACAAGCGTCGGACGAAATGAATGTATATTTTTTTGAATTGGAAAAAGTAGAAAAATCAACAAGTATTATTTTGTCAGAACCCGATTTTTCTAAAAAATTAGATTTTCTTGATTATAAACAGCAAGCAATAACTTCCAACAAGAAAAGAATAGTAAAAAAAATTGCTGCTGAATTTAATATCCCCGAGAAAGATGTTGACATATCAAACTCTCCTAATTATGAAACCTTAGATTTTATTGAAAAATGAAAAGCCTTATCTTACAATTACTTCTCTTTAGTGAGCTAGTTTTTAGCCAGAGTACACATCGCTTTTTCTATGAGCTCAAGTTCAAAAATGACTCCACATCTACTGATTATGTCAAAGATTTTTATGTTTTAGACATATCAAAAGATGACCAGAAATTTTACAATTATGAATTTCTTAAAAACGATTCTATTTCCAAATCGAAAATAAATCAAGATTATATATTTTCTGAGACAGAATTAGATATTAGGTTAGTGCATAAAAAGAATAACGAATTTTATAATTACTATTCTCAAACACCTCTATATTATCTGTTAAAAACCAATGATAAACAAAACTGGAACATAACAACAGAAAAAAAAATTATAGGAAAATACAATGTTCAGAAAGCTACTACAAAATTTGGAGGTAGAAATTGGGAAGCCTGGTTTAGTTCTGAGATTCCTTTATTCTATGGCCCTTACAAGTTTTACGGACTGCCTGGTCTGATATTGGAATTAGCCGATACAAAACAAAATTACATTTTCACTTTCAAAGGAAACAAAAATATAAAATATAAAACCGACACTTCTACTTATATAGAGGCACTTAATACATTAAAACCTTTAGAGGTTTCACAAAAGCAATATGACAAGCTACAAATGGATTATTTTCTCAGCCCTTTAAAAGATTTTGGAGAAGGTGGTCTTATTATAGAAAATGAAAAAGGAGAAATGGTTCAAGCCAACTCTAAAGATGTAACTGAACAACAACAAAGTTATCTTAGGAAATTTAATAACCCGATAGAAGTGGATAAGGCAATTCATTATCCTGAAAAATAATATAGTTTTTTTTTAAACTTAAGTCTAATGATTCGTTAAAGCTGTTATTTTCTTAGCAATTCTATATTTAGTCTGCCATACCGCCGTGTGGAAATTGTAATCATTTCAAATACTTTTAGAGTTCTATCGACGAATTGTTTTCACAAATTTAGAAAAGAAGAAGAACAATAAAAACAAATGATTTATCATCCGTAGAATTTTGTAGTGTGCAATGCAATTGACAACGGATTTTAGATAAAGTATCAATTAATATTTTAACCAGAAGTAAAGAAAAAGTTCCAAACTTTGCTTCACAAAAAACTAGGAACAAAAATTATCATTATGAAAAATATTATTAAAATGTCATTAGTTGCATTAGGTATAGTAAGTGCAACAATTGTATCATCTTCAAGCTTACTAGCAAAGCAAGCACCTGTTGCAGATGGTGGTCATTGTGACTCTAGAGTAGATGAAGTTTGTGGAACTACTGCAGGTGGTTTTACTGCAAAAGGGTATTTTATTACAAACTAAAACCTAAAATTAACTTAAAAAGTCATTGGAGTAAGCAAATTATTTCAATGGCTTTTTCTAAAAATATTAAATTTAAATTATGATTAAAATGCTGAAAATAATATTAATATTTTTTATGAGTATTAACTCCTTTGCTCAGAATAACATACGAGTATACTACCAGTTAGAATCTAAATCTGATAAAAAACAAGATTCTGCTGATATTGATATATACGTTCTCGATATCAATACCCAAGAAGCGACTTCTAAATTCTATAATTTCACATATTTGAAAAGTGATTCTGTCTATGCCTCTTTAAAAAAGCAATCCGATATGAAGGGAGGCGTAAATTTTGACTCAAGAACTATGAAGTATCCCAATTTTAATATTGCTGTTCTTAAGCAAAATTCGTCATATGAGACTATTCAGATTTTTGATGGTGATGTTTTTCAATATCCTGACTGGAAAAGACGGTCAAATTGACCACCTAATTTCGGAGTAAATTGACCACTGATTTCGGAGCAAAGTGACCACCACTTTCCGGTCCAAAATGACCACCTGTTATCTGGGTTATATTTGAGATAAAAACGACTTGATTTTTTCATGATGTTAGCGTCATACATTCGTTAAAAAAAGCGGATTATGGCAAATAAAATAACAGACATGAGTAAGATTAGAAAAGTCATAAAATTCTACAGCACTGGAAAGAGCAAGTTATTTATAAGCAGCTATTTATCCCTTTCCAGAAATACCGTAAAAAAATACATCTCATTATATGAGATCCTGGGCTTAAACCTTGATGCGATCAATGCCAAGACAGACGCCGAGCTGGAACTTTTGTTTTCCAATACCACCGCGGAGTCCATCAGCCCCAAACTACAATCCCTGTACGATTTTTTTCCCAAGATGGAACGTGAGCTCAAAAAGGTAGGTGTCACGGTAAATCATATGTGGGAGCAGTATCTTGTACTGTATCCTGATGGTTTTCAGAGTTCACAGTTCCGGCATCATTACAAGATCTGGGGCAAGCGTGTGAACCCGGTGATGCATATGAATCACAAATCCGGTGATAAGATGTATGTCGATTATGCAGGAAAGACACTCTCCATTATTGATAAAGAAAGTGGGGAGCTTAAAGAAGTTCAGTTTTTTGTAGCCATATTGGGAGCCAGCCAGTACACGTATGCTGAAGCCTCTATGAGTCAGCAAAAGGAAGATTTTGTACGTTCTGTAGAAAATGCCATCCGCTTTTTTGAGGGCACACCGGCAGCGATCGTTCCTGATAATTTAAAATCCGCAGTGATCAAAAGCAGCCGTTTTGAACCCACCATCAACGAGACCCTTGCCGATCTGGCTGAACATTATGAAACGACCATCCTGCCTGCCAGGGCTTACAAGCCGAGAGATAAATCCTTGGTAGAGGGAGCGGTCAAGATCCTGTACAGAAGGATCTACGCCAACCTTCAACAGGGAGCCTGCGGTCTGGATGAACTAAATAGTGAGATATGGGATCTGTTGGACTCTCATAACAAACGCAAGCTCACAGGACGTCCTTACTCCCGGTATGAGCTGTTCTTAGAGGACGAGAAGCAGCAGCTGCGCCCACTGCCTGAGCATCGTTTTGAGATCAGGTACCAATCCTTTGCAACCGTGATGCAGAATGGACACGTACAGCTGAGCCATGACAAGAACTACTACAGTGTTCCGTATCAGTATATCAAGAAGAAGATCAAGATCCTATACACATCTTCCACAGTGGAGATCTACTATAAATACAACAGGATCGCGATGCACAGACGCAATTACAAGCCTTATGTCTACACAACCATTACAGAACATTTAGCCAGCACCCACCAGTTCGTTGCCGGATGGAGTGCTTCCCGCTTTATCGATTGGGCAAACAGTATTGATACTGCAGTGGGAGAATACATTCTCCAAATTATCGACAGTCGGAATCATCCCGAGCAGGCCTACAAAAGCTGCCTGGGAATCCTGAACTTCGAAAAGAAGGTAGGTAGGGAACGATTAATAAATGCCTGTAAACGGGCATTGGATTTTAAGATCTACAGCTTTAAGACCGTACAGAAGATATTGGAGAACAATCTGGATCAGATGATCGATCCGGAAAAAGAAGAA
>NZ_QNUG01000010.1 GCF_003385395.1 Epilithonimonas hispanica | reverse complement strand
AATTGATTATATTAAAGTGGGAATATATGGACGAAATGAAATACCCAATACGAAGAATAAAGGTATATGGACTTTAGTCAGAAATTTTATAGTGACTTTCGGTGGTTTCTTAAGGTTAACGAAAATACAATGGAAGACACTTGCTGATGGAATACTTGATTTTAGTTTAAACTAATTTAAGGTTAGAGCTTTTAGAAAAAATAAAGTTTTTGTATTTTTTTTTTCATGTAGATTCTTCCTAGTTATTCTAAAATAATCTATTGTAGAATCTTTATTAATCCAGATTAACCCTGAATAGCTTTCGGGCAGCTAATACAGTATGTTTTTTGATATTTATTGCCGATTTTTATTGAATATAAAATCGGGATTTAATCTATTTCTTTTCATTATTATCTGCTTTTGATTAATGAAAAATAAGATGATTCTTCCTACAACTAATCTGTAATGTCCACGAGAAAGAAAAAATATTCGAATATTGATAGTTCAAATAATTTTGAACTAGGGTCGAATATGACTTTTCAAGAGATGAAGCTGGATGTAGCAATAAAAAAGCTTAAAGATTCAGGGATAATTGTTTCAGAAGAAGAGGCTTCTGAAATATTATCATTTTTAAATGTCATTGCTAAAATCACTATTAAAGAGTTCATTTTAAATCAAGATTAACTTCAAATCTTATTCCTTAAAAAGCTTTTAAAAAATTTCTAAGATTTAAAAACACTATGAAATTCCATTCTTTAAACTTATTCAAAATTTCGAAAATTTCTGATTTATATATTTTTCATCAAATATTATAATGAATTACAACTTTCTTCTAATTATTCTTTATATTTCAATTTTATGCCAAATGTGATAATAAATATTTTAAAGTAATACTAAATTAAATTGCATTTTAGACATAGTATTTTGGAGATATTTTGAGTGATGAGAGTTCAGCGATTTTATCCAAATCTTCTATAAAAGTGTTCGGAAAATGTACCACCGAGGTCAGAAGTTATGTAGAAACCAGATAACAATTTTTGTTGTCTGGTTTTTTTTGCGTCATTTTCTATATAACCAAGTCATGCTTAGAACATTTATAGAAAAATCTTATTATTTTGATGATTTGAAAGTCTATTTTAACAAAATTTAATTCTTAGATTTCGTACTTGTACAAAAGTTTATCGTAATTTTGCTGTCACGATGAACCGAGGTTTTTTCCAATATTTATACAGTTTATTATTTGCGTTACTTACCATTTTAGGTTTGTATTATGGGCAAGTAGAACAGTATATGTCTACTGGTGATTCATCCGATTTAGATTTTGTAGCAGATATTCAAATTAAGGAAAATAGAACAGGAGATAATTCTTTTGATATTTTTACTCAGCAGGATAAAAGCAAAACCTATGACCTTAGTCGGCCTTACTACAGCAAAATAAGAGCTTTATCTGAAATTGAAACTGAAACTGATGAGAAGGTAGAAACATCTTCTTTTCCAGAATTGGCAATATTTTTTAGAGAAGACTTTTGGAGGCTGATGTCTGGCTTTGTCAATCGCTATCACGATAAGCAAAATGCTATTTCTTTGGCTCATTCTGAGCAATTAAGCCTTTCCGATGATGATCTATACATCCAGTATAGAGTCATTAGACTGTGATTTTATAATATTTTTTTTCGAAAGACTTTAGGTTTTCACGAGGTATTGTGGAAGCTTATATCCTTATTTTCAATTTAAAATTATTATAAAATATTATTTATCATGGTCAAGAAAAGTCTCATGTATATCAATATGTGCCTTGTTTTTTGGTGCATAAGCTGCCAGCAGGAAAAGAAAGAAAAAGTGGAGGCTGCTTCCTTCAACGTATCAAGTCCTCTTGTAAAAGACACTTTAATTAATAAAGATTATGTTGCGCAGATTCGTTCGATTAATCATATTGAACTTCGTTCTCAGGAAAGAGGATATATTCAGTCGATTTTTGTGGACGAAGGTCAATTTGTTCAGAAAGGTCAGCTTTTATTTAAAATTCAGCCTAATTTGTATCAGGCAGATGTAAATAGCGCAAAAGCCGAAGCTAAATACGCAGAAATCGAATATCAAAACACAAAAAATCTTTCCGATAAAGACATTGTAGCGCCACAGGAAATGGCAATGGCGAAAGCAAGATACGACAAAGCGAAAGCTGAACTTGCTTCTACAAACACACACTTAGGTTTTACGGAAATCAGAGCTCCTTTTAGCGGCATTGTTGGGAGATTACATGTAAGAAAAGGAAGTCTTGTGGATGAGGGAGAATTGATTACAGAGCTTTCTGATAACAGTAGAATGTGGGTTTATTTTAATGTTCCCGAAGCAGAATATCTTAATCAAATGGATTCTCAAAAAGGAAAAGAACCTCTTCATGTAAAATTGAGAATGGCAAACGGAAAAGAATTCAGCCAGGAAGGTCTTGTAGAAGTTATAGAATCTGACTTTAACAATGAAACAGGTAATATCGAATATAGAGCTACTTTTCCAAATCCACAAGGATTGCTTCGTTACGGGCAAACGGGGAATATCGTCATCACATCGCCTTATGCCAATGCTTTGATGATTCCACAAAAAGCAACTTTTGAAGTTTTAGAGAAAAAATACGTGTATGTTGTAGATAAAAATAACATTGCAAAGGCAAGAGAAATAAAAGTTGCAGCAGAATTACCACATATTTATGTTGTTGCATCTGGATTAAATAAAGAAGACAGAATAGTTTTAGAAGGACTTAGAAAGATTCAAAACAATCAAAAAATTAAGGTTAAATATCTTAAGCCTCAGCAGGTGATGTCCGATTTAGATTTGTATTCAGAATAATTAAAATTGCATAAAATATGTTCAAGAAAATAATTCACCGACCAGTTTTTGCAATTGTAATTTCGGTTATTATCCTGTTTGTAGGAGGTTTAGCAATTAAACAACTACCGACAGAACAATTTCCACAGATTGCACCAACAACTGTTGCGGTAAGTATAGCATATCCGGGATCCAGTGCGGATGTATTGGTAAAATCATCATTAATTACCATAGAAAATGCTGTAAACGGTGTTCAGGGAATGAGATATATGTCTACGGATGCTACCAGTGCCGGAGAAGCAACAGTCAATGTTGTCTTTGATCCCGGTACAGATCCCAATATCGCAACCGTTTTGGTAAAAACAAGAATCGATCAGGTAATGCCATTGTTACCGGAGCTTGTACAAAAAGAAGGGGTTATTGTAAACCCTGTACAGCCAAGTATGTTGATGTACGTGAATCTTTATAGTAAAGATAAAAGTATGGATGAGAAGTTTCTATACAATTATTCTACTGTAAATGTTATTCCGGAAATTAACCGTATTCCGGGGATTGCAAGATCACAGATTTTAGGAAGTAGAAGATATGCCATGCGTATTTGGCTAAATCCTGAAAGAATGAGAGCTTATGATATTTCTGTAGATGAAGTTATGAAAGCTATTGGTGAGCAAAGTATCATCGGACGTCCCGGTAGAATCGGACAAAGTTCCGGTATTGCTGCTCAAACACTGGAATATGTATTGACCTACAAAGGACAATATAACAAACCGGAGGAGTACGAAAACATCATTGTCAGAGCAAATTCTGATGGAGAAAACGTAAAATTAAAAGACATTGGTAAAGTAGAATTAGGAAGTGAGTTTTTTGATATTTATTCTAATTTAGATGGTCATCCTTCCGCTTCAATTGTATTAAAACAAAATTACGGAAGTAACGCAAGCGACGTGATTAAAGGAATTAAATCTAAAATGGAAGAATTGAAAAAGAATTTTCCTCCAGGTGTAGATTATAAAATCAGTTATGATGTTTCGAAATTTTTGGATGCTTCTATTGAGCAGGTTGTCGATACATTGCGAGATGCCTTTGTATTGGTTGCCATTGTTGTTTTCATATTTTTAGGAGACTGGCGCTCAACATTAATTCCGATTATTGCTGTACCTGTTTCACTTATTGGAGCATTCTTCGTTATGCAGTTGTTTGGATTAACCATAAACCTTGTAACGTTATTCGCATTGGTACTGGCAATTGGTATTGTGGTCGATGATGCCATTGTTGTTGTGGAAGCTGTTCACGCTAAAATGGAAGAAAAAAATCAAAGTCCGTTTAAAGCTGTTCAGGAGGTAATGGGAGAGATTTCAGGAGCTATTATTGCGATTACTGCTGTCATGGTTTCTGTATTCTTGCCAATCTCATTTATGTCAGGTCCTGTGGGAACTTTTTTTAGACAGTTCTCCATTACAATGGCAAGTTCTATTGTGATTTCAGCGTTAATTGCTCTTACCTTAACACCGGTTTTGTGTGCAATGTTGCTGAAAAATAATCATGGAAAACCTAAGAAAGTAAATCTATTTACAAAGTTTATTGATGCTTTTAATAGCTTATTTGATAAATTGACAGGCAGATATTCAGCATTATTAAAAAGAATTGTCACAAGAAGAACTTTAACTTGGGGAGTATTAGCTGTTTTCAGCGCCGGAATTTTCTTTGTTAATAAAAACTTACCGGGAGGTTTCATTCCAACGGAAGATCAGGGGACAATCTACGCAATTATTCAGACGCCACCAGGATCAACATTGGAGCAAACGAATAAAATTTCCAGAGAATTACAAGGTATTGCAGAAAAAGTGGATGGTGTAGAATCTGTTTCTTCTTTAGCAGGTTACGAAATCATGACCGAAGGTAGAGGTTCAAATGCAGGTACTTGTTTAATTAACCTTAAACCTTGGTCAGACAGAGAACATTCTGTAAAAGAAGTAATGGAAGAATTAGAGGAAAAATCAAAAGATTTAGGAGCTACCATCGAGTTTTTCGAACCGCCGGCGGTTCCGGGATTTGGTTCTTCAGGAGGTTTCTCAATGAGATTATTAGACATCAACAGAGATACAAATTATCAGGAATTTGATAAAGTGAATAAAGATTTCATGGCAGAATTAAAGAAGCGTAAAGAACTTACAGGCGTATTTACATTTTTCGCTGCCAACTATCCGCAGTACGAATTGGTATTTGATAATAATGCAGCCATGCAAAAAGGTGTTTCTATTGGTAAAGCAATGGATAATTTAAATATTCTAATTGGTAGTACCTATGAGCAGGGCTTCATTCGATTCGGACAATTCTTTAAAGTATATGTTCAGTCCGGTCCAGAATTCAGAAGATTGCCGACAGATATTTTAAGTCTGTATGTTAAAAATGATAAAGACGAAATGGTTCCTTATTCTGCATTTATGACCATGAAGAAAACGCAGGGGCCAAATGAAATTACACGTTATAATATGTACAATTCTGCGGCAATCAGAGGACTTCCGGCTCCAGGATTTACTACTGCAGATGCAATTAAGGCGATCAACGAAACTGCTGCTACAACTTTACCTCATGGTTATAAAGTGGCTTGGGAAGGTTTATCGTATGACGAAGCAAATCGTGGTAACGAAGCCATTTATGTATTTCTGGTTGTTTTAATTTTCGTTTATCTGGTTTTAGCAGCGCAATACGAAAGTTTAATCTTACCGTTGGCTGTGATTACTTCTTTACCTGTCGGTCTTTTCGGATCTTTCTTTTTGTTGAAGGCAATGGGATTACAGAATGATATTTATGCGCAGGTTGGTCTTATCATGCTTGTAGGTTTATTAGGTAAAAACGCCGTTTTGATTGTTGAATTTGCCGTTCAGAAACGCTTAGAAGGGATGTCGATTGCAGATGCTGCTATAGAAGGTGCAAAAGTTCGTTTCCGTCCGATCTTAATGACATCGTTTGCATTTATTGCAGGGATGATTCCTTTGGTATTGGCTCACGGAGCAGGAGCGATTGGAAATCATACAATCGGAGCATCGGCAATGGGAGGAATGATATTCGGAACTGTTTTCGGAGTTGTTATCATTCCTGGACTCTATTACATATTTGCAAAATGGGCAGATGGTAAAAAAATGATTAAAGAAGAAGAAGAATCACCATTTAGCGAAGACATGATCCATTATGAATAAGAATAAAATATATCAATATGCAGGTGTTGCTTTTTTACTATTAAGCCTTGCTGCCTGCAAACCTATAGAAATTGAACAAAGGGCAGAAAATAAAACGGTTCCCGAAAAATTTGCAGGCGCAGAAAATGACACCGTCAATACAGGAAAACTGAAATGGAACGAATATTTCAGCGATCCGAATCTTCAAGGGTTAATTAACCAGGCTTTGCAGAACAATCAGGAATTGAATATTGTTCTTCAGGAAATTGAGATTTCTAAAAATGAAATCAGAGCTAAAAAAGGAGAATATTTGCCTTCTGTTGGTTTGAAAGCAGGTGCGGGTGTCGACAAAGTAAGCCGTTACACCAATATCGGAGCTATGGAAGCCAATACAGAAATGGAGCCGGGAAGAGAAATGCCGGATCCTTTATTTGATTTCGGAGTAGGTGCTCAGGCGAAATGGGAAACAGATATCTGGGGCAAACTTCATAATGCTAAAAGAGCTCAGGTTCAGAGATATTTAGCAAGTGTTGAAGGAAAAAACTTCATGATCACGAATCTGATTTCAGAAATTGCAGAATCTTATTACGAGTTATTGGCTCTAGATAACGAATTGGTTATTTTAAATCAGAATATTAAAATTCAGAATGATGCGTTGAATATCATTAAAGATTTAAAAAAGAACGCCCGTTCCAATGAATTAGCCGTGAAGAGATTTCAGGCTCAGGTACTGAAAACGCAGGGAATGCAGTATGACATTCAGCAGAAAATCGTGGAAACGGAAAACAAGATCAATTATCTTGTCGGAAGATTTCCTCAACCTGTGGAAAGAAGCCAGAATGCATTCGATTCTATTATTCCGCAGACGGTTTATGCAGGAATTCCTTCAGAATTGTTGGAAAATCGTCCGGATATCAAACAGGCAGAATATGAGCTGGCTGCTTCAAAATTAGATATTAAATCGGCAAAAGCAAGATTTTATCCTTCTCTGGACATTGGTGCTGGAGTTGGATTACAAGCTTTTAATCCAACTTATATCATCAAACCAGAATCTTTCTTATTTTCTTTAGCAGGTGAACTGACAGCTCCGTTGATTAACAGAGCTGCAATTAAAGCGGCGTATTATAATGCCAATGCAAAGCAGGTTCAGGCGGTTTATCATTATGAGCAGACGATTTTAGGTGCTTATATCGAAGTTGCCAATCAGTTGTCTAAAATTCATAATTTAGAAAACAGTCTGGATATCAAATCGAAAGAAGTTGATGCATTAACAAAATCAATAGATATTTCGAATGATTTGTTTAAATATGCCCGCGCAGATTATATGGAAGTTTTATTAACACAACGCGACGCTTTGGAATCCAAATTTGAGCTTGTGGAAAAGAAAGTGAATCAGCTTAAAGCAAGTGTTGCTGTTTACAGAGCGCTTGGAGGAGGTTGGGATCAAAACCCTTTGATTTCTCCTGATATCACAAAAAAATAATTATCATTGTTAAATTTTTTCTTGGAAAGAAGTCTGTCGTGAGATAGGCTTCTTTTTTATTTGAATAATTTTTTTGAATGGTCTTTAAGAGAATGAAAATTGATGTAAATAAAAACTTTTAGACATATTTAATTAATATAATTTTAAAATTTATTAACTTAAACGGTTAACTAAAAGTTAACTTGATTCACAATATTAGTAATGAAATATTAGATTTTTAATTACTTCTAACTATTTAATTGTTTGATTATTAATCTATTAAGTTGTATTTATTGTTGAAATAAAAAACGTGCAATTTATACTTTTTTCTGAAATTGAGAAAAAAAATAAGCTATTGTTTTTTTAAATTTTTATTAAATAATTTGCATAGTCAAAAAAGAACAATGAAGAAAGCATCCATCAAAGATATTGCTAGAATTGCAGGGGTTTCCGTTGCAACGGTTTCATATGTTCTGAATAAGAAAGAAGGGCAGAGAATCAGTGTAGAAACCAAGAAAAAAATTTTTGAAGTAGCTGAAACGATTAACTACACGCCAAACCGAATGGCCAGAAGTCTTAAGAATAACAGAACTAAATTGTTAGGGCTTATTGTAGCGGATATCTCCAATGAGTTCTATTCAACTATTGCAAGAAATCTAGAAGACAATGCGCTCAAACTTGGTTATACTTTGATTATTGGAAGTTCTGATGAAAATGCTGAAAAGTTTGAAAAACTGATTGAACTTTTCTCCCAGCAGCAAGTTGATGGGATGATTGTAGCTCCTGTTGCAGGATCTGAAGATTCACTTTTAAAGTTGCTCAACAAAAATTATCCGGTAGTTACAATTGACCGATACTTAAAAGGAGTTAACGTTCCTGGAATTATTGTAAATAATAGAGAAATTGCGGAACGTACAACGTCTATACTTTTAGAAAAAGATTTTGACAAAATCATTTATGTTGGTTATGATACTAAGTTGCAGCATCTTTTAGACCGCCAGCAAGGTTTTGACGCAAGTATTTCAGAATCTAACAAAAATATCGCTGTTGAGAGAATTAAAGTGGGTTTAGATAATATTACAGAAGAGATTCACAATCAACTTGCGAATGCTTTAGGTCAAAATCCTAAAAATACGGCATTGTATCTTTCTAGTAACAAGCTTGCTGTTGCCGGTTTGTCTTATCTAATCAAAAATAATATCAAAGTTCCTCAGGATGTTTCAGTCTTAGCTTTTGATGAGACAGAAGCTTACAAATTATTTCCAACAGAGATTAGTTATGTTAAGCAGCCATTGGAACAAATGACAGATGAAGCGATTAAACTGCTTGATCTTCAAATTAATGAATATTCTAATACCTCAAAAAAAATAATATTATCAGGTGATTTAATCATCAAAAAATCAATAAAATAATTTTTTTATTTATTAACTTAAACGTTTAATCTGAATATGAACAATAAAAAATCTTACGCTGTTTGTTTTGGAGAAGTTCTCTGGGATATTTTTCCAACTGGAAGTAGAGCTGGTGGCGCTCCTTTCAATGTAGCTTACAATCTCGACAAAATGGGAGTTGAGGTTCAAATGATCAGCAAAGTTGGAAATGACGAACTTGGGAAAAATCTCTTAGAACAAATTGATAGTTGGGAAATTTCTACAAATCATATCCAAATTGACAATGAAAAACCGACTGGAACTGTTATCGCCAATTTTGACGAACACGGCGAAGCGCATTATGATATTGTAAAGAATGTGGCTTGGGATAATATCCAGATTACGCCGGAGCAAAAAGAATTGATTCAGAATTCTGAGGCG
This sequence comes from Epilithonimonas hispanica, assembly GCF_003385395.1. Lineage (GTDB taxonomy): Bacteria > Bacteroidota > Bacteroidia > Flavobacteriales > Weeksellaceae > Epilithonimonas > Epilithonimonas hispanica. The sequence goes on along the minus strand of NZ_QNUG01000010.1, from coordinate 107,292 downwards.
TTTGTCTTCGGGAGTTTGATTGCCAGAAACAAAGAATCGAAAAATACACTTTTGGAACTGATAGAATTGTCAAAATTCCGAGTTTTTGATGTTAATTTCCGTCCGCCTTTCATCGATTTTGAATTAATCAAAACATTGCTTCACAAAGCCAATTTGGTAAAAATGAACAAAGCCGAATTAAGAACTATAATCGAGTTTCTTGGTGAAGAATACCTAGATGAAGACACAAGTATCAAGCATATTCAAAATTATTTTGACTTAAATGAAATCGTTCTTACAAAAGGAAGCAAAGGCGCAAGATATTTTGTAGGAAACGAAAATTATACTTTTTCTGCAGTTTCAATAGACGTTCAGGATACAGTTGGAAGCGGAGATTCTTTTTTAGCAGGTTTTCTATCTAAAAGAATTCAAGGAAAAAATCCTCAAGAAATTATGAAACAAGCGGTTTCTTTGGGCGCATTTATCACTTCAAAATCTGGGGCTTGTCCAGATTATTCTTACGAAGAATTCAAATCTTTCCGAGAAGAACATTACAGTCAAACTATTTAAAATTAAGAGTATGAATAATGCAAAATTTACAGAAAAGAAATACGTTGTTGTATTGGCATTCGTTATTTCATTATTTTTCTTTTGGGCAATTGCTTTGACGATGGGCGATGTTCTGAATAAGCATTTCCAGAATGTTCTGAATATCTCAAAATCAAAATCTGGACTGGTACAGCTTTCAATCTTCGGAGCTTATGCGTTGATGGGAATTCCGGCCGGATTATTTATGAAAAAATTCGGGTATAAAATGGGTGTGATTTTAGGATTGTCACTTTTTACTTTAGGATCATTTCTTTTCATTCCGGCAGCCAACGAAATGTCATTTAACTTTTTCCGAATTGCACTTTTCGTTTTGGCAATGGGAATGGCGACTTTGGAAACTGTAGCGCATCCTTTTGTCGCAGCATTAGGAAATGAAAAAACGAGCGATCAAAGGGTGAATTTCGCGCAGTCTTTCAATGGATTGGGAGCGATTATCGGTCCACTTTTGGGAGGCTATTTTATTTTCGGAAAGTCAGGATTGGATGACAATTCTTTGGATTCTGTCAAAAATCTTTATACTTGGATTGGCGTTGTTATTTTAACGATTACTATAATTTTTTGTTTTATTAAAGTTCCAAGTTTGAAAGATCCTCACGAAGAAGATATTCAAATTTCAGAAGATGATTCTTCATCTATTTCAGATCCTCATGCACCGCTTTATAAACAGAGACATTTTATTTTTGCTGTTATCGCGCAGTTTTTCAATATCGCTGCACAAGGCGGAACTTGGGCTTATTTTATCAATTATGGTGTAGAAAAAATGCATCTTCCGGAATTACAAGCTTCCTATTATTTTTCATTAAGTATGGCTATGATGATGATCGGACGTTTTATAGGAACATTCCTAATGAAATTCATCGCTCCGAATAAACTTTTAGCAATTTTTACAGTTTGTAATATTGTTCTATGTTTAGTGATTTCTCAAAGTTTTGGCTGGGTATCTTTCATTAGTTTGATATTATTAAATCTATTTTTAAGTGTAATGTATCCGACTATTTTTAGTCTTGGATTAAAGAGATTGGGAAGCAAAGTTCCACAGGCTTCTTCATTCTTGGTTATGGCAATGTTTGGTGGAGCGGTATTTCCTCCTTTGATGGGTAAAATTGCAGAGAAAGATATTGCGCACGCTTATCTTTTACCGATTATTTGTTATGTGATTATTCTATTATTTGCTTTGACGTTCTACAAGCCAAAGACTCTTAAATAGGCTATGAAAACTAAAGTTTTTAAATGTTGCTTTTGGTTATTATTAATCATTAGTCAGATTTTCCACGCTCAAATTGTAATCAAAAACAAGGATTTTTCTTTCGGAACAACAGGAAGAATTGGAGCCGGATATTCTCCGAACGCTGATGGAAAAACAGGACGACAACTGAATCTCAATAACCAAGGTTCTTTAGGCGGAAGAATGGATCAGGGCGATTATGTCGATTTTTTACCGGCTTTTCATTTCACACCAGTTGTGGATGGAGACAGTACAAAAAGCACTAAAATTGATATGCAAGCGAGATTGAGTTTCTATTCCGGCGGAACTTTTTTGGGAAATGTAGATTCAAAATCAAATCAGGGGATGATTATCGCTTTGCCTGAAGCTTTTGTGGAAGCCAGAAATATTATGGGAAGTGATTGGGATGTTTGGGCAGGTTCCAGATGGCTGAGATATGACGATATCCACATTGCTGATTATTTTTATTTTGATGACCACTCGGCGACAGGTTGGGGCGCTAGGCATAAAAACACTAGATTTTCAATGTTTTTTCCTGCGGTGATAGATACAGCTTCAACTAATTCCACACCATATTCTTATACTAACGTTATCAGCGGAACAAAAAATCTGATTTACAGACAGAGAGAAGTTTTTATTTTGGAACAGATTATTCCTTTTAAAAATGATATTCATAAGCTTAAACTTCTTGCCGAATTCCATAACGTGGAAAAATCTGGTGACAATTCTATGGAGCAGTATCCATCGGATAACGGATGGGTTTTAGGTGCAAAACTGAATACAAATTTAAAAACAAAAATTACAGGTTCTTTCAACCAAATATCAATAAGATACGGAAACGGAATTGCCAACGGAGGAGATAGCGGAAATACCCAAACTTGGCGTACTTACGGTGCGCCTGATGAAATTAATAAAACTTATAAGGGCGCCTATTCTTTAACGGCGGTTGAACATATTTTGCTTAATCTTTCCAACAGATGGTCAGTCAACGCTTATGCAGTTTATACCCAAAGCAAAGGTGGTTCAAACAGTAATAATAAAGCAATTGATTATTATCAAAGAGAGATTTTTAACAAGAAATCTGAATTTAATTCAGGTCTTAGAGCTACTTATTATTTTAATAATTGGTTTCACATTCTCTCCGAATTGCATTTTGCTACAAGGAAAGATGGCAATCAAAATACAGCTTCGATGACAAAATTAGTTCTGGCTCCAACTATTGTTCCTACTGCGGAGAGAAGTGTTTGGGCAAGACCTCATATTCGTTTCATTGCAGAAGTTTCAAGATATAATAATCAGGCAATGAACACTCTTTATTCGCCATTTTTACAACAATCTGGTTCCAAAAGATTTGGGACTTATTTTGGAGTGAGGACAGAATGGTGGATTTTCTAATTAAATTTAAAATTAAATACAATGAACGTAAAATTTGGTGCTTCACTGCTATCTTGGATTACTCCGGTTTGGACACCAGAAGCAGGAAAATATGCGATAGAAAAAACAGCAAAAGCGGGTTTTGATTTGATAGAAATCTTACTTCCAACTTCAATGGAATTCAATTCTAAAGAAGTGAAACAACAATTAAAAGATAACAATCTGGACGTCGTTTGCTCTTTGAATCTTCCCAAAGAAGCCCATATTGCTTTTTATCCGGAGGTTGCAGAAAAAATGATAAAACAAGCCATTGATAAAACTTCAGAATTGGAAACTGATTTTTTAGGAGGTGTTCTTCACGGCGGAATCGGCGTTTTTTCAGGAAATCCTTTAACCAATAATGAATCTGAAGTCATTGTTGAAGTCTGGAACAAAGTTGCCGATTATGCCAAAGAAAAAGGCGTTAATATTGGAATTGAACCAATCAACCGTTACGAATCTTATGTTTGTAATACGGCAAAAAATGTGTTGGATTTAATTGAAAAAACAAAGAAAGACAATCTGTTTCTTCATCTCGATACTTTCCATATGAATATTGAAGAGGACAATTTCTACGACCCAATTATTCTTGCGGGCAAAAAACTAAAACACGTCCACATCACAGAATCTCACCGCGGAATGCTTGGCGAAGGAACAGTTAATTGGAATGAACTTTTCAAAGCTTTAAAAGAAATCAATTTTGAAGGAAATCTGGTCTTGGAAAACTTTTCATCATCCATTCCCGGAATGCAGCAGATGGTTTCTCTTTGGCAGAAATCTCCTTATGATGCGGAGGAATTGGCTATAAGAAGCTTGGAGTTTTTGAAGGAAAATAGTTTTCAAAAGACGATGTAAAACTTTATTAATTTATTTTTGATTTTCTATTTGCCACTTACTTGCCTACTTAGCTTTTAGCGACAATTATTAAAGTCATTTTCGAAAAATTATGACAATACAAATAGCACATATCAATGTAAATCTATGCGATAGCCCTTCATCAAAGGGACTATTAGGATGTGAATGGATGATATGGAATGAGGCGAAATGTGCTTGCTTTGAAAATTATTTACTGTAAACATGTAAAAATTTAATCAAAATACTACAGAAACGCCTCGATAATCGGGGCGTTTTTTGTGTTTTTAAGGTCAAAATTATTTAGAATGGAAAAAAATAACCGATGTTTACTTAGTTTTAATTAAAAAAAATATAGGAACTATCTACAGAATAAACGAAGACCTGAAAGCAGGAAGAAAGAAAAAAGCCTGTGATAAGTTGAGAAATCTGATTAATGAATTTCCTGATGATATTTCTTTAAGAGAAAAACTGGGACAAATTTATTTATGATTCGGGATTTAAAGATTAAGCGGAAAGTTTTGGATTTTATCTGAACTTCAGAATTTTTGAAATGAAAATTTTTAATCATTAACGAATTATTTGTTTAATCGATTGATGTTATTTTATCATGAAATATTTTATAAAATAACAGTTGTCATTTGTACTCATAGATTCATGATAGATAACCTAAACAATTGCAGTGTCAATTCAATAGAGGATTTATTTTAAGTCTTAACCTAATAATGTTAACTTAAATTCTTGAAGTTCCTTTTTTATCGTTTCCCTTTCTGGTTGAAAAAAAGATGTATTTTCTAGCAAATCTTCGTAGTAAGCAATTCCATTTAACAGATTTTGTTTGAATGTTTTCCATTTTTTCTGATTAATAGCATTAGAATCTTTGAGTGATTCCTGCATACCTTTTTTTAGATGGTCAACATACATTTTAAGTTCATTGATAAAAATATTAGGACGATACAAATCAGAAAGGATATTAGTATTTCCATAGATATGTTTTGTCATTTCAGAAAGAGACACTTCTTTGTCAAAATAGGCAAGATTGGGTCCTGGGCAAATAACAACGCCTTGCTTTTCACCTTTGATTTCTATGTCATTTTCTAAATAAGCGAATTGGCAAGACCAACACATAAGCAGGCTTTCTCGGTAATTTTATTTTTTCGAATAGAGAATTGCTCTACACTGGCTGTCGATTTTTCTTTTTCCAATGCTTCAAGTTTCAAAGTTTGATATTTTTTTGAAGCAGTGCAAATGCCTTCAGGAGTATATTCTTTACTTAGAGCCAAGAACTTTTTTGGGCAAGAGCTTCCCAGATTATTTTTAATTTCTTTTGATTTCCTCGCCAATTCATTAGAAGTTCCTTTAACCGTGTTGAAAAGAACTCCCAAAGGTGAGAGATTACTTAGGTAAAAGTCATTTTCCTCAGCATTCGCTAGGAGATTCCGGGTTTCTTGGTCTACCGAAGTAGCTTCTGGAACAAGCAAAAATGGTGAACCCCAACCCACGCTGTCCAAACTATAATTAGACAAAAGAAATTGATGTTCTTCCGATGTTCCTACACCGCCTTGAACTGTGATTTTTGTTTCCAATATTTCAGATGGAATGTTTCTGGATTTGGTTTTCAGAGCGTTTGTCATTAATGAATGGGCAGATTCGGTTAACTCATTTTTTCTTTGTTTGAATTCTTCCAAAATTGGTCCTAATAACAAACCTTCAGTAGCAAAAGCGTGACCGCCACAATTCAAGCCGGATTCTATTCTGTATTCGGAGACCCAAAGTCCTTTTTTTGCTAAAAAATTACCCTGAATCATCGCTGAGCGAAAATCACTTACCTTTAGAATAATTTTTTTCTTAATTTGATTATTAATATCTGGATAAAAATCTTCAAACTCTTCGATATAACTGTACAATCTCGGATTAAGGCCTGCGGAAAGTACTACGGAAGAAGATAGTTTGCTGTGAGCGAATCCGCGTAAAGAAGCGTGTGCATCATTATAAATAACAGGCAACTGTTCTTTATTTTTAAAATTATCTTTATCCACTTTTGTCATAATATTGACATCTATAGAACCTGGTTTAAGATGCGTATCAATGAAGTTTTTTAAAGTTGAATTGAGATTGGTTTGACTTAAAAAGCTTTGAAGGTTTGATTTAATTATCGATGTATTGGGCAGAATATCAATAAAATTTTTCAGGGCTTCTTTTTTATGAATTAAATCTTCTTTGAAAGTTTTGAATTTTTCATTAACAATATCATCTACCATGTTGAGATACGCAGTAATTCTTTTAGCACGATGATCTTCGGATTTGATAGAGATATTTGAATAATCGAGGTTGAATTTTTGACTGTAGAAACTGCGCATCTTTTCTGTAATCTCGTCATCTATGATAGAAATTACTGAAGATATACCAAATTGGGCAACGCGAATCGGGCTGTCGATAGTGTAAGCTAGACCCATTACAGGAATATGAAAGCTGTGTAGTGGTTTGTTGAACATTTTTTTAGAAAAGAAATTAATTTTGAACTAATAGATTAGTCAGTAAGATATTTGTGAATTGTAAAAGAGGATAAGATTATCCAAATAATTTTAAAAAATGAACCCATATCAAATTTCAATTTAATATGAGTTCAAACGAGTAAAATAAGGCTTTATATTATCGTAATTATTCCTGCCAATGTGCTTCCTCTCCTTGTGGTGCTGCACCGCCTTGAGCTTCTGTAATTGGAGATTTTTCTTGATTGATGTGATAGATGTAAGCGGCAACTTTTTCTGCATCTCTTCCTGTAATAACGCCATCTTTGATGAAAGGTCGCATCGTAGGATTGTTAGGTGACCCGTTTTCTAACATCCAGAAAACATTTTTGAAAAGACTTTTCTGTTTGATATTAATCCACTTTTTGTCTGTAAGATTTGGACCAATTCCACCTTTTCCTGCATCTGAATGACAGGAAACACAATTCGTTTTAAATATTTGCTCACCTTCTGCGATATTTTCTGCATTGTAAGTCGCTGTTTCTAGATCTATTGCAGGTGCCGTTTTTTCATATTCTTTAATTGAGGCCAATTGGAATTTGGCTTCGTCTTGATATTCAACATCAGGATGTGCATAATCTGTAAAGGCAAAAGCAAATAAGTAAACAACACAAGATGCAATGGTAAAATAAAATAATCCTAACCACCATTTTGGAAGCTGATTGTCAAGCTCTGTAATGCCATCAAAACCGTGATCGATTAGGATTTCTTTTTCTTCTTTAGCTGACTGTTTTTTGAAAGCCGAATCCCAAAGTTTTTTAAAATAAGGAATTGATTTCTCTTTTAGATATTCTTGTTTTTCTTCGTCGGATAAAAGTTTGAAATTAGCATTTTCCACAAGATCTCCTATAGAGTTCATAATGAATAAAAGAAGGATTACAACTACAATTAGTCCCCAAAATAATGGAGTCAGTAGATAATTGGAGTCATCGGACATTTCAAAAACAATGAATATAGAAATTACAGCAGCAACGATGTATATAGAAATTGGAGTTCTAGTTTTCATTTCGATTAATTTTCAGATTATTCTACGCTTGCAGTTTTGATTTCAGTAGTTTTGATGTCGGTTCCTAGTCTTTGTAGATAAGCAATCATAGCAATGATTTCTCTTTGTTCAAGCGGTACAAAATCATTTCCTTTTGCTTGCTTTTCTTGCTCCATTTGGTCTTTTAAATCTGCAGCTTCAGAAAAGATTCTTTTAACAATTCCTTTGGCTTGATTGTCTGCCCAATGATTTGCAGAATCGATTTCAGCTTTTTTGTACGGAATGTCAAAACTATTTTTCATTAATAATAATTTATTTACCATTTGGGAGCGATCCAATTTGTTAGTAATTAACCAAGGAAAGCGTGGCATAATAGAACCTGCCGAAGTTATTCTTGGATTGTACATATGTTTGAAATGCCAAGAATCAGGATTTCTTTGACCTTCACGATGAAGATCTGGACCTGTTCTTTTTGATCCCCATAAAAAAGGTCTGTCATAGACAAATTCTCCTGCTTTAGAATATTGTCCGTTTTTACCGTCAAACCGCATCACCTCATCACGGAAAGGTCTGATCATCTGAGAGTGGCAGGAGTTGCAGCCCTCGCGCACATAAAGATCCCGACCTTCCAGTTCAAGAGGCGAATATGGTTTTACGGCTGATATTTGTGGTACATTACTTTGTAGAGTAAGAGTTGGAACAATTTCTACGATTCCGCCAATCGCAATGGCAACAAATGCTAGAACAGATAAAAGATGTGGTGTTCTTTCCAACCAAAGATGGAAGCCTTCTCCTTGTTTTCTAGATGTATTGACATTAGCCAAAGCTGGAGCTTCTGCGGGAACATTTTTTTGAAATGAACCAGCTTTAATTGTCTTATAAACATTGACAACCATCAATATTGCTCCACCTAGATAAAATAATCCGCCTAAAAATCTCATTTTGAAATAGGGTAGAATAGCAGTAACAGTATCCAACCAGTTTTTGTAAACTAAAGTTCCATCCGGATTGAATTGTTTCCACATCAAACCTTGAGTAAATCCTGCTAAATACATTGGAACAGCGTAGAAAATAATTCCTAAAGTTCCCAACCAAAAATGCCAATTAGCGAGTTTTTTTGACCAAATCTCAGTTTTCCACATTACAGGAACCAAGTAATAAATAACTCCAAATGCCATAAATCCGTTCCAACCCAATGCGCCCAAATGAACGTGTCCAATTACCCAATCTGTATAATGACCTATCTTGTTTAATGATTTTGTTGCCAAAAGTGGCCCTTCGAATGTTGCCATACCATAACAAGTTACAGCGACAACAAAGAATTTGAGGATAGGTTCTTCTCTTACTTTATCCCAAGCGCCTCTTAATGTTAAAAGTCCGTTGAGCATTCCTCCCCAAGAAGGTGCAATCAGCATAATTGAGAATCCCGTTCCAACTGCTTGAGCCCAAGCTGGCAAAGCTGTATATTGTAAGTGGTGTGGTCCTGCCCAGAGATAAACAAAAATCAATGACCAAAAGTGGATAATTGATAATTTATAAGAAAATACAGGACGATCTGCTGCCTTAGGTAAGAAATAATACATCAATCCTAAAACTGGTGTCGTCAAAACAAATGCAACCGCATTATGACCGTACCACCATTGTACCAAAGCATCTTTTACGCCTGCGTAAGCTGAATAGGATTTCCAACTTGTGAATGATAAAGGAACTTCTAAATTATTGAAAATATGAAGCATTGCAACAGCAATCCAAGTTCCAATGTAAAACCAAATAGCCACATATAAATGTCTAACTCTTCGTTTCAGAATTGTTCCAAACATATTGATTCCGAAAATTACCCAAGAGATTGTAATCAGAATATCTATTGGCCACTCGTGTTCCGCATATTCTTTTGATGTATTGATTCCCATTAAAAATGTGATGACTACAGCAATAATCATCAATTGCCAACTCCAGAAATGAATCCAAGATAATGTATCGCTGTACATTCTAGTTTTCAAAAGTCTTTGCATACTGTAATAAGCACCGCAGAAAAAAGAATTACATACAAAAGCGAAAATCACAGCACTTGTGTGCAACATTCTGATTCTACCGAATCCCATTGCACCTTGAGAATTAATCAATCCTTGGATATTACCACTTCTCAAACTTTGAATCGTTGTATCATCTGTTCCAAAGAAAAACTCCGGCAATTCCGGATAAAACAACATCAGAGCTGCTGTAAGCCCCAAGATAAAACCAATAATTCCAAATGCTACGGTCGCATAGAGAAATGCTCTGACAATATTATTGTCATAATTAAACTTTTGTGTCTCCATATATACGTTTTGAGGTCGATAATAATTTTATTTCGATGAGCTTTTTAGGATGCTCTATTGATGGAAATAAATATCATAGTCCCGTTTTATATTTTGACAAAGGTATTTTGTAGCTTTGTGTACTGCTAATAGATTTACTTCTAAACTATACCGAAAACTACTAAAAATCAAAGCGATGGAATTGTGTGGAAAAAATATCAGAAAAATAAGAAGAGATAAGGACTTTACTCAGGAATATATGGCTTTTGAAATGGGAATTTCACAGAAAGCCTATTCGGATATTGAGAATTCTAAAGTCAAAATCAATCTTGATATTTTGACTAAAGTTTCAGCTATATTAGATATAAAACCTTCAGATATCTGCAGTATCTCAGACCAATGTGGAGGAGGTCATTATGAGACTAAATATAATGAGTTACTTGACTTTATGAAGAAAAATAATATTTCTGTTCCGGAAGATTTATTGTAGTTTTTAACAAATTAAAAGAAGTCTATATTCTCCCTCATTTTCTTTAGGCGCTCGATGGATACACGGTAAGACTTCTTGTTGCGGATTGTCAACGGCTAATCTCCAAAGATGACCTAAACCTAGATTAATAGGCTTTGCATCTGGCATTGGTTGATAATGTAAATCAAAATAATATTCCTCCAAAAAAGTTTCAAATTCCTCTTCCGGTCCATTATGCAATTCTTGAAGCTTTTCTCGAATCTCGGGAATCAAAATTTGTTGAATTGCCTGTTCGTTTGGTAAAATATCACTTGCAGCTCCATAATAAGTACATAAAAATGTACTTGTCGGAATAGGCGAACGATCGACGTGATAAGAATAAACATCTGTTGAAATGAAATCGAGTTCTTCATCCCGATCATAGCTTTTAAGCAAATTGAGCGAAGGTGAAGCTCCAGAATCGGATAATAATTTTAAATCATTTAGAATAATTTCTCTAGCAATTTGACCATTTTTAGATAATTGAAGAGACAGAAGATCTTCAATACTAACTTCTGTAATATTATCTTTTAAGTGCAGTTTGTAAACAATCTCTTTAAAATCTCCTTCCAAATTTCTATCCCAACAAATGGCATTGGTTGACCCTTTAAAATTATTGTTTATAAGTTCAGGGAAAGTAGAAACTATTTTGATTTGGGTGTTGTCAGAAAAGTTATTCATAGGAACATGAAACGTCTAATTACTTAAATACAAAAATAAAGAATTCTTTTAAGTTGATTTTATCCAGTTTTTAGCTATTATATTTCTAAGAAATAACATTTACGTTATTTGAAAATTACTGGTTTTATAATTGTAATATTACTTTGTTTTAAAAATTTAGATTATTATACTGCATATATAATCTTCCCGTTCTTAGTAACACTCAAAAGTAGAGTTTTTTGTTAATATTTCTGTTTGTATCGTAAACCATCAAAAACTAATTATATTTTCGTAATATCTTTACTCTGATTCTTTTTCTGCATCTTTTTATAGATAACGTTCGACATTATCACGCTTATTTCATATAAAAGGACTAATGGCAATGCCGCAGCCATCATACTTAGAACATCTGCAGGCGTGATGATTGCAGCAACCACCATAATCAAAACAATGGCGTGTCGTCTATAAGTACGTAAGAATTGAGGTGTTAAAATCCCAATCGATGTCAAGATGTAAACTGCAATAGGAAAAAGAAATACAACACCCATCCCCATTGTGACTTGCAGGAAAAGAGTAGTGTAATCCGATAAATCAAATAGCTGAACGATATTATCTGAAACTTTGAATAACAATCCAAAATTAATAGCGAAAGGGAGAATCAGAAAATAACCGGTCAAAACTCCAGTCATAAAAAGTATCCAAATGGCGTTGATGTAGAAAATAGAATTCTTCTTTTCATTAGGCATCAATGCTGGACTGATGAATTTCCAAATTTCCCAAACAATATAAGGAAAAGCTAGAACCAATCCAGAGAAAATAGAAACGGCCATCATTACATTGAATTGTTGGAACAACTGCTTCTGTTGTACGCTGAACTGTGCAGGTAAAACGAAGCTGTCATTACCTGTAAGTGCTCTAGAATAATGGTTGACAATTCTGAAAGTTAAAAAATCATTTCTTGTAGGACCAAAAAAAATATGATCCATCACCCAATTGATATTGAAACCTACAATTACTGCTAAAATTACAATTGCTAAAATAGATCGTACAAGATGGGATCTTAGTTCTCCAATATGCCCAAGAAAGGACATTTCTTTTTCTTCACTCATATTTAGATTATAGAAAAAAATCAATGGCACAAATTTAAGCAATTTTTTTGCCTTAGAAGTACTTAAAAAAATCAATTATTTTATGTCATGATTGATGTGTTTTAAGTATTTATTTACTTAATATTAAATATTGTCTCAAATTGATGTTTTTTTTTATTCTGACAATGTGTTCTGGAATAATTTTGTTTCTTGCGACCCGAAAGTTATTATTGTTAATAATAAGATTTTATCAACGATATAGACTTTCAGGTCTTTCAAAAATTGAGTTGTTTTTTTAATTTTCGAAAACTATTTTCACAGTTAATCATTGTCAAAATTGAAAGTTTATTCGATTTTACGTAATTGTTTAGTTATGTGGATAGGGATTTTTATGTTATATGATGAATAGATATTTTATAAAGTATTCTTTTATTTTCTTCTTTGGGTATTTTTCTGCTCAGGTGGGAATTCAAACTTCTCAAGTTTCACCATCTGCTATATTAGAAATTAATACTTCAGATTTAGCTGTTGGAAGCAAAAAAGGTTTTTTACCACCTAGAGTAGCTCTCTTAAGTAATACAGATGTCGCAACAATACCTTCTCCTGCGACTGGTTTGTTTGTTTACAATACTGCACATGCAGGAACTTTTCCTAATAATGTTTTAGCTAATAGGTATTACTTTTGGAATGGTAAAAATTGGTTGGATTTAAGTTTAACTTCTTCATTAGAAGGTTATCTTGCAAATAGAATTTTGAGTTTGAATTCTACATCTACGCAAACCTTTACTTATAATGGTATCAATACAACTAGTGGTGCTAATGGAGGTATAGCGGTAAGTTTTGCAGATCCAGACATTGTTTATAATACAGGTTCTATTGCAACGAAATCTGGGAAAGACTTCAGGATCAATATTTCAGGTTTGTAAATCTCAAAATAACGGAACTACTTGGACAGCGGTCTTTGGGACAGTACTACCATTCGATAATGGGATAACCAATGAAGTACAAACCGTTATTATGCCAAGAGTAATTTTAAATTTTGCTGTTAATGATTTGATTCGAATTGTGATGAATAAACCAGGCGGAACTTCAACACCAAATTATGGTTCTAATTCTGGCGTAGTTTCTAAAGCTACTAATGATATTACAAAGCTTATAAGAATTAGAAGGATTAATTAGAAGTGTCTTGTTCTTCTAATTAATCCCCTCATCTAGCAATTTGTGGATATCTATAATACCATAATACTGATTTTCATCTGTAACAACCAATTGTCCGATATTATAATCTTTTAAAATTTGCATTGCTTCTTTTGCGAGTTTATTTTTATCAATAGTTTTAGGATTTTTACTAATGATGTCTGAAGCTTTGACTTTGGAGATATCATCTTGATTAAGAAGCATTCTTCTGATATCTCCATCGGTAATTACACCAAGGATTTTTTCATTTTCCACAACAACAGTAATACCATGTTTTGAACCGCTCACAGAAATGATGACATCTCTAATTGAGCTTTCGGTACTGATTTCTGGCTTGTTTGTAGAAACGAATTGTTCCACTTTTGCAGTTAGGTTTTTACCAAGACTTCCGCCTGGGTGAAACTTAGCAAAATCAATATCTTTAAAATCTTTAAGCTCCATCAAGCAAACTGCTAAAGCATCGCCAAGAGCCATTTGGACTGTTGTAGAGCTAGTTGGAGCTAGTTTATTAGGGCATGCTTCTTTTTCAACATGGGTATTCAAAATAATATCTGCGGCTTTCCCTAGTTTACTTTCAGGATTTCCAGTCATAGCAATCAAGGCGGTAGAATATTCCTTCAAAAATGGTAAAAGATTTACAATTTCTGGTGAGTTTCCAGAGTAGGAAATGCATAGAACAACATCTTGTTTTTGGATGACTCCCAAATCGCCGTGGATAGCTTCTGCTGCATGAAGAAACTGAGATGGAGTGCCTGTGGAATTGAGAGTAGCGACTATTTTATTTGCAACGTGAGCAGACTTTCCAATACCAACAACTATTAATTTTCCCTTGACTTCATTAATTGTAAGGACGGATTTTATAAAGCTGTCACTTAGTCTGTTACGTAGGTTTTTTAGTTCGTTTATTTCTATATCTAGCGCTTGGTGCGCATTAAACAGAATGTCTTTTGAATCCAAAACTTTAAAATGTTTAATTATTTTTTTTAATAGTATTAATTTTGTATCTTCACTTCAATAATTTGAAATCACAGAAATGAAGTTTTAGGCTTCATTTTTTTATCTAAAATAGTTAAAAAATTTATTCTCTAAATTTGCACAACTTTATTAAAGCGCAAATTTAGCAAACAATATCAAAGGATGGATACAAAAGACATCAACTTATCTGCCGAACTCAAAAAATATTTTGGATTTTCTAAATTCAAAGGGCAACAGGAACAGATCATAACAGAACTATTAGAAGGAAAAGATATATTTGTTTTGATGCCTACTGGTGGAGGTAAATCCTTGTGTTACCAATTGCCGGCACTTATTTCGGAAGGAACAGCAATTGTTGTTTCTCCATTAATTGCTTTGATGAAAAATCAGGTTGATGCTGTAAATGGTTTGTCTTCCGATGAAGGTGTTGCTCACGTTCTTAATTCCTCTCTCAATAAGTCTCAGACCAAACAGGTGATGGATGACATTACTGCTGGAAAAACAAAATTGCTATATGTTGCTCCGGAATCTCTCATCAAAGAAGAATATCTCGAATTTTTAAAAGCAGTTAAAATTTCCTTTGTTGCAATAGATGAAGCACACTGTATCTCGGAATGGGGACATGATTTTCGCCCAGAGTATAGAAACTTAAAAGGGATTATAGATAAAATTGCAGATGTTCCCGTGATTGCGTTGACTGCGACTGCTACACCAAAAGTTCAGGATGATATTCAGAAAACTTTGGGAATGAATAATGCTTTGGTTTTCAAGGAAAGTTTCAATAGATCTAATTTGTTTTATGAAATCAGACCAAAAGTTAACGTTGATAAAGAAATAGTCAAATTCATCAATCAACATAAAGGAGAATCCGGAATTGTTTACTGTCTTAGTCGAAGAAAAGTAGAGGAGTTTGCTCAGCTGTTGCAGGTTAATGGTGTTAATGCGTTGCCTTATCACGCTGGTTTGGATCAGAAAACAAGAGTTTCTCATCAGGACAAATTTCTAATGGAGGAGGCAGATGTGATTGTTGCAACGATTGCCTTTGGGATGGGAATTGACAAACCAGATGTAAGATTTGTAATTCATTACGATATTCCAAAATCTTTGGAAAGTTATTATCAGGAAACTGGTCGTGCAGGTAGAGATGGAGGAGAAGGTTATTGTTTAGCTTTCTATGATCCAAAAGATATTGAAAAGTTAGAAAAATTCTTGGCTCAAAAACCTGTTTCTGAAAGAGAAATTGGGCTTCAACTTCTGAATGAAGTTGTTGGTTATGCAGAAACATCGATGAGTAGAAGACAATATCTACTTTATTACTTTGGAGAAATCTTTGATCCAATCAACGGAGAGGGTGCAAAAATGTGCGACAACTCTCAGAATCCTCCAACTTTGAAAGATGCTACTGCAGACCTTAAAAAGGTTTTGGAAATGATAAAAGTTTTAGGTGAAAAATTCAAAACCAAAGATTTGATTTCTGTAATTGCAGGAAAAGAATCTGCTGTTACTAAGTCTTATAAATTAGAACAAACAGAGTATTTTGGATTTGGAAAATCTGAAAGTGACAATTATTGGAAATCTATTATCAGACAGGCGACTGTTCAGGATTATTTGAAAAAAGATATAGAAACTTATGGGGTTTTAAAAATTTCAGAGAAGGGACAAGCCGTAATTAATGGTAAATCTAAAGAACCTTTCCAAATAGCCGAAGACAGAGAATATGATCTTTCACAAATCAAATCAAAATCTGATAGCGATCAAGCTCAGGTGCAAGCTGGCGGTGGTTTGGATCAAGAATTATTCAATCAGTTAAAAGAGCTTCGTAAAACTGTGGCAAAAAAACACGGTATACCGCCTTACACTGTTTTTATGGATCCAAGTCTTGAGGATATGACTGTTCAGTATCCTATTTCTGTGGAGGAAGTGGCGAAGATTTATGGTGTAGGTGAAGGGAAGGCTAAAAAATATGGTAAAGAGTTTGCCGATTTCATCAAAAAATATGTTGAAGAAAACAATATAGAAAGGACTCAGGATATGGTAATAAAACAAGTGGCGAATAAATCTAGCCACAAGGTTTTTATTATTCAAAATACAGATAAAAAAATAGATCTTGAAGATATTGCAAAAGCGAAAAATCTATCCATGATAGAGCTTCTTTCAGAAATGGAAAGTATTATCTATCAGGGTACAAAATTGAATATCAATTATTATATTGAGGAAAACTTTGATGAAGACATCGTTGATGAGTTTATGGATTTTATGAAAAACTCCGAAAGTGATAGTATGAAAACGCTTCTTGCAGAATATGGTGATGATTTAACTGATGAAGAAGTTAGAATTCTTAGGATTAAATTCATTAGTGACGTTGCTAATTAAAATATAAAAATGTTGGAAAAATTTCCAACATTTTTATTTATAGGATTTCCCATTTTGGTTTTGTAATTTTAACTTATGAAAAAATCAATCATTTTCATATTGCCCGATTTGGAAACTGGAGGAGCAGAACGCATTGTGACAACCATTGCAAACCATCTTCCAAGAGACCGATTTTCTCCGTCAATTCTTTTATTGAGAAAAGAAGGTGCTTATCTTGATTTTTTGAAATCCGATGTTGAGATTATTGACATTCAAACGCCTAGAATCAGAAATTCTCTTAAACCAATTCTTCTGGAAATCAAACGAAGAAAACCAGATATTGTGTTTTCTGGTTTTGGAGAAGTGAATGCTTATTTGTCATTATTTATAAGATTATTTCCGAAAACCAAATTTATTGCAAGAGAAACTAATGTTGTTTCGCAACACGTTACCAGAAAGGAAATTCGTTTTTTCTACAAATTTTATAATGGTTATGACAGAATCATTGCTCAGAGTGATGATATGCAACACGACCTTGGCAAAAATTTTGGAATCAAGAAAAAGAAACTGGTGAAAATCAATAATCCTGTTGATATCAGTTTCATCGAAGAAAAACTGAACGAATCAGAACGTCCAATCGAATTTTCTCATCAACACAAAAATGTAGTTGCAATTGGGAATCTGTCTGCAAGAAAAGGATTTGATAATCTTTTGAAAGTTTTTTCAAGACTTAAAAATCAAAATATTTTGCTCCACATTCTTGGTGACGGAAAAGACAAGGAAATGCTTTTGCAGATGAAAGAAATGCTTGGATTGGAACATGTCGTTTTCCACGGCAAGAAAAGTAATCCTTATCAATATCTCAAATATGCCGATTTGTTTATTCTATCCTCGCGCTACGAAGGTTTTCCCAATGTTCTTCTGGAAGCAGGAGCTTGCGGAATCTATTCTTTAGCAAACAATTGTCCTGGCGGAATTGATGAAATCATCCTCGATCAAATCAATGGTGAAATAGCAAATATTGAGGATTATGATGCGTTTGCTGAAAAAATAAAACACGCTGTTCATAAAAACAGTAACAAAGAGAATATCAAAGAATCTATCAAAAACAGGTTTTCCAAAGATATTATTCTCCAGAAATACGAAGACCTTCTTTGGGATTTATGATATGAAAGATATTACAATTAATATCCTACTTTCTTACTTGCATCTAAAACTTGATTTTGAAAAGATTCAAGTAGTTGATTTTTGGGAAGCTGATCTTTGTGCGATTGGTTTTACAAATAATTTTAAAGATAAATTAATTTACATATCAAGTTTTCAGAAAGAACAGAATCAATTCTATGTTGAAGTAGAAATGGTAAATGGTTTAGAAAAAAATAAAATTTTTGAAAGTTCAACAAATAAAGAGATTGAAAAACTTCTAATTTCTTTTTTATATTAAAAATTCCTGAATATTAATTCAGAAATTTTTGTTTTGCTATGTCGAAAACGCGTTTGTCAATGGGCAGTGGAAAAGGATTTTCTCCTTCCAACGGAATCCATTCTGTCTTTTCTATACAAGGGTCTAAGATTAGTAAATCTTCTTCATTTAGGATTTCCGCCAAATAATAAATCGTAATTAATTGTTCATTATCTCGGAATCTGGAAACCAAAAAATCATCTTGAGTATAAAAGTGTTCCTTGATTTCAATCTCAAGATTCAGTTCTTCTTGAAACTCTCTTTTGAGACATTCTAAGGTGCTTTCTCCAAATTCCAATCCGCCTCCGGGTAATTTTAAAAGATGGTCTCCGGCATATTCTTCGTGAAGTGCGAGTACTTTGTTGTCTTTTATGCAAAGCGCATACACACGAATGTTGATTTTGTCTATCATAGATGTGATTTGAATGTTCAATTTAAGTAAATTATTTTTTCCAAGCAATTAGCATTTCTCTTTTTCCGGGTGGGCCTTGTCTTTTCTCAACTTCGAAGCCTAATTCTATCAAGGCTCGTCTCATGCTTCCTTTGGATGAATAAGTTGTCAGTAATCCTCCGGTTTTCATTTTGGATGCCACGATTTCAAATATTTCCTTTTCCCAAAGATCTGGCTGAACTCTAGCTCCAAAACAATCGAAATAAACCAAATCGATAGGAGGTAAATCCATGTTTTTTATATTGAAAAAGTCATCTTTTATCTTTTTAAGATGAAAATTAACATCTAGTTCAACTAATTTTTCCCATTCTATTTTGTGGATTTCTAGAGACAAATCTTTGATAATTTGGTTCGGAAATAATTCAGAATAAGACAATTCTGATGCTTCTTCAAAAAAAATCGGATATTTTTCTATCCCAAAATAGTTGATTTTACGATTTTTGTTATTTTTCAAATATTCATCAAATGTTACCAAAACGTTAAGACCTGTTCCGAAACCCAACTCTAAAATATTAATTTCGCAATAATTTATTAAATTAAGTCCGTTTTTGATAAATACGTGTATTGCTTCTTGTAAAGCACCATGTTTTGAATGGTAAGTTTCTTCTAAATCATTGATTAAAAGTGTTTTGCTTCCATCTTGTGTTTTGATTAATTGTCTTTTCAAAGTATTTTTTTTTCAAATTTAACATAAATTTTGATTTATAAAAAATTATTATATATTTGTAATACCTCAACAAAAAATTAAAAAATGATAATTCAAAAATCTACCAACCCAAGAATTTCAAACTTCGATCCTAATAATTTTTCATTCGGAAACGTATTCATAGATCATATGATAATTTGCGAATATGAGAATGGAAAATGGGGGGAGGTGCAACTTGTTCCTTATGGTCCAATAGGATTTACCCCTGCAATGATGGGGGTTAATTACGGACAAGCGTGTTTTGAAGGAATGAAAGCTTATAAGGATAAAGACGGTCAAGTCTTCCTTTTTCGTCCAGAAAAGAACTTTGAACGTATTAACAAATCCGCAAAAAGATTAGCAATTCCTGAGATTTCCGAAGAGATATTCTTAGAAGGCTTGAAAGCTTTGGTGGATATAGATAGAGATTGGATTCCTTATGGAGAAGGAACTTCTTTATATCTAAGACCATTGCTTTTTGCAACAGAAGAAGCGCTTAAAGCAAGGATTTCTGAAAAATATATGTTTGCGATTGTAGCTACTCCAGCCAAGAGTTATTATACGGCTCCAGTTTCTGTAAAGATTTCTGATCATTATTCCAGAGCTGCAAGTGGAGGCGTTGGTGCTGCAAAAGCTGCAGGAAATTACGCTGCGTCTTTCTATCCTACACAATTAGCCATAGAAGAAGGTTATGATCAGATTATCTGGACAGATGATTGCTCTCACGAATATTTTGAAGAGAGTGGAACGATGAATGTTTTTGTAAGAATCAATGATACTATCTATACTCCTAGTACTTCGGATAAAATTCTAGACGGTGTTACAAGAGATAGTTTTATAAAATTAGCCGAAAAAAGAGGGATTAATTTAGTAATCGGAGATGTGAAAGTTTCTGATGTTATAGAAGCTCAAAAGAATGGAACTTTGAAAGAAGTTTGGGGCGTGGGAACTGCCGTAGTAACTAGTATTTTTGAAGCGTTAGGATATCAAGGAGAGCGTCTTGAGTTACCAAAACTTTCTGATGAGGAGAGCTTTGCAGTACAACTGAAAAATGACCTTGTTAACATCCAAACCAATCAAGCTGAAGATCCTTTTGGATGGAGAGTGTTGGTTGAAGAAAATGTCTATAGCATATAGGATTAAATAAAAAGTAAATTGAAAAATGAAAACCGGAAATTAATCTTCCGGTTTTTGTTTTTGATAACAATTAAGTCTTTGAAAATCCTTAATTTCGCAAAAGTTTTTTGAAATCTATTTTGATTTTTTTAAACCTTAATTAAAATTATGAAAAAAATATTTGGTTTACTATCTTTTATGCTAATCATTTCTTGTGCTAAACAAACTCCAGTGCATTACTCGGACGAGCAATATATGTCTGAGAATGAAATGGAAGTTTCTAAAAATAGAACCAAGGAGCTTAATAATTTGGAGAGAACTCAGATTCAAGATTGGATCAATTCTCAGGAAGTGAAATATTATCCAATGGGAATAAACTATTGGGTTAATATCGAAGGTTTGGAGAAGCTCTCACGTAAAAACAATGGAGAAAAAGTATCTTACCAATACGATATCTACGATTTTGATAGAACCAAACTATATGATACTCCAATAGAAAATAATAATGTAGAGTTTGGACATTTCAAGGAGATAGATGCTGTGGAAGATGTCATCAGATACCTTAAAAAAGGAGAAGAAGCAGAAATATTAGTTCCTTCTGTTTTGGCTTACGGAACTTATGGTGATAATAAAAAAATCACGAATGATATGCCTCTCATTATTAAAGTAAAAGTATTATAACCAACGATATTATAAACTATGAAGAAAATTATAGCACTTTCTATAACATTATTAACATTATTAAATTGTAAAACATTGGAAATAGACAAAGAAGTTTATAAAAGTCTGCCAGACGGGCTTTATGGAAATTTTGTAACAAGCAAAGGAGAGATTTTAGTTAAATTCGAGGATGAGAAATCTCCGGTAACTGTAGCTAACTTCGTAGGCTTAGCAGAAGGTAAAATCGAAAACAAAGCAAAGAAAAAAGGAGAACCATTTTATGATGGAACTATTTTTCACAGAGTGATTAAGGATTTTATGATCCAAGGTGGAGATCCTCAAGGAACAGGAATGGGAGATCCAGGATACAAATTTGCTGACGAGAAAAATGACCTTCAACATACAGGTAAAGGAATCTTGTCTATGGCTAACTCTGGACCTAATACCAACGGTTCTCAGTTCTTCATCACAGAGGTTGCAACGCCTTGGTTGGATGGTAGACATACGATCTTCGGAAAAGTAGTGGGTAGTACAGCGACGATTGACTCTATTGCTGCTGTAGAAAAAGGAGCTCAGGACAAGCCTAAAACGGATGTTGTTTTAACTAAGGTAGCTGTTTTCGGTAAAGGTGATGCTTACAAACATTACGATGCTGCTAAAATCTTTGCAGAAGGAAAAGATAAAATCGAAGAAAAAAACAAAGCTTATTTAGCAAAAGCTGAAGAAGAAAAGAAAAGAAAGGAAGAAGAATTCAAAGCTAACCAACAAAAATTGGTTGATGATATGAAAGCAGGAATGCAATCTACGCCTTCTGGATTATTCTATAAAATAACAAAAGCATCTACTGGAGCAGCTCCAACTGCAGGACAAACCGTAGCGGTTCATTACGCTGGTAAATTGGTAAATGGAGATGAGTTTGACAACTCTTTCAAGAGAGGACAACCTATCGATATTCCAATTGGAGTTGGACAGGTTATTAAAGGTTGGGACGAAGGAATCATGCTTCTTAAAGAAGGTGAAACTGCAACTTTGTTAATCCCACCAGCTTTAGGTTACGGAGAAAGAGGAGCTGGAGGTGTTATTCCACCAAATGCGTGGTTAGTTTTCGATGTAGAATTGGTTAAGATTGGAGGTTAATTCCAATATTTGACTTAAGCATAAAAAAGGAGTGAAATTAATTTTTCACTCCTTTTTTATACTAAAAATTTATGCTAATAATTGATAAGCTTTTTTAGCTCCAGTTACGCAAGCTTCGTAATGTTCTTCTGTGATTTTTTCATCAATAATAGATTTGAATTCCTGCCAAAACGGACCAGTTTTCTCTCCATAAACTCCAAAATAATTGAATTCTACATTCTCGAATTCAGGGTTTCTTTTTAGTTGTTTTGCGATAACATTTCCACCCAAAGTAGAGCCTTCCATTACGTACAAGGCGCCAAAAGCTTCTGCTTCATTTTCTAGATTTTGTGTTGGTGCTTCTGATTCTGTTTCGATATTAAGATTATTCAAATCAATTTTAAGTGCATTGATTTTACTTCTAAGATCTAATTTCAATTCAGTGTAGTTTTTTAATTGCTCTTGGATTTGAGGTTCGTATCTGCTGATTAATTGATAATTGTGAATTAATAAAGTTTTATAGTCTTCCAACGTATAAGACTTGTCAAAAATCTTCTGAGATTGTAATTTCGCTTCTGTGTCGTCGTGTTGTTGTTTGGTTTGTTCTTTAAGAAATACTGAAATCATAATCAGGTTTTTGAAATTTTAATATAAACGTTGTTCCTTTTCCACTCTCGCTTTCATAGCTTATCTGTCCACCCATTTTCTCCATCAGATGATGAACGATATTCAACCCCACGCCGTTTCCTTTGAAGGATTTGGCATTACTCATTCGGCTGAATATTTTGAACATTTTATCTTCATCTTGTTTATCAATGCCAATCCCATTGTCAGAAATCTTGTAAATAACTTCGTATTCATCAACTTCTCCAATGATTCTTACTTTGGGTTTTAGAGATTTTGAAGAATATTTAATAGCATTACCAATCACGTTTCCAAAGACTTGGTAAACCATCGTTGGATCTCCTAAAACTTCCGGTGTATTTTCAATAATGACTTCCGTATTCGGTGAATCAAAGCTTATTTTGGAGTCTTCTGCCAATTGATTAATTAAAGAATTGACTTCTATGCTTTTAAGCTCTATCTCTGATTTTTTGATTTTACTAAGTTCCAAAACATTCTTAATCATATCACTCATAGAATCTACCTGAGTAATGATTGTATTGAGAAATTGAGAAGATTTTTCCTCCGGATCAAAACTTCGTTTCATCAATTGAGCATTCAATTTTATGACGGTCAGAGGTGTATTGAGGTCGTGAGAAATCGTGTATGAAAAAGAATCTAATTCTGCGTTCAGTTCTTTTAATTGATTGTTAAGATCTTGGATCTGAGAGGACTTGGTATGAGATGCTTTTAAGATTACGGAAGTGATCCATTTTGCAGATTCTATTTCCTTGATTTTCCAAGGAATAGAAGTATCTTTCACATACTCTTTCCAAACTTCGAAAGATGTTCTTGGAGAGAATTTGATAATTTCTACACCATCTTTAATTTCAGAGACAGTTCCTTTTTCTGGTTTTCCTGCCCATTTTATTTTTTGATTTTGTTCTTTCCTTAACCAAATCAGCATATCAGAAGTCTTACTTGCTAATACGCTAATGATAATTCCACAGCTTAATTCAGAATTGTCCAGCTCCAGATTACTTGTTTTACAAAAAGTATTGGATATGAAAATATTCTCCTCAAAGTCTTGCTCATTATCTTTGCTCCACTGGATGATTTTCTGTATGTCAGAATGATTGGGAACATTGCCGTGGGTTAATATCTCGTTATTAATTTTGATAATCATTCCTTCGGCGTAACAAGTGTTCATAATATCATCGATATTATCTTTCAGTGATTTTTCAAAATGATCTTCATTCAAGAGATTTTGACGAAGCGATATATTATTAAGATTGATTCTTTGATATTCTTCCAAAGTTTCCAAAGCTCTGTAAGAACCATAAGCATTTGCAGATGTTCTGGTAAGAGTTTCCACTAGTAATCTGGACTGTAAATCGAGATGTTTTGGCTCAGCATTTTGACAAGCTACCAATCCCCACAATTGTCCGTTGACAATGATAGACGTACTGAAACTAGATTCTACACCTGCGTTCTTAAGATACTGACGATGAATAGGTGATGATGATCTCGTAACGCTATAAGTCAAATCGATTTCTTCTTTTTGAACACCGAAAATAGGATAGGTTTTCCCAGAAACGTGAGATGTAATTCTGACAGTGTTTTTAAGATAAAGAGCTCTTGCCTGAGCCGGAATGTCAGATTCTGGATAATGGAGATGAAGATAACTTTCCAAACCTGGTTTTACAGATTCTTCAATCACTTCGCCACTTCCATCATACAGAAATTGATAAATCATTGCACGATCAAAATCTATAATTTCCTGAATCTCTTTCAAAAGAACTTTCCAGATATTCTCATCATTAGAATTTTTCAGAATATTCTGAACAGCCTGGTACTCTTTGTTGATTTTATGGTTTGGTTTTACTTTCTCTATTTCGTAAAAGGTAAAGCCATTATTACTATGAATTGACAGCGTATAATCTTCTTTCCCGAAAGTTATATGTTGTATCGCAAGTTCTTGATTATTAGAAAAGTTATCCCAATTGATGTCAAGCTTTAATTCATCAAATAAAACTTCAACACTTTGTCCTATAATCGACTTGGAATCGAGAGAAAAAAACTCCAAAATATTCTCACTGTAGAACGTAATTTTGGAATCTTTTGTTCCAATTAGATATCCATATTCCTGGACTTCTCCACAGATATGAATAGGTTCTTGGTCACAATTGATATATTCCTTTGGATACATAATAAGTTATTAATTTAATATATCTTTTGTGTTTTGCTAAGTAAAGATAAAAATAAAAATTAACTAATGTTAATTATATTTAGATATTGATACTTGTATTAAAAATTTATTGTTTAATATTTTGAATTTCAATTTAAAAAGTTAAAACAATAGATTTATAAGAAATAAAAAAAGTGACAGAATATTGTCACTTTTGAATTATCAGTAGTAATTTACTTCATGTCATACATCATCAAAGCTGTAATCAATTTAGGCTCGATTAACGTACATTTAGGTGGCATTTTTATTTCTTTATCAGAGATTTTTAACAAATCATTGAAACTGATAGGATAGATTCCAAAACCTACTTTGTATTCTCCAGAATCTACTTTTTCTTTGATTTCAATAATTCCATCTGTGTTGGATGTTCCTTTGAGATAAGTGATCTTGTCGGTATGTTTGGCATTTTCTATCCCGAATAATTTTTCGAAAATATACTTGTCCACCAAATGATGATCTAGATCGTTTCCATCTTTTAGCTCTTCTCTGATGTTGTGCTTAACGTGTAAACTATAAAATCTACCACCAAGGTACATACTGATGTGGAACTTCTGAGAAGGGAAGTATGGCGCTGTTCCTTTGTCATGGATTTGGAAATCTTCTTTTAGCTTCTCAAGTATTTCTTCGTTTGATAGACCATTTAAGTCATTCAGAAGACGATTGTAATCATTTATTTTAATAGATTGATTGGAAACAATAAAACTGTAAACAAAGTTATAATGTTCTGTTCCGTGAGATCTTTTGTATTTGTCTCTTTGTTTTTTTGCATATTCTGCAACGGAACCAATTCTATGGTGTCCATCTGCAATGTAAAAAGAATCGATTGGGTCAAGAACTTCTTTAAATTGCTGAAGCTTCAACCTATTATCAATTTTCCAAATTTTATGTTTTACACCTTTGTCATCTTTGAAATTGATGATTGGAACATTTTTTTGCTCGTGTGTCATCAAGAGTTCCACTTTGGAGTTGGAATGATATGTTAAAAGAACCGGCTCGGCTTGGATGTTGACTTTCTCCAGGTAATGCGCCATTTTCATTCTACGTTCTGTGATGGTGGACTCGTGTTTTTTAATTTTGCCATCCCAGAAATCATCTACACTTACAAGGCCTAATAATCCTCTGAAAGTACTTTTGTCTGGCAATGTCTGTTCGTAAAGATAATAAGCAGACTCATCTTGGGTTAATTTTTTTTCTTCTAATAATTCCTCATAATTGGATCTTACTTTTCGGAAATTTCTGTCAATATCTTTAGATTTACTTACAACAGCAGGCTTTATCATCTGGATATAAGAATTGTCCAACTGCGCTTTTTTGTTGATCTCTTCCTGAGTGAAATTATCCAAAGAATAAGTCGGGAAAACATCTACATAATCGTGGTTAGGCCTGATTCCTTTGAATGGTTTAAATACTGGCATATATATTATAGTTGAGCTTTTATTTTTATAATTTGTTGCGCTAATTCTTCCCCAATTCTGTTTTGAGCATCCTTTGTGTTGCCACCAACGTGTGGAGAAAGAGATAGGGCTGGATTCATCA
Organism: Epilithonimonas hispanica; assembly: GCF_003385395.1. Classification (GTDB taxonomy): domain Bacteria; phylum Bacteroidota; class Bacteroidia; order Flavobacteriales; family Weeksellaceae; genus Epilithonimonas; species Epilithonimonas hispanica. The sequence continues at coordinate 80,744 of NZ_QNUG01000010.1, read as the reverse complement.
AAATCAATACTTCCGGAGTTGGTTCTTTTTCAAAAACATCTAATGCAGCGCCATAAACTTTTCCGCTTTCTATCGCATCCAAAAGTGCTACTTCATTGATGACTCCGCCTCTTGCTGTGTTGGCAATGAAAACGCCTTCTTTCATCAATTCCAATTCTTTTTGGTCTATTAGGTAACCTTCTGTAAGATTTGTATTGAGGCTGATAAAATCCGAATTCTCTAAAACTTCATTTAAAGTTACAGATTTTATTTCAAAATCCAAGGATTGACCATCGAAGAAAGTGAGCTGAACTTTCTCAGTTTTCGGAGTTCTGTTGTAAGCTAAGATTTTCATTCCGAGAGAAATACCCATTTTGATCACTTCGATTCCGATATTTCCCATTCCGATAACACCAAGTGTTTTTCCGGAAAGTTCAGTCGCGTTATTGAATGATTTCTTCAAAGTATTGAAATTAGTTTCCCCTTCTAAAGGCATCAATCTGTTACTTTCGTGAAGAAATCTTGCTAATGAAAAAAAATGGGCAAAAACCAGCTCTGCAACAGATTTGCAAGAAGCTTTTGGTGTATTGATGATATAGATACCTTTGTCAATAGCATATTCTACATCAATATTATCCATTCCTACACCGCCTCGTCCAATGATTTTAAGATTAGGGCATTCGTCAATCAGTTTTTGTCTAACTTGGGTTGCACTTCTTACTAGAAGAACATCTACATTATTATCATTGATGAACTTGCTCAAATGCTCCGAAGATACTCTGGCTTCCAAAACCGTAATACCTGCTTCTTTCAAAAGCAGAATCCCCTTTTCGGAGAGTCCGTCATTAGCTAATACAATCATTTTAAATTCAAAAGTCCTTTAGTTATTGAGTTTTCCTAATATCTTAGAAAATCAAGGTTCGCTAAGATACAATTTTTTCTTCTGATTAACATTATATTAACAAAAAAACGTCCTAGATTAACAAGGACGTTTCTGATTTATAAGAAGAAAAAGTACTTAGATACTCTTCATTACATCTACTAAAACCTGCACACTTTCGATAGGCATTGCATTGTAAATACTCGCTCTGTAACCGCCAACACTTCTGTGACCATTTAGACCGCTGATTCCAGCCGCTTTCCAAGCAGAGTCAAAAGCTTCTTTCTTAGACTCATCTGTCAAAGTGAAAGTCACATTCATAAAAGAACGGTCTTCTACCGCAGCCACACCTTGGAAATTTGGATTGTTGTCAATCTCGTCGTAAAGCAATTTAGCTTTAGCATTATTTCTAGCTTCAGCAGCTGCGATTCCTCCGTTTTCTTCAAGATGTTTTAGAGTCAGGTAAGAAACATAAACCGCAAAAACAGGAGGTGTATTGGACATAGATTCTTTGTCTATATGAACAGTATAATCCAAATAAGTAGGAATAGTTCTTCCAGATTTTCCAAGAATCGATTTTTTCACCACAACCAAAGTTGCTCCAGCAGGACCCATATTTTTCTGAGCTCCAGCATATATCAAATCAAACTGAGAAAAATCCAACTCTCTACTGAAAATATCAGAAGACATATCACAAACCATCAATGTATCAACTTTCGGGAATTCTTTGATTTGAGTTCCGAAAATTGTATTGTTTGATGTGCAATGGAAATAATCGTATTCTGAACCTACAGTGTAATCTTTCGGGATATAATTATAATTAGCTTCTTTTGATGATGCTACAACATCTACATTTCCAATCGCTTTAGCTTCTTTGATTGCTCCGGAAGCCCAAGTTCCGGTATTGGTATAAGCTGCTTTTCCATCAACAGAAAGAAGATTGAAAGGAACCATCAAAAACTGAAGACTTGCACCACCTTGTAGATAAAGCACTTCGTAATCGTCTCCAAGATTCATCAATCTTTTTACAATAGCGCGAGCCTCGTCCATCACTGCAACAAATTCTTTACTTCTGTGTGAAATTTCCAAAATGGATAATCCCATTCCGTTAAAATTTAGAACTGCTTCTGATGCTTTTTGAAAAACATCTTGTGGAAGGATACTAGGACCTGCGCTAAAATTATGTTTTTTCATTAATTGTTAAATTGTTAGGTGTTAAGGTAATTATTTTTAAAAAGCCAAAAGCTGTTGCTAATGGCTTGATTGTTACTCGTTATGAAGAAAAGCTTTTTTTGCTAAAAGTTGTTCTTCTGTTTCCACATTGTCTTCATCAGGAACACAGCAGTCAACAGGGCAGACCGCAGCACATTGAGGTTCCTCGTGGAAACCTTTACATTCTGTACATTTATCAGTTACAATGAAGTAATAATCGTCTGCTACAGGTTCCTGAGCAGCATCTGCATCTACAGTAAGTCCGGAAGATAAAACTACCATTCCTTTCAGTTCTGTACCTTCTGATGCTTTCCAATCTACAGCACCTTCATAGATGGCGGTGTTTGGACATTCCGGTTCACAAGCGCCACAGTTTATACATTCATCAGTTATCTTGATAGCCATTGCTATTTTATTTTTAATTTTGTGCAAAATTACAAAAAAAAAGCCAGCTATGCTGAACGAAAACAAAATTTTGGGACTCGAAAAATTGGGGGATTTCATTAATGATTTTATCAAAAAAGATGAAAACAATTACACTGAAAAAGAAGAACGATTAGCTTATCTGATGAAGCGTTCCGAGATTGAAAACCCTTGGTTTACTCAAGAGAATCAAAGATATAATTTAGAACAATGGAGTAGTCTTTTCACTAAAGATAATGTCAACAATTGGTTGTCTAAATACGAATTGAAAAATACCTCGAAAAGGGTAGGATTGATATTAGCAGGCAATATTCCTTTGGTTGGTTTTCACGATATTATTTCTGTGGTTTTGAGCAATCATATTCCGGTCATTAAATTATCGTCCAAAGACAGATTGATTTTACCTTTTCTTTTAGAATTATGGAATGACTATTCTAATCAGGAAATAGAATATCATATTGTTGAAAAACTAGAAAACTTCGATGCTGTGATTGCAACCGGAAGTAATAATACAGCAAGATATCTGGAATATTATTTCAAAGATAGCCTTAGTATCATCAGAAAAAACAGAACTTCTATCGCAGTTTTGAAAGGTGATGAAACTGATGAAGAATTACAATTGTTAGCCAATGATATTTTCAGATATTTTGGTTTAGGATGTAGAAATGTTACCAGAATTTTGATTCCTCAGGATTTCAAATTAGACCGATTATTTGAAAACTTTGTGAATCATCAAGACGTTATTAATCATAACAAATATGCTAATAATTACGATTACAACAGAGCTGTCTACCTTCTGAATCAGGATCAGTTCTGGGATAATAATTTTGTAATGTTGAAAGAAGATGAGAAGTTATTCAGTCCGTTGTCTGTGATTAATTTTTCTCGTTATGAAACTTTGGAAGAAGCCAAACAATTTGTTGAAACTAATAAAGATGAGATTCAAACGATTGTTGCAAAACCGGAATTAGAATTGGAGTCCATTGGTTTTGGAGAAACGCAGAATCCTTCGTTAGATACTTATGCGGATAATGTAGATACGATGGCTTTTTTGAGTATGGTCTGATGATTGATAAAAATCACATTACTAGCTTCAGTAAAGAATTAACAGAAATTCTTAACCGAGAAATTAAACTTGGAAATCAGATTGCTGAAACTTCAAAGGGTTGGCCTCAAGAGGATGCAATTATTATTTTTCTGGACAAACCTTTTAAAAAACAATATAAATTTGAAAATATTGAATTTAGAAATATTGATGACCCTCATTATTGGAAAGCTGAATACTATGACAAATCGAACAATCATATTTTAGCTTGTAAATTTTGACAAAAAAACGGAGCCTTTTGGATTCCGTTTTTTTATTTATCATTTAACCGTTAAAGATTCCTGTTTCAATTTCTTATCAATTAAGAAAGGGAGAAACGGAACTACCGATGCTATGAGATAATAGATCACTCTCAAAATACTCCAACGGTATTTGAAAGCCGCAACAATCAGAACCGCAAAGTAGAAAAGAAATAACCACCCGTGGATCCATCCAAAATATTTAACAGGTTCTGGTATACCCGCAATATATTTTAAAGGCATTGCGATCAATAAAAGTATCAAATAAGAAACAGCTTCTACCAAAGCGGTATGACGATATAGATTAATCAATTTAAATGGTTTCTCTCCGGACATTTTATATTAATTTGAAATTCTCAAAGACAAAGAAACGAATTACATCCTAGAATCACTCAGTAAAGTTTTGTTCTTAGATTAAATCTTTGTCAATATTCCGATTAGTTGCCCCAATTCACATTTAGTTTGTTTTCATCGGCGAAAGCTTTGCCAGCATCCATAAGATCGATGTACATCTTTTCAAATGTTGATGAGTATTTTTGTTTTATCAATTTTACAGCTTCCTCTTTCTTAGTCGGATCTGCTTTGCTGTCGCATAGTTTAGCGTAATTGGTGTATTCGTTTTTATAGATTGGAATGACAAATTCGTACAAAGCCAACGATTTCTCTTTAATGGCTTTTCTGTTATCAGAATTGGCATTTAGCGTTTTGATATTGTGTAGATTTATTTTTAAGACTAATTATTAGAAAGCATTTTTGATAACTTTGAATTTATTTCATCCAATTCGCGATGGAGAACTGGTGGATTTCTGATTTTCAGGCCTTTTATTCGGGCGAGCCATCGGTCACGAGCATCCATTGTCTGGAAGATGTTGAGTTATATATACTTTCCAAAGATAATTTGGAAAAGATCTGTTTAGAAAATCGCAAAGTGGAGCATTTTTTCAGAATCAAAAATAGTCTGGGTTATGTTGCTTTGCAGAAAAGAATTTTGTCTTTACTAATGACCGATGTTAAAGAACAATTTGAACAGTTCTCGATGCAATATCCCACGCTAAACCAGCGGGTTCCTAAAACAATTATAGCTTCCTATCTCGGTGTTTCCAGGGAGACATTGAGCCGTATTACCCGAAAATAGTGACCTGCGTCACTATGATTTTGTGACTTATGTCTTGTGTTTTTAATTACGATTGGTTCAATTTTGGATTATCAAATTTTAAAAAAATTATCAAAATGAACAAGAGAATATTAATCGTGCTTACGAGCCACGAAGACTTAGGAAACACAGGTGAGAAAACCGGATTCTGGACAGAAGAATTAGCAGCACCTTATTACGCATTACTTGATGAAGGCGCACAAATCACATTAGCATCACCAAAAGGCGGACAGCCACCCATCGATCCAAAAAGTGAAGACCCAACAGCGCAAACCGATGCCACACGCAGAATGGCGGAAGACAAAGAATTGTTGGCGCAATTGAGCGACACCAAAAAATTATCAGAAGTTAATCCTGCAGATTATGATGCGGTGTTCTATCCAGGTGGTCATGGACCATTGTGGGATTTGGCAGAAGATACCGTTTCTCAGCAGTTGATTACAGATTTTTATAAGGCTGATAAACCTGTGGCGTTTGTATGCCACGCGCCGGGCGTTTTAAGACACGTCAAAATCGATGGCGAATATTTGGTTAAAGGTAAAAATGTAACCGGCTTTACCAATACTGAGGAAGATGCTGTACAATTGACAGATGTTGTTCCGTTTCTTGTAGAAGATATGTTAAAAGAAAATGGAGGAGTGTACAGTAAAACGGAGGATTGGCATCCTTATGCTGTGGTAGATGGAAAACTAATCACTGGACAAAACCCAGCTTCTTCCGAAAAAGTAGCGGAGGAATTGTTGAAGATATTGTAAGAAAGTTTTTTAAGTAGTAATATAATGAAACTGTCCTTTTGAGATAGTCTCTACTAGAAGGAAAGCGAATGCTTTCCTTTTTTACATAAAAAGCTCTCTCGTTTTTTTGACAGCCTTTTAAAACTCTGGAGTATTTTTCTCGCTCAGTCGATCGGCAACGTATTCAATTTTTGTTTTGCCATGAGGTTTTGGATTTCCGTTTTCATCTAATCCTACAAAAACCAATTTATCAATCGTAATGATAATCTGATGTGTCATTTTGTTTCTGACTTCGCATCGTAATGTTAACGAGGATTTCCCAAATCCCACGGCTTCAATTCCGATCTCAATAATATCGCCTTGTTTTGCTGAGCTTACAAAATTGATTTCGGAAATATATTTGGTAACTGTTCTTGAGTTTTCTAACTGAATAATGGCATAAAGTGCAGCTTCTTCATCGATCCATTGTAAAAGTCTCCCTCCAAAAAGCGAATGATTGGGATTAAGGTCTTCTGGTTTTATCCATTTTCTAGTGTGATAATTCATCATAAATCTATATCATTTTAATTCGGTGCAAAGGTAAAGTTTCCCGGGGAAAATAAGCGTTCTAGAACATAGAAAATATGCATGATGACATTAATTTTTAGAAATATTAAACAAAATCTTTTGGAGAGATTTTTGATTATTCAGAATCTTAGTATTTTTGTAAAAAATTTAGATTAAATGTCAAAAGTTAAAATAGGTACAGTTCAGATGTCTTGCGTTAAAGACAAGCAGGAAAACTTGAACAAAGCCATTGAAAAAATAAAAGAAGTCGCAGCAAAAGGCGCCGAAATCGTATGTTTACAAGAACTTTTTACGTCATTATATTTTTGTGACGTAGAAGATTATAACAATTTTGATTTGGCAGAAGCCATTCCTGGGCCGTCAACCGATGCACTTTCTGCAGTTGCTAAAGAATTGGGTGTTGTTATTATTGCTTCATTATTCGAGAAAAGAGCTCAAGGTCTTTATCATAACACAACGGCTGTCATAGATGCAGATGGAACTTACTTAGGTAAATATCGTAAAATGCACATCCCTGATGATCCTGCTTTTTATGAAAAATTCTATTTTACGCCAGGTGATTTAGGTTACAAAAATTTTAATACTAAATTCGGAAGAATTGGCGTGTTGATTTGCTGGGACCAATGGTATCCGGAAGCTTCAAGAATTACAGCTTTGATGGGAGCAGACATTATGTTTTATCCAACAGCGATTGGTTGGGCAACAGACCAAGACGAGGAAACCAATCAAGATCAATATAATGCGTGGCAAACCATTCAGCGTTCTCACGCAGTTGCAAACGGCGTTCCTGTAGTTTCTGTAAACAGAGTAGGCTTCGAGCAAGACGGTGCTATGAAATTCTGGGGCGGAAGTTTTGTAACTAATGCTCAAGGAAAATTGTTGTATTTAGCTTCTCACGATAAAGAGGAAGTTGTGGTAACAGAAGTAGACCTTGCTCAAACCGACTATATGAGAAAGCACTGGCCTTTCTTAAGAGACAGAAGAATCGAAACTTATTCGCCGATTACCAAACGTTTTATTGATGAAGAGTAAAATCAATAAAAAAGATATATTAATTTATATCATATTTTTATTATTTACTTCAATGTCAATCTATTCGTTAGTGAATGGAGGTGGAGATTCTGAACGAAAATTCATTATAAACTTAGGAACTTTAATTTTTTTCGGAGGTGGTGGAATTGTTTATTTCTTTTTGAAAAATAATTTTGGTTCGGAAAAATTAATTGATGATAAAACTAAAATTATTTATGAAAGCAAACAGAAAGCTTTTTTTTCATTTTTGGGAAGTTTAGTCTTTGTCATTATGGGAATTATTATGATTATATATAATTCTTATTTTGATGGTAGAAGAATGAATCCACAGATAGCTTTCTTTATAGGAATTATTTGTGTTTCTTTTTTTGGATTAATTCTTTTAGTTTCTATTAAGCGATTGATTAATGCCAAAAGAATACTAATTGAAATTACAGAATCAACTTTAAATATTCAAATTGGTTTTCTGAAAAATGAAATAGCTAAAATTCCAAAGAATGAAATTGTTTCAATAAAAGAGCATATTGTACCTCCGAATAATTTTGTTTTAATTTTTGTTAAAGATCCTGAAAAGTATATTAGAAAAGGTTTTCTAAAGAACACCAACTATAAAATAACAGGAACGCCAATAAATATTAATCCAATAACTACGAATTTTTCAAGTAATGAAATTTTAAAATTTCTGAACAAAAACATCAATATTGAAAACTAAAAATGAATAAAATCCCTGAAAATATCAATCTTTTAGATTACACTTTCCCAGCAGAATGGGAAGAACACGAAGCAACGTGGCTCTCTTGGCCTCACAAAGAAGAATCTTGGCCGGAAAGAATCGATTTGATTTATCCTGCTTACGCACAATTCATCGCTGAGTTGACGAAAGGCGAATTTGTTTGCATTAATGTAAAAGACCAAGAGATGCAGGCATTTGCAATGGAACATATTTCGAAAGCTGGAGCAGATATTTCGAAAGTCGAATTCTATTTCCACGAAACCAACGATGCTTGGTGCAGAGACCACGGTCCGGCATTTTTGGTTAATAAAAATGGAGAAGAGCCAAAGAAAATCATTGTGGATTGGGGTTTCAATGCGTGGGGAGGAAAATATCCGCCATTCGAATTGGATGACGTAATTCCGACTAAAATTGCAGAAGAAAAAGGATTGCCTGTTCTTTATCCTGGAATTATTATGGAAGGTGGTTCGGTAGAATTTAACGGAGCTGGAACTGTTTTGACTTCCAAATCTTGCTTGCTTAATGAAAACAGGAATCCACATCTTTCTCAGGAAGAAGTAGAAGAGTTTTTGAAAAAATATTATGGACAAAAACAAGTTCTTTGGGTAGACGACGGAATTATAGGAGATGACACAGACGGTCACGTAGACGACACCATCCGTTTTGTAAATGAAAACACAGTTCTAACAGTAATCGAAGATAACCCTGAAGATGACAATTATGAAATTCTTCAAACCAACCTTCGGCAATTGGAAGAAATGACTTTGCTAAACGGCGAAAAACTGAATATCATCAAACTTCCAATGCCAGACGCAGTTTATTGTGAAGGTGAGAGATTGCCTGCTTCTTACGCCAATTTTTACATCGCCAACAAATCGGTGATTGTTCCGACTTACAGATGTGATAAAGATGAGGTAGCTTTGGAGATTATTCAACAATGTTTTCCTGATAGAGAAGTGGTTGGGATAGATTCTACCGATATTATTTGGGGATTGGGAAGCTTCCACTGTTTGAGCCAACAAGAACCTTTAGTATAAAATCAATCCGCTGAAAAAGCGGATTTTTATTTTTTAGTAAATTTGTGAAATGAGCGAAACTTTGCCTCTAGATTCCGTTAAAAAATTTCTTCCACTGATATTAGCTACTGCGATTTTTATGCAGATGCTGGATTCTACGATTCTGAATACATCTTTGCCTTCAATTGCCAGAGATTTGAACGAATCTCCACTTAATATGCAGAACACAATCATAAGTTATGTTCTCACATTAGCTCTATTTATGCCTGTCAGCGGATTTTTGGCGGACAAATTCGGGACTAAGAATGTGTTTATTCTATCTTTGGTTTTATTTTCAATCGGTTCATTATTCTGCTCATTATCACAAAATCTAACAGAATTGGTAATTTCCAGAGTAATTCAGGGCGTTGGCGGAAGTTTGATGACTCCGGTTGGGAAACTCGCACTCATCAAAACATTTGACAAAAGCGAACTTCTCAAAGCAATGAATTACGCCATTATTCCTGCGTTGATTGGTCCCGTTTTAGGACCTTTGGTTGGTGGATATTTGGTCGATTATTTGTCTTGGCATTGGATTTTTCTGATTAATATTCCGATTGGCGTTTTAGGAATTGTTTTAGGTTTAAAATATATGCCGAATTACAAATCTCCCGTCATCGATTTTGACTTGAAAGGATTTCTAATTTTCGCAATGGCTTCGTTATCACTTTCTATTTCATTAGAATTATTCGGAAATGCAAAAAATATTACGCCAGTTTTGTTGGTGTTTTTGTTAGGATTCTTGATGTTGTTTTTTTATTATAAACACGCCAAAAAAGATAATAATCCCATATTTCCGCTCAATCTTTTTCAGGTTCGTACATTCAGAGTTGGGATTTTGGGGAATTTAGCGACAAGATTAGGAATCAGTTCTATTCCGCTTTTGGTTCCGTTGATGATTCAGATTGCTTACGGACAATCGGCGTTTACTTCAGGTTGGATTGTTGCTCCAATGGCACTCACATCGATGTTTGGGAAATCTGCAGTTATCAAGATTTTGGATAGATTTGGTTACCGTTCCACATTGATGGTTAATACATTTATCATCGGTTTTCTGATTTGTTGTTTGGCAATTCCGAGTATTCATAGTTCAATTTATTGGTATGTACCGCTTTTATTATTGCTAGGATTTTTCAATTCGATACAATTCACTTCAATGAATACGATTTCGATTGCTGACCTCAGAACTTATCAGACGAGCAGTGGTAATTCTTTGGTTTCTGTTAATCAACAATTTGCGATTGGATTTGGAGTTGCATTTGGATTAATTATTCTAAAGATTTTTGAAGGCGACACTAAGTTTATTCATAACGAGATTCACAATGCTTTCCGTTATACGTTTCTAGTTGTTGGTTTTCTCACGATTCTTTCTGGTTTGGTTTTCCGAAGACTGAATACTAGAGACGGCGATAATATGAAATCGGTTTAAAGGATTATTAAACATTAAATCACAAAAGTCACAAAAGAAAAATTATAAAAAAAATCTTTATAAAGAGCAAAAAGTTAAGGTCGTTATCCTTATTTAAACTTTTGATAAACTTAAGGAAATTTAAAACTTTTGTGACTTTTGTGGTTTTCGAAACAGATTTTAACAGTTAAGATTTTGTTTAATAACCTTAATCAAATCAATTTATTGATTTCTTAAATTCTTTTAGACTAAAATAGCTTAACTTCTTTTATTTAAAATTAAGAAACTAAATTTTATCTTAGAGCTTGTTTAAATTTGTATCAGAAATGATTTTATAACCACATAGACACATAGTTTTTGTAAAAATAAGAGAAAAAATAGTAAATATAATACTTCTTTTTTTTTCTTTTTGCACTTAATCTTGAGGTTTTCTATGTGACTATGTGGTTTTGATTAATTTTTAAACAAGCTCTTAATTAAATTTTTAGTAGTCGTATGGATTTTTCAAAATTAATTTCTTCTGATATTCAAAATTATATCAATCAAAATCTCAATTCTGATTTAACTAAATTATTATTAAAAAAATCGCCATTTGATAATGTTTCGATGCAAGAAATCGTACAACAAATTAAAGGTAGAAAAACAGCAGAAAAGAAGTTTCCATTCTTGACAAAGGAAGGAATTATTTTTCCTCCAAATCTCAATCTCGAACAAGCTTCATCACAATCAACTGCAGAATATAAAGCTCAAAATTTAAAAGGAAAATCTTTCCTCGATTTGACTTGCGGTTTCGGAATTGACGCTTATTTTTTATCAAAGAATTTTGATGAAGTTACTTTAATAGAACAAAATCCAGAATTGATTTTAATCGTTGAGAATAATTGGAAAGCTTTAGATAGAAAAGCGAATTTCATTAATGAAAATCTTGAACAATTCTTAGAAAGTCTTCGAGAATCTCAGACTGATAATGGAAAAGGTTTCGATATCGTTTATCTTGACCCAGCAAGAAGAGACCAGCAAAACAAAAAGAAATTTCTTCTGGAAGACCTTTCTCCAAATCTATTAGAAATCGAGGAACAATTACATCAGATTTCAGATAAAATTATTGTGAAATTGTCGCCATTGATTGATATTTCATATTTAATTTCAGAATTGAAAAACATTAGTGAAATTCAAATTATTGCATTTAGGAATGAAGTGAAAGAGCTTTTATTAATTATTGAGAATAAAGAACAAAGAATAAAGAATAAAGATGTTGAGATTAGGTGTGCGAATCTTGAATCTGATGAACCTGATTTTTTATTCAAATTCAATGATGAAAAATCAGCAAAATCTGAGTTCTCAGAAACTTTGAAATTCCTTTATATTCCAAACAATTCGATTTTGAAAGCGGGTGCATTTAACATCATTTCAGAAAAATTCGGATTGAAAAAACTTCATCCAAATACTCATTTTTATACTTCAGAAAACAAAATTGAAAACTTTCCTGGACGCGTTTTGCAAATTGAAAAAATCGACGCAAAAGATTTGAAAAAAGGAGAGAAGTATAATTTGATTTCTAAAAATTATCCCTTGAAACCAGAAGAAATCAAGAAAAAATATAAACTGAATGACGGCGGAAATCATTACCTGATTTTCACGCAATCTATTAGTGGGAAAGAAATCCTAAGAAGCCTTTAATTTAATTTATTGATTAACAAAGCTTTAATTAGATGTTAATTATTTAGCTATATTTTTAAAAATAATTGAATCAGAGTTTATCATCCCATAAAAATTCACTACATTTGCACGCGTAAAAAATGGATATGCAAAACATTAGAAATATAGCGATTATCGCACACGTTGACCACGGAAAAACGACGTTGGTTGATAAGATTATTCACGCAACCAACATCTTCAGAGAGAATCAGGAGAGTGGTGAGTTGATTATGGATAACAACGATTTGGAAAGAGAAAGAGGAATTACGATTCTTTCAAAAAACATTTCTGTAAATTACAAAGACACAAAAATCAATGTAATTGATACACCTGGTCACGCCGATTTTGGTGGTGAAGTAGAAAGAGTTTTGAAAATGGCTGATGGTGTAATCTTGTTGGTAGATGCATTCGAAGGACCAATGCCACAAACGAGATTCGTACTTCAAAAGGCTTTGGAATTGGGGCTAAGACCTTTGGTTGTAATCAACAAAGTTGATAAGCCAAACTGTCGTCCGGACGAAGTTCACGACCAAGTTTTTGACTTATTCTTCAACCTGGATGCTACTGAAGAGCAGTTGGATTTCCCAACATTCTACGGTTCATCAAAACAAGGTTGGTTCAATACTTCATTAGAAGAAACTGATAACATTTTCCCATTGTTAGACGGGATTTTACAATACGTTCCAGAACCGAAAGTAACTGAGGGTAACTTGCAAATGCAGATTACTTCATTAGATTTCTCTTCTTTCTTAGGAAGAATTGCAATCGGAAAAGTAACAAGAGGTGAGGTTAAAGAGTCTCAATGGATTGGTCTTGCTCAGGCAGACGGAAAAATTGTGAAAGGAAAAGTAAAAGAACTTTACGTTTTCGAAGGTCTTGGAAAGAAAAAAGTAACTGAAGTACAAGCTGGAGATATCTGTGCTGTTGTAGGTTTCGATGCGTTCCAGATTGGAGATTCTTTCGTTGATTTAGAAAATCCTGAACCATTGGAAAGAACTGCGATTGATGAACCAACGTTGAATATGACGTTCTCTATCAATAATTCTCCTTTCTTCGGTAAAGACGGTAAATATGTTACTTCTAATCACCTTAAAGAAAGATTAACTAAAGAATTAGAGAAAAACTTGGCATTAAGAGTTCAACAAACTGATGATGCAAACACTTTCCTAGTTTTTGGTAGAGGTATTCTTCACTTGTCAGTTTTGATTGAAACAATGAGAAGAGAAGGTTATGAAATGACAATTGGTCAGCCACAAGTTATCTTGAAAGAAGGCGAAAATGGTGAAAAATTGGAGCCTTATGAATCTTTGGTTGTTGACGTTCCTGAGGAATTTGCTTCTAGAGTTATCGATTTGGCAACTCAGAGAAAAGGTGACCTTCACATTATGGAAACTAAAGGTGAAATGCAACATATGGAATTCGAGATTCCTTCCAGAGGTCTTATCGGATTGCGTTCTCAAATGTTGACTGCAACTGCTGGTGAAGCTATTATGGCGCACCGTTTCACAGAATATAAGCCTTTCAAAGGTGCTATTCCTGGAAGAAACAATGGCGTACTTGTAAGTAAAGGAACTGGTCCGGCTACAGAATATTCTATCAACAAACTACAAGATAGAGGTAAGTTCTTCGTTGATCCGGGTGAGGAAATCTACACTGGTATGATTATCGGTGAGCAAAACAAGCCGGGAGATTTGGTTGTAAATATTGTAGAAGCTAAACAGTTGAACAATATGCGTGCAGCAGGAAAAGATAAAGATACTGGTGTTGCACCAAAAATCTTGTTCTCTCTGGAAGAATGTATGGAATATATCCAAGCTGATGAAGCAATAGAGGTTACGCCTAACTTCATCCGTATGAGAAAGAAAATCCTTTCTGAAGAAGATAGAAAAAGATTGGAAAGACAAGCTAAAGCTTAATCTTCATAAATTTAAAAGCCTTCATATTTTGAAGGCTTTTTTGTTGATAGAAAATTGATTAACTTAGCTTAGTAAATTCATAAAGATATGACAATCACTAAAGAAAAATTGAAGAAACATATAGATGACTTTCCAGATGAAATCAGTATTGAGGAAGTTATTGAGAGATTGATTTTCATTGAAAAATTGGAAGAAAGGTTGCAGGAATCTGACAAAAATGAAACAATAGATGAAGACCAACTCAAAAATGAGATTCAGCAATGGTTTACATTAAATGGCTAAAATCTGCAAAATTAGATTTTAAAGATATTTATGATTATATCTCGCACGATTCTATGAGATACGCTCAATTGCAAATTGTAAAAATTCAAACCAAAACAGAAATTATAAAATCAAATATTTTCATTGGAAAAATTGTAAGCGAAACCAATGATGCAAATATTAGAGAAATAACGGAAGGAAACTACAGAATCATTTATAAGATAATTTCTCAAAATGAAATTCACATTTTAATGATTCATCACGGAGCTAGAGACTTATTAAGGAGAATATAAATTCTTTTTTTTATTAAAAAACATTATGAAACAATTTACCATAAAAATCACATGCAAAGACGAGAAGGGTTTGGTTTATAGAATCTCCGAAATCCTTTTGGAGAATGGACTTAATATTATCAAGAATGACGAATTCGTGGATAATGAGAAAGCGTTGTTTTTTATGCGAACAGAAGTTTCAGGAATCGCTGAACCGGCAAAAGTAATTGAACAACTCAAAAAACAATTAGGCGATTGCTCAATAGAATTAAGTCAAAACGAATCCAAAAATGTGGTGGTCTTGGTGACTAAAGAACATCATTGTTTGGCGGATTTGCTGATAAGAAATCAGTTTAAAGACCTTAACTTTAATATTGTTGCAGTTGTTGGGAATTATGAAAATCTGAGAGAATTAACGGAGAAATTCAATATTCCTTTTATTTATATTCCTGCAGAAAATATTACTAGAGCAGAACACGAAGAAAAAATCAAAACGGTTCTTCACGATTATAATTACGATTATCTAGTTCTGGCGAAGTTTATGAGAATCCTTTCTCCTGATTTTGTAAAGGATTTCGAAGGGAAAATCATTAATATTCATCATTCATTTTTACCGGCTTTTATCGGCGCGAATCCTTATAAACAGGCTTTTGAAAGAGGCGTTAAAATCATCGGCGCAACGGCGCATTTTGTAACAAACGATTTGGATGAAGGTCCGATTATTTATCAGGATGTTATCAAGGTAAGCCACTCCAAAACAGCGAAAGATTTGGCAAAAATGGGAAAAGATGTCGAACGAATTGTTTTGGCAAATGCACTCAAATTAGTATTCGAAGACAAAGTTTTTATTGATGGAAACAAAACCATTATTTTTGAATAATTAAAATGATAAATTGTTAAACACAAAGACACAAGGTTTTTTTTCAAGCATAAAATATTTGATTAAGACACAAAGATTTTAACTTCGTTAAAATTGAAAAATCATTGATTCTTTAGTGCCTTAAAACTGTTTTCAAAACAATTAATTTTGTGTCTTTGTGTTTAACTTTAAGCTTTTGAAGTTAAAAAATTATAAAAGCATCCAATTATCCTGATGCTTTTTTGTATTTCTGATATTATCGTTTAGTTTTGCAAACTATGCGTTTCAGATTATCATTTTTCCAAATATTATTGCTGGCAGTTTTTGTGGTTTCTTGTGCTACAAAAACTAAAAAATCGCCTTCAAAATCGGGTATTAAGAAACCTGCTGTAAAAACAGAAGTAAATCTTCCACCAAAACCTGTTGTCAAATTAGATAACATCGATTTGCCTGAAATCAAAAGAGAGTTCCGTGCGGTTTGGATTGCCTCAGTGGCGAATATCAATTGGCCTTCCCGAAACAATCTTTCCGCAGACCAGCAAAAGCAGGAAGCTGTTCAGCTTTTGGATTTATTGGTAAGTTTGAATTTCAATGCGGTTATTCTACAAGTTCGTCCTTCTGCAGATGCTTTGTACAAAAGTCCACACGAACCTTGGTCTTATTTTTTAACAGGACAAATTGGCCAAGCGCCTTATCCAGAATACGACCCTTTGCAATTTTGGATTGAAGAATGCCATAAACGCGGTCTGGAATTTCACGCTTGGCTCAATCCGTTTCGTGCACATCATTCCAACGGTGGACAGATCACATCAGAATCGATGGTGAAAAAATCATCAGATAACATTGTTAAATTGAAAAACGGAATGTATTGGTTTGATCCGGCTGACGACAGAACGCAGGAACAAGCGTCGAAAGTGGTGAAAGATATCGTTTCCAGATATGATGTTGATGGAATTCATTTGGATGACTATTTCTATCCTTATGCCGAATATAATGGAGGGAAAGATTTTCCTGATTACAAAACGTGGTCAGCTTACCAAAACTCTGGCGGAACACTTTCCAGAGCAGATTGGAGAAGAGCAAATGTCAACAAATTCGTGAAGCGAATCTATGACGAAATCAAAGCTCAGAAAAACGATGTCAAATTCGGAATCAGTCCGTTTGGAATATGGAAACCTGGGTATCCTTCAGGAATCAAAGGGTCTTCTCAGTACGATGAATTGTATGCTGATGCCAAACTTTGGCTGAACCAAGGCTGGATCGATTATTTTACGCCACAACTTTATTGGCCGATTGACTCAGCAGGTCAAAGCTTTCCACTCTTGTTGCAATGGTGGAACGATGAAAATATAAAAGGTCGCCATCTTTGGCCAGGTTTGAATACGGTTGCCATAAAATCTTCAAACAGGGCGATAGAAATTGCTCGTGAAATAGATGTAACAAGACAAATCTTGAAAAAAAATACAGGAGAAGTCCATTGGAGTATTGCCGGAATCACAAAAAACTATGCAATGCAACAGGAATTAAAAACCAATTCCTACAAAGAAAAAGCTTTGATTCCCGAAACTACTTGGTTGGCTTCTAAAGAATTACCAGAATTGAATGTAACTTGGAAAAAACAATCTAATAATATTTCAATCAATTGGAACAAACAAACCGAGGCTTTGTCTTATGTGATTTATTTAAAATATGGAAACAATTGGCAAACAGAAATCCTTTCTCCGGAAATCATTAGTAAAAATGTAGCTTCAGAATCTAATGGGAAAAAACTTTCGACAATTGTTGTGAGGTCTATGAATAAGCTTGGGAAGTTGGGTGGTTATAAGGTTGTTTTGGTAAATTAAATTGCTATCCCCAAAACCTGTTACAATTCTTATTCAAAAAAAATTTTTTCAGTAGTAAACTAAATATTTCAAATAAAACTCTAATTTTATTGAAATTTTGAAATAACTATGTCTATCAACAGAAGAGACTGGCTGAAAACTGCTTTTTTAGGAAGTGCTGCTTTGACGCTTTCGCCATTAGAATTTTACGCAAAAGAAACCCCAAATTTCAACTTATTAAAAAAGGATAACGAAACCATCCGACTTTGTTTCAACGAGAATCCTTTTGGAACATCGCCGAAAGCTTTGGAAGCGATGCAAAACAGTCTCAGATTTTCATCTTTGTATGATTTCAAGTTTGCGGATATTCTGAGTGAAAAATTGGCAGAAATCAATCAGACTAAAAAAGAAAATCTTTTGGTTTCTGCAGGTTCATCTTTTCTGTTGGAACTGATTACCAAATATGTTTCGATTAACAAAGGACATTTCATTATTCCAGACCCGTCTTTCACGATTTTTGAACCGATTGCTGAGTTTCTAGGAATGTCAAAATCTGTAATTCCTTTGAACGACAAAAAGAAAATCGACCTTGAAAAGATGAAAAATTCTATCCAAAAGGACACGAAACTTATCTATATCTGTAATCCGAATAATCCAACCGGAGATTTGCTTTCAAGACAGGAAATTGAGAATTTTATCAAATCAATTCCAGACAATATCATCGTTTTGGTGGACGAAGCTTACATTGAATTTACGACTCAGAAATCTCTTAGTGATTTGGTTGATGTTTACAAGAATCTGATTATTACACGAACATTTTCCAAACTTTACGGATTTGCCGGCGCAAGACTAGGTTATGCCATCGGAAACCCCAAATTGATTGTTGAATTGAAAAAATTACAAAGCTGGAGTGGTGCAGAAATCAGTGTGGTGACAATGGCCGGTGCAATTGCAGGAATTGATGATAAAGAATTTATCAATAAAGTTTTGGATAATAATCAGAAAGTGAAAGATTTTACGATTTCAGAATTTAATAAACGAGAAATTAAAACCATTCCGTCTTCTGCGAATTTTATTTATTTTTCTTTGGAGAATTACAAAGGTGATTACTTCAAAAAATTAAAAGACGCTAAAATCCTTGGTGGAAAAACTTATGAGCAAAAAGGGAAGTGGACGAGAATAAGTCTTGGAACGATGGAGCAGATGCAGAAGTATTTTGAGATGATTTCGTAATTATATGAAATAATAATCGAATGAAACTGTTCTCATTTTTTAATAAAAAAGAAAAAAAAGTAGCATACAAGTGTTCTTGCTGTGGTAAGGTTTATGATGAATTGCCTCTTTGTTTTGGCTCAGATTATCCTAATTATTACTTTTCTATTCCTTCTGATGAAAGAGAAACTCGCATTGAACTTAAAGAAAGTTTATGTGTAGTTGATGAAAAACATTTTTTTCATCGTGGTCGATTAACAATTCCTATTATAGATTACAATGAGAATCTAATATTTAATGTTTGGACTTCTATTAGTGAGGATAATTTCGGCAAGCGTATGGATTTATGGGAAAATCCTAATAGAGTAAATGAAGAACCATATTTTGGTTGGTTGCAAACAAATGTTCCAACTTATGGCGAAACATTGAATATAAAAACGATTGCAATTGAACAAAATGTTGGATTAATTCCTGAAATTAAGTCTATTGAAGAAGGACATCTTTTGACAATTGAACAAGAAAACGGAATTACATATAAAAGAGCATTAGAAATAGTTGATGAAATAATGAAGTATCAACATAGTTTAAATTAATCAATCCAAAACATTACTAAGCTCCTTCCTATATTGTGAAGGATTTTTTTTTGTGTATTCTTTAAAGGTTTTATTAAAGTAACTGAAATTGTTGAAACCACTTTCAAAACAGATTTCGTTGATGCTCAAGGGTTGCTCTGTGAGTAGTTTTAAAGCGTGTGTTATTCGATATTCATTAACGAATTGTGTGAAAGTCTTGTTCGTGATTTTTTTGAAATATCTGCAAAAAGACGGAACTGTCATTGTTGCCAATCCTGCCACATCTTCCAAAGCAATCTGCTCTTTGAAATTATCTTTCACGTGATTGAAAATCAGATTGATTCGGTCATTATCTTCTTTTTGCGTTTGCAGATAGTATTTTCCTGCATTCAGGATTTGAAAATCTTTGGTGTCAGAAAGTTCTTTCAGGATGTCGATTAATTTCAAAAGTCTGTCGAGAGAAGAAGCTTCTGATAGAATTTCCATTTTCTCACGAATCGATTTTTTCACTTCATCACCGAAAACAATTCCTGATTTTGCGGTATTCAATAAAGCTAGAATTCTGCTCATCTCAGGAACATTCCAAAAAGATTCACCTAAAAAATCGGGAGAAAATTGGATGACAATTTCGTAATCGTTATTGGTATTTTCATTCGTCATTCCACAATGCGGAAGATTGCTTCCAATCAGAATCAAATCGCCATCGGAAAAGTGCGAAATGTTACTTCCAATCTGTCTTTTCCCTGAACCACCACATACGAAAATCAGCTCAATTTCAGGATGATAATGCCAAACATGAGACTTGATATTCTCATTTTTCCGGAATTTGAGAAGCGTAAAACTACTGCCTATATTAGGATTAATAGCTTCGAAAGAAGGATTGTGATGTTTCATAATTCAAAATTACAAAATATATTTAATATTAACTTTATTGCAGTTGTTAATATTTATTTAATGTTAATATAGAACATATATGTGAAAATAGCATTGTATCAATTCCTATTTATCCATCCTACATTTGCAATGTAAAACAATTAAAACGATACTGATATGAAAAATATAATGAAACTAAGCTTACTAATCGGAGCATTTTTGATTTCAACAAGCTTTTCAGCTAAAGATGGCGTATTCTCAATCTCTCTAGGAGAAGTAACTGCAAAGACTTTACACTTTGAGGTTTCTAATGCGCAGAATGTTTCTCTTTATCTATATGATGACAAAAAAGGTGAGATTTATTCAGAAAATACTGGAAACAGAGAGGTGGTTGAAAAGTCTTATGACCTTTCTAACTTGACAGAAGGAAATTATTATCTTGTTGCTGAATCGGCGATTAAAATTGAAAAATATAAAGTGACTATTGGTAAAGATGGTAAAGTAGTTGCTGATAAAACACCAGTTTCTGCGATTAATAAACCAGAATATACCATTAACAAAAACGTTGTTAAATTAAAAATGTCAAATGTAGCTGGAGACGTAAAAGTGTCTATCTACGATACTGCAAACAATACTTACTATAGTAAAGATAATGTTGCAAAAGATGGATTAATCGATTTGACTTTTGACTTAAATCCTGAAAATCCTGAAACTTACATCATCAATGTAGAAAAAGACGGTGATAATTTCAGCAGAATGATTTCTCTAAAATAGTTTCACAGAAACTAAGGTTATATATATTATTTTCATAAAAGCTTCATAATTTGTTTATGAAGCTTTTTTTGTTTTTGCAGTATAAACCTATTTGATTAATTTTTTTTAGTTCAGGTGATTAAAAAAATGTGCTAGTTTAGATTTTCAAGTGCATTTTTCAAAAACTGAATACTTGTTTTATTAATTTTTGACTGACTTAGTTTATTATCCCATTGCGATAAAATCTCTTCCACAACTTCGTCTTCACATTCGTATTTATCCTCTTCATCAAACATTACAGCAGTCGCAAAATGAATCAATTCTTCTTTGCTGACTTCATCAGAGAGGAATCTTTCACAGATTTTTATCAATTCTAATCGGGTTATAATCATATTTTACATTAATTTTTTACCTATCATAAAGCTTTTCATACAACTTAATAAAATACTCTTTCACTGCTTTTCTTTTCAGTTTTAAAGTAGGAGTGAGAAGTCCATTGTCTTCTGTCCAAATTTCCGGAGTTAATTCAATTTTTTTGACTTGTTCCCATTTGCCGAGATGTTGATTGATTTTCTCAATTTCCTTCTCGATTTCAGATTTTAAATCTTTAGAATTGACAATGTCTTCCAGTGAAGTTCCAATATTGATATTATTTTTTGAAGCCCAAGTTTTAGCATATTCAAAATCAGGCTGAACAAGCGCTGTCGGCATTTTTTCACCGTCACCAACCACCATAATTTGTTCTATGAATTGAGATGCTTTTGCAAGATTTTCAATCACTTGAGGCGCAACATATTTTCCACCGGAAGTTTTGAACATTTCTTTTTTTCTATCAGTAATGAAAAGAAAATTATCCTCATCCAAAATTCCAATATCTCCAGTTTTGAAATAACCGTCCTCTGTAAAAATTTCTTTCGTTTTTTCCTCGTCTTTGTAATAACCTTGAGTCACAGTAGGACCTTTAACCGTGATTTCGCCATCTTCTTGGATTTTCACATCGATGTTTTTGATTGGTCTTCCAACCGAACCGATTTTTGTAAATTCAAAACTATTGACTGCAATTACAGGCGAAGTTTCCGTCAATCCATAACCTTCCAGAATCGGAATTCCGGCAGCGTGAAACATTGTATTCAATCGTTTTGATAAGGCGGCAGAACCAGACACCAATGTTATTATATTTCCTCCCAAACCTTCTCTCCATTTGCTAAAAACGATTTTGTCCGCAATGATGTGAGCCAAAGATTTTGCACTTCCTAATTTGTAATTTTCAGCAACTTTCAAAGACCAAAGAAAGATTTTAGCTTTGATTCCACCGGATTCTGTTCCTCTTTTATAAATCGCATCATAGACTTTTTCCACCATTCTCGGAACAACCGTCATATATTGCGGTTTTACTTCTTTTAGATTTTCGCTGAGTTTCTCATTACTTTCAGCAAAATACATAGAAATCCCGTTGGTTGTGAAAAGATAAAGAATCATCCTTTCGTAAACGTGACAAAGCGGAAGAAAGCTCAAAGCTCT
The DNA here is from genome assembly GCF_003385395.1 of Epilithonimonas hispanica. Lineage (GTDB taxonomy): Bacteria > Bacteroidota > Bacteroidia > Flavobacteriales > Weeksellaceae > Epilithonimonas > Epilithonimonas hispanica. The sequence goes on along the minus strand of NZ_QNUG01000010.1, from coordinate 58,464 downwards.
GTTTTTGGAATCCTTATGCGGAATTCTGTCTTCACAACCAATCACGTCGGAAACGATGTTTTTGTGTGTCAGCATCACACCTTTCGGTTTTCCCGTCGTTCCGGAAGTATAGATAATCGAAGCCAAATCATCTTCAGAAATCGAATCTTTAATCGAATCAACTTCCTGTTGATTGTCATTCTCTTCTCCTAAATCAAAAAGCTCTTTCCAGTTTTTAGCATTATCAACTTTATCAAATGTAAAAATCTCCTGCAAATCGGGTAATTGATTTTTAACAGAATTAATTTTCTCAAACAATTTCGCATCCGAAACAAGACAAATCTTAGAATCCGAATTTTCCAGATTATAAATACAATCTTCACCAGAAATAGAAGGATAAATTGGAACGGTTACAACACCGATTTGCAAAGCAGCTTGGTCAAAAAAACACCATTCAACTCTGTTGTTTGAAGAAGTGATAGCGATTTTATCTCCTTTCTTGAGACCATATTTTAATAAAGCTCTTGATAATTGATTCGTGATTTTGATATAATCATCCGTTGAGATTTTCTCCCATTTTCCATTTCTTTTGTCGCAGATGAAATCATCTTTTTCGAAATTAGCTTTCGAATAATAAGGAATATCAAAGATTCTTTTTACTTCCATTTTCTAATACGATTTTTAAACCAACGTTTAACGCAAATATAAATAAATATGAAAAACCCACAGAAAAAAAGCTATCCATTGGATAGCTTTAGTTTATTCTTTGTACATTCTGTCGTATAAATCTTGGAATTCTGCTTTAATAGCTTTTCTTTTCAGTTTAAGCGTCGGCGTCAAGAGTCCATCATCTATTGTCCAAACTTTGGGTGTTAATTCAATTTTTTTGATTTGTTCCCATTTTCCAAGATGTTGATTTATTTTTTCGATTTCTTGTTCAATTCTTGATTTTACAGCAGGATTGGCTGCAATCTCTTTTTGAGAATCTGATATTTTTACATTATGAAGTTCTGCCCAGTTTTTAGTAAAAGCAAAATCTGGCTGAACCAATGCACATGGCATTTTCTCGCCATCGCCGACAACCATAATCTGTTCAATAAATTTGGAAGCTTTAGCTAAGTTTTCGATAACCTGAGGCGCGACAAATTTTCCACCAGAAGTTTTGAACATTTCTTTCTTTCTATCTGTAATGAAAAGGAAATTATCTTCATCCAAAATCCCAATATCTCCGGTTCTGAAATAACCATCGTCAGTAAAAGCTTCTTTGGTTTTTTCTTCATCATTATAATAACCTTCAAAAACAGAAGGCCCTTTCACGACAATTTCGCCATCGGATTCTATTCTAACGTTCACATTTTCCAACGGAATTCCAACAGAGCCTACTTTCACTTTTCCGAAGCTATTTACAGAAATTACCGGCGAAGTTTCTGTCAATCCGTAACCTTCTAGAATAGGAATTCCGGCAGCGTGAAACATAGTGTTCAATCGTTTTGATAAAGCAGCAGAACCGGAAACTAATGTGATTAGATTTCCTCCCAAACCTTCTCTCCATTTTTTGAAAACCAATTTGTCTGCGATCGTGTGCATAAAGGATTTTGGTTCTCCCAATTCATATTTTTCAGCAATTCCTAATGACCAAAGGAAAATTTTGGATTTTATTCCACCAGAAGCTGTTCCTTTATTATAAATAGAATCGTAAACTTTTTCTACCAATCTTGGAACAACCGTCATATACTGCGGTTTAACTTCCTTTACATTGTCACCAATTTTCTCAATACTTTCTGCGAAGTAGATAGAAATTCCGTTACTTAAATAAAGATAGAAAATCATTCTTTCGAAAACATGGCAAATCGGAAGAAAGCTGAGAGCCTTCATATCCTTATAATCCAGACTTTTATCTTTTGGAATTCTAGGCGTACTTGCAGTTACATTAGCAACCAAATTATTATGAGTCAAAGGAACTCCTTTAGGTTTTCCAGTCGTTCCAGAAGTGTAAATAATTGTCGCAACATCTTCAGGATTAATTGATTTTGATAAATCATCCACTTCTATTTGAGTTGCATCATTTTCACCAAGGTCAAGAATTTCATTCCAATTTGGCGCTCCATCGATATCATCAAATGTAAAAACACCTACTAGTGAAGGAATATTAGGTTTTGCATTAGTCAGTTTTTTATAGAGATCTTTATCGGAAACAAAACAGTATTTGATTTCAGAATTGTTGAAGATGTAAACATAATCTTCTTCGGAAATCGTAGGATAAACCGGAACTGTGACCACACCGATTTGAGAAATACCCAAATCCATCACAGCCCATTCCGTTCTGTTATTAGAAGATATCAGACCGATTTTGTCGCCAGGTTTTATCCCAAGTTTCAAAAGACCTCTGGAAATTTTGTTCCCTTGATTGATGAACTCAAGAGTTGATGTTTTAATCCAAGTTCCGTTTTTTTTGGTGACAAGACAATCTTCTTTCGGGAATTTTTCGAAAGCAAGAGTAGAGAAGTCGAATATTCTTTTAACGTTCATAAAATAATTTATTAATACTTGATTAATATTGAGTTTACATATTCGTAAATGTAATTTTTTTTTCTAACATGACAAAATTCAATTTTTTTCTTTTGGTTTTTACCAAAAAGTTTATATTTACGACAAGAAAATTTAATGAAAAATATGTGAATTGCTATGAATCAGAAAGCAATAACGATTCCATATTTAACCCAAAAACAATAAAATTTAAATATGAATTTCAATCTTACAGAAGAGCAACAGATGATTCAGCAAGCCGCAAGAGATTTTGCACAAGCAGAACTTTTGGAAGGTGTTATCGAAAGAGACAATGAACAAAAATTTCCTTATGAAGCTGTCAAAAAAATGGGAGAAATGGGATTTCTCGGGATGATGGTTGATCCAAAATATGGTGGAGCAGGACTGGATAGCGTGTCTTATGTTTTGGCAATGGAAGAAATTGCTAAAGTGGACGCTTCCGCAGCTGTTATTATGTCTGTTAACAATTCATTGGTTTGCGCAGGTTTGGAAAAATTCTGTACAGAAGAACAAAAAATGAAATATCTTAAACCTTTGGCAAGTGGAGAAGTTATTGGCGCTTTTGCTTTGTCTGAGCCGGAAGCTGGCTCTGATGCAACTTCACAATCTACAACAGCAGAAGATAAAGGCGATTATTATCTTTTGAATGGAACCAAAAACTGGATTACAAACGGAGGCAATGCAACCTATTATATCGTGATTGCACAAACTCATCCAGAAAAAAAACATAAAGGGATTAATGCTTTTATCGTGGAAAAAGGCTGGGAAGGTTTTGTTGTAGGTAAGAAAGAGGAAAAATTGGGAATCCGTGGAAGTGACACACATTCTTTGATGTTTACTGATGTTAAAGTGCCTAAAGAAAATAGAATTGGCGAAGACGGTTTTGGATTCAATTTTGCGATGGCTGTTTTGAATGGCGGCAGAATCGGTATTGCTTCTCAAGCTTTAGGAATTGCTTCCGGAGCTTACGAATTGTCTTTGAAATATGCTAAAGAAAGAAAATCTTTCGGGACAGAAATCATCAATCATCAGGCAATTGCTTTCAAATTAGCCGATATGCACGTTAATATTATGGCTGCAAGAATGCTAATTTATAAAGCGGCTGCTGAAAAAGATGAAGGAAAAGATATCTCAGAAAGTGGAGCAATGGCAAAATTGTACGCATCTCAAGTAGCGATGGATACAACGATTGAAGCTGTTCAAATCCACGGAGGATATGGTTATGTGAAAGAATATCACGTGGAAAGAATGATGCGAGATGCGAAGATTACTCAAATCTATGAAGGAACTTCAGAAATTCAAAAGATTGTGATTTCCAGAGCGATTTCTAAGAAATAGTAACTAAAAAAAAACTTTCTACTCGAGAGTTTTTTTTATTTTAAATTTTAACTGTAATTATTTTTGTTACAATTAAATTTTGTTTTAGATTTGCATCAGAATGAACAACACAAGATTTGCAACCGCGATTCATATTATGACGCTTCTTGCTCACAATGAGCAGGAATGGCTAACGTCTGATTGGATTGCCGGAAGCGTAAATGTAAATCCCGTGATTGTCCGAAAAGAATTAATTAATCTGAAAAAATCAGGACTTGTAGAAAGCCGTCAAGGAAAAGAAGGTGGTGTAAGAATTTCCAAAAATCCTGAGCAAATCAATATTTCCGAAATTTACGAATCTGTAAAAAATACAGAAATTCTCGGAAAGAAAAATCAAAATCCGAATCCACTTTGCAATGTTGGAAAAGATATTAACAAAAATCTAAGTCTTTTATTCAATGATACAGATGATTTGGTTCTTAAGTTTTTGAAAAAGAAGAAGCTTTCGGATTTTAGTAATCAATTCGTTTAAAAATTTTTCATACAAAATGTAACAAAATATATTACAATTAATTTAAATTATTAAAAAAAATGAAACCGAAAGGTTCGTGAATTCCTTTAAAAATAAATATTAAATTTATGAACAGTAAAGTAGCAGTAATCGGAGCAACAGGCTTCGTAGGAAAACAAGTCGTTAATGAGTTATCAAACAGAGGTTACTCAGTAATCGCAATCGCAAGAGACAGCTCAAAAGTGGAAGCGAATGATAACATAACTGCAATAAGCGCAGACGTGAACAACGTTGACGAATTAGCAAAAGTTCTTGAAGGAAGTGATGCGGTTATTAACACATTCAATGCAGGTTGGACAAATCCAAATCTTTATGACGATTTCTTAAACGGTTCTAGAAACATCGAGAAAGCGGTTGAGAAATCAGGTGTTAAGAGATTCATTACAGTTGGTGGAGCAGGAAGTTTGTTCATTGATGGAAATCAATTGGTTGATGGTCCGGATTTTCCAGCTGATATAAAACCTGGCGCAACAGCTGCAAGAGATTACCTGAATGAAATCAAAAAGAACGAAACATTGGATTGGACTTTCTTTTCTCCGGCAATTGAGATGCGTCCTGGAACAGCAGGAGTGAGAGTTGGAACATACAGAACAGCTTTGGAAAATCCTGTTTTCAACGAAGAGGGAAGAAGTATTCTTTCTGTGGAAGATGTGGCTGTAGCTTTGGTTGACGAATTGGAACAAAACAAATTCGTGAAACAACGTTTTACTGCAGCTTATTAAAATTAATTTACATCTTGTAGATCATACATATAGCAGATTTAATTTTGCTTGCAACAAGATTTTCGTAAAGAAGTAATTATAAAAAATACCCTTTTTGAGTTTCAAACTCTGAGAGGGTATTGTTTTTAAAATGAAATTGTTTTACCGAAAAGCAGTTTTATTTTATTTTAAAAATCGTACTTTTGTAGTCTATTTTTTATAAAGAATAATGCTAGAAAAAATTGATGACCTGCTGATTGAGGTACAAAATTTCCAATCTTCCTCAAAGGATGAGATTGAACAATTTAGATTGAAATTCAATGGAAAAAAAGGAATTATGAATGATTTCTACGACACATTGAAACAAATCCCGAATGAACAGAAAAAAGATTTTGGACAGAAAATCAATATTTTAAGAAATGCTGTCAACGAAAAACTTGAAGAAGTAAAATCGTCTTCGGAAAGTCTTATAATTACTGAAAAAGAAGATCTTACAAGACCAGCTTTTCCTTTGGAGTTAGGCTCTCGTCATCCAATTAATCTTGTTAAAAATAAAATCATCGATATCTTCAAATCTATCGGTTTTGCTGTTGCAGATGGACCGGAAATTGAAGATGATTGGCATAACTTCACCGCATTAAATTTACCAGAATATCACCCAGCAAGAGATATGCAGGACACGTTTTTCATTGAGCAAAACCCAGATGTTTTGTTGAGAACGCATACATCTTCTGTACAAATCCGACATATGGAAAATAACGAACCGCCGATGAGAATCTTGTCTCCAGGACGTGTTTTCCGTAACGAAGCGGTTTCTTCTCGTTCACACTGTATTTTCCATCAGATTGAAGGACTTTATATTGATGAAAATGTAAGTTTTGCAGATTTGAAACAAACGATTCAGTTTTTCACAACGGAGCTTTTTGGAAAATCAAAAATTAGAATGAGACCTTCTTACTTCCCTTTTACAGAACCAAGTGCAGAGGTTGATGTTTATTGGGGACTGAATTCTGAAACAGATTACAGAATCACAAAAGGAACAGGTTGGTTAGAAATCATGGGTTGTGGAATGGTTGATCCAGCGGTTCTTAAAAATGTTAACATAGATTCGGATAAATTCTCCGGTTATGCTTTTGGAATGGGAATCGAGAGAATCGTAATGCTTCTTTATCAAATGAGCGATATCAGAATGTTTTTTGAGAATGATATTAGAATGTTGGAGCAATTTAAAACGTTGTAATAAATTATATATCGCATAATAAATAAAATCCTGTAAATTGAATTTTGCAGGATTTTTTGTTATTTTTATAAGGAATACTATTAAAATAGAGTTAGCTTTAAGTTTATTAAAAGACATTAAAAAGCTTTAATAAATTTATATTTTATAATGTAAATTTGATAATACATGCAGTCAAAAAAAGCTAAAATAAGATCAATAAACCAAAAAATACCTCTTCATACTCATTGAGTTTTCGGTTGAGAGAATTTGTACAATACTGCCTTATTTTATATGTATCCTACTGATTGAACTAATTATAGGCGCGTTTTTTTATAATAAATTTGTTAATCGGAAGAATCTTACATTTATAGAAAATCAATTAAAAGACTTAGAATCACTAGAGAATCTAACAGACGACTCTAGAAAAGAATGAATTACTTCTCAGGATTACTTTCAAAAATATTTGATAACTGATGATAAGAAGTTCTTGGAGTCTTATTTTCAATCGGTTAATTGGCTTAGCCAAAACTTGGATAGTTTCAATTTAAAAACAAATGATGAATTAGTATTAAATTACAAAAGATTGTACAAGATACTAAACAGGGCAAAAACACAATCCCAAATTTTAAAACACAAAAAGATGCTTAGAAATGCAGAAGATCAACCAAGAGAACATCAATTTATCCATAAGGAATTTAACCTTTCCTGATCCTGTAAATTTATTTTTACAGGATTTTTTTTGTAAAATTTAAATATTTATAAACATATCTTATATCAATTTCTATATGATCTGCTTTGTATATTTTTGAAATCAAATAATGATTAACTTTATAAAAATTTCAAACTATGAAAATATTTGCATTTGCTGGAAGCAACTCATCCACTTCAATTAACAAACAATTGGTGAAATTTGTTCTGAAAAGTTTTCCTATAGAAGACATCAATTTGATTGACCTTAATGATTATCTGATGCCCGTTTTTTCTGTTGATTTAGAACAAAATGGATTTCCTGAAGAAGCTTATCAATTTTTGAAAAATATAGAAGAAGCTGATGTCATAATCTGTTCTTTGGCAGAAAACAACAGATCGTACAGTGCCGCTTTCAAGAATATATTTGACTGGGCTTCCAGAATCAATGTGAAAGTTTTTCAAGATAAACCGATGTTTCTGATGACAACTTCTCCAGGAGGTTATGGAGGAGGAAATGTAATGGCGGAAGCTTCTAAATTTTTTCCAGCTTTTGGAGCGGATATTAAGGAAACGTTTTCTCTTCCCAAGTTCTATGAAAATTTTGACCAGGAAAATGGTATCATCAATCCAGAATTATTGAGCGAAATCAATTCTAAAATCGAAAAATTCAAAAATCTAATTTAATCAATGGGCGTAAAAGTAAAAGCAAGTCTGGGAACAGAAAAATATTACACAGAAGTAATAGCCGGAGAAAATACACTCATCACAGATGAACCTGTTGATAAAGGTGGCGGAAACAAAGGATTCAATCCATTTGAGATTTTAGCCACTTCTCTTGCAAGTTGTACAGCAGCAACTCTGAGAATGTACATCGATAGAAAAGGCTGGGAAATCCCAATAATCAATGTAGAAGTGGATTTGGAAAATTATCCTCAAACAAAAACAGCTCAGTTTTGCAGAATAATAGATTTTGGAAGTACAGACATAAGTGAAGATATTAAAGATAAACTTTTCAAAATTGCGGACGCTTGTCCTGTACACAAAATCCTGACAAACGATATAGAAATCTTAACAAAAATCAAATAAAATGCTAGAAGTTACACAACATAACTGGGAGACAAAAGGCGAATTTGTCGCAACATTTGACGGGCAAAAAGCTGGATTAATGACTTATTCTTTGGCCGGAGATGATAAAATAATCATAGATCATACAGAAGTTGAGCAAGCTTACAATGGGAAAGGTGTAGGAAAAGCAATGGTTTATAAAGCTGTAGAATTTGCAAGAGAGAAAAACCTGAAAATCATTCCGCTTTGTCCTTTTGCAAAAGCGACTTTCCAAAAGAATGAACAAATCAGAGACGTTTTATAATTATTAATGATGAGTTATAAATTATGAATATACATAAACTCCATTTCAAAATTGAAGTGGAGTTTTTTATATCAACTTATTTACTAAAACAAATTCTTCATTCTATTATAATCTAAGCTTAATCGGCAAAACCAAAAGTATAAAAAAATCTAACAATGCAACCCAATTTTCAATTGAAAAAATAAACCATTTTTAAACCCTATTTAAACTTTGTTTAAACCAACACAAAAAGCATCCGTTTTCGGATGCTTTTTGTAATTTAGTCTAATGATATTACGAGGTCGAATTGTAGAAACTGTTGAGCCAAATCACAAATCTGTGATTGTTGAATTTACTAAGGATTCAAGAAAACAACATTTTGAGGTCAATTGTGCTTTTAATCCATTTGAATTAAAAATGGAAAAATGGGACACATGGGATTTCAAAATAAAATTTGAAAGCGAAATTTTTACAGAATCTAAGAACGGTAGAAAATCATATTTCACACATTTACTTTGTGATAAAGCAAAACTATTCAACAGATTATAAATTCCTATAAATCATTATATCTTCATAACTCGCATTATAAGTAAGAGAAGCACCAACTTTCACAGTTGTAGAATCAGCGAAAGGATTCCTAGCATAACTATTTGTTTCCATCCAGTCACAAAGCTCAATAATCTGACTTTTGTTGCTTGTAAAGTAAAAATACGACTGATCTTCAATTGTCTTCAGTACATTGAGATAATCCGACAATTTCCAATAGTCCGGACGACTGTAGGTACTACAATCAGTTGAAAGGTAAGGAGGATCGACTAAGAATACTACATTCGGATGATTGCGATATTCAGTGAATAAATCTCGATAATCCATTTTAACCCTATCAACTCCTTCAAGATATCCCTCAGCAACATAATCGCTAAGCCTTACCTTATTATAGAATTTTTCTTTTTTTAGATGGTCAAATGATGTTACATAGTTCATAGAAAATAGCAAACTGGAAGAAACCGTCACCCAATCAATAAAGCCTTTTTCCTTTGATATTCTAGCAATAATCTCACTTTGTAGACCATCACTGATTCGTTCTTTGCGTGGTTCGTTTGCGCACATTTTCCGAATATCTGACAGCAATGCATTTGTTTTGTCAACATTCTCAATTCTGTGTGAATAGCTGTCAAAATCATTGTAAATCACTTTTGCATCTGGAAACATCTGTTTAACTGTATGACTTAATAAGCCAGAACCGCCAAACAAATCTACATAAGTTGCTGTTGGTGAAAATTCTTCTAAAGCCGTTTTGAATGTTTTTAAAAATCTCCGTTTTTGACCCTGAAACGGCAAAGGCGCTTGAACATAGTTCATCTTCATTGTATATAATTTAAATTAAAGTTATCTTTGCATCTCTCACCCAAACAACGAAAAACCCACCGACTAAAGAAGACTTTGCGTCCTCCGTAGCCGGTGGGTTCGTTTTAAATTTGGGTGAGATCTTATTTAAAAGCGGAGGGCGTTTTTTCCTCCTATTATTTTAACGTGCAGCACCAGCGCAAATAGCCGGCAACACACGGATTTTCAAAGCAAATTCTAACTTAGTTCCAAAACACACTCTCGCAAAATCTGCCAAAAATATTGCGGATTTTCGCACAGCACACCAACGACATAATCATAAGCAGGAGCCGTGAGATATTGCTCAACATCAGGCGTTGTTTCTGCATCTATATAATCTGGATTGGTGAGAATCTCCAACGGCTCCAAATCACGCTGATAAACATTTTTACTGTTATTTATCTCAATAGGTTGCGTTGTAGGTTTGAAATCTACCGAAACATCCTCGCCATTGTAGCTGTAGACTATTTTCTGCGTTAAAAATAGTTGTTGTGAGCTATCAACTATGTTGATGCCGATAATTTGCATTTCTCTTTGTATTTCGCCGTATGCCAATTGCAAAGGCGATATTGGTATTGTTAGTAGTGCCATATTTTTAAGCCATTGTTAGATTTGTGAAGATAACTCCCCACTCGTTAGTTATTTTGTTGTACGCCGTTATTACCTCTGAGTTGTTGCTATATTTTGAACCCTTCCAGTCCCACGTAACCCCACTTACCATTGTTGGCAATTTAGCCCACGCAATTAATGTCTTGTCAACATTAGTAGTTGACATTGGATTTCTTAAAAAATTTAATGCGTTATTTACGGAGCGAAAATCGCACTTGTCTAAAGCTGGTGGCGGTGTGCTGAATCTGTAACATAGTGCAGTAATATTAGTTAGATTAGGTGTTTGCAATATTATTTCTCCATAAAAAGGGCGTGTTGCACCACTGAATATATCATTTGCCGTTGTTAAAGTATTTGATATAATTTCTAATTTTTCCAATTCTGATAAATCCAAACCTGAATATATTCCATTTGCATTTGTAAGATTTAAAAAGAAAGGATTTAATAGCTTTTTAAATTTTGTTGGGACATTTGCGAATACATTTACAGCGTCTGTTACTTTTGACGTGTCTAGATTGCTTATGTCTTTACTCGGAAACCCTTTTGTTTCCGCAAAAAAAGCACTAATAACTGATGGTAAAACCAAAGTATTAGTAGCTTTAAATTCTAGATTGTAGCAATATCTAAAACATTGTATATTATATGTTGTATTATTCCCCCAATTATCTATGCTTATCATTTTATTTTTATCTATCCCAACAGTACTATTGTTCGCATGAAATGTCATGTTTACTTGGAAAATTGTTATTTTATAAACCCCAGCACTCGCAAAGACTAAACGTCTATTAGCGGACAGATTACTTGACGTAAGACTAATATCTGCACGACCATCATTCACCCTAACAATTGCAGATGTAAGAGATAGAATAGGCAGAATATAACTTAGCGGATTCTCGCTCCCATTAGTGGCACCAGCAACTATTAAGCTCGTGTCGACAGTAAATATAAATGGTGTTATTTTTTTTTCCATTGTGAAAAATCGTCTGTTTGCTCCCATTATTTTACAAATTCACAATTGTTAGAAAATCCACACTTGTTCCCAACTCAATCTTCGCCATGCTAGCTTCGTTTCCATTGAAAATAGTAATGCCTTCCGATCCACTGTTTAGAGTTCTAATTGAAGAGAAAGAAACGCTTCCTGTGCCTCGTTTACCTATTGTGAAAATTGTATTTGGATTTGACGCTCCAATATCAATTGAGCACGTATAGTTATTAGTGCCTAAGTTTACTATTATGTGACTATCGTTAAAAATAATTCCTTGCGCCTCCATAGCTGTTTTAATAGCTGAAATAGTGAAATTACCTGTTGGCGTGTAAACAAATACAGAACCTACTGATAACTGCTTGTTAACTCCAGAATTATTCGTAAAAAATAATTTAATCCCATCAGTCCAAATCTTCAACGGACTTGTATCTGGAGCTTCGTCAACAGAAAAATAATGTCGTTTAGCTCGAAAATTTCCAGAAAATGTTACAAATGACGCAACACTCTGAGCCGTGGTAATTAACTTATCCAAAAAACCATTATACCACTTTACTTTATCTTCTGATGTGTTGTCAGAAACCAAAGCCAAACCGTTTTCTGAGCTTTCTGGAAAGCTCGCAGAACCAGAGCCATCCGACACTTTTAAAACTTCCAAAATATCTTTCTCAACATTGTACTTAAAAAAAGCGGTCAAACCTGCTTTCAAAGTAAAATCTTCCGCTAAACCTTTCGTTAATCTATTGGTTGCAGATTGAGGAATTAGAAGGTCTGTGGAATTATTATTTCGAACCGTCAAAACAATGTCACGGTCAGTTTCCGCTCCAAATTGAAAAACTACACTAATACCCATGCCAAGGTTTCCATTTTCGAGTGAAAAAAAAGTACGAGTATCGTTATAATTAATGATATAATTACCAAACTTTGGCGCAGGTACTTTTTTCCAATTATCTTCTTGTTTTTCTTTAAACCCGGATAAAATTTCTGGGTCAATATAATTACCTTCCGGCGTAACCAGAATCAATCTTACATGAACTTCGCCATCGTCCAATGCAGGTTCAAGCGGTTCGTCGCTTTCAGCCGATTCTTTTAAAAAAAACAATCCCGTTTCGTTTCTGGCGATAATTCTTAAGAACTTATTTCCATCGGTTACGGCTGTGTAAGGCAAATTATTTGGGAAACTTCTTGATAAAATCTGTCCACCAATTCTAACCTTGTTAGAACCGCTCTCATGAACGCCAATATTAACTTGATTAGCAGTTGTTGTGATTTCGCCAATAGTGACCACCTCATTACTATTGAGTGTAAAAGGCAATTGACTTTCTGGAACTATACCATTAATTAAGTCAGCTTTTTTTGTCAAAGTTTGAGTTAGATTCTCAACGTCAGCCATCGGTATTTTCTCATCTTTATGTCGGAAACTATCCAGCCAAGACCAGAACTGATCTTGGTTTGGTTTTTTCAAATTGCGAAACCATTCTTTGATGATATTGATGTCTACTTTTGCCATTATATTTTATTCTGAAAACCCGACAAATCGGATAAATTTTACAATTCTCGACGGTTGGATGTTGCTATGCTTCTCATTGTTTCCAAAACTGATTTTCATCTCAGAATGTTGGAAACTAGGAGAAGAAGAACCGCCAACGGATGAACTGGAACCACCTATTTTTGAAACAATGCCGCTGCCGGCATTATTGGCAAGCGTCGGAAATTGCCCATCTAATTTTGGCAAATGCCCACTAGTCAATTGTATTTCTTTCGCTCCAACCGTACTTCCAAGCGCACCAAAAATCAAATCGCCATTCTGATGACCTACTGGTACAGTACCTGCCATATCGGTATGTTCTACCCAACCTTCGGGGATTTCATCCGCTGGTCTATCCCAGATGGCAACTAAGCCGATAGGCGTGGCTTTTTCAACTTTCAATAATCGGTCTTCTAATTGAAATAGATTCAGAGGTCTTCTGAATGAAGCCCACGGATAAGAAGGATTGCCTCCGCCAAATGTGGCATAACGTTTATAAATGACGGCTTTTTGAGAACCATCTTCAAAACCACGCAAATCCGGTTCTTCAACTATTGTAACATTGGTAGCTATCTGTCCACCTTTTAATTCTAATAATTCGCCATTGATACGGACATAACCGTCAGTTACAAAACCGCCACCGCCGACCTCGCAACCATCTATAATGGCAAAATTACCAGCCATTGCACCGTGTGCATTGAAGATGCTGTAAGCTGTTTGTCCAGCATCAAGTATTTGTGTTGACAACGGAAAACCGCCTGCCTGATTGTAATCTATTTTATTCATTAGAATCTTATTATTTTATATCGCTTACTAGCGAGTTTGTAGTAGTCAATTAAAGCCGTCATCTCATAGATGCTGAATTGTAAATCTTGTGGCACTTTCACAATGAAATCAACACCTGTATCGCTGTAATCTTCATCGCCGTGCAGGTAGATAGTACCTAGCCACTTTGGCTTTTGTTCCGCATCCGTGTAGATGTATTGCCTTGTGTAAGTATTTCCGCTGGCAATTACAATTCGTCTTAGTGATGAATCAAATCGATCATTCAAAGCTTTTCGCAAATAGCAGATTTGAGAGTTGTGATTCAGTTTATACAGATTATCAGTTCTAAACTGCAACCATCGGTAATGAATATCATCTATGCCGGAAACTATCAACTCCAGCCACGCTTTCATTAATGGTCCTCGCAAGAATGTAGGCGTTAAGATAATCGCCAATCGCTTCCAATTAACTATATGCCACATAGGTTATATTATCAAAGTTTTCAATCTGGAAATATCCAGAAGTTGGTATTTTCTTAACCGCAATGTTTTCGAAATTGCCGTAAGAGATTCCTCCAGCGCCAATCCACTTAGATTGCGCATTAACAAGGTGAGGAATTTTCACACCTTCAGTAACTTGTAACTTATCTACCAATGACGCTAAAATCAATTCTCCGTTGAATGGTAATTCTTTCATGAACTCATTCAAAGCATCTTCAACAGGCTTGCGACCTGTTCGGATATAAACGCCATCAGCTGTCAGCAATAGCGGATCATAATAAATTTGCATCTGCAAACGCAGAATGTCCGGCAAATAATTGATGACCGTAATCTTTACGCCTGCATCTTTGATTTCTTCCATATATGCCGAAAAAGATGGATAAACCTCATCGGGAATCGGTGCCAAAACACCGTTAGCATCTTCTGTCGCAATCTTCACAATCAATCGGCTTTCTGTTGTAGATTCTGTGACCGCTGAATATTTGATGATTTTCGAAGCTTCAATTTCTTCATCGGTCGCAGAACCGTTATCAAAAACGTCAGAATCTTCAATGAGGTCAAAACAAAATTGGAACTGCAAAACTTTGTTGCGATACCAGCGCAACGTGTGAGGTTTAAGCTGTGTGAGAGCTTCTGAAACCTCAGCTTTGTGCGTGTCGAAGATTGTTTCTAAAATAAAAGAACCATAGGCAAAAATCCACAACCAAAGTCGCCATATTGCTACTTTAGATGTTGAGCTAAGCGCATTAAGATTCTCGTCAGCTTCTTTTTTTGCTAACAAATCTGCATATATTACGTCTACACTTCTTGCCATTTTATTGTACTATAAAATCGTTGTTAATTCCCCAAATTGAGATTCCTTCCTGTTCTTGTTCATCATCAGATGATACTGTGACATCCGTTGCCGGCTGAATTGCTTTCGACGAATAATAATTTTTAATATCTAAATCCATCGCCACAGTTCCGGGAACAGTAAGCTCTGCTCCAGCGGTCAGCTGGTCTGTCAAGCTCATATTGTTTGCCATTGCAATTTCGAAAGCATTCTGTGCGCTTCCTGTGTGCTGGATGGCGAAATCTAATAGTGATTGGTTATGTAGAACTATTGCTGTTGCCATTACTCAACCTTTCCGTTTAATTGCTTGTATTTTCCTAACTCGTGTGTTAATCGGTCGATTTTCTCTTCCAATTCACGAATTGTATTTTCCGCCGCATTAAATCGGATGATTGAATTTTCCAAGCGCAAACCCAAATCATCTACCATTTTTCGATAATAGTCCAAAAGCTTTTCAGCGTTTTCAATTTGATTCGTCTCAACTTCTGCCGTTGCTTTTTTTCTTCCGAAAAACCAACCGACAAAGCCAGTGATTAATCCAGCTATCAACGAGCTGATGTGCGGTTCTAATAGTTCTTTAAACATTACTCAATTTTAATTATTGTTACAGCTCCGTTTGGTGCGGTTGCCGTGATGGTCATATTTTTAATTTCGAAAATCACAGCTTCGGCAATAGCCTCGGCAAATTTTATTTTAGAATCTTCCGGACTGTTGTCTTCCAGTCCACATTCGTCCATTACCTCGATGATTTTACTTTTTAATCTTTCTTTTGATGTTGGCATTTAATCAGTTTTAATCGGTTTTTAAAAAGTCTTTAAAACGGTTTTCAATTTCCAAAAACTGTGGTTTATTGACCAGCAAAATTGTGCTTCCTGTATTGGTTGTGAATTTCATTTTTTGAATTTCTTTCAATAAATCGGACATCAATTTTGCGAGTGTTTCATTTTCTTTTTTTAGAAGAAATCCTTTATTAATATTAAGTTGACATTCTTCAACAACAACATCAATTTCTTCCAGCTCATTTGCTGTTAAAATGAAAGATGATGTAGATTGATTCTCAATTATTCCGATTAAACAATCACTTCCAATTTTAGGCTTCAAATCAACCGAACCAAGACCAAGCAAAACATCAAAAAACTCAACTTCATCATCAATGCCTACGGCGGTCATTGTCCTTTCCTCCCAATCGACTTCCGAAACTGTAACCCAAACTGTCTGAATCGGAATATTTCCTTTTATCAGTTCGTTTATTGTCTGTTTTAACTTATCTAAACTCATCTTATAAATGCTGGTCCGAGTTCCGGAACTTGACGAAACCCATCAATGTTAAAAGTTTTTTTCAATCCATCTATATAATAGATTCCCGAACGATCTTCGTACAATGACGATGTTAATTTTACCTTTTGTCCGTGTTGTAAAAAAGGAAATCCAAATGTTGTAAAACTGCCGTCCCAACCTTCTTTTTTCCAATCGTGATACATCCGCTTTACTTCTCGTTCCAAATCTTTCAAACTCGTTACTGAAAAAGTCCAGTTGATTGTACTGGTTGCATCCGCATCTCCAAACTCAAATTTTAATTTTTTATCTTTCTCTCTTTTCTTAACAGCTTTTGCCAATGTTTGCATCGACTGACCGATAATCTTAACTAGCCTTTCATCCTTGCTGAGATAGTTCAAATCATTACTTACACAATCTCTCTCAAGATCAAAAGCCGGAACATCTTCTGTAACATCAGAATAAGGTTTGGCAATTGTCAATGTTCCGTTCCTGATAAATGAATAAATACTGAAATCATCCTGTAGTTTTTTCAACACTTCTCCAAAAGTCACCTTACTAAACCTTACAGCTCCTAAACTCACATCTACATCAATATCAACAGGATAGTTTTTAACAAACTTTTTTATAAAAACATCCAGCTTAATATTTGTTGCTGCAAAATTGATTGGTGTTTGTTTCAATTTCCACATCTCATCTTCTAATGCTATTCTGATTGGATATTCCGCAGAAACTTTTGTAATGTATCCTGTAAATTCCAACTTTAAATCTTCATCCATTCCGTAGCATAGATAGATTTCCACTTTGTCGCCACGCCGGAAAACATCTTTTACTTTTTTACTATCAAAGTCCTTCACATTCCTTGGAAGAACTAATTCAGCAGTATCACAAATCGTTTTCCACGAGCTTTCAATTGATACTTCAGATATTCTTCTGATTGAAAATTCTGGACGGTTTTCAGTAGCTAGAAAAACCACTTTAGCGTTCATTATCCAATCCATCTTATTGCTTATTTAAAAATATCTCAACAGGTTCGTTACTTACAGCACTCATCTCAATAGGAATTACATCTGGTGAACCGGTTACCGATTTAATATCAAAATCTTCTACTACAATGTTGTAGATTTCTTTTTTCGAGAAAATAGAACCAAAAACATTAACACCGCCAGCAATCTCAAACCAATCCTGCAACATATCTGCATATTCACGAGCTTTAAATCTATTATCGTTGAGACAAAGCATTCTGATTCTGATATTCCAATCATCGAAGCCAAATATCTCCTTGATTGTTCCGTTTGCTCCTAAAACATTTGTTTTAATCACGTTTTTTGCACGACTAAAATCAACCATTGTTGTAGCAGGAAGCCAAAGATCATCGTAGCGTTTCATCTTTGGCTTTCCATACCAATCGTAAACAGTATAGTCACCGCCACGGAACTGAATAGGGAAAATAATCGGAGTTCCGTAAACACTTTTTAAAACTTGATCTTCATTGATAAACTCATCTTTTACAGATGGATTGAAGCCTTCAATTTTAATCTCTTTTGTTTTTCCTAGCGGCTCAACAATGTAAATTGGAGCAACACCAAATGCAGTTCTAAACAGCTGTCCTAAAACAGCTCTATTGTCGAGACCTCCTAATAAATGACTATCCACGGTTTACAATTGTTTCAATTTTAGTTTTTAGCGTCTTGAAATCCTTATTATCCATTCCTAGATGTAATGAGACTTCACGCTCTATTTCTGCTTTGTTGGTTTTCGCTTTTATGAATCGAAATAGATTCGGACCCAAAAGCGGATTTTCTTTCCATTCGCCTTGTGTTGATTGAAGGATCAAACCCACTTCTTGCATTTCGCTTTCTCCGATGTCAAAATCGCCGTTGATAATTTTAAGATCATTATTATCGTCTAGTAAAAAATCCTTCATAATTAATCTATAGCTACCATACCATCCCTTAGACGATCATTAATTTTACTTGCGATTTCATCCGCAACTTTACCGGCTTGTTGTTTCGCAGCTGAGAAGTGGTTAGTAATATTAATAGTCATATTTATTGTTTTATTACCACCTTTTTCGCCGTTCATACCTAAGTCTTCTTTTGAATTTCCAGACTTTTCATTTTTAGAACTTTTATCTTTTGTCGAGCTAAAATCTTTTGGTAAATAATTATCAACACCGATAGAATCTGTTGGATTGATTAAGTTTTTTTCTCTTTGCTTTCTATGTCTTTCTTTGGTTGCAGGCGTAACCCAGTTACCGTCAAAATCTTGAACCAATCGACCTTCTTTTTTAGCTTTTTCAAAATTTTCCGCATTTTTCTCATCGGCAAAAGCTTTCTGTCCTTTTGCATTTCCTTTATTAAATGCTCCTTTTATGGAATCCCAAAAACCGCCCAATGCTTTTTTCATAGGTTCTAAAAACTTTAAAAAACCTTTGATTTTATTCCAAATTTTATCGAAAATACCAGAAACAACATCCCAAGCAGCGCCGAAAGTCTCCTGAAAGAATGCTTTGATGTTTCCAAACACGTTTTTTAAAGTATTCCAGATTCCTTCAGCTTTTGTTTTGATAAAATTCCAAGCCCACTGAAATTTATTAGCCACCCAGTTCCAAGACTCCCCAACCACTTTTACAATCCAGTTAAAAATGTCTTTGATTTTCTGCCATAGAAACTGAAATATTGATATTATAAAATTGACATGCATTTTTATAACTGTCCAAATGCCTCCAAAAACAAGTTTTACAACTTCCCAAATTCCATAAAAGAATCCCCGGAATTTCCCGGACGTATTCCAGAAATAAGCAAACAAAGCCCCTAGAGCCACAACCAATGCGATAATCCAACCCACTACAGGTATTTTCATTATCGCGATTGAAACACTGTTAACTGAAGCTCGCAATGTCTGCATTGCACCAGCAAAACCGAAAGTTGTCAAGGAAGCCCAAAGCATCGAAAACCTCAAAGAATTGGTTGTAATCGCTAAATTGACTTGATCTTTTGTAAGTCGCTTAGTCGCAAATGAATTGATACGCTTCATCAAAATATCAAGACCGAGAACGGTTTTCAATCCATTCAAAACAATCACAAGACCATCATAAGCATTTTTCATATTAGCTGTAATGCTTATCGCAGAAGCCGTCATATTGATGTATGGTTGAAACTCCTTTGTTACATTACCAATACGAAGTTTGAAGATATTCCATCTTTGGTTTCTTCTTTTCTCCTGTTCAGCTTTGGTATTCATTATAACAGCCGCCTGCTCGTAGGCAACATTCGTCCCGGTAATCTGTTTTGTTAATTCAGCCTGTTCATCAGCAGTTCTAATTAATATCTGAGCAGAAGCAGCATTTTCACGCCCGAAGATTGCCGTAAGTGCATTGATGTCATTCTGCATAGGTTTTAATAATCTTAAACGATCTGCCCACGCTACCGTAGAATCGCCCATTTTTTTAGTGCTTACACCATAAGCATTAAGAATTGTAACAGCTTCTTTACTAAGAGCTGTAGATGCAGACATATTGGTAATCACGTTACGAATTGCCACACCCGCTTCACTTCCATACTTACCACCGCCCGCCATTGCTTGAATAGCAGCGTTTGTCTCTTCAAAAGTTAAATTGGCGAGTTTCGCAGATACCCCAGCTTGAACCAAAGCTTCACCAATTTGTGGAATTTCGGCAGCGCCTTCTTTTGCTCCTGCTGCCATTACATTAATCATTCTACGTGATTCTTCAGCTGCCTTTACAGGGTTTTTCAAATCAACTTGAAATTGCAACATTGAAGTTGTAATAGCATTAGTTGCGCCTTTGATATCGCCTTCCATTCCCTTAGAAAGTACGTTGACGCTTTCTCCAAGAACTCCCATCGCTTTGTCGCTTTTTCCCAAGTCGGGTCCAAGTCTGGACAAAATGGTTTTGAAACTATCTAAGTTCTCATTAAGGTCTTCTCCATAAGTCCGGCTAAGACCTTTTGCTCTATCGTTGAGTTTATCAAGTTCAGCACCCACAACACCTGTAATAGCTGATACTTCTGCCAATGAACTTTCGTTTTTTATGGCGATATCCGTAATGCCCTGAAGGCGATCCTTGATGTTTTGTACTGAATTATCAATCGCCATCAAATCAATCGCTTTCAACCTTTTAAAACAATCGCCAAGAGCATTTCCTTTTTTTACAGCATTATCCAGATTCTCAGTAACATCCTTTACACCTTTCGTCACAGACTTAGGGTCAAATTTTAATCGCCAAGTACTTTCGTATGTGCTCATTAATTTTTATATTTGACAAATGTTATTGGATTTAATACTTGCTCTTTTTCACGGACTTAAATTGATTTTTAAGTCTCTATGGCTTTGTATTACTTTCTTGTATTACTTTTTTACTTGGAAACCTATTGGTTATAATTGGGCTGATAAGGTCAGAGGTCTTCGTCTTCAGAATCAGAGTCCTTACTAAACAACTTACTTACAACTTCTACCAAAGCTTGCTTAATGGCTGAGTATTGAATTTTCCTTTCAACTTTCAACATATAATCAGCTCTACTATATAGCTCTATCCAATCATTTACATCCTTGATTGTTTCTGGGTCAATTCCTAATTTACCCTGTATCAAAGCATTGATTTTCCTAAAGCTATTTGTATTGTCATCGGTATCAAGTACCGATGACTCTAGACTTTTTTTAAGCTACTACGAGCAGACTTAGTAAGGCTTCCGATTTTTTCTACAATCTCTGTAAATACAGATGCATCATTGTTTAGTAAGTCTTCATCACCAGCAAGTACACAATTAGAAATCATTGCTGCTGAAGATTTTTCGATGTTATTTTCCATCTCTTTTGATGATAGAAGGTAGACCAGTGAAGGACTTGGTTTTTTGATTAAAAATTCCACTGGTTTTTCAGAATCTTCATCAGGGAAAACTTCTAGGATTTTTAAACACTTTGCACCGTATTGAGCTTTTGCAGCTTCAACCTGTTCGCTTGAAAAAGCAGGAATATTGAATTTCATTTTTCAGATTTTAGTTATTTACCCCAAGTGATATGACTGCAAATACAATCGTATTTATTAGTCATTTTCCCTTCACTTTGTTTTGGATTTTTTGCCCTTCCAAGAAGTTGAACATTATGAATAATATCAGTAACGATAATCCCTGTCTGTGGGTGTGCATATTGAACTACAACATCGAAAGGTTCAATGTCTTGAACTCTTTTACCGGGAGGTAAAGCTCTTTGGATTGCCTGCATTTCTTCATCATAAAAAGACACAGCAAATCGTGGTTCATAATTTCCCTCAGTCCAACCAACGGGCATTCCTCCAGCTCCGTAGGCATTTTCTTTTGCAGTATTATCACCGTAATCTATTTCATCAATTCCGACAACATCTCTTCCTAAGAAGTTCATCGTTACCTGATTCCATCCAGTGAGTTTTCCTAAATAATTCTTTACTGTTGTTGGCATTTTTCAGATTTTATTGAACAGTTAAGTCAACATCGAATGTGTGAGCTATTGCATCGGCTTCGATGGTAACACTAATTTTAATAGGCGTATCAGCGTTCGGAGATTGTTTTGGATCAATATAAATTGAACCGCCAGAAATCTCATTTTCGCCCTCCAATCTCTCGATACAAGCTTTTGTTGCAACTCTTTCCCAATGTGAAATAGTAGTTGAGCGGATGTAACCTGTTTCCGGTTCTTTTTTCACTTTGCCTTTGATATAAGGCGCAAGAGCTTCACGGATTAATCTCGCAGCAGCATTCCAAACAGAATTGTTTTCAATGGTGGAATAAGTACTGGTTGGAGAAGTGCAAGTTTCAGAACCTGAGAAGTACATTCCGGCAGCTCCAATATATGAGCCTACGAAAATGTATCCTTTAGCTTTCAGAGCTTTGATTTGAACATCTGTAAGATTTTCAATTTTTTCTCCAGTAGATAAGCTTGCTTTTACAAATTTTCCTGTAGCGGTGTCTGTAAGAGAATAGAATTTTTCAGTCTTTTTATCTTCCGGTCTATTAATAATATCCGTAGAACCAAGGTTTTCAGAAACCTTTCTAACCGCTAACATTCCCAATGCAGAACCAATCGCAGAATAATTAGCATATTCTTGTTCAAGAGCTGCAATTGCTGGGTCTTGACCTAAAATAACTGAAATGTTTTCAGCGGACTTTGTGGTTAAATCTGGATAAGTGTTAATAGTCAACACACCAGCAGAACCAGCTTCTACAAATACGGAATCAATTAAAATTCCTTCAGCTTTTGCAGCTTTCACAAGATCATTCTGCAAAGGTTCTACAAGTGCTGCAACTGATGTCAATGTCTGATTTTCAAAACCGATAAAACCAACCCCTTTGATATCCGGGTTTAGTTTTAAAGTTTGTAAAACTGTTGACAATACAGCTGCGTGTGTAGAATCTTGTGCAACTGGTAAAAAATGAACAGTTCCTTCAGGAGCGAATCTGAAAAACTCAGACACGTGGTGATGAGCTAAAACCTTGTTGTTAGCATCAAAACTTTCGTTAACGCCTAAAGCTTCAATATCTTTCGTTTGAATCAATTTTACAGATTCATTAGCAATAAGCGTTGACGTACTTAACGCCATCGCACTTACTAAAAGAAAGATTCTTGCATTGGTAGCGGAAAGTCTTCCGTTTCCGCCATCAATTTTATTAATATTAGTTCCTTCCAGGTTTCCCATTACTCGGAAATTTTAGATTTGTATTCTGTTAAAGCAGCTATCAAAGTATCTGCTTTTTGGTCTTCGGTTTCGATTTGAAAGAACAAAGCCAGTGATTTCATCTTTTGATAATTGGCTTTTACAAGTTCCAGTTCCTGAAGCTCTTTGGTTTTCTCAGCAATTAAACCTTGATCCAGGTCATCTACGACAACAGACTTTTTACCATCAGAAGCTTCAGCCTCGGTTCTCGTAATAGTGTGATACTTTACTTTGTGGATTTTAGCCCTGTTTTCTTCGATGAAGACATTGCCATCTTCAGCGGCATAAACGGTGTTGACCTTTGAGTGTTTTTCGTCATTAAAAACGACTAATGAGAGAACTAATAGTTCTGCAAGTGATAATGTATTTTGCACTAGAATAATTTTTTAGAGATTAGAAATCGAATACCAAACACCAAAACCGCAAGACCCAAAAGCCAAATAATAAGATTGCCAATTGCGAGTTTTACTTCTTGAAAAGTTGTTAATGGCTTATCCCTGTAAATAGGTGTATTGCTTATTTGCCATTCCTTCATGTAAGTTTCTTTCCATTTGAAGAAAAGCTTTTCGGCTTCTTTCTCACAGTTGACGGATAGTTTTCCATTTTCTAGGTTGACGGCTGGAGGTTTTACAGACCGACCGGCAGTACTTTTAGGTTCCTTCGCAGATTGTCCAGGGTTTTTGCTATTATAGTCATCAATCTGCTGTTGAGATTGAACCAGGACGGGTTTACCATTCACACAGTCAATGTATGCACTGTAATAAGAACTGTCTTTTTCGACTACTAAAACGGTATCTTTTACCGTTTCAATTTTTTGAATGATGGTTTCCTTAGTTTCAGCCGGGACAGGTTTGCTCTTGCAAGATGTCAAGAGCAAAGCCCCGAATAAGAAAAATAGAAAATATGAAAGTATTTTTTTCATGGTAATTATTGTATTCTGATATATCCTTTGATTTGTGACGGCTTACGAGTTCTGTAGCAAACCTCGTAACCTTCCCTGCTTCCTTCATCGTTGGTATTCCCTTCAATTGTTTTAAGATTTCCATTTGAAAGTACCTCCACAACAAATCCGGTATGTCCTTGACCCTTTCCGTAATCCATAATGAAAATGTCTCCAACAATAGGATTTTTTGTTACTTTCAATTTTGGATTAACTTCATTCCACTGTCTTAGAACTCCGGCTGTTTTAACCAAAGGACTGGTTGTATTAAGTTGTTTTGCGGCTTCTTTTACCGACCAATAAACAAAAGCCATACACCAAGCATAACCTTTACCAAGCCCAACACTTTTTAAATATGATTCCACAGCAGGACCAGCATTGCTATTTTTTGGAATTTCTTGAACGCCGTTTTGGCTTTGAGCGATTTTTAATGATAAGGAATTAAGTGGCGACATGGCTTTTGAATAGAATTTTGATTGTTATTAATTTTACACTGCTACTGATCTGATTGCTGCAATCCCTTCGTCTTTAACAGCAACACAAACCCAATGAATTTCGAAACCAATTTCGTGACGTCGCATAGTTGGGTTATTTGCCTTATCGATTGCAAAACGCTCGGCAGTTCCTGGAGCCTTAGCAGTGCTAGGCGCAAAGAAACATACAGAAGCTTCGTAACCGGTTGTTGAGCTATCAAAAGCTATTTTTTGTCCGGCAGCCGTGAACTCTGGAGCATAGGTGCTTTCATAGATTTTAAAACCACAATAGTTTTCTGCAATTGTACCTTCAGTATGGTTTTGATATCTAGTGTTAAATGTTTCGTCTTGATCTAGTAAATCATCAACGTGGTCAGCACAAAGAACTAACACTCGTCCTTTTTTAGGAACTCCAAGTTTTGTAAGCTTTTTCTTAAGCTTTCTTAAATCTTTAGTAATTAGCCTTTTTCTGCCTTCTCCATCATCAGGACCCGATGTAGTTAACACTGGAGTTGTTGCAGAATCTTCCTGCGGTGTGATAGAATATAAAGCGTGCTCAGCGGTCACATCTTCCAATGTCTCACGGTGCTGAACTTGAACATCGTTAACCTTTTCGTAAGGCAGAGCATACAGCTCATCCGTTGTAACTTCTGTGTTTTCGGTTTCATATTTATGAAGCGAAATTTTAAGGTAACCATCCTCTCTCTGACTTGAATTGATTGGATAAATAGTATTATCAATCAAAACTTTTGGCGCAGTTCCTTGGATAGGAATTTTGATAACATCATTACCAACCCATTGTGGTTTTGATGGGACAGCTTCTAACCAAGTATTCTCGTGGCGAAACTTTTTGATGAGTTCGGTAACTGCCAACTCATTCTTTAGTGCTAATGAACTTTTTTCTTTAGGCATTTTTTAATTAGTTTTTAGATGCATATACTGCGTTCAACTTTTGAACAGCCGCAGGGTCTTTTTCAATCAAAGCGTCCAATGCGGCAGGGTCTTTTTCCAGATAATCATCTATTGTCCAGTTTTCTCGACCTAGAGCCTCCGGCATTTCGCCATCAGGTTTATCCTTGATTTCTTTAGAAGCAGGTGTAACACCTTTCATAGATGCCAGGATAGCTTCTGTTCCGGCAGGATCTTGTTTATGAAGACTGACGTAGGTCGCCTTCATGTCAGCCGTGATTTTCTTATCCAAAATGGCTTGATTAATTACCTTTTCAGCTGCTTGTTCTTTTTGCTGATTGGCACTAGCTTCCGTTGCAGCAGCATTGTCTGCTTTCTTTTTGTTTTCCGCAACCTTTTCCAGAACTTGCTCCTCGGTTGCATCAGCCGGCATTCCTAATGCGGCTTTCAGTTGGTTGATATCCATTTTATTTTTAGTTGAATTTTTCTTTTCAGAAGTTGGTTTTGGAATCGTGGGACATCCACAGGCAACCATCATTTTAATGGTAGAATCATCAATTTGGATTTCTTCTGTAGTGATTGTTTTTACCAATCCTTTCTCTTTGGCTTCGTTAGAATCCATCCAGTAATCATTTTTCCATAAGTCTTCTACTTCCTGCTCTGTCAAGTTGAAAGCCTTGGCATAGGCAGAACGATAAACATTGGTAAGGTTTTCCAAAGCTTTTAAGTCAGCTTTTACTTTATCTTCATTGCCGGAAATGTATGTTGACGGCTTATGAATCATAAATTGAGAAGATGTAGAACACTCAGCATCGAAATAGCACAAGAACATTGTTGCAGCAGATGCAGCTAACGCTCCCACAGTTATTTTAACAGAATCAAGTCTTTTTAGCTCATTAATTGCTTCTTGAGCCTCGAAAACAGAACCGCCTTCTGAATTGATGTACAATGTTGCATTTTTTACATTTTCAGAAATAGCATTATCTATATAATATTTGAATGCACTTGCTACTTCTCCCTGCCAAATTCTGCCTGAGATTCTAAGATTAAGTACATCATTACTAATAGCTGCTTCTATTTTGCCGTGTGTCATTCTACTGATTTACAAGGCAAATTTTCGATTGTTTTTTTTCCTGAAAAAATCAGTATTCCGAATCAGTATGAATATCAGACTGAATCAGTTTGAATCTCGGTCTGATTTGGATTTTTGATTTTATGAGACATTTTATTGAGTGCAATTTTGCTTCAGTAAAACTCTATAAATGGCAAAGGAACAGGAGAAAAACCTCGCTTTTTTTTACTACACAAAGGACAATATGGAAGCAAAAGAAATTGCTTCCAAACTAAAAGTACGTCCTAATACTGTCGGCGATTGGATAAAAAAAGGAAACTGGAAAAAAATCCGGGATGCAAATATCAATCAATCCGGTGAACGCCTAGATCGCATACAACAGGTTGTAGATGACCTGGCGACTGAAAGACTTGATATCATGAAAATGGTTAAGGATATTCCGGAAAAGATTCGAGCATTGGAAAAAGACATCAGAGAGATTCCTAATAAAGAAATAACAGACCCAATGAAAGCTGAAGTTTCGGAATTAAAGGAGGAAATGAAAAACCTAAAACGCCAGACCGTTTACATTGACCAAGGTATTGCAATGTGGAATAAAACACTTGCAAGTTTCCAAGCCGAAAACAAAGTCACTCTAACAA
This sequence comes from Epilithonimonas hispanica, assembly GCF_003385395.1. Lineage (GTDB taxonomy): Bacteria > Bacteroidota > Bacteroidia > Flavobacteriales > Weeksellaceae > Epilithonimonas > Epilithonimonas hispanica. Next base: position 31,471 of record NZ_QNUG01000010.1, on the reverse strand, counting down.
AATACATTGAGATAATGGATAAGATTTTTGGAGATATGAGAATAAAAGATGAAAAGCTCTATATGCAAACACTCGATTTTCAACATGCTCACTTATTAGATACATCCTCTCAACTTTCTTAAACACGTTTAAATGGCGTTTAAATTCGTTTTTAACCGCTTTAAAATATTTTTTGGATTCATTATATGAAGCAAAAGGATAAATCAGCTTTAGACCGGTATCTACAAAAAATAGAATTTGCAAGAAGTGCAGGTTCTAAATTCGCTTTTGAAACCAAGGAGCAAAGAGCTGCTGCAATTGAAGCTTGCAAGAATGACCCACGCAAAATGGTCGAACGCTATTTTCCACATTATGCAGACGCTCCTTGTGCGGATTTTCAAGTAGAATGGGCTTGGTATGTGGCAAAAAACAAACTATTTCGAGGATTTGCACAATGGGGACGAGCCTTGGCAAAATCAGTTTGGAATAACATATTTATTCCGTTTTGGCTGTGGCTTCGTGAAGGCGAATGCTATTTTGTTTTGATTGGTAACAGCAATGACAAAGCAAATCAATTACTAGAGGATATCCGTGCAGAATTTGAAGCTAATCCTAGAATCCTGGCAGACTTTGGAGAACAAAAAGTTTTAGGTTCTTGGGAGGATGGCTTTTTTCAAACAAAAGGCGGTTTCATTGCTCAAGCTTTAGGGATGGGACAATCCGTAAGAGGTTTGAGAGTTAAAAACAAAAGACCATCACATATCAACTGTGATGATTTGGAAACAAAGGATATCAACGCCAATCCAAAACGTCAGATTAAAATGGCCAATTGGATTGTCCGGGATTTGATTCCAACAATGGACGGTTCTACCAGAAGATTCACATACTCTAATAACCGTTTCGCCCCGATAATGATACAAACCATTTTACAGGATTTACATCCTAAATGGAAGGTTCATCAGGTCAATGCTTATGACCCGGTTACTTATGTACCAACGTGGACAGGTAAGTATGACAATATGTATTTCAAGTTTATTGAAGAAGATATTGGACGTTTAGCCGCAATGGCAGAATACAACAATACGCCACACGTAGAAGGGACTGTCTTTAAAGATGAAATGATAAACTGGACAGACTTGCCCAGGATCGATCACTTCGAAACTATTATTGGTCATTGGGATATCGCATACGCTGGAAATTCTACAAGCGATTACAATTCCGTAACGGTTGAAGGTCTGCAAAAAAACAATTTTTATATAATCGATTTGTTCTGCAAACAGACCAAAATGAAAGCTCCGTTGCGTTGGATGAGTAATTTTCAAAGCACCTTACCAGCATCTGTAAAAATTCGCTGGCAGTACGAAGCTCAGTTTTGGAATGATGAAGTTCAAAGAACGATTGAGGAAGTTGAAACCGAAACAGGCGTCAGGTTAAACTTAGTAAAGGTAAACATCAAGGGTAAAAAAATAGACCGAATAATGTCTTTAGTTCCTTATTACCAAAACAATCGTATCCATTACAATAAAAAAATCAAATCCAACAACGACACTCAGATTGCTTTGGCTCAACTAAAAGGCATCGAACCTGGTTACAATTGTCACGATGATTATCCGGATGGACACGAAGCTTGCACAAAAGAACTGGAAAAATATACACCAGTCAGAAAAGGAAAAAATATGATGGGAAGGATGAAGCCTAAAAACGAAAGAATATGATTTATCTACAGGAAAAAGATTTGAAATCCTACACACAGGAACGCCTAATCAATGAAAGTGTTGCAGACTTTCAAGAAGCAAAAGACGAATTGGAAAGCCATCGTATATCTGAAGTCAAAGTAATGATCTCTAAATATTATGATGTCGCAAAAATATTCTCAGAAACAGAACCTGTTCGACATTCACACCTTGTAAAGATTCTTACAAAAATGGTTGGTTACGACATCAAAAAAAGAAATGCAGCCCGAAAGGTTTCTGATGATGTCAATAAAGATTTAGAGTGGGCTGAAAAGGAACTAGACAAAATGCACCGTGGAATCATCAAGTTTGATGATTTACCACCAAAACAAGCCGATCCAAATAGTCCCGGAAGTTCTGCTTCTAAAATGTTGTACGGAAATCTTAAAAACGAAGACTTTTACATCTAATGAAAACGCCATTTAAACAACGTTTAAAAACGAATAAAATCTACAGAGTTGCTGAAGCTTTCTTTCTAGGCAATGCATCCTACACAGACATCAATCAAATTATTGCTGCCGGAAAACGTCCTAATACCAATATGCCATCCAGCGTAATCAATCATCAGGCAACGATGATGCGAGCTGAAGACCTTGGTTCCTGGAAAACAGCTATAATGCTGGCAACAGACCCGGACAATCCGGACAAACAAAACCTCAAAGCTTTGTATGATAATATGAAGCTTGATAATCATTTGGGTTCTGTCCTGGACACACGTATCTCTAAAACACAGCAATCGCCTTTCAAATTAGTTCATAAAACATCCAAAGAACGGAACGAGGATGCAGAAAATCTTTTCAAAACACTTTGGTTTCAAGATTTCATCAAATTAGTTTTAGAAAGCAAATTTGAAGGTACAAAGCTTATTGAATTATTCAATACCGATGAAGAAGGAAACCTAACTGAGATCACAGAGATTTCTCAAGCTAATTTCAATCCAAAAAAAGGTATCATCCTAAAAGAACCGGGACAGCCGACCGGAACTGATTACAAAAACGGACCGATTTCCAATTATTACATTCAAGTTGGAAAAGACTACAAAGACCTCGGAACATTCGCCTTGATTGCGCCTATTATTTTGGCGAAAAAACTTGGATTGGGTTCTTGGTTGGATTTCATTGAGAAGTATGGTGTACCGCCTTTATTTGTGACCACAGACCGTGAAGACGATGACCGTTTACTAGAACTCTTTGAAATGGCAACCAATTTCAAAGCGAATAACTTTATGATTGGTCGAGGAAACGAAAAGTTTGAGATTCCAAATATCACATCTACTAACAGTCAAGAAGCTTTTGATGGACTTATCAAAAGAGCAGACAATGAGATTTCAAAACGATTCCTGGGCGGAACAGGACTGACAGACGAAAAAGGTTTTGTCGGTTCTGTAGAAGTACAGTTTGAGTTTGCTCAGTTCCGTTTTGTTTCTGACAAATTGCTAGTTGCCGGTGTTGTCAATGAAAAGCTGATTCCACTATTAATCAAGTTATCTCCAGTTTATTCGTTCCTGAAAGATTACCGTTTCGAATGGGATGATGAAGACGAAATGACAATTGATAAACTTCTTAAAATAGTCGAAAAACTAGGCATTTACTTTGACTTTGACCCGGAACAAATCGAGCAAATTACCGGATTAAAAATCATAGGAGTTAAATCCGGTAACGAAAACACACCAACCGAAGCTTCAAAAAAAAAAGCCGTGACGTAAATGCTTTTCTGAAATTGCGTTCGGTTCTTAGAAGAACGGAAGCAATTTACCAGCATCAGGATTGTGGTTGCGAACTTTGCACCGAGGCTACCTTACAAGTAATAGAAGCCATTGACATTGCCGGTTGGATGAAAGTAATGGAGCAATTAGCAAAGGATGTTTATGAAGGTAAAACTGACTCAAAGAGCATCGACCCTGCTTATATCGCTGCGATGTATGGGGAAATGAACACAGCAGCCGGAAAAGGTTACGGGAAAGAATGGTTCAAGGTTAACAAATCAACAGGAAATATTTCGCCTGAAGTTATCCAAATGCAACGCAATCTGTATAAGTTTTCCGGTGCAAAATCTACAGTCGTTTTACAGGAAATCAATCAGATTCTGCAAAAAAATCAACCTTGGAAACAATTCGAAGCTGAAGTTCTTAAACTAAACCCAAAGTATAATAAAAACCATCTTCAGGCAGAATGGCAAACAGCCAACCAAAGCGCAAAACACGCAAAAGACTGGCTTTACTACAAGGAAAATGCTACATTATATCCAAACTTAGAATATAGAACGCAAGCGGATGGAAAAGAAAGGGATGCACATAGATTATTACACGGAGTTGTAGCACCATTGTATTCTGAATTTTGGAGAATTCATTTTTTCCCTAATGGATGGCGTTGTAGATGTTTCGGTGTTCAGACAGCCGCAACACCAACACCATTAGATAAAATTCCAAAATTAAGCGACAAAGAGTTTCCAGAAGAATTCCGTATTAATGTAGGAGAAAGTGGTCAGATTTTTAGTGAAGGAGATTTAAAAGGTAGTAAACCACATCCATATTTTGCATTGACCAATAATGATGATTGGAAAAAAGCTTTTGAATTAGCGAAACTTTCAGCACCTGCCAATACAGTTTACAATACAGGAACTAATAATTTAAAAGTAAGTCCATACGCAGACGAAAAAGACCTGAAGGAAAATATAGATGATGCGAAAATCATTGTGAAAGATGCGAAAGTAAACGTGGAAATAAGAGCGCATCTTGATAGTACATTGCTTTTAGGACATAAAAATCCGGAATACATTATTGATGAAACTATTGCAGACCGTAAAGCTCCGACCACTGACAAATTAAAAAACCTGCGTAACATCTATAAATCCGCAACTAAACAGGAATGTGAATCTTTAGTTTTAAACTTATCTAAAACAGTTCTGAAGCTGGAAGAAGTTAAAGCTGAAGTGGAAAAGAAATTCAAAACATTTCCTCAAATCAAAACAGTCTATATCATCGATAAAAACGGCGATTGTACTATAATGCAAAAAGAGCCTAACAAGTAGGCTCTTTTCGTACTGACATATTCTTGATGTTACTCGCGAACTTTAAGTACACCACAAATATACAAACAAATTTGAATATGCAAAATAATGATGCTGAATTCCCGGTTCCGGACTTTAGAAAGTTAGCTGAAAAAGTGTTGAAAGATTTGCCAAAAAACACATCTGAAAAAGCCCGTGCATTCTTTCTAGGTTCATTCATTAAACAAGGTTTTACGGACACGTCTTTCATCCCGTGGGTTAAAAGAAAGGATGAGCTGAGCCACAAACTTCTCCAGCAATCATTAGCTTTAAAAAATAGCATCAACATCACCCAGGCGGATTTCAAAGCTGTAGAAATAACTGCCGGTGAAGGCATCAACTACGGAGCGATACACAATGAAGGCGGAACAATCAAAGTTAAAGTAACTCCAAAAATGAAGAAATTTTTCTGGGCAATGTATAAGAAAACTGAAGTTGAAAAATGGAAGTTCCTGGCTTTGACTAAAAAAGAGGAATTTATTATCAAAATACCTAAACGGCAATTCATTGGTCATAGTGAAACACTAATGAACAGCCTGGACAATATGTTTATCAATGAAATTTACAACTACTTTAAAAACCTTAAATAATGGATAACTGGCAAAATCTATACAAAGAACTGGCTCAGAAATTAACAGCAGACCTCAATGAGCAGGAAGCCGAAATATACAGCCAACTGAATACTATTATTGGCTACGAAGACAAATCGCCTATCAGGTGGCTAGACCTTTGGCACAACCAGGTCAATTTTCTGGAAGAAGAATTGGAATTTCCAACGCCGGCTGTATTCTTATCCTTCCGTTCTGGACAGGTCAAAGACCTAGGAGAAAAGATACAGGAAATGACCTTGCAAATTGATTGCTACCTTTTTTATGAAACGTTTGCAAATACTTTTACAGGTTCATTCAATCAGGAAGATGCTTTGAGATTTATTGGTATTTTAGATTTTATCAATTCCCGGATGCACGCCACCAATGGCGAGAATTACAGTGCTATGAGAAAGATTGCCTTTGCACCGGAAGATACTGGCAACGCCGGGAACTTGTATCGCATTACCTTTGAATGTATTGTTCAAGATGAAACCGCTGCAAAAATGGAAGAAGGCGAAATCAAAGCTTTTGAAATAGAAGAACAAGATGATTTTATAATTACATAAAAAACACTGTTTAATAAGCGTTTTAACATTGTTTAAACCCGATTGAAAATAATATTCTCAATCGTTTTCGGAGATTTGTAAAACTTGTTAGCAATAGTAATAACGATGTAATCGTGTGAGTATTTTTGTACACCGTGGCTTTTGATATCAGAAAGCTCCCTGTATTTAGCTCTGATGTCTTCATACATCTGTTGAGTTCGGTCTTTTTTAGTTTTTGGCGCAAGCATATTGCGAAAATATAATGCTTTTTTTTTACTGCAAATAGCAACATAAAAAACCGCTAAAAATTAGCGGTTTTTTTTAGTATCATTCTAAAACAGAACCATCAGTATAGACTATTTTATCAGTAATTATGTCAAATTTTAAATCTTTGAAATTTGCATTTGATATTTTATTATCATCACTATTATAGGAATTAGAATTAAACATAGAATATCCACGATAGATCGCATTTGGCGATACTCTATCATCTGTTAAACTTATTTCATAACCATCACCAATCTCATCTCCTAATGCATTGTAAATTTTAAAGTGAAATTTAAGCGCTTTAATTTCTTTGTTCGATTTATTTTTTATTGCATATTTGAAAAGATGATAATCTTGATATTCATAATTATCAGAATCTGCCGGCACAAAATTGTATTCAAAAATAGAAATCGTTGCGGCTTTTTGCATTTTATCAGCTTTCGCTTTCTCTTCAGCTTTCGCTTTTAATTCTAATTCTTCCTGTTCTTTTTTATAATTTTTAGCTTCGTCAAGAATTTCTTGATAAGTTTTCCCTTTGAGATTTTTATCTCCTAATTTGGCTAAGATTAACCAACCCGCAAAGGTTTTTGAATCTTCTTCAGACATCTTTTTCTTTTCAACAATTTCTTTTAAATCTGTTTGAAGAGTTTCTTCATTATAAGGTTTGTTCATTGGATTAGAACAGGACAACAGTATAAGAGCTGTAATAAATAATAGTATTTTTTTCATAATTATAAATAAAAACCGCCATTAGAGGCGGTTGTAAATTTAAGAATCTTTTTCTAATTGTGGGTCAAGAGTTTCAGCAAGTTCTGTGAGCCAAAAATGTCCTTCTGAAATCCATTCTTTATTATATAAGTCTTCATCAGATTTCAGTACGATTCTTATGGTTTGTTCTTTGAATCGTCTGATGATAAGTGCAAGTTGTTCAGTACCTATGTTATTTGTTATGAACTCTATGATGTTTTTTTCTGTGTTTGTCATTTTGATGAATTTTGAGCGTTGAAGCATTTTTTACAAGTGATAAGTCTTTGGATAATGGTTTCATTATCTACCAAAACAATAGCTTTTCTGTTTTCATTAATAACGTGATCGCAACGTAAAAATGTACGGATAAACCATTTGTTTTGCTTGTTCTCTTGGCGAAATTGGCGTGCAAAATCTGCCATCTCTGTACTGTTTTGGAAATACTTTGTAGCTTTCATAGCCCCAATTTTGAAATTAAACTTAGTCTCAAGGATTTGTCATCAATCTTTGCAATATCAGCCAAGATGGAAATCATTCTATCCTGTGTAAGACGGTTATGATTTCTTTTGGTAGGATTGGGTAGGTTTTTTGGGAGTTGTGGAGATAAAACTTGCAGAATCACAGTCTCTGCCCAATCTCTAAACATTTTCGCTCTTTCTGATTTAATAAAAAAACCAAGTCGAACAATTCCTGCTTTCGTCCAATAAATAGCGTGAGGCTGGATATTCGGAAGGGTGTCGCCAAATGCGACACCCTTAATATAATGTCTTCCCTCAGTAAATTCGTCAAAATTTTTTGACAGTTGATTTCGAATTGTTCCAGAAGCAACGCCATAACCTAACGCTACATCACGAACAGGCATTACGAATTCGTGAGTTTGATTTTGAAAAACCGCTACCGTCAAACCATCGGTAACTTGCAAGTTGATGACTTGCTTTAAATTTTCTTTTTGCATCTCGAAAATTTTAAAACACGAACCCCCGTTTTAGGTGTGCAAAAATTACCAAAGGTAAGATTAAGGACGGTTTCCCGTTCCTTCACCGTGACGAGGGTTCGATATTGTTGTAAATTTATTTTAAAAGGATTTCTCCTTTGGTAATTTTTGCACTTCAAAGATATAAAATAATTTGAAAGTGCAAATATTTTTTAAACTAATTTCGGTTTTGTAAAGCTTTTTGTAAACTCTTTGATGGCGACATTCTGCCAAACATTCTCATCACTTGGTGTTTCATCGCCTTTTACAGCGCATTGTGTGTTATACCAATTCATTATAAATCCACTACCGTGTATATGCTCTTCATCGTAGGTTCTGAAAGGAAGAATGAGATAACCTTTTTCTCTCAAAGCTTCCAAAACTTCTTCCTGTGTGTATTCGTATCCGTTAATTTTCATAATTAAGATATTTTCTATTAATTAAACAGCATTTTCCATCATCATCCATTTTTACTTCAACATCAATCTCATTCGGACTAGATTTTGTTATAATCCCAGATATTTTATCTTCAGTTACAACTCTATCACCAACTTTAAAGTTCATCTTATCGAGAATTCCTAAGCTCATTAACAATTCTACTTCGAGATTTGCCATCAATCCAAATGCTGTATCAGGAACTAGACTATTACACCCACCGCAAATTATTCTAATTTTACCTGAGTCACTTTTTAAAACTTCAATTTCAATTTTCCCTCTAATCATTACTTCCAAAGTTTTTTATTCAAATACGTTGCAGGATAAGGGAACGCTGTGCCATCACTTTTAAGTTTTATCAGTTCCGGGATGTAGAGAATAGCTTCCATTTTTTCAACTTCTTTTAGTTTGTTCCAAGCTTTCAAAGTATCTTCTTTTCTGCCTACTTTCTTAGGGTATTGGTTGTAAAAAGCGTCAAAACTTACAACAGTAATCTCGCTAAAAATCCAGCTTCCTTTTTTGAAATTTTGATTTTGTAAATCTGCAAGAATGGTTTTTAAATCCGCTGGAATTTTTTGCATTATATATTTTACTTTTTCAGCATTCCAGTTTTCGCCATCAAATTCCAAAAACCTTAAAACACCGTTTAAATCATATTTAAACGTGACTTTTAAGCCCGATTCGTAATGTTTTGTAATAAAACTTCTCATATCGTTAACAGTTTTGCGTGAAACTCGTCTCTGTATTTTCTGCAAACATTATATTCGTAGCTTACTGGTGATACTTGGTAGGTCATAAACCAGTTTAACAGATTTATCATTGAGTAAGCTTGAACAGGTTCTATTCTTAGTTTAAATTCTTTCAAACTACCTTTGGTTTGACTTTGGCGAACTTCCATTTTTTGGCGCAATTTCCTTAGCGAGAAAACGCTCATTCTTTCCTCCACGCTTGTAGCTATATTTCTTTGCCCCCAATTATTAAGAGCAAAAAGAAGGACTCCCAAATCTTCATTATCAATTTTGAAAGCCACTTCTTGAATCGGTTGATCTAATGCATTCATATATATTTTTACTTGTTTTTTCTACTTGTGAGATGCCATTTTTTACAAATCTTGCAGAAGTACGACCGGATAGGAATCCTCTTTTTCCGGCTGGTTTTCTTGATTAGATTTTTAATCGTGTTGGCTTCACGTTCATTCTTGAACTCAATTTTGTCACACATCAGCTTTTGGATGGCATAGAGAAGCCGTGTTTGTGATACCAAGCTTTGTTTCCCGGCTTGGTTGCGGAAGCTTCGAAATTGCTTTCAGCACCACGCAGTTGGCGTTCTAGGCTTTGCAGTTCTACCAGCGTGTAATCGTTCAGCCTTTTCTTCAGAACACTGCTTTTCAGCATCCAGTTATTGAATTTATCCCAACTATCAGGCTCTTTTAATCCTATTCTAGTCGCAATTGTAAGACAGGTGGAACGATGTTTTCTTAGTAATTCTTTATGCTCAGCAAGAACTATTTGTTCTATTATAGTGGGTTGTGGAAAAAACATCAGATAAACCTTTTCTATTTCTTCAGGTCTCAGCTCATTAATATCCACGGTTCTGTGGTTGCTTTTACTCCAACAGATATCTTCTAATGCAGAAGCTTTAAATCTCGTCAAGAGTTGCATTTTTTGTTGTTCTGATGTCATCATTGATTTGTTGTTTTAGTTTATAATCTTCTATGATTATTTCACGAATGAGCTTAATAAGACTCAGCAACTGCAAAAGAGATGGTTGCTGATTTTTTGGAGCGTTTAAATGCTTTTTAAACGCTTTCTTAATCATTATTAAAAGCTCTAAGTCGTTCATTGTTCCCAGCGTGGAATCGAACCACGCAGTAAACCGTTTGGGATTAGACTAGACCTACAAGTCCGTCCATTTTTTGTTCTTTGATATTGAGCGTTTTGATGTAAATGGAATTATCTCCATTGTTTTCAGCTCTGATATCTTCTAGAACTTTACTTTCTATGTACATTTTCACATCCAATTCTTTGTGAGCAATTATGAAAAGAATACTGGATATCCCTTTTATCTTTTCGTGGATGCTTTTGGGAGGTTTTGTTATCAGAAATTGCGCTCTGAATAGTTTCTTTTTTAATGGTTTTGCTGCCATAATTCTAAATATTTATTGATTTTAATTTTCTTCATTTTTAAAACTTTGAAGATTTTCAGCTTCAATATTTTCTTTGAAAAACTTGTTGATAGATTCCAATTCCCTTTCAAATACATAAGGCGATGTAAGCTTTAAGAATCTGTGCCATTTTTCGTTTACAAATGCATATCTATTGATTGCCAAATACAGAAAATCTGTTTGTCTTTTGTGAAATTGCTCCATAGATTTTTCAGTCACAAATTCTTTGTATTTCTTTTCGCCACTTCCATCGAAATACTCCAATTTGAAAGCTGTAGCATTCTCAATTCTTATTCTTTTTCTGTACTTTTTCATTCTGTGTCAAATAAAGAAGGTTGAGCGTTCTTTTTTACAGTTTTGCCTTCGTTCCAAATCACAAATTCTTTGTTTCCACCAAAGCGACTGCGAGGCATTTTAATGCGGAAATTTTCGACATAAGACTTGATGTCACACATAAACTCAATGTCTTTTCCGTATTGGCTTTTTGGTGCTTCGTTTTTGCTCCAGGCAACGATGATAAAGGCTTTTTTAGGAAAAGTTTTGATAAGGACTTTAAACTGTTCGGTCGTCAGTTTCATATAGTCCAAACTGTCGATTATTACGATTTTTGAACCGCTTTTTCTGATGTATTCAATAAGGTCTGGAAGAGAACCACCGGAAAGAAACATTACTTTTCCCGAAACTTCTTCCATATTATTACGAACGATGGCGTCTTGTAAACTTTTAGAAATACCCTGTTCGTAGCTACAATAAGCCACTTTTCCAAACGTAGCAAGATATTTTGCAAACTTTACACTGAACTCGGTTTTACCGTTGCCGGAACTACCGTAAACAATCATTTTGAAGTTCTTTTCGGGTTCTCCGAAGCTGTCCTTCCAAGCATCATCAAAAGCGAATGTATCGAAACGCTTATTGATGAAGGTGTTTACTCCAATTGCTTTCATATTCTGTTAAATTTTCTTTGTTCCCAGCGTGGAATCGAACCACGCAGTAAACCGTTTGGGATTAATCCTTTTGGTAAGGATTGTTGCTGTTGATAATTGCTCCGAGACAAACACCGCCTAGAAAGCAAACAAAACTGATTGATATTAGTAATACCGCTATCATAACTTAGATGTTTGAAAAGTTAAGATTGATTCCCTGCCATTGATTGTTTCTACCTTTTTTGAAAAAAGAGATGTAATCTTTACTGTGGTTGAAACTGTAAGATTCTTTTAGCAGCTTAATTCCTTCTCTCCAATTATCATCATTGAATCTATCTTCCATATTGTAGAGCTTCTGAATCATATTAATGTCTAAGTCTCCTTTCTTTCTTTCCATTAAAGACATTATCAAATCTTTAGTGTCCAAATCGCCGTCATATCTCGTGTTAAGGAAATCAATAATGTGCTTTTCTGCTTGTTCTGACCTTTCGTCAAAAGTTCCCTTTCCTTGTCTTTTAAAAAGGATTTTAAAATCATTATTTTCAATTTTAAAATTTCCTTTACCGTCTGCGTGACGCTTGCTGTAGTCTTGCAGTAATGAGTAAAGCGTTCCAAGTTGACTAAAAGCCTTATCTCTGAATCTCATCAAAGACAGTGATATTTCATCAGCCATTGGTGCTAAATCCTCGATAGTTTCTACTTTTAAAGATTCATAAGATTTGCGCTGATTTTCTCTTGTGATGCGTTCTGATTCTCTTTTTTGAGCCAAAGCCGCTTCCAATTGTTCTGTTGATAGTTGATTGATGTCGATAGTTGTCATAATTAAAATACTTTGAATGAGTGATAAAATCCGTTAGTTACACCGTGTACCAAGCCTTTCCAGTCGCCACTAAATTTTTCTGATGGTTTTACGACTTGGAATGCGGTTTTTTCTGCGTTGAGATAAATTGTTACTGTTTTCATAGGGCGTTGTTTTTAATGGTTAATTCTTGTAATTGTTTTTGACGAAACATCAGCTCGTCGTGGATTTTAATCCATTCTTCTTGGTAGGCATCATCTTCCAGTCTTGCTTTGAGTCCTCTGATGATTTCTTCCAATTCCTTTTCGTCTGGTGGAAAAAATTCGTTTGTCATATTAATTTTGTTTAATTATTTTGATTTCTTCCTTTGCTGTTTTATAGCCCTTATCATATTCTTCTTTCAAAAAACCATCAAGCTTTTTGGTTGCTTCAGTTGTTGCTTTCAAAAAGTCGCTTATTGACGGATTTTTTAATTCTGTTAAGGATTTTACTATCTGATCTAGTTTTTCTGGTGTTGTCATAATTATGCAGATTGTTTAATTCTAAGTTCTCTAGCTATTTTTCCTTGTATATTTCTGATATCGGTTACAACTTTTACACTTTGTTTGTTAATGATGACAGGAGTAGGATTGCACTCTGTAAAAATTCTTGATTGGATTGTTTTTTCAAAGATTCCATTAGCTTCACAAATAGCATTGACATCAGCTTCACGAGAACCAATCAACTTTACATAAGTTCTGCGGAAACGGCTTTCTATTTCGTCATAGCCTTGCTTTTTCAATCTCACACCGTCTCGGATGCGTTTTTCTAGGTATTCAGTTCCCGACAAAAGACAACCTGTAATGTTTTTGTTTTCGTTCTCAAAATGGATAAACCAACGGATTGCAGAATCTTTTAATTTATCGGCTTCATCTACAATTAGAATAGGGTTGTAAGCACTTCTGTTGATGAAAAACTTAGATACTTTTTCGCCTAATTCGTCCGTTTTAGAGTTTTCGGGGTCAATCCCTAGAGAAATACACAATTCAGTAAGAAACTTTCGTCCAGACCATTCTCTACAACGGATGTAAAAAATGTTGTTTTCTTCCTGCGTTTTGTTCTTTCTGTCGTTTTTTACATCAGCATAAAACTCAAGAGCGGTACTTTTTCCCATTCCGGCTTTTGCAGAAAGTATTCTGAACAAATGCTCATTCTTCACATCGTTGCAAAGGCTGTGAATCTTTCTAAAATCAAATGTCTCAGCAGTTTGCCATTCTGTAGAGTTATATCCCAATGTATAACCGATGCTTAGCCACATTTTGGGCTTGATGTTGTCGTGCTTACCGCTAATAATGTTAGAAATAGTTGATTTACTAACACCACATTTTGTGGCTACTGCCGTGTAGCTTCCAAGCTTTGGCTTTTCCATCTCAATGAGTTGGATAATCTCATTTTTTTGTAGATTTGTCATACTATAAAATTTTTGTTAAGTTTTATTACCATTCAGAGCGGTAATTTCCTAGGTCACCGCCTTTATTATTATCCGGTTGTATGTCGCTTCCGGATACTTTTTTCATAGGGATTTGATTATTGTTGTAATAATCATCAGCCGTATTCAATTCGTCTTTTTTACCGTATCTGCCAAGCATCAGATTTTCTTCGCCAATGGTTTCTTGATAGTCCAGTTCTTTCAGTTCGTTGATTGCTTTTTCACGTGCTTTTGCTACGCCTACTTGTTGCATTACTTTGTTCGGACCATATTTCTGAGGTTCTACAAAATACTCAGCTTCACAAAGCGACTTCAATAGTTGTCCGTGCTTTTCCCAAAGGAAAACAACACTCAAATCCTCAATATCATAAGACATAACAATAGATTCTGTATGATAATTTTTAATGATGTCATAGTAAGCTCGACTGATGAAGTAGCTCATTTTTACGCCTAGAATCTCAGTTGCAATCTGACCTTTATTTCGGATTTGGATTGTCTTTTTAAGACCAAACAACATTGATACAGTAGCTTCGGAAACTTCAATCACGTGAGGTTTTTCGCTATCGTTATGAATTTGTCTAGGCGACTTTTGTAGATTTTTATGTTTACGGCTATATCGGCTGTAAAGTGTATCACGGAAACTTTCAATAATGAATGTGCTTTCCTCAACGGCTTTGTACATATCAAATCCAGCTTTTTTGCTTTCTTTTTTGATCTGCGCAATGTATTCCGGTGAACGGAAAGCAGATAAACTGCGAGACTGAATACCGTCTCCATAGAAATAATCCGAATCCGGCATCGTGATTTGCTGCAATGTTCTGAAGAATCTCTCAACACCTGCTTTTCTATTAGCATCGTGAGCAAACTCTATATGAACACCAAGAGCCTCCATTCTTGCAAACAAATCTTCCATTTGTGGTGTGTTATGTCCCGGAAAACGGTCAGTAACAATTTCGTAAGGCAAATAACCTGTTTTTTGAACCGCCATTTTCATTGCATCAGCATAAACCAAATGGTTTTCTGAATGACTGAAAGAATAGCCTAAAACATCACCGGAATGAACATCACGGATAGCGACTACCATCAGAAACTTATCTGCTTTAGTTTTCTTTCCTGTTTCTTCATTCACAACTTCAACCTCGTGAGAAACTATGTTTACTCTAGTTGCATCCATTTCCCAGCAATCGCCCGCAAATAACGCATTAGCAAAAGGAATGTAAGATTTATGAATGTGTGATTTCCTACTAGAGCCGTATCTTTTAGCCGTTAAAAACTTTGTTCCGTTTTGCTCAAAGATGTTTTGTCCGTACCATCTGCGTGATGGTGTACGTTTGCCAACCAGCTCACACATATCTGTTATTTTTCGGATGATGTAGTCATTGCTGTAGTTCTTTGGCATATTTCTCAACTGCATCGCCCAGCTTACAAGTTCCGGGTCATCAAACACCATTGAATTAGTGTTACCAGTTCTAGGCAGTTTGATGATATCAGGAATTGCCAGCGATTCAGTCGCAAATAACTCATCAATTTTTTCCTTCAGTCTAAGGTGATGATGTGGGATGTACTGCAAATCCATCTTTTTCAAAACAGGTTCTAAATCTTTGTAGATTTTGGATTTGGTTCCTGGATAATTGTCTTTATGCTCCAGTATGAAATCAATCACCGCACAGGCTTTTGCAAGTGCCGGGCGTTGTACTTCATTAGCATCATTGTAAAACTCCAAGTATGTTCTGAAAACACGGTTTAAATGACGTTTAAACATATCTTCAAAATCCGAGATCTGAGTATTATTGATAAAATCCTCATAGCTTTTAACCAGTGCGGAACTGTCACCAAAATAGCCTCTGTAGTTTTGTGGAGCTTTGTTAGATATCCTTGCAAGATCATAATAGAAACCTGCATCCATCTTCGCCCATCGCCAGCTTTTACCGGTGTCTGGCAAAATGTTATGATGATGGTAACATTTCTGAACAGACTCTTTGTATTTGGTTCTGTTCTTTCTGAAATGAGAATCAGAAATCCCACATACATCAATTATCAAACGCTGAGAGACCCAAACGGTTTGTTTGTCTCCTGTGTTACGTGTAATAATATCGCCCTGTCTGAAATTCATTGTTATTGTATTGTTCCCAGCGTGGAATCGAACCACGCTTTAAACCGTTTGGGATTTTTGTGGCAATGCAGGGAGTTGAACCCTACATCCGGGACAAAAAAATTATCCAGGACACCCTATTGCCTTATATTACTTTTAGCCTTAGTCTCTTTTCTAACTCTCCGGGATGTTTAGCTATAAAATGCATTGTTAAACCTTGAGCTGAAAATTTTCGATTAAGTTTTTTATCACATCCTTTTACCGGACATTGAAAACCTCTATTTGATATCATTGCTTGATTCATACTTATTTTATATTAAAATCAGTTCTGTAGTGAAAATCAATATGCTTTCTAAATAGAATGATGTGATAATAATTTTTGATAACACTTGCCACGTGCTTGTGATAAGGAATCACGGAGATGTATTTTTTCATATTATATTAGTTTGATAATTCATTATTGATCTTTTCCTTAGCTTCTCTCAGCTTTTTTTCGCAATCCAAATAAGTTTGAAACTTGATTTTTGGTGACATTCTATCCTTAATAGACTTAGCAGTAGTGTACTTCCAGCCCAAAACGGCAGCGACTTCGCTAACTTTTATTTCAATTTTTTCATTGCTAGTTGTCATATTTTCTTATTTTTGCGTAATAATTATACGCAAATATACAAACAAGTTTGAACTATGCAAACAAATTTGAATAAAAATTCAAACTTCTTTGAACGAACTTTAGAGATAGCCTTATTTTATGGGTTTTCCGGTATTCCCGAGCTTGCAAAGGCTCTCGGGTACAGTTCGCCTGAAAAATTGTATAGGTTAAAAAAGGAAAATGCAAAACCATCTGTGGATATTTTGCAGGACTTATCAAACAAGTTTGAAGATTTAGATTTGAATTGGTACATAACCGGTCAAGGAAGCTTGCAAAAGAATGCAAAGGTTATTACTCCTGTGAGCGGAAGTTTTTCTATGAATACTACCATAGCAGAAACAAAAAAAGATTACAGTAACGTTACTCCAACTATTATTACTGTAGATTCGCACAATGTGGATAACATTGTACTTGTACCACATAAACTAAAAGCAGGGTATCTTGAAGGTTACAACAATGAAAATTTCATTAAAAAATTACCTTCATTCAGAATGCCGGGATTAAATAACGGACTCTTCAGAATGTTTGAAATTGAGGGGACGTCTATGTTTCCAACTTTGGCAGGAGGTTACGTTGTTGGACAATTTGTAGAGAACTGGATAACTGGTATAAAGGATAACAGAATTTATGCAGTTATTTCAAATGAAATTGAAGATGGTTTGATTAAAAGATGTATAAATAAAATAAAGAAGTACAACAATCTTATTTGCAAGTCTGATAATAGAAAGAATTATCCAACGCAAAATATCAATCCGGAAAGTATAAAAGAGGTTTGGGAAATTAAGCTACATCTTAATTTTCAGCTACCAGACCCTGCTGATATTTATGACAAATTAGCAGACTTAGAAGGTGAGGTTTCGAGCTTGAGAGAAATAGTAACAAAGGCTAATTTGTTACCACACCAAAAGTAAAAAAAATGTTACCGTTTAAAATGGTAACATAAATAGTAGCATAAATGGTAACAATCCAAAAGTTTAATTTTTGTTACCGTTGGGTTTTTTACTGGATTTATATAATTTGAAATTTTTAAAATAACGGTTCATAGAATGAATATCGTTATTAAGCCAATCAGACCGCTATTTTCGCTCTATTAATATCGAATTCTATATCGGTTCAATAACGGTAAATATCAGTTAAATAACGGTGAATTTCGAATTGTCTTTTTTGATTTTTGGCTTTTTTTGCCTGTTTTTAGGCTTTTTTTGATATATGTAGTCTTTAACATTTAGATATACCCCTTAAGTAAGAAATAAGAAATTCTAAGTGAGAAATTATTAATCATCGGGACATTGTTCTGTTCTTTTTTGACAGCCATCAATTTCTTTCTCGAAATACTATCAGAAGCCATCGATTTCTGAGCAAAAATCTGCATCGAAAAAAGAATTAATAGAAGAATACAAAATTTAGTTTTCATAGTTTTATCTTACTTGAGGATAAGACAATGACTCGATAAATTTCGTTACATCTAAACAAAAAAATCAGCCAAACGACTGATTTTCAATTTAATATTTATTTAAGAATCAAAATTTATTTTGTACATTTTTCATTCTACTTTTTACAATTTTAAGGCTTATAACCATCCTTAAGCGTAACTGTTCTGTTGAATACCAAAGTCTCATCAGAAGAGTCTCTATCTTTCTTGTAATAACCGATTCTCTGGAACTGGAAATGGTCATCCAAAGTGGCATCTTTTAAGCTTGGTTCTGCAAAACCGTAAGAAACATTCAAAGATTCCGGATTCACGAATTCCATAAAATCAACTTCTTTCTCAGCATCAGGTTGTTCTGTCGTGAACAATCTTTCGTAAGTCCTGATTTCGATTGGTAAAGCGTGTTTTGCAGAAACCCAATGTAACGTTCCTTTTACTTTTCTTAGACTCGCCTCAGTTCCGCTTCCAGACTTAGAATCTTCGTCATAAGTCGCATAAATAGTTGTGATTTCGCCATCAGCATCTTTCTCAACTCTTTCAGCTTTGATAATATATCCAGCTTTCAATCGCACTTCTCCACCCAATTTCAGACGGAAAAACTTCTTATCAGCTTCCTCTTTGAAATCTTCTCTTTCGATGTAAACTTCTCTTGAGAAAGGAACTTGTCTTGTTCCGGCATTTTCATCCTCAGGATTATTCTCAGTTTCCAACCATTCTTCTTTATCTTCTGGATAATTTTCGATGATTAATTTAACCGGATTTACAACCGCCATTACTCGCGTTGCAACTTTATTAAGGTCTTCTCTAACACAGAATTCAAGCAACTGAATATCAATTAAGTTTTCACGTTTCGCAACTCCAACTTTTTCAATGAAGTTTTTGATTGAAGCTGGCGTGTAACCTTTTCTTCTCAATCCAGAAATAGTTGGCATTCTTGGATCATCCCAACCTGTTGTAACACCTTCTTGAACCAATCTTTGAAGTTTTCTTTTGGAAGTTACCATATAAGAAACGTTCATCCTTGCAAATTCTCTCTGCTTTGGCGCAACGCTTTCGTTATCATAAACTTGGTCAAGATACCATTCGTAAAGTGGACGGTGATTCTCGAATTCTAATGAACATAATGAATGTGAAATTTGCTCGATATAATCAGACTCTCCGTGTGCCCAATCGTACATCGGATAGATTTTCCATTTTTCGCCCGTTCTGTGATGCGGTTTTTTCAAAATCCTGTACATCACAGGATCACGCATATTCATATTCGGAGAAGCCATATCGATTTTCGCACGTAAGCTCATCGTTCCTTCTTCGAA
This sequence comes from Epilithonimonas hispanica, assembly GCF_003385395.1. Classification (GTDB taxonomy): domain Bacteria; phylum Bacteroidota; class Bacteroidia; order Flavobacteriales; family Weeksellaceae; genus Epilithonimonas; species Epilithonimonas hispanica. Next base: position 12,317 of record NZ_QNUG01000010.1, on the reverse strand, counting down.
TTCACCGTTCTTCATTTTTTCAAAAAGTTCAAGACTTTCTTCGATAGGACGATTTCTAAAAGGTGAATCGATTCCTGGCTCAAAAGGATTCTTTCTTTGTGCCGTAATGTCTTCGGAAGATTGTTCATCTACATAAGCTTTTCCTTGCTTAATCAATTCAACAGCCCAAATATATAATTGTTCAAAATAATCTGAAGTATATAATTCCTGATCATATTTGAAACCTAACCAATCGATATCAGCTTTGATAGAATCAACGAATTCCTGCTCTTCTTTTGCAGGATTGGTATCATCAAAACGAAGGTTAACAGGCGCATTATACTTTTGCCCCAAACCAAAGTTGATACAGATTGCTTTTGTGTGACCAATGTGAAGATAACCGTTTGGTTCCGGCGGAAATCTGAATCTAAGTTTATCCGCTCCTAAGCCGTTTTCCAAATCGTCTTCTATGATTTGTTCTATAAAATTGAGTGATTTTTTTTCTTCTTCTTCCATAATTCTGAAAAGTGAGGTGCAAATTTAACTTAATTTCCTCAAAAATGAAACCTATAACTTCTAATTAAAACATAGAATTATTCTTGTCAAAAATCATTTCAAAACATCAATTATTTATTTTATAAATGTTAAATTTGTGTGAACTTTAAACATTTAGTGATATAGAGTTCAATTTTTTTTAATTTTGGGATAATTAATAAATCGAAATGAATCGTAAAAAAATCCTTTTAATTGATGATGAGCAGGACATCTTGGAAATCATCTCTTATAATTTGGAAAAAGAAGGTTATCAGGTCTTTACTGCTGGAAATGGAAATGAGGGAATTGAAAAGGCAAAAGAAATCTTGCCAGACCTTATTCTGTTAGACGTAATGATGCCAGAGAAAGACGGAATCGAAACTTGTCAGGACCTTCGCAAAATCAAAGAATTACAAAGAACTCTGATTGTGTTCTTATCTGCAAGAAGTGAAGAATTCTCACAACTAGCAGGTTATCAAGCTGGTGCTAATGATTATATTGTAAAACTAATCAAACCCAAAGTTCTTGTTTCCAAAGTAGCCGCATTATTACAAATGGGTGCTAATTCTCAGGAAAATTCAAATTATATAGAAATTGGAGATTTGATTATTGATAAAGATAATTTCAAGGTTTCTAAAGGTAAAGAAGAGTTTTTGTTACCAAAGAAAGAATTCGATTTGCTATATCTTTTAGCTTCTAATACAGAGAAAGTTTTCAAAAGAGAAGAAATCCTTGAAAAAGTTTGGGGTAATGATGTTATCGTTGGCGAAAGGACGATTGACGTTCACATCAGAAGATTAAGGGAGAAATTGGGTATCAATACGATACAAACCCTCAAAGGAATAGGTTATAAATTAGTAGTTTAAGATTTTCTATAAAGAAAATCTTTTTTTTGAAATGAAATTTAGAAATTCGATAAAAGTCAATTGGTTATCTGTTGCAGCATCCTTTCTGTTGGTTGCTGTGGTTGGAGGCGTTGTAATGATTTTTGAATTCTACTCCAGCGATAGTTTCTTCAAGACCAGAGATTTCAATTACTTCTTAATCTTTACATTGTGGTTCGTTTTCATTGTTAACTATTTTGTTTTAGAATTTCTATTCAGTTTTTATAGTAAGAATCAGATTAGGAGAATCACCAATATTCTTCCAGAAGATATTATTCACGATTTTGATACAGATATTGGCTTCAAAGAACTTGGTGAAAAAGTTCACGAGATGAATCAGAAAAATGCCGAAATCGATATGATGAAAGAGATGGAAGACTACCGAAAAGAATATATCGGAAACGTTTCCCACGAACTCAAAACGCCTCTTTTTTCTATTCAAGGTTATATAGAAACCTTGCGCGATGGTGGTGTGGAAGATCTTAATATCCGAGACAAATATCTTGAAAGAATCGATAAATCTGTTGAAAGACTCCTTAATATAGTGAAAGATCTTGATATGATTAACCGTTTTGAAGCGGGACAGATTGAACTGAAGTATTCGACTTTTGATATTAATTATTTAATTCAGGAAGTTTTTGACCTTCTGGAAATGGAAGCGGAAAGACATTCTATGACAATGCAGCTGCAGACCACGCAATCTCAGCTTTTGGTTTTTGCAGATAAGCAAAGGATTTCTCAAGTTTTGATCAATCTTATTTCCAATGCGGTAAAATATGCCAATCGAGAAGAGGCTCAAATCATTGTTTCGACAAGAGAAGGGATGAAAAGCATACACATCTCTGTGGAAGATAACGGAATGGGAATAAAACCTGAAAACCTGCCAAGAATCTTTGAACGTTTTTATCGTGTAGAATCTAGTAGAAATAGAAAAGAAGGTGGCTCTGGTCTTGGTCTGGCTATTGTAAAACACATCATGGAAGCTCATAAACAATCTATTTCTGTAGAAAGTGTCTATCTCTCAGGAACTAAATTTAAATTCAAATTATCAAAACCTTTCTTAGAAAAAACAAAAAAAATAAACCCTCTTTTATACATCGATAGACACCCACCGATGCGCTGAATTTAAACAAAACTTTTTTGAAAAAAAATTTCCAAGAAACTTTTCTGAAATTTCATTTGTTTTATATTTGCAACGTTAATCAAGGTAATATAAAGTTTAAAGTAAAACGAAAATGGTTTATAAAGTTAGAGTAATTCTAGACGCCAAAGAAACAATCTTCCGAGACATCGAGGTAAAAGAAAAACAAACACTTTGGAATCTTCATCTGGGCATAAAAAGTGCTTTCAACCTTCCTGGTGAAGAGTTGTCTTCTTTTTATTTTTCTGATGATGAGTGGAATGAAGGAAATGCTGTTCCTCTAGAAGATATGAGCGATGACGGCGATGGCGAAATAATGTCCGATATCTACTTGCCAGAAGGTTTCCCAGCTGTTGGAAGCAAAATGAGATTCCAATATGGATTTATAGAACTTTGGGAATTTTTCTGTGAATTGTTGGAAATTGTAGATGAAAAAACAGCTGTTAATTATCCACTTACAGTTTACAGATTCGGGAATGTTCCATTGAAAGCACCAAGCAAAACGGGCTCTTCAAGCAATGGTAAAAGTAAAAGTTCTGCTACACCTTTTATGGATGATGATTTTGGAGATTTTGATTCAGAATTCAAAGAAAGTAGTTTTGAAGACGAAGATGACGATTACAACGATGATGACGAAGGATACAACGATGTTTTTGACGAAGATGATGAAGATTAATATTATTCTTTCTAAAATATATTAAAGCCCGATTTTTTTTCGGGCTTTTTCTTTTTTAATTGCAACGTTTCTTTATTTTGATAAGATTAATTAATAAAAAGTGGGAGAACTTAAGACGTAATGCTTTTTTATCAAACATTAACAAGCCTATACTTTTCAAGATTTTTTATTTTCATTACTTTTACAGAATAGACTTTAAAAATTTAGCAATGAAAAAGCTGATTCTTATTCCGGCAATCGCCGCATTATTATTATCCTGTAAAACCCAGAATCATACAATGGAAAACCCACAAGATTGGAAGCGTACTACCAATATCTACGAAGTTAACGTTAGACAATACACACAAGAAGGAACTTTTGAAGCTTTCGAAAAAGAACTTCCTAGGCTTAAGAAAATGGGTGTGGAAACACTTTGGTTTATGCCAATCACGCCAATTGCTCAACTCAACAAGAAGGGAAGTTTGGGAAGTCAATATGCTGCTTATGATTATACAAGCATCAATCCGGAATTTGGCACTTTGGAAAACTTCAAACATTTGGTAAATGAAGCTCACAAAATGGGATTCAAAGTCATTATCGACTGGGTTGCGAATCATACAGGTTGGGATCATGTTTGGACAAAATCTCATCCAGAATATTACTTGAAGGATGCTGACGGAAGTTTCCATAAAGCCAGCGGAATGGATGATATCATCGAACTGGATTATTCTAATAAAGAAATGCGTCTTGCAATGATTGACGCTATGAAGTATTGGGTAAAAGAAACCAATATAGATGGATTCCGATGCGACTTGGCAAGCTGGGTAGAAGTTGATTTCTGGCAACAAGCAAGACCCGAAGTTGAAAAACTGAAACCTCTTTTCTTTTTAGGAGAATTTGATGAGTTAGAAAATCCGGATTATGGTAAAGTTTTCGATGCAAGTTACAGTTGGAAATGGATGCATCTTTCCGAAGACTTTTATAAGAAAAATCTTCCACTTTCTGATTTGAAAAATCTTTTGGAACAATATTCCAAAATAGGAGATAACTCTATGAGAGCTTGGTTTACAAGCAATCACGACGAAAACTCTTGGAACGGAACCGAATATGAGAAATATGGAGATTTTGCACCTGCTTTAGCTGTTTTCTCGGCGACTTGGAATGGTGTTCCTCTACTTTACAATGGCCAGGAATTACCAATGAAAGCTAAGCGTCTGGAATTTTTCGAAAAAGATCCGATTCCTTGGAACGGAAAATATGAATTGGAAGATTTCTACAAAACACTATTTGCTTTGAAATCCGTAAATCCAGCATTAAGAGGTGGCGACCCAGCTGTTACAACTTTTTGGATTAACACCACTTCGAATGACAAAATCTTGGCTTATCTTAGAAAAAATGGTGCCCGCGAAGTTTTGGTTTTAATTAATACTTCAAAAGATGCTGTTAATTTCAAACTAGAAGACGACAATTCGGTGGGAAGTTATAAGAACATTTTCACAAAGAATAAGGTTGAATTAATCAAAGGTTCTGATATCAATTTACCAGCTTATGGTTATTTGGTTTATGAGAAATAGATATGAAACTTTTCTAAAATACAAAACCCTTTCAAAATTTCTGAAAGGGTTTTGTATTTTTAAACTTAAACCGATTATTTTTTCTCAATCGCTTTAACTTTCATCTGAACATTGATTTCATTTTTAATCAAACCTTCAGCGGCAGGCATTTGGAAAACAATCCCAAACTCATCTCTGTTGATGTCTTTTGGTTCTGTTGCGATGCTCAATTCGCCATCTTTCAATTTTACATTAGCATTGAAAGTTGCTGGTTTTGTAATGCCTTTCAACGTTAGATTTCCGTCAATAATAGTGTTGTAATCTCCACCAGCAGGCGCTTCTGATATCTTAGTAATTTCAAAAGAAGCAGTTGGGAATTTTTCTGTGTCAAAGAAATCTGCACTTTTCAAGTGTCCAATCAGTTTTCCGTTGCTTTCAGAATCTGTTAAATCATCGTTCTTGATAGAAGTCATATCAATTACAAATTGTCCGCTTTCAAGCTTGTTGTCTTTCACGGTTACTTCTCCGCTTTCAAACTTCAAAGTTCCAATATGACTCGTGTTGTCAGACTTTACAACTTTAAAACCTTTCCATTCTGCTTTACTGTTCAATGTATCAACAGCATAGATTTTTCCGTCTGTTGTGGTCAAAACTTCATTACTTTCGCTGGTTACAGGTTTGTCTTTTCCGCACGAAATAATGAAAACCGAAGCAGAAATCAATAAAATTGCGGATATTAAAGTTGTCTTTTTCATATCAAGAGATTTTTCAGAATAGAAATGGAATCGTGGTGCAATTTCACTTCAAATATTTTAAATTATTAGTTACTTTTCCGTACTTTGCTAAAGTAATAAAATTATTACGAGTTTAAAATCTTATTTTTAAAAATGTTGCTAGAAGTTAAGAATCTGTATTTCAATTATCAGACCGATAAAACATTATTTCAAAATCTTAATCTGAATGTAGATGAAGGTCAAATCATAGCTTTAGCTGGTGAAAGTGGTTGTGGAAAATCAACTTTGTTGAGTCTCATTTATGGTTTGATGGATTGGCAAAATGGAGAAATTATCTTTGATGGACAAAAACTTTTAGGACCAAAAGGAAATCTTGTTCCTGGCGAAGCGCAGATGAAATTTGTGGCTCAGAATTATGATTTGATGCCTTACGGAACTGTTTACGATAACGTTGGAAAATACATTTCTAACATCAATCTAAAATCAAAAAAAGAAAAAGTTGACGAATTATTGGATGTTGTTGGACTTACAGAATATGCTAAAGTAATTCCAAAAAACTTAAGTGGAGGACAACAACAACGCGTAGCAATTGCCAGAGCTTTGGCTGTTCTTCCAAAGCTGCTTTTGTTGGATGAACCTTTCAGTAATCTGGATTTTTCTCGCAAATTTGAATTGAGAGATAAACTTTTCAATTATGTGAGACAAAATAAAATGAGTCTTTTGATTTCAACACATAATCTGGAAGAAGTTTTACCTTGGGCAGATAAAATTGTAGTTCTTCAACAAGGACGATTAATTCAGAATGATTCGCCGAAAGAAACTTACGAAAATCCTTATAACGATTATGTTGCGAAGCTTTTGGGAGAGGTCAATATTTTTTCTGACGAAGAAAAAACTCAATTCAATCTTTCTAAGAAACATTATTTTCCACATCAAATAAAAGTGGCAGAAAATGGAGTAGAAGCGACTGTTTTGGAAAGCCTTTTTGCAGGTTCACATTACAGAAACAGACTTAAAATTAATGATAAATCAATTGTGATTTATACTCCAAATTCTATTTCAGGAAAAGTCTTTTTGGGATTTTAGAACCTTTAAAAATTTGTTTTGAAAACCACAAAAGTCACAAAAGCTATTATTTTGGATTAAGTTTTTCAAAAGTTCAAAAAAGAAATTTATTTTAGAAACCCTAGCTTATTTGCTCTTTTGGATTTTCTTTTGTGACTTTTGTGGTTTAATTATTTTTTGTCGTTGTTGAATTGTATCTAAGATTTAATTTAAAATAAGACAAAAAATCAATTGTTGATAAAATATGGATAACTTCTACATTTTCAGTTTGTTGAATTGTAAAAATTTTCTAATTTTGCTAAACAAAAGTATATAGGAAATTTTTGGTTAATTCTCTTTCTGCCCCTAAAGACCGAAATTAGCATTCGCAATCAAAGTCTTTGAAAGTTTACCCTGCCAAAACTTTCCTTTTTTTTATTTAAATATTTGAATTATAAATAAATTAAAAAGTCGCAAAGAATCAATCTTCGCGACTTTTATATTTTAGAATCTGATGATTAGGCTTTTTTCACAAACTCAGATTTCAAAGCCATAGAACCGAAACCGTCAATTTTACAATCGATATTATGGTCGCTGTCTGGTCTTAATCTGATATTTTTAACTTTGGTTCCTGCTTTTACAGGTTTTGGAGCACCTTTTACAGGCAAATCTTTGATAACAATTACAGAATCTCCATTTTGCAATTCTTTACCAAGAGAATCGAAAATTTTACCTTCCGTTGAAACTTCTGCAGGATCCCATTCGTGGAAACATTGAGAACAAACTTGAAGATTGTCTTGTTCGTAAGTGAATTCGGATTGGCATTTTGGACAAAGGATAGTGTCGCTCATAATTGATTTAAGGTTTAATGTTCAAGGTTTAAAGTTGAACTGCAAAGATAACCAAATTGCTAATGGACTTCAACCAATATTTATCAGCTTGTATTTTAAAAATATTTATTTTTGAAGAAAAACTTTATGAAAATTCTTAGACGATTGATTTTTATTTGCTTAATGATTTTATTGGGATGGTTATTTGTGATTAATACTTATCAAATTGATATTGTTCCAGTAAAGAATCAGGCTTTTCAAAGAGAACAAATTATGGAGATTGAAAATTCTAATTCCATTTCTGAACTTAAAAAGATTGCTAAATCAAAAGTTTATACAATTGGTAGAATTCATAAAATGAATGATGAGAAATGTACCAAAGAATTATACATATTGTTTGTAGTTATTTCGATGAGCATATTCTTATATTTTACTAAAAAACCAATTAAAACTCATAATCCATAACTCAAAACTAATTCTTAGATTTGTGCGCAACTAAAATAAATCTTCCTTTTAAAATGAAAAAAACCGCTTTATACGATAAACACGTTTCTTTAGGCGCTAAAATCGTTCCGTTTGCAGGATTCGAAATGCCTGTTCAGTATTCAGGAGTTACAGAAGAACATTTTGCTGTCCGCGAAAAAGCGGGAATTTTTGATGTGTCTCATATGGGACAATTTTTCATCGAAGGTGCTTCTGCAAAAGACTTGTTGCAGTTTGTTACTTCCAACAATGTTGATGCTTTGGAAAACGGAAAAGCACAATATTCTTGCCTTCCAAACGAAACTGGCGGAATTGTAGATGACCTAATTGTTTACAAAATCGAGGATGAAAAATATTTTGTGGTTGTAAACGCTTCCAATATTGATAAAGATTGGAATCACATTGCAAAATACAATGAGAAATTCGGAGCAAAAATGACGAATGCTTCTGATGAGATGTCATTAATCGCAATTCAAGGTCCAAAAGCTACTGAGATTCTTCAAAAATTAACTGATACAGATTTATCAGCAATTCCGTATTATCATTTCTCAATTGGTTCTGTTGCCGGTTTTTCTGATGTGATTATTTCTAACACAGGTTATACAGGAAGTGGTGGATTCGAAATTTATTTTGATAACAAATTTGCAGAACAACTTTGGGATGCTTTGACAGAAGCTGGGAAAGAATTTGGGTTGATTCCTTGTGGATTGGCTTCCAGAGATACTTTGAGATTAGAAAAAGGATTCTGTCTTTACGGAAATGATATCGATGATGCAACTTCTCCGCTGGAAGCTGGATTAGGCTGGATTACGAAATTCGATAAAGATTTTGTGAACAAAGCATTCTTGCAAAATCAAAAAACTGAAGGTGTTTCCAAAAAATTAGTAGGTTTCGAAATGCAAGAAAAAGCAATCCCAAGACACGATTATGAAGTGGTGGACGCAGAAGGCAATGTCATTGGAAAAGTAACTTCCGGAACAATGTCTCCAATGAAAAAAATAGGATTGGGATTAGCTTACGTTGATAAACCAAACTTCAAAATAGGTTCAGAAATCTTCATCAGAATCAGAAACAAAGATATTCCTGCGAAAGTGGTTAAATTACCTTTTGTTTAAATTTTAAAATTATCTATAAGCATAAAAATCCGGAGAATAATTTTCTTCGGATTTTTTATTATTGGTATTTTGATAAAAATTACATCAGTTATATTAAAAACTTAAAATATTTTATTTCTTCTTCAAATCTTTATCAATCTGCTTTTCGGCTTTCTCGGCTTTCTTTTCCTGAGCGCGTTTTTCTTTTCGCTGTTGTGCTCGAGATTTTTTTTCGGCTCGTTTTTCTTCTCGGATGACTTTGTTAGATTTGGTATTATACAAGGCTTCCACAATACCTTGTCCGGTTTTGCTGAAGATTTTGATTTTTGGTTTCTCGTGTGTTCCCGTAACCACAACTGGGAATCCAATCCAGCCAGCCGGTGGTAATCCCACTCTCACTCGGAAATCTAGCAAACCATTGAAACTCGAAGTTCCGCTAATCGTAGGTCTCAACACTGATACTTTGAAGGTAAAAGGCTCCACGTGAATGAGATTATTGTTGATGGTTGTATTGATATCCACGCCTTTCATATCCGGATTATCAAAAGCATCGGCGCCTATATTCTCTCCAATCGTCGAAAGCATTTTCAGGTTTTTGACTTCCACGTCTCTCAGATTTACGTTTCCGCCACCTTCCAATGATGGATAGATAGGTTTCATATTGCCGTCAAAATCACCTTTCAGTTTGTAATTCAGAGAGACAATTCCTTTCACATCTTTCGCAGCAGTCGCCATTTCACGCACCATATCAATTTCTTTGTAAGCTTTTTGAACATCGAAGTCTGCAACATTCAAAGCTACGTCATAATTAGCTGTGATTGGTGATTCGTCCTGATATCTTGCATCGATTTTCATTCTACTTCCTATGATGTCAAAACTTGTATTCTTCAAATAAACTTCGCCTTTGCTGACCGATGCTAACCCTAAAAGATTGTTCAATCCAAGTCCTTTGAATTCTACTTTTTTAGCATTAGCTTCCAATGAAACATCCAGATTTTTTGGAACAATGACAACGCCGCTGCTTTTCGGATGTTCTTCCTTCGCATAGGTTACTGCAAGGGATTTGTCTGTATTATCACCTTCTTTCAGCGCCATAAATTCATCTACCAAAATATAATTGGATTTCAAATGAAATCTGCCGTGCAATGTTCCTTTTCTTTCGATGAAATAATTGATGGTATTCAATAAATATCCATTGAGTGAATAATCGGATTTTCCATAATTACCATAGAATTTTCTGAACCACATTTTTTCGTTCTCAAACTCGAAATTTCCTTCTTTGATATAGAATGATTTCGGCAGATATTCTGTTGTGGCTTTGATATTTTTTAAGATGAGATTTCCTCTGTTATCAAGCTTGCTGTATTGTCCGGTTGTCGCATAACTTTGTCTTCCATTCAAAGATAAATCTGCCATAATCAAACCGCTGACATCAAATCCTTCTTTAGCAAAAACTTGATAAATTCTGCCGACATTCAAGACGCCTTTTGCTCGGACTTTATATAGAACATCTTCGAAGTTCTGTAAATCTGCATTCACAAAAACAGGATTACCTTCAAAATCAAATTTGAAAGGGTCGAGTTTCACGCCAAGACTTTTGAAAGTTCCATCAGTATTATGAATATTCGCTAAAATATTGATATTCTTGATTGGATTTGGGTAATATTTAGTTTTAAGCCAGCCATTTTTCAGATTGAAAGAACCTTTCGTTTTAGGAAATAATTTTTTATCCAGACTGAAAATCCCATTCGACTGAATATCTGTATTCATAAGACCTTTCAGTTCAATATCTTTCAAACCAAGCGCAGAATCCAAAGTTGCCAAATCAACAGCACCTTTGATGTTCGCATTGATTTTCATTTCGTTCAATCCCTGCGTTTTTACAACAGCTCGAAAATTGTTGTTTTTTCCTAAATCAAAACTCAAAGTTCTCAAATCGAGTAGGAGTTTCTCAGTATCCAGCGAAGGCAAATCGACATTTAAATCCATATTAAGATTGTTCATTGGAACTGGTGCATTGCTGTTGGAGACGAAACCATTATTAACTTTTAGACTTGCTTTCAAATCAGGTTTCAGATTTTTAGGTTCGCTGAATCGTCCCTTCAGACTGAAAAATAAATCACTATTTCCTTCGATTTTCGTGTCCTTAACCCAAGATAAATATTGAGGAGGAAGAATGGACAACATATCTTTAATCGTCGTTTTCTCCGAAGCCGCATTGATATTAAGGTTATATCCATCTTTCAAAATACTCACAAATCCTGTGAATTTCAGAGGAAGTTCATTGATTCTGAGCTCATTTTTTCTTAAGACAAAAGTCAACGCATTGGTGTTGATTCTCGTAATCAAATCGGCTTTCAGATATTTCTTTTGTGCGTACCAAATTCGATTGAGTGCAAAATCTATTTTTTCAATTTCGAGGTCGGTTTTTAAATCAAAAATATCTTCGCTCAATCCACCTTTTCCTGTATAATTAAGACCTTTCGCATTGACTAAAACGTTTGCAGAGTGGTCATTATATTTGATATTCCAATTTTTTAATTTGATTAAATCTAATTTGATTGATGCGCCTGCTTCTGTTGTATCTTTTGGTTTTTCTGACGGTTTGGAAACGTAAACATTGTAATTGGCTTGTCCTTTAGAATTGACGAAAACATTGGCTGTTGCGTCGTTTACATAAATCTCATCAATTTTTATTTCTTGATTAAAAATCAGATTTTTCAAGTTGATTCCTACAGAAACATCTTTTGCAGCAAGCAATGTATCTTGCTCAAAGGGTTTGGAACCTTTCAGTATAAAATCGTCTACAGAAACCGTGAGAGAAGGGAAATGGCGGAAAAAAGTCAAATGCGTTTTCTTATAATCCAATTCTCCTGCAAGATGTTTATTTGCAAAAATCTTTACTTGTTGAGAAATCGTTCCTGGAAAAAGTATCGGAATAATGAACATTAGAAATAGGATAGAAGCAATGCTGATTCCTATCCATTTTAATATTTTTAATACCATTGTCTTTACATTAACCGCACTCATATACTTGAATTTTTTAGAATAATTCAAAGATTGTGCTAAAAGTAATTCACAAAAAAATCCTCTCTGAAATTTCAAAGAGGATTATATGCTTTCAAAATATTTAAACTTGTTTTTACAGAATTATTTTTATCGCAAAGTCGCAAAATTAATCCTATTAAAAATGTGTTAAGTCGCAAAAAAAATGGAGATTTTCATTTTTACGAAGTTAAAAACTTTGTGCCTTGAAAATATAATTTCTTTTAGTAAATAATTTGTGCCCTTTAGTTTGCAAAATAAAAAATACAAGATTAGATTTATAATTTAAAAATCATTCACAAGAAACAGGGTGAACCATTTTGTGTCAAAGGTATCAAGAC